>NZ_BAABDQ010000005.1:0-551364 GCF_039539705.1 Nonomuraea rosea | reverse complement strand
CCGCGCGGCGCGGCGCCCGAGCCGGTCGCCCCCGCAGCCCCGGGACGCGGCGCGGGGCCCGGCGTGATCGACCCCGCAGGCCGTCTGCCGGTCTCCGTCGCGGGCTCGCCGCGCGGCGCGGGGCCTGGGGCGGTTGCCTGGGCGAAGTCGCCGCGCAGGCGCATGAGGGCGGCGCGCAGGGCCCAGGCCGTGCTGCCTCTGCGCCAGAAGTGGGACTCCGCGCGCCTGGCCCAGTCCCGCGCCTCGGCGGCGCGTCCCGCGTCCAGCGCGCACTGGGCGCGGGCCAGCTCGGCCTCGGCGTAGTCCTGCATCAGCCGCTGCCGCCGGAAGCCGTCGATGGCCTGGTCCAGGGTGCGCCCGGCCTCGTCGGTCAGCCCGACGGCCAGCAGCGCCCTGGCCCGGTCGAGCGCGAGCACCGGCAGGAAGCCCGGGCTGGCCTCCCGGTAGAGGGGCTCCACCCGGGCGAACACCGCCAGCGCCGCCGGCACGTCACCCAGCAGCAGGTCGCAGTAGCCGTCGTTGTGCAGGGCCTTGGCGGCGAGCACGTCGTGACCGAGGGCGTGGGCGATCTGCGCGGACCTCTGCGCGTCGTCCCTGGCCTGGCGGATCCGGCCGGTCGAGAGGTGGATGACCGACCGGTTGAGCAGCACCCGGGCCAGCTCGACCCGGTCGTGGTCGAGGAGCATGGGAGCGGCGAGGTCCAGCTCCCGCAGCGCCTCGGCGTTGGAGCCCAGGCGCAGGAGGAGCAGGCCGCGCTGGGCGTGCACGATGGCCAGCTCCGGCGGCGGCGCGCCACGCTGGGCCTCGTCGAGCAGGCTCAGCCCGAGCTCTGTCCTGCCCAGCTCGGCCTCGGCGTGCGCCAGGCTGGTCAGCAACCGCGCCAGCAGATCGTCCCACCCAGCCCGGCCCGGAGCGTGGTCGGCGACGACGTCATCGGTGACGGCCGTGGCGGTGGTGGCGGAGGTGCCAGCATCATCGGCGGCTGCGTCGGTGGCGGAGGCGGCAGTGGAAGCGGCGGTGGCGGGCCAGCCGAGGCGGGTGAGGGCCTGCCGTAGCCGTCGCGCGGCCAGCGCCGGGCGGCCGTTGTCGGTCGCCTCGACGCTGGACCTGTGCAGCCGCTCGATCCGCTCGCGAAGAGCGGCTGCCCGTTCGTCGTCCGCCAATACCGCCTCGCGCCGGTCAGAGAATGAGTGAGGGGGTCACCGCCAGTATCGTCGCCAGCGCCGGATCGTCCAGCCCCTGTCTCACGACGAGCTGCGTCAGACCGCGCGGCACCACGTCGATGACGAATCTGCCCTGGTCGTCGGCCCTGACCAGATGCGGCCCATCGCTCGTGCGCAGCTCCACCAGGTGGTCGCCGGGCGGGGCGAGCCAGCCGTCCACGCGTACGGCGTGCTCGTCGTGCGCGCTCACGCTGATCATGATCGTGAGGATCTCGCCGTCGAAGGTGATCGTCCGGCTGTCCTCACCGCCCCGGACCCCGGCGGTGAGCCCACTGTCCTCGTGCGGGCGCAGGATCTCGAACTCCGGTGACTCCAGCGCCAGAGCGAACTGCAGGCGTTCGACCAGCGTCGCGGGGACCGGGTCTATCCGGCGGTAGACGTCCGCTATGTCGTCGATAAGGAGCTGGTCCTCGGTGGTGAAGTCGGATGTGTTCTCCCCATCTGCACCGTTCATCACGGGCTCCATTCCGGGTCCATCGCGAGCAGGCGGCGTAGCTTCGCGAGGCATCGGCCACGGGTGGGGCCGATGCTGCCCATCGGCATACCCAGAGCGGCGGCCACGGCGTCGTAGTGCGGGCGGGGCACGAAGGCGATGATCCTGAGCAGCTCGCCGCACCGCTCGGGCAGCCTTGCGACCGCGTTCCAGAGGGTCCGCCGCCGCTCGTCGTCCACCAGCAGCTCGTCCGGCGACAACAGGCCGCCGGGCAGTTCGTCGAAGGTGTCGTCACCGGGCAGATCGGCCTTGCGCGCGGCCGCGCCGGCCCGCCACGCCTCGCGGCGAGCCGTCGTGACCAGCCATTCGATGAGCGCGCCCGGTGCGGCGATGTCGTTCAGGTGGCGCAGCAGGATCAGCCAGGTGGTCTGGATGACGTCCTCCGCGGCCTCCGGGCTCAGGCCCTGGTTCCTGGCGGTGTGCCAGAGCATCGGCGTGAGCTCGGCGACGATGGCGTCCAGCGCGCCGCTCCTGCCCTCGCGGGCGTCGAGGAGCAGGCCCGCCAGCCGGTCGCGGCGCTCACCGCCGTGACCAGCCGGCGCCCGTCCAGGTGCGGGGGCGGTCGCCCGGCCAGCTGCCGGACCGGTCGCCGGACCAGGTGCGGGGCCGGCCGCCGAACCAGGTGCGGGGTTCAGTTCGGGGTCCTTGGTCATCATCAGATGGGGGTGGTTTCCGGGCGGATCACCTTTTCGCTGATCATCTGCTGGATGACGTCACGGGCGCGTTGCATGCGGTCGAGGCCCACCTGGTGCACCGTCCGGCTCAGCCGCGCGGCGATGACCCCGGCCACGATCGGCGCCGCGAACGAGGTGCCGCTCCAGCTCCTGAACGGGCTGGCCGAGTCGCTGTCGAGCGAGGTGCGCCGCCCGTTGGTGAGCGCGGCGTTCTGGGCGCCCTGCACGTACGGCGGGAACGTGCTGACCAGCATCGCGCCGGGCGCACGCCACCGGACGGCCGCGTTCTCGTTGCTGAAGATCGCGATCGTGTCGTCGGGGTTCTTGGCGCCGACGCCGATCATGGGCGCCAGCGGCGGGCCGCCAGGCACGACCGTGTCGGAGTGGGCGGCGAGGTAGAACGGCCTGGTCGTGGAGTAGTTGCCGGCCGCGTTCACCACGATGACACCGCGCGCCCGCAGCTCGTTGACCTTCTCGAACAGCGCCTGCATGGCGTCGGTCCCCTGCCGCGTCTCGGCGAAGCCGCCGAAGGCCAGGCACAGGACGTCCACGGTGAACCCGGACCTCATCCGCTCCAGCAGGCGGTCGATCGCGGCGTGCACCGCCTCACCCGGCACGATGCCGTCGGCGTGCATGACCTTGTACATCAGCACCCGGGAGTCCGGCGCGAGCTGCGCGATCAGCCCGGCGATCATGAGGCCGTGCCCGGTGTGGCTGTTGAGGGTGCCGACGAGCGGGTTCGGCAGCTCGCCGAGGTCCTCGTAGCCCATGAGCCTGGCGACCGGCTTGCCGCCCTGCGTGAGGTCCAGCGCCTCGATCACCGCCTGGCCCGGTGGGTCCACGGTCAGGAACGCGTCCGGGTCGCTCCACGGCTTGAACCAGGGGTGGCCGCGTACGACGCCGGTGTCCATGGTGACCACGGTGATCCGGTCGCCGCCGAGCTCCTGCACCGTCCTGCGGCGCGGCGGCCCGCTCATCAGGGTCACCGGCGTCCGGCCGTAGCCGACATGGGAGAAGACACCCGACTCGTCGGTCACGCCGTGCCCGCTCGTGGCCGGCGCGCCGCCCAGGTCGGCGCCGACGCCGTCGACGCCGGACCCGACGAAGAGGTGGTCCAGCGACGTCCTGGTCACGAACTCCTCCCGCGGCACCCCGCCCGCCTGCTCGCGGCAGGCCCTGCGCAGCGTGCGCAGCGCCCGCCAGGCGTCCAGGTCGACGTCCTGCACCTCTCCGTCGGGCTCCAGCCCGACCGGCATCCAGACCGGCTCCTCCGGGTAGTCCCTGCCGCGGGCGCGCTCGACGCCGCTCGGCGAGAGCTGCACGCCCCGGCCCAGGTTGCGGCTGATCCACTCCGTGGAGGTCTCCGACGCCAGCGCCTGGCCGGGGATCAGCAGCACGTACGCGCGGTAGATCGTGGAGTCCGGCGGGGTCTCGCCCTTGTCCAGCGGGACCGCCCAGGGGTCGAGGATCCGGGCGCCGTGCCGATCCAGGATGGCCTTGGGAAGGGTGATGCCCTGCCACGGCAGCCCGAAATGTTCCGTTGCGCCCTCGGCGGGCGGGTCGGGGATGTAGTCGATGGTCATAACATCGTCTCCGTTCCTCTGTGGCTACGAGGGCGGCTCCCCTGATGCGATACGCGCCTTTGATAACGAAAACGTCACGGTTGCTCAGTACGGAGGCCCGGCGAGCCGCCACCAGACCGTCGAGTCGGCCGCCAGCCGTCCGCCCTCCGGGGCCGCGCTGGCGAGCAGCACCTCTCCCCGTACGGGACTCTCGACGGGCCGCCCGGTCAGGTTGACCACGCAGGCGACGTCGCCGCGAACGAACGCCAGCGTCCCCTCCGGCGAGTCGAGCCAGGTCAGCGGCCCGTCGCCGAGGTCGTCCAGCTCGTGCCTGAGCCTGAGCGCCGCCTGGTACAGCCGCAGCGTGGAGCCGGCGTCGCGGAGCTGGGAGTCGACGCTGAGCGGCCCCCACGCCGCCGGGATGGGCAGCCAGCTCGGATCGGCGGCCGGGAAGCTGAACCCGTGGCTCGGCTGGAGGTCTGCCCACGGCATCGGCACCCGGCAGCCGTCGCGGCCGCTGTCGGGGTCGCGCAGCCGCTGCGGGTCCTGGCACAGCTCGTCCGGCAGGTCGAGCACCTCGGGCAGACCCAGCTCCTCGCCCTGGTAGACGTACACGGAGCCGGGCAGCGCCAGCATCAGCAGCGCGGCGGCGCGCGCCCTGCGCAGCCCCTGCTCGCCGCCACCGTAGCGGGTGACGTGCCGCTTGACGTCGTGGTTCGACAGGACCCAGGTGGTGGGCGCGCCGACCAGCGCGGTGGTGGCGAGCGAGGAGTCGATCACCGCGCGGAACCCGGCCGCCTCCCACGGGGTGGTCAGGAAGTGGAAGTTGAACGCCTGGTGCAGCTCGTCCTGGCGGACGTAGAGCGCCAGCCGGTCGGGGGTGGGCGCCCAGGCCTCCGCGACGCCGATCCGATCGCCGTCGTAGGAGTCCAGGATCTGCCGCCAGGCCCGGTGGATGTCGTGCACGCCGTCCTGGTCGAAGAAGGGCAGCACGGCGGTGCCGATCATCTCGACCTGCCCCGTACGGCCGATGTCGGGCAGGCCCTCGGCCTTGACCATGCCGTGCGCGACGTCGATGCGGAAGCCGTCCACGCCCAGGTCGAGCCAGAACCGCAGGACGCCGGCGAACTCCTCGTGCACCTCCGGATGCTCCCAGTTGAGGTCGGGCTGCTCGGGGGCGAACAGGTGCAGATACCACTGCCCGTCCGGCAGCCGCGTCCAGGCCGGTCCGCCGAAGACCGACTCCCAGTCGTTCGGGGGCAGGTCGCCGCTGCCCGCGCGGAAGACGTACCGGTCGCGGGCCGGGCTCCCGGGGCCCTCGCGTACGGCCTGGGCGAACCATTCGTGCCGGTCGGAGGTGTGGTTCGGGACCACGTCGATGATGATCCGCAGGCCCAGCCGGTGGGCGTCGTCGATCAGCGCCTTGGCGTCGGCCAGCGTGCCGAAGATCGGATCGACCTGCCGGTAGTCGGCCACGTCGTAGCCGAAGTCGGCCATCGGCGAGGTGTAGAACGGCGTCAGCCAGACCGCGTCCACCCCCAGCTCGGCGAGATACCGCAGGCGGCTGCGGACGCCGAGCAGGTCCCCGACGCCGTCGCCGTTGCCGTCGGCGAAGCTGCGCACGTACACCTGGTAGATCACGGCCTCGCGCCACCAGTCGGTGGCGCTGGCGGCGGGACGCTCCGCGTAGGCGAGCTCGGTCATGTGGGCCCCCAGATCAGGTGGCGCCGGCGGCTGCCGCCGGCGCGGGAGGTGGCGCGGGACCAGCGCGTACGCCGTGCGCCCGAGATGTGTTCATCGTCCGGCGCGGGCCACCCCCTGGCCTACCCCACCTCACCCCAGCCCGGCGGGGAACCGCAGGCCGGCGGGGGTGCGCGGGCGGCTAACGATCTCCCGTGGGGTCGACGCCGCGCAGCATCGTCCCCTGTCCCCGCGAGCGGTGCACGTCGTCGACCGGCCGGTCCTCGGGGTCGCGGAACTGGATGAGCAGGGTCGTACGGGCCTCGGCCGCCCGGTTGACGCCGGACCCGTGCACGGTGAGATAGGTGAGGAACAGGACGTCCCCGGCCTCCGCCTCGACCGGCACGGCGGCCTCCAGCGGCCAGCTCGCGAGCGGCAGATGCCAGCCGCCCTCCTCGATGTGCGGCAGCGGCCCGCTCCTGTGGCTGCCCGGCACCACCCGTACGCACCCCTTCTCCTCGGGCGCGTCGTCGAAGTGGAAGATGGCCGCGCCGAGCGTGTGCCTGGTGTGCGGGAAGTGCGCGGCGTCCTGGTGCATGGGGAACGGCGACCCCTTCTCCGCCGGCTTGACGAAGATCTTGGTGTGGTGGAGCTGGACGTTCTCGGAGCCCATCAGGGCCGCGGCCACGTCGGTGAACCGCGGATCGACCATGAGCCGGGCGAAGGCGGCCGAGCGGAACTGCGCGTCGTGGCAGTGCCGCAGCTCGGTCGCGCCGCCGGCCAGCTCCCTGGCGCTCCCCCAGGTGGCCTCGGTGTGGCGCAGCCTGGCCAGCACCGCGTGGCACTCCTCCCGGTACGCCCGCGCCTCCGCCTGGCTCAGCAGCCCCTTGACCAGCACGTAGCCGTTGTCCCGGTAGAACCGCACCATCGACGGGTCGTTCATCCCCGTGCTCCTGCCGTCCGAAGTCGTGGGTCTGCACCGAGAATGACATACCGCGAAAGGATGTCCTTCGTCCTTCCGCGTCACCTGGGAGAGGAACATCACCGTGCGCCCCTATTACGAGGCCCCCGACTACTACGAGCCCTCCCCCGGCGACCCGCCCGCGGTGTTCCTGGCCGGCGGGATCACCGGGGTCGAGGACTGGCAGCGGCGGGCCGCGGCGGCGCTGCGGCGGTTGCCCGCGATCGTGCTCAACCCGCGCCGCCGCGACTTCCCGATGAACGACCCCGCGCAGACTCCGATCCAGATCGCCTGGGAGCACCACCACCTGCACCTGCCGGGCGTGCTGACCCTCTTCTGGTTCCCGGCGGGCGGCAGCCTGCAGCCGATCGCCCTGCTGGAGCTGGGCGCCGCCCTCGACAACCCGGCCCGCGGGCTCGCCGTCGGGGCCGACCCGGGGTATCCACGGGTGGAGGACGTGCGCTGGCAGACCCGGCTGGCCCGGCCGGGCCAGATCGTGCACGCCACCCTGGACGACACCCTCGACGCCGTGCGCAGCCTGACCGGCTGACGGCGTCCGGGCCCAACTCTCCGCTACGGCTGACGCGTCCGGGCCTCCTCCCCTGTACGGGCCTCCTCCCCGGTCTCCGGTACGGGCCTTCTCCCCGGTACGGGTCGCCACCCGGCGCGCGGCTCGCCTCCCGGGGGTGCGGGAGACTGGGACCGTGACCAACGACGAACGCCCCAGCCCGCCCGTGACCAGCACCTCCATCGTGGTGCTCACGCTGGCCCGCCGGATCGAGACCGAGCTCGGCGCCGCTCTGGCCCCTCTTGATCTCACGGTCAGCCGGCTCGGGCTGCTCGGTCACATCGCCGGCGTGCCCGGGGTCTCGTTCAGCGATCTGGCAAGGATGTCGGGGACCACGGTGCAGAGCGTCCACACGGCGGTGAAGGCGCTGGCCGCCGCCGGCCTGGTCCGCGATCGCACCGCGCGGGCCGGCTCGGCCTCGACCATCGAGGTCACGCCCGAGGGGGCGCGGCTCCTCGACGCGGCGAAGGAGGCGGTGTCCATGGTGGACGAGCGCCTGTTCGGCCCGGACGCCGACCCGATCCAGCGCCAGGTCTCCGAGGCCGTCCAAGCCGCCTTCCAGCCCAACCGCACCCCTCGCCCCGGCCCAGCCACCCCCTGAGACCCCAGCCTCCCGCGCACCCCGGAGGACCTTCAAGGGGCCTGAAGCTTTCGTGCTAAGCTTCAGGCCGCCTGAAGGTTCTGAGGAGGGTCCGTGGAAGGTCTGTTGCTGTCGGTTCACGTCCTGGCAGCCATCGTGTTCGTCGGCGGCTCGGCCGTCGCGACGAGCCTGTTCCCCCGCTACGCCCCGGTGGCAGTCGGCGTTCCAGCCACAGGCGGGGAGGGCGGCACAGGCGGGGAGGGCGAGCGGAGCCGGTCCGTGGCCGTGGCGCTGCACCGCATCAGCCGGGGCTACGCCGTCGCCGGGCTCGTCGTCCCCGTGGCCGGGATCGTGCTGGCCATCGTCCAGGGCCGGATGGGCGAGATCTGGATCAACGTCTCCATGGTCCTCACCATCTTCGCCGGCGGCCTGCTGGCACTGCAGATCCTGCCGCTCCAGCGGGACGCGCTCGCCGAGCCGGGACCGCGCGACCGGCTGCGCAGGCTCAGCATGTTCGCCGGGATCTACAACCTGCTCTGGGCGATCGTCGTGGTGCTGATGATCGTCCGCCCGGGCGCGGACTCATGATCCCGTCGTCGCCACGAACAAGCCGAGCGGCGTCGATCACCCACTGGGCACCGAACCCACGTGGCCTGCCCATGCTTAACTAGGACGGGTAAAAACGATTCATTGTGATCATGATTGAGCTCGGGAAGGTCATCGTTGGACTACGAACGCCAGCCGTACAGGAGATGTGGCCGCAGCGGCCTGCTGCTCCCCGCCGTGTCGCTCGGCCTGTGGCACAACTTCGGCGCGGGCAAACCGCTGGACGGCCAGCGCGCCATCCTGCACAAGGCATTCGACCTCGGCATCACCCACTTCGACATCGCCGACCGCTACGGCCCGCCGATCGGCGCGGCCGAGTCCGCGTTCGGGCAGCTCCTCCCCCGCTCGCTGCGTGACGAGGTCGTCGTCACCACCAAGGGCAGCAACCCCATGTGGGACGGCCCCTACGGCAAGGGCAACTCGCGCAAGCATCTGCTCGCCACCCTCGACCGCTCGCTCGCCCGGCTCGGCCTCGACCACGTGGACGTCTTCTACCTGCACCGCGACGACGACGCCACGCCGCTCGAAGAGCAGGTCAGCACGCTCGACCACATCGTGCGCACCGGCAAGGCCCTGTACGCGGGCGTCTCCAACTTCTCCCCCGAGCGCACCGCCGAGGCTGCCCGCCTGCTCCGCGACCTCGGCACCCCGCTGCTGGTCCACCAGCCCTCCTACTCCCTGCTCAACCGGGGCATCGAAGCCTCCCTGCTGGGCGTCCTGGAGCAGGAGGGCATCGGCTGCGTGGTCTATTCGCCCCTCGCCCAGGGCCTGCTGACCGACCGCTACCTGGCCGGCATCCCCGCCGACTCGCGAGCCGCCGAGGGCCGCTTCCTGACCGCCGACCGCGTCACCCCGGAGGTCCTGGCCTTCGTACGGTCGCTCGCCGAGCTGGCCGAGTCGCGCGGCCAGTCGGTGGCCCAGCTCGCGCTCGCCTGGGCGCTGCGCGACCCCCGCATCACCTCGGTCCTCGTGGGCGCCTCCAGCCCCGAGCAGCTTGAGGCGAACGTGGCCGCCGTCGACCGTCTCGACTTCACCGACGACGAGCTGTCGGCCATCGACCGCGCGGCCAAGGAGGCCGGCGTAGCGGTGTAGGGCCCGAGGCGGCCCCGGTGGAGCAGACGCCCGGGGCCGCCTAATCCGCCGGATGTCCCAGGATCAGCACCATCGCGTCCAGCAGCCGCCGCCAGTCCCCCTCATGGAGGTCCCGCCGCAACGGCGCGGCGGCGGCGGCCAGCGCGTCCACGAGCATGGCCCGTACCGTCCGATCGTCCTCGGCGAGCGTGCCGGCCAGCAGCGCGACCTCGCGCCGGAACCGGGCGCCGCGCGAGAAGGCCAGCAGCGACGGCGGCACGGCCACCGGAGCCGCCGCCTTCCCCTGATCCTCGTCCGGTCCCACCAGTTCGACCACCAGCCGGGTGCCGAGCGCGTCGGCCAGCCGGTCGAGGGCGGAGACGGTGGGGTTGCCCCGGCCGTTCTCCAGGTTGGCCACGTAGGGCACCGACAGCGCCGCGTCCGTGGCCACCGAGGCGACGGTCCGCCCGAGGGCCGCGCGGCGACTGCGCAGCCGCAGGCCGAGTTCCACGTTGTCCACGCATCTATCTTGACAGAATAAGAGCGCCCCTGTTCTCTTTTGGGAGAATAATTCTCCCGGGGAGGGGCGATGGTGAGCGCACTGAAGGTGCGGGACTTCCGGCTGCTCTGGGGCGCGCGGGCGATCGCCGGTCTCGGCACGAGCCTGCTGGTCGTCGCGGTGCCCGCGCACGTCTACGCCGTCACGGGCTCGGCGCTGGCGACGGGCGTCACGCTGGCCTTCGAGTACCTGCCGTCGCTGCTGCTCGGCCCGTTCGCCGGGGTGCCGGCCGATCGGTGGGACCGCCGCCGCCTGATGATCGCCACCGATCTCCTGCACGCACTGGCGATCTCCGTGGCGCTCCTCGCCAGGACCCCCGACACCATCTGGCTCGTGTACGCGGCCGTGCTCGGGCAGGGCACGGCCGGGGTGCTGTTCCGTCCCGCCGCCGCGGCCCACACGCCGTCCGTGGTCGGCACAGGACCCGCGCTGACCAGCGCCAACTCGCTGGGCGCGGTCACCACCGGCGTGGTCGGGCTCAGCGGCCCGCCGCTCGGCGGGCTGCTGTTCGCCACCTCCGGCATCGACGGGGCCGTCGCCGCCAGCGTCACCGCCAGCCTGCTGTCCGCCGCGGCCATCAGCAGGATCGCGAAACGACCCAGGGATACGGCCCCCGCCGAAGGGCCTGCGGCGGCCGCCGCCCGGAGGGTGCTCGCCGACATCGGGGACGGGCTGCGGCACGTCCGCCGCGCCGCGGTGACCCGGGCGCTGCTCGCCACCAACAGCCTCTACCTGCTCGCGAACGCGGCCCTGACCGCCCTCCTCGTCCCCTTCGCCGTAACGCATCTGGGCGGGAGCGTCCAGGTCGGCTACCTGCTGTCCGCGCTGGGGCTCGGCTTCCTCGTCGGCGCGCCGATCAGCCGCAGGATCGTGGACCGGTTCGCCACCAGGCCGGCGCTCGCCACCGGTCAGGCGCTCGTGGCCGGTGCCTTCGCCCTGCTGTTCAACAGCAGCTCGCTGCCCCTGGCGCTGGCCGCCGCGGTCCTGCTCGGGCTGCCGGGGGTCACCGTGCTGGTGGCCGTGCAGACCCGGATGCAGCGAGCCACCCCCGAAGGGCTGCTCGGGCGCGTCAGCTCCGTGTTCCTCACCGCGGAGGCCGCGGCGACCATGATCGGGGCGCTCGCGGGCCCCGCCGTGAGCGAGCTCTCCGGGCTGCCGGTGGCGCTCAACGCCGCCTGCGCGCTCACCCTCCTGTCCGCCCTGCTCACCCTCTGGCTGCTCCCGAAAGGGGCCACGCCCGGCACCCACCCCAAGCCGAGTACGGCGACCCGCCGCAGAAGCTGACCACGAGTCAGCGGCCGGCCGCAGGCGTTGGACACGGCGGCCCGTCCCACTCACGCCACGGCCGGTCGCCCTTCCTCACACCACGGCCCCCGTGCCCTCCCTGGCCTTGCGGGCGCGCCGCTTGGCCGGCTCGGGCGGCGGCTGCCGGTCGAACCTGGCCAGCGAGATCGCCGCGGGCCCGGCCACGAACGCCGACGACAGCGTCCCCGTCACGATCCCGATCACCAGCGCCGTCGCGAAGTCGCGCAGCGAGTCGCCGCCGAAGGCCATCAGCGCGGTCAGGATGAACAGCGCCCCCAGCCCCGTGTTGACGGTCCGCGGCATGGTCTGCAGGATCGCGCCGTTCACCGCCGCCGCGAACGGCTCGCTACGCCGGGCCGCCCACAGCTCGCGTACCCGGTCGAACACCACGACCTTGTCGTTGACCGAATACCCGACGATGGTCAGCATGGCGGCCAGGAAGATGCCGTCCACCGGCTTACCGAGCCAGGCGAACACCCCCATCACCACCGTCACGTCCACCAGCAGCGCCAGCACCGCCGCCGCGCCGAACGTCCACCTGAACCGGATCGCCAGATAGACCAGCTGCATCGCCACGGCCACGCCGAGCGCGACGAGGGCGTTGCGGCGCAGCTCCTCGCCCAGGCTGGGGCCGACGAACTCCTCGCGCCGCTTGGTCACCTCGCCGCCCTGCTGTTCGAGCGCCTGCTCGATCCTGGCCACCTCGTCGAGGCCGAGCCGTCCGGCGCGTACCGTGACGCCGTCGCCGGTCGACTGCACCACGGCGGAGGGGAACCCGGCGCGGGTGACCGCCTGGCCGGCGGCGTCGGCCGGGATCGGCCGGCTCGTGGCGAACTCGACGAGCCGCCCGCCGGTGAACTCGACGCCGAAGTTCAGCCCGCGCGCGAGCAGCCCGGCGCAGGCCACCGCCACCAGGCCGCCCGCGACCGCCAGCCACAGCCTGCGGCCCCGCATGAGCTGCGGGTTCCTGCGGGTCAGCCAGGTGCGTACGGCGCCGGCCGAGCCGAGGCCGGACAGGCGCGGGCGCACCTTGCCGATGACGGTCTCGGCCAGCACGCGGGTGATGAGCATGGCCGAGACCAGCGAGGCCAGCACACCGACCGCCAGGGTCACGCCGAAACCCTTGACCGGGCCGGAGGCCAGCCAGAACAGCAGGCCGGCGGCGATCAGGGTGGTGACGTTGGAGTCGGCGATCGCGCTCCACGCGTTCGCGAACCCACGGCCGAGCGCCCCCTTCAGCCCGCGTCCTGGCGCCTGGCCGTACTCCTCCCTGGCCCGTTCGAAGACGAGCACGTTGGCGTCGATGGCCATGCCGATCGCCAGCACGAACCCGGCCAGTCCCGGCAGCGTGAACGTCGCCCCCATCGCCACCAGCGTCGCGTAGGAGATGACGCCGTAGCACAGCAGGGCGAGCACCGACAGCAGGCCGGACAGGCGGTAGACGGCGACGATGAACACGGCCGTCAGGGCCAGCCCGGCGATCGCCGCCTTGGCGCTGGCGTCGATGGCCGCCGCGCCGAGCGTCGGGCCGACCGTCCGCTGCTCGACGAGGTCGAGCGGGACGGGCAGCGCGCCGCCCTTGATCAGCACGGCCAGGTCGCGCGCCTCCTCGTACGTGAACGACCCGGTGATGTCGCCGCTCGCGCCCGGGATGCCGGTCCCGCAGAGGACCGAGGGATCGAGCGGCGGCGAGGAGATGATCTCCTTGTCGAGTACGATGGCGATCCTGCGCTTCGCGTCGCCCGCGGGCTCGCAGGCCGCCGCGCCGGTCAGCCGCTGCCAGAGGCCGGCGTCGCGGAAGCCGATGCTCACCCACCAGCCGGGCCCGCGCTGGGGGTCGCTCTGCTCCGTCGCGTCGCTGATCCCGTCGCCGCTGACGGCCACGGGCCCGAGCTTCAGCAGCCCGCCGTTCTCGTCGGGGACCGCCGTCTTGTCGCCGGCCTCGGCCGCGCCGAGCACCGGGTGGAACGCGAGCTGCGCGGTACGGCCGATGACGTCGGCCGCCTGCCGCGGGTCGAGCACGCCCGGCAGCTCGACGATGATCCGCCGCTCGCCCGAGCGGACCAGGGTGGGATCGACCACGCCGAGCGCGTCGGCGCGCTGGCGCAGGACGTTCAGTGCGCGGTCGGTGGCGGCCGAGTCGGCCTTGACGGTGGCCGAATTCCTCGTCTCGAAGACGAGCTGGGTGCCGCCTCTTAAATCCAGGCCCAGACGCGGCGCGGTGATCAGGGCCAGGGTGAGAGAGATCGCGATGACGGCGAGCGCCGTCACCGCACGCCAGACAGGCGCACGGGACATGGGAAAGCCTCCACAGGCTCAGACGTGCGGAAAAGGGATCTCAGAACCCTGTGGAGGGAGGCGCGCGAGCGGGCGCCGCCAGGGGGCGGCGGTCGGCGGGGGCGCCCGGGACGGCGGTGGCGACGACGACGGCCCACGCGTGCCCGAAGCCGGGGGGACCGGCCGCGAGCAGGGCCGCACCGCTGGGGCCCGCCGCGCCGTGCGGCCCGGCCCACACCCGGGCGGTCGCGGGCTCGTACGGGAGCTGCCGCGCCTCCGGCGTCCGGCTCGCGACCTGCTGGACCATCGGGGCGGCGACCTGCTGAGCCGCCGGGGCCTGGCCCGCGACGGGCAGGAGCCAGGACAGGAGGAAGAGCAACGCGGCAGGCAGCCTCGTCCGCACGTCTCCCCCCTCTCCGTCCGGGCCACCTTAACCCGTGGCGGGCGGGGTCAGCCCGCGAAGAGCTGGGTGAGTTTGAGCAGCAGCTGATAGACGCCGTACGCGAAGGGCAGCCCGACCCAGGACCACGCCAGCACCATCAGCCAGGTCCGCCGCGGCTCCGCCGCCTCCCGCGCGTCCGTGTCCGTGGTGGAGGTCATCGCGCCTGCCCCTTCTCCGTGACCGGCTTCGCGGGCCGCTCGTGGTGCCTGTCGTGCACCGGCCGGATCAGCTCGTTCGCCAGGAAGCCCACCGCGAGCAGCCCGATCATGATGTACAGCGACGTGGTGTAGAGGGCGGGCCCGGACCGCCCCGCGGCCTTCTGCGCGTCGGCGATCGCGTTGACGATCAGCGGGCCGAGCACGCCGGCGATGGACCACGCGGTGAGCAGCCGCCCGTGGATCGCGCCCACCTGGTACGTCCCGAACAGATCCTTCAGGTACGCCGGGACGGTCGCGAAGCCGCCGCCGTAGAAGGACAGGATCCCCAGCGCGCACATGATGAACAGCGGCCGGGACGAGTCCCCCGCCAGCGCGATCACGAGGTAGAGCAGCGCGCCGGCGCCCAGGTAGACGCGGTACATGTTCTTGCGCCCGATCACGTCGGAGGTGGAGGACCAGACGAACCGCCCGGCCATGTTCGCCAGCGACAGCAGGGCGACGAAACCCGCCGCGGCCCCGACGGCGACGGGCGTCGCGGTGCCCGAGAAGAAGTCCTTGATCATCGGGGCGGCCTTCTCCAGGATCCCGATGCCGGCCGTGACGTTGCAGCACAACACGATCCACAGGCAGTAGAACTGCGGGGTGCGGATCGCGTTGCGGGCCGAGACGTCGGCCGTGGTGATCAGCGCGCGGGCGGCGACCTGCGGCGGCTGCCATCCCCGGGGCCGCCAGCCGTCCGGCGGGACCCGTACGAGCAGCACGCCCACGGACATGAAGACCGCGTAGACCAGGCCGTGCACGAGGAAGGTCGTGGCGATGCCGGTCGTGCTCGTGCCGAACGAGCCGAGCATCTGCGCCGACCACGGCGAGGCGATGAGCGCGCCGCCGCCGAACCCCATGATCGCGATGCCGGTCGCCATGCCCGGCCGGTCGGGGAACCATTTGATCAGCGTGGACACCGGGGAGATGTAGCCGATGCCGAGCCCGATCCCGCCCACGAACCCGTAACCGAGGACGACCAGCCAGTACTGCCGGGTGGCCACCCCCAGCGCGGACAGCAGGAAGCCGGAGGAGAAGCAGGCCATCGACACGAACATGGCCCAGCGCGGCCCGTTCCGCTCCACCAGCGTGCCGCCGAAGGCCGCGGACAGGCCGAGCATGACGATGCCGAGCTGGAACGGCAGTGCGCTCTGGGTGCCGGACAGCTGGAGCGAGGACTCCAGCGGGGGCTTGAACACACTCCAGGCGTACGCCTGGCCGATCGCCAGGTGCACGGAGAGCGCCGCGGGTGGCACCAGCCACCGGCTCCAATTGGGCGGCGCCACGGTACGGGAACGGCTGAGGAATCCTGCGGAGCTCGCGGGGCCCGCAGGGCCCGCGAGTCTCGTGCTGTCTGCCACGGATCACGGGTACCACATACGGTATGCAGTATTGCGCACCCTCCTTTTCCTTTACGGCAAGCGGTCAGATCTTGTCGACGAACGGCCGACAGCCCTACAGCCGCCGGTCAGGGGCTGTCGGCGAGATCGTTCGCGGCCACGTAGCCGAACGTCATGGCGGGCCCGATGGTCGAGCCGGAGCCGGCGTAGCTGTGGCCCATGACGGCGCCGCTGGCGTTGCCGGCCGCGTACAGGCCGGGGATGACGGATCCGTCGGCGCGCAGCACCCGGGCGCGGGCGTCCGTGCGCATGCCGCCCTTGGTGCCCAGGTCACCGGGGACGATCTTGAAGGCGTAGAAGGGCGGCAGCCACAGCGGGGCCAGGCACGGGTTGGGCTTGACGTACGGATCGGCGTAGTAGCGGTCGTAGGCGCTGTCCCCGCGGTGGAAGTCGGCGTCCCTGCCGGTCAGCGCGAACCCGTTGAACCGGGTGATCGTGGCGCGCAGGGCGGCGGACGGCACCCCGATCTTGCCGGCCAGCTGCTCGATCGTCGGGGCCCGGAACACCGCGCCGCTGTCGTACCAGGAGGCGGGCAGCGGCAGCAGCGGGGCGACGTCCTTGAACAGATACCGGTTGCGGTAGTTCTGGTCGACGATCAGCCAGGCCGGGATGTGCGGCGCGGAAGGGGTGTTGCGGTCGTACATGACGTGGACCACGTCGCTGTAGGGCGCTCCCTCGTTGACGAAGCGCACGCCGTTGCCGTTGACCAGGACGCAGCCGGGCAGGGTCCGCTCGGCCAGGCAGAAGTACGGCTGGCCGGGCAGCGGGATCGACGGCCCCCACCAGGCGTCGTCCATCAGGTCCAGCGCGGCCCCGGCGCGCTCGCCGGCCTCGATGCCGTCGCCGGTGTTCTCCTTCGCGCCCACGGTCCAGCTCGTCCCGATGGGCTGGCGCTGGAACTCCGCGCGCATGGCCGCGCTGTGCTCGAACCCGCCCGACCCCACGATCACCCCGCGCCTGGCCCTGACCAGTCCCGCGGAGGTGACCACGCCGGCGACGCGGCCGGACTCGACGTGCAGGTCCAGCAGCGGGGTGTTCAGCCACACCGGCACCCCGGCCGCGAGCAGCCCGGCGCGCAGCCCGGCGGCCAGGGACTGGCCCATGGTGAGCGGCTTCTCCCCGCGTAACGCGGCCTCCGTGCCGCGCAGCAGGCAGGCGGCGCTCACTTCCAGGCCCTTCGGGTTGACCGCGCTGAGCGTCAGCCACTTGTAGTCGGCGCTGAAGACCACCATGCCGGCCGGGGTGGCGATGTACGGAGGGTTGAGCCGGGCCAGCTCGGCGCCGAGGAGGTTCCCGTCGAACTGTCCCGGCTCGATGGAGCGCCCGTTCGGCATCCCGCCGGGGAACTCCGGATAGTAGTCCGAGTAGCCCTCCATGAAGCGGAAGCGCAGCGGGCTGTTCCGCAGCACGAACGAGATCATGGCCGGGCCCGCGGCCAGGAACGCCCGCTGGCGCTCGACGGGCACCGTGCCGCCGACGACGCGGGAGAGGTACGCGGCGGCCTTGGCCGGGGTGTCGGGCACGCCGGCGGCGAGGATCACCTCGTTGTTCGGGATCCAGATCCCGGCGCCCGACCGGGCGGCCGACCCGCCGAACGTCGGCGCCTTCTCCAGCACCACCGTCCGCAGCCCGCGCTTGGCCGCGGTCAGCGCGGCGGTCATGCCGGCCGCCCCCGAGCCGACGACCACGACGTCGTACTCGGCGTCGGCGTAGGCGGGGTCCTGGCCCAGCGCCGCGCCGGTCACGAGGATCCCGCCCGCGAGGAGCAGGGTACGGCGGCTCGGCCCCGCTGCGGCTGAGGGCCCAGGAGCAGACGCTGGAGTGACCTCGGCAGGTCCCATCGATCGATCCCTTCGGGGAGTCGCGGGAGCCCGGCGCTCCTCGCGACACGAAGCATGCGCTTGGTTGGTTAGCCTGTCAACGCATGTCGCCGCTTCACCGCCATCCGGCGTGCTGTTAGATTTGAGGCTCTGGTGCGATTCCAGGGTGCGGCGGTGACAGCCCGCCGGTCCCGCCGCGCAGGCGGGACGATCCGGTGCGACTCCGGGGCCACGCGGCGACACCCCGCCACCTCTCGGGCCTTCCGGCCCCTGACAGTCATGCTGCTGAGAGGTGTAGCACCATGTTCACCGGACACATCGACGAGGTCGGCGTCATCGAGCACGCCGACGACCGGCGGGTCCTCATCCGGGCCGCCAAGACCGGCCTGCACTCTACGATCTGCGTCGACGGCGTCGCCCTGGCCGTACGCCCGGCCGGCGAGGACGGCGTCGTCGAGGCGGACCTGTCGCCCGAGACCAGGCGCCGCACGACGTTCGACCGGATCACGCCCGGCACGACGGTCAACGTGGAGACCCCGCTCGCGGTCGGCGACGCGATCTCCGGCCACCTGGTCCAGGGCGACGTGGACGCGGTGGGCAAGGTCGTCCGCGTCGACGACGAGCACCCGGCCAGGCGGGTCTGGATCAAGATCCCCGACCGGTACGTCCGCCTCGTCGTGCCGAAGGGCCAGATCGCCGTCAACGGGGTCAGCGTGACCGTCGCCGAGGTGGCCCGCGACAGGTTCTCCGTGGCGCTGATCCCGCTCACCCTGAGCTCCACCACGCTCGGCGGCCTGGCCGTCGGCGACCGCGTCAACCTGGAGTCCGACCTGGTCACCCGCATCGCCAGGCGGTCCCCTGCGGGCGCGGGCGGCGCCGTGCGCGACCTGGTCGCCGCACTCCCGTGGGCCGGGCACGTCAGCGGGGCCCAGGGCGTGCAGAAGGTGGTCGCGCAGATCGCCGCCGGCGGCGCGGCGCTGATCTGGGACCCCGACCGTGAGGCCGAGGGAGACGTCATCTTCGCCGGCTCCCGGCTGCGCCCCGAGGACTTCGTCTTCCTGCTCACCCAGGTCTACGGCTATCCGTGCGTGCCCTGCGCGCCCGAGGTGCTGGAGCGGCTGGAGATCGAGCCCATGCGGGGCGCGGGCGACCGCCACGGCACCGCCTTCCACACCCCGGTCGACCTGGCGGCGGGCGCCGGCACGGGGGTCAGCGCGGCGGAACGGGCCGCCACGGTGCGCCGCCTGGCCCACCCGGACGCGCGGCCCGGCGACTTCACCGGGCCCGGCCACGTCATCCCGATCGCCGCGAGGCCCGGCCGCCTGGCCGAGCGAAACGGCCACACCGAGGCCACCGTGGCGATGTGCGAGGCGGCGGGGCTGCCGCCGGTCGGGGTGTGCTGCGAGATCATGAACCAGGACGGCACCATGGCCACCGCCGCCGACCTGGAGATCGCCGCGCTGCGCTGGGGCCTGCCCCTGCTCGACATCGACGACCTGCGCACCTGGCTGTAGCCGGACGGCCCGGGAGGCGCAGGACGCCTCCCGGGCACGCAGGTCAGCCGTCGATGGTGGACGGCGGCGTCCCCAAAGCCTCCAGCGCGGGCCAGAAGTCGTCGGGGACCGTGGTCAGGCGCAGCTTCTCGAGCTGCTCGATCCGTTCAGGCCGGCTCACGCCGACCACGGTGGAGTGGACCAGCGGGCAGCGCATCGAGAAGTGCAGGGCCGCCGCCGACAGGTCGATCGACCACGTGTCGCACAGCTCGCGGGCACGCTCGGTCCAGGCCAGCAGCTCGGGCGACGCCTCGCGGTAGGCGTAGCGGGTGCCGCGCCCGGCGAGCAGCCCGCCGCCGAACGGCGCCGCGTTGAAGACGCCCATGCCGCGCTCCGCCGCCTCGGCCATCAGTGCCTCGGCGCGCCGGTCGACCAGCGTGTAGCGGTTGTGCGTGAGCAGCACGTCGAAGACGCCGCTGGTCACGTATCTGGTCATCAGGTCGATCTCGCCCGCGGCCACGCCGATCGCGCCGACCAGCCCCTGCTCGCGCAGCTCGACCAGGCCCTGCACGGCCCCGCCCGGCGCCAGGGCCTCCTCCACGGTGACCGTGTACGGATCGTGCAGGTGCAGCAGCGGCAACGTCTCCAGCCCCAGCCGCGCCGTGCTCTCCTCGAACGAGCGCCAGACGCGGTCCCGGTCGAAACGGCCGGTCCCGGGCTCGGAGTCGGCCTTGGTGACGATGCTGCGCCCGTCCGGCAGCCCGTGTTCGGCGATCGCCCGCCCGAGAGCGGTCTCGCTGCGGCCCCCGGCGTAGTTGTTGGAGGTGTCGATCACCGCGTACGGGCCCGCGAGCAGCGTCCGCGCCAGCTCCGCGGACTCCGGCGCCGGCGAGCCGTCCGGCTGGGCCGGGTTGCCGAGAAACGAGGTGCCCAGACTGATCGAGCTGACGGAGAGCCCGGTCCCGCCGAGCGGCCGCACGCGATCATGAGAATGGTCGTCAGAGAAAGTCATAGTGGCCATCCTCCCCATTTCCCCTCGTGGTGGCGATTCTGGCGAGGGGCCGGCCGTGGGGAGATCCGAACGGCGGTCAGGCGGTAGGCTGTCCCAGCAGAAAGTTCAGTCAAGAGTGAACGTTCAGTTTTCTGACCGAATGGAGACGGGCGGTGTCCGACCCCGCCGGCGACGTGCATCCGCTGATCGACGACTTCGGCCTGCGCATCGGCCGCGCCATGGGCTGGCCGCCCATGGCGGGACGCGCCGCCGGGGTGCTGATGCTCAGCAGGGCGCCCATGACGATGCCGGAGCTGCAGAGCGCGCTCGACGCGAGCAAGGGCTCGATGTCGGAGACGACCCGCCTGCTGATGCTGAGCGGCACCGTGCGGCGCTTCAAGGAGCCGGGCTCCCGCCAGTACGTCTACGAGTGGCGCGACGACGCCTGGATCGGCTGCCTCCAGCACCAGCTCGACCAGACGACCGAGCTGCTGGCGCTGGCCGAGAACGCGCAGGCGCAGGGAGCCGGGCTGCCCGACCGGCAGCGCGCCCGCCTGCGGGAGATGCACGACTACTACACCTTCATGGTGCGGCACATCGCGGCGATCCTGGCGGAGTACACGACGTCGTGGGAGACCGCTAGCGCGGCGGGCTCACGTAGTGGTGGACCAGAGCCGGCTCACCCGCCGCGTTGAGCCAGCCGGCGCGGGTGCTGCCGACCCTGCGCCAACCGGACCGCTCGTAGAACGCGATGGCGGCCGTGCCCTCGGAGGAGACCTCCAGCTTGAGCGGGACGAGCGCGGCGGCGCGTACGGCGTCGAGGAGCCGGGCCGCCAGGCCGCGCCCGCGGGCGGCCGGGACGACGAACAGCCGGGTGATCTCCATGTCCGGGGTGAGCGCCACGTGCCCGAGCACGGCCCCTGCCTCGACCGCTGCCTCGACCCCAGCCTCGACCCCAGCCTCGACCGCGATCCAGGCCCTGAGCCGGCCGCCCGGCGTCAGCCAGCCGGCCGGATCGTCCGGCCAGTCCACGGGATAGCGGTCGGCCGCCTGGACCTGGGCGAGAGCTTCGACGCACGCTTCCAGGTCGGCGGGGGTCCTCGGCCGGATGTCCAGGTGATCCACCCGGAAAAGCCTAGGTCACCCCCGCCACCGCGCGAACACGTGACAGCGGCGGAGCGAGGTTGCGCCAGGCTGATCATGCCTCTAAGTTAGGGCGGGTAACTAAGGGAGGCGTGTCCCATGAAGACCGGGGGGCGCACGGCCACGTTCACCCTCCGTGACGTGGTCGACGCTGGGGTGCGGATCGGCCTGACCGAGCTGTCCATGCAGGGCGTGGCCGACGCGCTCGGCGTCACGACGGCGGCCGTCTACCGCCATGTGCCGAGCCGCTCCGCGCTGGAGGTCCACGTGGGCGAGGCCATCCTCGGGACGCTGACGCTGGTCGACGACCCGGCCGAGTCTGCCAGTGCCCACCTGGTCGGCTTCGGCGCGCAGCTGCGGCGCTTCACGCTCGGGCATCCGGGCACGGCCCAGTACCTTCAGCGGCTCTTCCCGCGCGGGCCGTCGGGCATCCGGCTCCTGGAGCACCAGATCATCGCCCTCGGCAGGCGTGGCTACGATCCGGCCGCCGCCACCGTGCTCAGCTCGGCGATCGCCACCATGACCATCGGCGTCACCGTGTCGGAGCAGGAGCGCGCCGCGCACCTCGAGTCGCAGAGCATCGAGGACGCGCTGGCCGTGATGGCCGCTTCGCCGCTCGTGCGGCAGGCCATGGCCGGCCTCCCAGAACACACCCCGGAGGACTACTTCGTGCTGATGCTCACCGCGGCCGCCGAGGGGCTGGTCGCCCAGCTCCCGCCGGGCCGGCCGGTCTCGGACCTGAGGGCAGCGCTCTGAACGCCACACCATGCTCCGCCGAGGAGGCTCGGTGCCCGAGCTAGCGGAGCTGTTCCCCGACGATCCCCGCGCCGCCGGGCCCTACCTCCTCGAAGGGCGGCTCGGATCGGGCGGGCAGGGCACGGTGTTCGCGGGCCGGAGCCCGGGCGGCGTCCTCGTCGCGATCAAGCTGCTGCATCCGCACCTGATCACCGACGATCAGGCCCGTGCGCGGTTCCTGCGCGAGGTGGAAACGGCCAAGCGGGTGGCGCCCTTCTGCACGGCGCAGATGCTCGACTCCGGCTTCGCCGGCGCCCGGCCGTACATCGTGAGCGAGCTGGTGGACGGCCCCTCCCTGCAGGAGTCGGTCCGTGAGAGCGGGCCGCGCGCCGCGGCGGCGCTGCAGCGGCTGGCCGTCAACACCGCGACGGCGCTGGCCGCGATCCACGCGGCCGGGGTGGTGCACAGGGACTTCAAGCCGGGCAACGTGCTGCTCGGCCCCGACGGGCCGGTGGTGATCGACTTCGGCATCGCCAAGGCGCTCGACCTGAGCCAGTCGGTCGTCAGCAGCCAGCCGATCGGCAGCCCCGCGTACATGGCGCCGGAGCAGATCGCGGACGGCGAGGTGGGGCCGCCCGCCGACCTGTTCGCCTGGGCCGCGACCATGTACTACGCGGCCACGGGCAGCCGGGCCTTCGGCGGCGACACGATCCCCGCCACCCTGCACTCGGTCCTGGCGAGCGAGCCCGATCTGAGCGGGATGGAGGGGCGTTTCCGGCGCCTGCTTCAGGAGTGCCTGGCCAAGGAGCCGGCCCGGCGGCCCACCGCCGCCCAGGTGGTCGAACAACTCCGGGCGCTGCCCGTCCCCACCTGGCAGGACCCGCAGGTGGCCGAACAACTCCGGGCGCTGCCCGTCCCCACCTGGCAGGACCCGCAGGTGGTCGAACAACTCCAGGCGCTGCCAGTCCCCGCCTGGCAGGACACGCAGCCCCGGGCGCTGCCCGTCCCCGCCCCGCAGGACGCCCCGGCGGGGAGACCCGATCGCCGCCGTACGCTCGCCGTGGCCGCGATGGCCGCCGCCCTCGTCGTCACCGCCGGCGTCGGCTTCTACGCCCTGGCGCCCGCCACCGCCCAGCAGCAGGCGGCGGCCGGACCGGTCCCGAGCCGCACGGCCGCTCCGCCGGAGGCCACCCCCATGACCTCGGGCACCCCGGCGCCGCCCCCGACCGCGTCCCTCATGGGCGAGGAGGCCGACCTCGCCCAGAGTCCGGCCGCGTCGCCGGCCAAGGTGCCGCGCACCCGTACGAGCAGGTCACGCGAGCCGGATCCGACGGCGGGCGCCCGGCACACCGTCGCGCCCACGTCGGCGAAACCGTCCCGCACATCGACCACCAAGCCGACGTCCAAGCCGTCCGCCAGCAAGGAGTCCACCGCCCCGCCGCGGCTGCCTCCCTCCACCGGCACGGTGTCGTGGACCGACGCCAACGAATACTGCAAGGCGCAGGGCTACTCCTCCTACTCCTTCGTCTTCAACGCGGGCTGGTCCGACCTGCGGTGCTCGGGGTCCGACACGAAGATCTCCGCGACGACGCTGTGCCAGTGGAAATACCCTGGCTACGCGCGGGCGGAGGGCGTGCCGCCGGACAACGCGTTCACCCCGACGGCGACCTGCCACCTGTCCTGACGGGTCAGCCGCCGGGCGTCCTGCGGCGGGTGAGCCAGGTCTCGGACGGCCGGCAGCGGAGCTCCGTGCCCTCCGCCGTGCACCAGACCTGGTAGCCGTGGGAGTACAACCGCTCGCCGAGCCAGTGGTAGCCGGCGCGCGGCTCCCCGCGCGGCGTGACGGCGGCGAAGTTCGCCGCGTCGTCGGTGCTGCCGGTGCCGTCGTAGCGGGCGACGGCGGGGTAGGGATAGACCGGCCGGGTACGTGTGACGGCGCCGTCCGCGACGTTCGACGCGATGATCTTCCCGGGCTGCCGGCCGCTCTCCGCCCACGCCATCACCGGGGTGAGGACGTCGAAGGTGTTCGGCCCCTCGCCGCCGCCGCAGTGCGCGACGCCGGGGAAGAGGTAGAGCCGGGCGAAGCCGTCGACGGCCTTGTCCCCCATCGTCTTCCGCAGGGCGTCGTAGTACGCCAGAGTGCCCCGCGGCGCGATGTGCTGGTCGTTCCAGCCGTGCCAGAGCAGCAGCTTCCCGCCGCCGCGCTGGAAGGGGCGCAGGTCCGGGTCCATCGCGGACAGGTAGCCGGCGGACTGCATCGTGTTCCAGAACGACTTCGCCGTGAACTTCAGGTCGGCGAGCTGCCAGCCGGGGTTCACCACGTTCGGGTAGGCCAGGTAACGGGCGAAGCTCAGCACGAAGTTCTCGCTGCCCACCCGCTGTCCTTGCACCGCCGGCACGAACAGGGTCCAGTCGAGCTCGGAGCCCCATTCGTGGGCGACCTCGGGCTCCAGCCGCCGGCCGCGATCGTCGACCGCGCCGTCGTGCAGCCGCCGGACCACGCCGGCCTCGGCCGGGGACAGGCACGACGCCGGGTCCTGCCCGGCCGCGCACACCAGCGCCGAGGGGTCGAAATCGCAGCGCCGCGGGTCGCCGAGCACGCCGTCCCGCAGCCCGTCCAGCCCGTCGCAGGCGGCCAGCACGGCGTTGTGGATCAGCGGGAGCCTGCCGGCGAGCAGGATGTACTCGCCGTTCTCCGCGCGGTTGGTCAGGACGTTCCACGCGTGGTGGAACGTGTTCTGGACGACCATGTTGTTCGCGGGCGCGCCGGCCGCGATGCCGTCGAAGTCGCCGGGGAAGCGCTGGGCCTCCATCAGCGCCTCCCGGCCGCCGTCGGAGCAGCCGTTGAAGTACGAGTACGCCGGCGGGCGGCCGTAGAACCTGGTGATGATCGCCTTGGCGACCTCGGACGTCACGTGCACGCCCCGGTAGGCGAAGTCGATCTGCGCCTGCGGGTTGCGCGCCGCCCAGGTGCCGTCGTTCTGGCCTTGGTGTCCCATGTCGGTCGTCGCGCTGGCGATCGTGCCGTCCGCGATCGGCGGGCAGGTGGACGCCTGGGTGTAAGTGATGTTGGCGCTGCCGCACAGGCCGCCGCAGCCGGTCTGCGCGTAGCGCTGCGTCCAGCCGTTGACGGGCAGGCGCACGACGATGGTGTCGGCGGGGGCGATCGTACCCCTGACCTCGCAGTACGGCGCCGGCGCGCCCGTGGTCACGACGGACGCGGACCGGATCGTGACCGGCGCGTCGGTGACGCCGCCCAGGTCGAGGCCCGTCAGGCCGGCGCAGTCCAGCACCGGGGGCAGCGCGGGCAGATTCGCCAGGCCCGCCGCCGTGACGGGCGGCTTCCCGGCCTGAGTACCCGCCTGGGCGCCGGCCGGGGCGCTCAGGCTCATCGCGGACATCAGGACCGCGATGATGAGGGCCGCGGCCAGGCCGGGCCCGCGTTTCGTCTTTCCTGGGAGATCGCGCAAGGGACAACCACCTCTCGGATCTGACTGTTCAGGAGGTCGGGCGGTGACCGCCCTTGGCTCGCTGGACGAGCTCGTAGACGTGCGCCCGCAGCTCGGCGAAGCGCGGCAGCGAGCGGGTGGTGAGCTGGTCGCGCTCGTCCGGCAGGTCGATGACGACGTCTTCGAGCACGACCGTCGGCGAGTCGGACAGGACGATGACGCGCCGGCCGAGGTAGACGGACTCGTCGATGTCATGCGTGACGAACAGCACGGTGACCCCGAGCCGCCGCCACAGGGAGCGGACGAGGTCTTCGAGGTCGGCGCGGGTCTGGGCGTCCACGGCGGCGAAGGGCTCGTCCATCAGCAGGAGATGCGGCTCGTAGGCGACCGCGCGGGCGATGGCCACGCGTTGCTGCATGCCGCCCGACAGCTGCCAGGGGTGGGCGCCGTGCACGTCGGACAGGCCGACCGCCTCCAGCGCCTCCTCGACGAGCCGCCGCCGCTCGGCCTTCGGGACCTTCTTCTCCTTCAGCGGCAGCTCGACGTTCTGCCGTACGGTCATCCATGGGAACAGGCTGCGGCCGTACTCCTGGAAGACCACGGCCATGCCGGGCGGCGGCCCGGTGACCCGCTCGCCTTCGAGCACCACCTCGCCCGAGGTGCTGTCGAGCAGCCCGGCGATGCACCTGAGCAGGGTGGTCTTGCCCGCGCCCGACGGGCCGACGATGCAGACGAGCTCGCCGGACCCGACGGTGAAGGTCAGGTCGCGGATCGCCTCGACGCTGCGGCCCCTGCCCTCGTAGACCTTCTTCAGGGCGCGGACGTCCAGCATCGTGGCGACGGTCTCCGAACGCGCGGCGGCGCCGACGGGTGTGGTGGTCATCTCAGCCCTCTCGCTGTGACATGCGCAGACCGGTGTACCAGCGCAGCAGCCGGGCCTCCGCCCAGCGGAAGATCATCGACAGGACGATGCCGATGAGCCCGAGCAGGATGATCCCGGTCCACATCTGCGGGACGGCGAAGCTGCGCTGGAACTGGATGATGGTGAAGCCCACGCCGTTGCTCGCGGCGAACATCTCGCTGATCACCATCAGGATGATCCCGATGGACAGCGCCTGCCGCGCGCCGGCGGCGATCTGCGGGCTGGCTCCCCGCAGCACCAGGTGGATCAGCCGCGAGCGGCGGCGCATCCGGTAGCTGCGGGCGGTGTCGCGCAGGACCTCGTCCAGCGCCCGGACGCCCTCGACCGTGTTCAGCAGCACCGGCCAGACGCAGCCTGAGACGATCACCAGGACCTTCATGCCGTTCCCGATGCCGGCGAACAGCATCAGGATCGGCACCAGCACCGGCGGCGGGATGGCGCGGAAGAACTCCAGGACCGGCTCCAGGAGGCCGCGAAGCGTGGGCGACGAGCCGATCGCGGTGCCCAGGCCCACGCCCAGTGCCACGGCGGCCAGGTAGCCGGCCAGCAGCCGGGCCAGGCTGGGCAGCACGTCGGCGGCGAACCGGCCGGTGAACCACGTCTCGCCGAACGTGCCCGCTATCTGGCTCAGCGGTGGCCAGAAGAAGTTCGTGCTGCCCGCCGTCGCCGTCCACCAGGCCACGACCAGCAGCACCGGTACGGCCAGCAGCAGCAGGACCCTGCGTCCCGCGCTCACGACGCCGTCTCCCTGCGGATCGAGGGGTGCCAGCGCAGCGCGCGGCGCTCGATGGCCCGGGCGGCCACGTTGACCAGGACGCCGATCAGGCCGACCACGATGACCAGGGCGTACATCGACGCCACCGCGCCGGAGGTCTGCGCCACCGCGATCTGCTTACCGAGCCCGGGCGATCCGATGATCAGCTCGCCGGTGATCTCCAGGATCAGCGCCACCGCCGCGCCCAGGCGGAACCCGGTCATCACGTACGGCAGCGCGGTCGGCCAGATCACGGTGCGGACCTGGGTCAGCGGGCGGAACCGGTAGGAGCGCGCGGTCTCCCTGGCGACCGGGTCCACGTCCTGGACGCCGTACAGCACCTGGACCAGCACCTGCCAGAAGGAGGCGTACACGACCAGCAGGAGGGTCGAGCGCATGTCGGTGCCGAACAGCAGCACGGCCAGCGGGATCAGCGCCACCGAGGGGATCGGGCGCAGGAACTCGATCGTCGAGTTCAGTGCGGCCCGCACCAGCGGGACGCCGCCGATCAGGATGCCGAGCAGCACGCCCCCGGCCATCGCGATCGCCAGGCCGGCGGCCCAGCCGCGCAACGTCTCCAGCAGCGACTGCCAGAACTCCGCCGTGCCGGCCTGCTCCCCCAGGGCCGCGACCATGGCGCTGAACGGCGGCAGGTACCGCTCGTCCACCAGCCCCGTCCGTGGCGCCAGCTCCACCACCGCGACCAGCCCCGCCAGGCCGATCGCGCCCAGGAGCCAGGCGGGCAGCGCGCGGTGACGGCGGCCGCTCCGGCCCCGTCCCGGTCCCGCCGTCACCACCGCCGTCACGGAAGCAGCCCGCTGAGGTCGGGAGCGGTCTGGATCAAGCCGTCCTGCAGGGCGAGCTTCGACAGCGTCGCCAGCGAGGCGCTGTTGATCTCCGCGGGATACGTCGGGAGCGTGAGCGAGCCGGTCAGCGCCGGGTCGATCTTCGTGTACGTGAGCAGGACCTTGCGCACCGCGTCCGGGTTGTCCGTGGCGTACTTCAGCGACTTCTGCATCGCGGACGTGAAGCGCTTGACCAGGTCGGGCTTGGCGGTGGCGGTCTGCTGGGAGGTGAAGTAGCCGGCGATGGTCAGGTCGGGGGCGGTGTCGACGTAGTTCGAGGCGATCACGCGGTCGCCGTTCTTCTTGGCGGTGGCCAGGAACGGCTCGACGACCTGGACCGCGTCCACGTTGCCCTTGTCGAGGGCGGCGAGCATGTCGGGGAAGGCCAGCTCGGTGAAGGTGACGTTCTTCGCGTCCCCGCCGGCGGCCCGGATCGAGGCTCGTACGGTGGTGTCGTTGATGTTGTTCAGGGTGTTGACCGCCACGCGCTTGCCGGCCAGGTCCGCGGCCGTCTTCAGCGGGCTGTCCGCCTTGACCACCACGCCGCCGAAGTCCTTGCCCTGGATCCCCGTCGAGGCCGCGCCGGGGGCGACGACCTTGAGCGGGAGTCCCTTGGACTTGGCGATGATCAGTGACGTGAAGTTGCTGAACCCGAACTCCACCTGGCCGCTGACGACGGCGGGGACGATGGCGGCGCCGCCCTGGGCGGACACGAGTTCGAGCTTCAGCCCCTCCTCGGCGAAGAACCCCTGCTGGTCGCCGAGGTAGATCGGCGCCACGTCGATGATGGGGATCACGCTGACCTTCACCGTGGTGGCGCCGGCCGAGGACGACGTCCCGGGGCTGGTGGAAGGGGTCTGCCCGCCGCCGCACGCGGTGAGCAGGAGAACGGAGGCGGCGGCCAGGGCCGCGCGAGCTTTGGTCACAGTGCTTCTCCGGGGGACGTCGGGTGGGGGGTGTGGAGATCACTTCTGCCGACCTCACCCAGGCCTGGAGGCGAGATCGTCAACGGGCTGAGCAACGATATCGTTGACAATATCGCCTACTATCGCCTCGTCACAACCGCCATCTCCCGCCGGTGCACACCCATCCACACACCCGCCACCACACCGGACCCGATCCGGGACGCGGGCTTTCTGGGCGCTGCAGACGTCCTGGCCTGCTCGCGGGCGCGACGGCCGCCGTCGAACAGCCGCACGCGGGAGGCGCTTCGGCACCCATGCCAGTGGAGTGGAGATCAACGTCGCTGTGAGGATTGATGACAATATTGCATACATAACTTGCGACAGGGGCTTGGAAGGGCCAGGATCCCTTGGCGTGCGACGCCCACGCGGGCAGCGCCGCACGGCTGAGACGAGGACCCGGCGAGCCGGGGGCACGCAGGGGCGTGCGGGGCGCGGCGACACGGCGCATGGAAGCGAGGACGCAGGCCCAGGCGCCCAGGATCTCCGGGGGCAAGTCAGGGGGCAAGTCAGGAGGAAGCGAGGACTTGGGCCAGGGCTTGCAAGGTCTCCGGCGGTGTGCCGGGTGGCGGGGAGACGCGGAGCACGGGTTCGCGCAGGTCCAGCGGCGCTCGGGCGGTCGGCACCACGCTGGCCCGCAGGGACGCCGCGGCCGCCCGCGCGGCGGCGCGCTCGGCCGTGTCGCCGGGCGGTGGCTTGAGCGTGACGAGCGCGGACGGCTCGTCGAGCGG
Source organism: Nonomuraea rosea (assembly GCF_039539705.1). Classification (NCBI taxonomy): domain Bacteria; kingdom Bacillati; phylum Actinomycetota; class Actinomycetes; order Streptosporangiales; family Streptosporangiaceae; genus Nonomuraea; species Nonomuraea rosea. The sequence continues at coordinate 521,921 of NZ_BAABDQ010000005.1, read as the reverse complement.
CTCGGCCACCCGCCAGCCGCCGGCCCCGTCGAGCACGCCGCGCGCCATGCGGCCGAGTGCGGCCAGGTGCTCGTACACCGCGGCAGGGCCGAGCACGTGGTGCTCCAGCACCGCCGCGCAGAGCCCGATCCTGGCCCCGATCGCCGCCTCCGCGCTCTCGTAGCGGGCCGCGCCCGGCAGCGGGGCGACGCCCTCCGGCGCGGTCCCGTCCCAGAGATGCCCGCCGAGCGTGGGGACCGCGGCGTCCATGCCGGGGGCGAGGCCGGGCACGATCAGGAACCCGACGCCCCGCGGCCCGGCCAGCCATTTGCGCGAGGTGCCCACGTACGCGGTCGCGCCGGCTCCCCGTACGTCCACGTGGCCGAGCGACTGGCACACGTCCAGCACGTACGGGACGCCCGCCGCGTGGCACAGCTCGCCGATCTCCCGCACGGGCTGGACGGTGCCGCGGTGGGAGGCGATGTGCGAGACGACCAGGAGATCCAGCCCCGCCGCAAGCTCCACCCGCAGCCCTTCCAGGTCGAACCGGCCGTCGCCGTCCATGGGCAGCTCCACGAGCTCCCAGCCGCGCTGGGCAGCCAGGCGGCGCAGCAGCATCAACGTGCTGCCGTACTCGAAACGCGGAAACCCGACCCGAACGGCCCGCCCGCCACGACCAGCACCGCCGGCTCGATCAGCGCGGTCTGGACGATCTGCGCGGGCGACGCCGCTCGGCCCGCGCAGGCGGCCGACGCCGCTTGACCCGCCCAAGTGGGCGACGCCGCTCTCGTTCCCGGAGTGCCCGGCGCGGCGGTCCGCTGTCGGCCACCAGCCGCCGAGCAGTGCCGCCATCGCCGCCGTGCCGCTCTCAAGGAACGCCACGTCCGCCGGGCCCGCGCCGACCAGGGCGGCCAGGGCGGCCCTCGGCACGGTGAGGTCGGGGACGGCGCCGTAACCGCCGCGCTCCCGCTCCAGACGCAGGTGGGCCACGACCGCGTCCAGCACCCGGTCGCTGGGCACGTTGCAGCCGGCCGCGTCGAGGTACCCAACAGGCGCGACACGCCGCCCGGCCCGCCACGCCTCAGCGACCCGCGACGGCGGCGCAACCGGCCCCACCGCGTCCGCCTGCTCCACCGCGTCCGCCGGGTCCACCGGGTCCACCGGCCCGAAGCCGACCACTTCCGCCCCCTTCCTCCAGCCGCTCCCAACGCCTCCGCCAGCCCAAACCCGGCCGGCCCATCACCCCCGTCGGCCCAAACCCGACTGGCCCACCCCCTCCACCAGCCCGGGAGCCGACCGGCCTCGCCCCTCAGCGGGGCGGAACCGGCGGGCGGGGGTTATGGGGTGGCCAGGACCAGGGTGAAGTCGCCTTCCGGGTCCGTGAAGCGGCGGCGGACGTCGAAGCCGGCCGCCGCGAGCTCCTCCCGCAGCCCCTCCGGCCGGAACTTGGCGCTGATCTCCGTCCGCACCTCCTCCCCCTCCTCGAACGAGACGGCCAGGCCGAGCCCGTCGATCCGCACCCGCATGTCCCTGGTCGCGCGCAGCCGCATCTCGATCCACTCCTGGCGCTCGTCGTACACGGCCACGTGCTCGAACGCCTCCGGGTCGAAGTCGGCCGCCAGGTCCCGGTTGATCACGCGCAGCACGTTCCGGTTGAAGGCGGCCGTCACCCCGGCCGCGTCGTCATAGGCCGCCACCAGCCGCCCGGTGTCCTTCACCAGGTCGGCCCCCAGCAGGAACGTGTCCCCCGGCCGCAGCGTGGCCCGCAGCTCCTTCAGGAACACCGCCCGCGCGGCCGGTTCGAGGTTGCCGATCGTGCCGCCGAGGAAGGCCACCATCCGCCGCCCGGTACGCGGCAGCAACGCCAGATGCCGTTCGAAGTCGGCGCACACCGGCTGCACGGCAAGGTGCGGAAAGCGCCCGGCCAGCCGCCGCGCCGCCGCCTCAAGGGTGACCGCGTCCACGTCCACCGGCGTGTACGCCCGCAGCCTCCCCGCCGCGGCCAGCGCGTCCAGCAGCAGCACGGTCTTCTCGCTGGTGCCCGAGCCCAGCTCGACCAGCGTGTCCGCGCCGGAGGCGGCCACCAGGTCCGCGGCCCTGGCCCGCAGGATGGCCAGCTCACGCCGGGTCGGGTAGTACTCGGGCAACCGGGTGATGCGGGAGAACAGCTCGCTGCCCGCCTCGTCGTAGAACCACTTGGGCGGCAGCCACTTGGGCGAGGCGCTCAGCCCGGTCCTGACATCGTGTTCGAGCGCCTGGCGCAGGTAGTCGCGGTCAAGATGGTTGATCACACGCACGGTCGACTGGCTGACGGGCACGGGGCCTCCTAGAGAGATCACAATGGCTGTACGCGGACGTCCGTCGCGGTGACGGTCAGCAGGCTGCGCTCGGGTACGGCCTGCCATCCGGGCAGGTCGTCGAGCGGCTCGCTGGCGACGCGCACGCCGTCGGGAAGTCGGTGATGGAAGAGCGTGTCGCCCCAGACGGTCGCGACGATGGACGCGCCGTCGCAGGCGAGCAGGTTCAGGCGGGCGGCCGGGTCCTTGCTCCCGGCCCGTACGACGACCTCGGACAGCGCCTCGCCCAGGCCGGCCCCGGCGCGCCCGCGCAGGAACACGGCGGCCGCCACCCAGGCCGCGTCGCACGCGCTCTCCGCGCGGTCGGGCAGGTCGTCGGCGAGGTCGCGCAGCGCGTCCCTGACGACGCGCCCGTTGTGGCTGAGCAGCCACGTCCGGTCGATGAACGGCGCGGTGGCGCTCTCCTCGATCGGCATGCCCACGGTGGCCGACCGGACGGCCGCCAGCAGGCAGGTCGAGCGGGCGACCGCGGCGAGCGCGGGCAGGTTGGCGTCGGTCCAGATGGGCACGGAACGCCGGTAGCGCACGGGCTCGGGGCGCGCGGGGTCGTACCAGCCCATGCCGTAGCCGTCGGCGTTGATCAGGCCGGACCGCTGGCGGCGCGGCGCGTAGGACTGCTTGAGCAGCCCGTGCTCGGGCTCCTGGATGAGCCAGGTGAGCGGGCGGGCGGCGCCCAGCCAGGCCGCGTGCCTGCACACCTCAGACCTGCTCGGAACGGGCGCAGCGGAAGCCGGTGAAGATCTGCCGGCGGATCGGATAGTCCCAGTTCCTGAACGTGGTCCGCACCGCCGCCGGGTCGGCCGCCCACGAGCCACCGCGCAGCACCCGGTACTCCTCGCCGAAGAACACCTCGCTGTACTCCTTGTACGGGAAGCTGCGGAAGCCGGGATAGGGATGGAACCAGGACGAGGTCCACTCCCACACGTCGCCCACCATCTGCTCGGCCCCGTACGCGCTGGCCCCCGCCGGGTAGGCGCCCAGCGGGGCGGGGTGGGCGGCGCGGTGGCCCAGGTTCGCGAGCTCGGGGGTCGGACCGTCCTCGCCCCACGGGTAGCGGCGCGCCCGCTCGGCCGCCGGGTCCCAGCCGCACGCCTTCTCCCATTCGGCCTCGGTGGGCAGCCGCTTGCCCGCCCAGCGGGCGTAGGCGTCGGCCTCGTACCAGGAGACGTGCTGGACCGGCTCGTCCAGCGGCACCGGCTCGGTCCTGCCGAACCGGGTACGGCACCAGGCGTCCCCGTCCCTGACCCAGAACAGCGGCGCGGTCACCCCGCTGCGCTGCCGCCACTGCCAGCCCTCCGCCGTCCACCAGCGCGGGTCGTCGTAGCCACCCTCCGCGATGAACGCCATGTAGGCCTCGTTGCCGACCGGGAGCCGGTCGATCCAGTAGCCGGGCAGGTCCACCCGGTGGGCGGGCCGTTCGTTGTCGTAGGCCCAGGGCAGCGTGCCGGTGCCCATGAGGAACGAGCCCGCCGGCACGTGCACCTCGCCGGGACCCGCACCCCGGCCCTTCGGCAGCTCGCCCTCGCGCACCAGGCCCGGCTGGCCCGACAGTTGCAGCGTGGCGAGCATGGTCTCGTCGTGCTGGTGCTCGTGCTGGATCACCAGGCCGAACACGAAGCCGTCGCGGTGCAGCGGAGCGGGCCCGTCCAGGTCGACCGCGTCGAGGACGTCGAGGACGCGCCCGCGTACGCCCTCGATGTAGCGGCGGGCCTCGGCCGGGCCCAGGAACGGCAGGCTGGGGCGGTCCTTGCGCGGGGTCTTGAAGGCGTCGTAGATGTCGTCGATCTCGGGACGCAGCGGCGTGATGCCCCCGGCCTCGCGCAGCACCCAGAGCTCCTCGTAGTTGCCCACGTGCGCCAGATCCCACACCAGCGGGGACATGAGGGGCGAATGCTGGCGTACCAGCAGGTCGTCCTCCGCCTCGGTGTAGGCCAGAGACCGGTCGCGCACCGCGATGAGCTCGGCCGCGATCCGCTCCTTGAAGTCGTTCATCGGCGTCCTTCGTCGTTAAGCCAGGCCGGGACGCGCCGTCCCGGCGTCGGAATCATCAGGTCGGCCGCCGGGGAGCGGCCGGTCGTCACGTGCCGGTCGGCGAACGCGGCGACCGCCCCGGCCAGCGCCGCGTCCCCGCCCAGGCGCGGGAGCGCCTCCAGCGCGGCGCGGAAGCACGTCTCCGCGGCCCGGCGCAGGCCGGGGTCGGCCAGCCCGCACCGCGCCGCCACCTCCCACGACGCCCGGTACGTCCCCCCGGCAGGCCCAGCGGACGGCTCGACGGCGGCCAGCGCGGCGTTGGCGGCCCGGTCGTCGGCGATGAGGGCGTGGGTCACGGCCACGCACACCGGCCAGGTCGCCGGGTGCTGGGCGTCGAGGTAGCGGATCTCCAGCCAGCCCCTGGGACGCACGGGCGGGAAGAGCGTCGTGGCGTGGTAGGCCAGGTCCTCGGCGGTGGGCCGGCGCCCGCCGCCGGATTCGAGCCAGTCGCGGAACGTCGAGCCATCGCGTACCGGGCGATAGCGTTCGTCGTCCTCGCGTATCAGCATGAGCCGGGCGTTCAGCAGGTATTCGGCCCAGTCGGCGGCGGGGTCTGCGGCGGGGTCTCCGTTGGCGGGCACGGGTGCGGTCCTGGAGCGGTCGAGGTGGTCCCAGACGGCCTGGCGGCCGGACATCCAGCCGCTCGGCCGCCCCCCGGACAGCGGCGAGTTGGCGAAGGACGCCATCAGCACCGGGCCGAGCGCGTGCGCCCGCCACCAGCGCTCCGCGGGCCGCTCCCCCAGGTCCAGGTTGACCTGGACGGACGCGGTCGAGCACATCATCAGCGGGCCGTAGGGCACGCCGAGGAACTCGGCCATCGCCTCATACCGGGGCAGGGTCAGCTGGCGGCGGGCCGGGCGCAGCGGGTCGAGGCCGACCCCTGCCAGCGCCATCCCCTCCGCACGCAGGGCGTCGCGCACGGCGGCCACGTCGGCCGCCATCCGGGAGAGAGCGTCGGGCAGCGCGCCCACCGGTCCGGACAGTTCGAGCTGGCCGCCCGGCTCGAACGTCACCCGGCTGCCGCCCGGCAGCGCGGGCAGGGCCCGCTGCACCTTGGCCAGGGGGACGTGCCGGCCGGCCGCCGTGCTGTCGAAGACCAGGAACTCCAGCTCAACGCCCACCAGGTCCGCGGTGGAGGGGTGGAAGCACCGGCGCGCGAAGTCCGCCACCTCCGAGGCGTCCAGCAGCGGTGTGCTCTCGGCCGTCAATCCGCTCATCGTCTTTCCATCGCGTGGCGCATAGATCTACAGACCCGCGAACCGCGCGATCGTTACAGACGGATTTTCATGGGACGGACGGGGATGACCGGCACACAGCCGGAAGAAGGGGAATCAGAGCACGCTGACGTGCGGCAACAGGGGTGACGGCTAGGAGTGGCGCCGCTCCCGGAAAGTCGACATCAGCCGGTCGCGCACGTCTGCGGGCAGCTTCTCCGGCGGCGGGTCGGCGAGGGCCCTGATGCTCGCACGGAACTGCTCGACGTAGCGGCGGCATCCCTCGCAGCAGGCCAGATGCGCGCGTACGCCGTCGCGCTCGGCCGAGTCGAGGGCGAGTTCGAGGTACGCGGTGATGAGCTCCACCAGTTCGTCGCAGGTGAACCGCTTCACGACGTTGACCGCCCTTATCTACTGGAATGAACCGTTTCACTTATTGTGCCGCTCCACGGACCGGAAGGGGGTTCGCGAAACGATCGTGGCCGTATTTCAGATGGGACGCAGCCGCCGGCTATTCCGGCTGCTTCACGGACTCAAAGTAGTCTGCGAGCCAGCCCCGCACCGCCTCACGGGCGCGATGCAGCAGCACCCGCTGGTTGGCCGCGGAGATCTCCAGGATCTCGCACACCTCGTCGGAGGAATATCCTTCCACGTCGCGCAGCGTGATCACGACCCGTTGCCGCGGCGGCAGCCTGGCCAGCGCCTCGGCGATCAGCCCGCGCATCTCCGCAGCCAGCGCCTCGCCCTCGGGCGTCGGCCAGGCCGCGGGCGCCTCCTGCCAGCCCCCTTCGGGCACCGGGCCGAGCCACTGGCCGCCGCCGTGGTCGCCGTCCGGCTCGAAGAAGCTCCACGGCAGTGTGCGGCTCTCGCGCAGGCTGCGTTTCTTCGCGGTGTTGATCAGGATGCGGTAGACCCACGTCTTGACCGAGGAACGCCCCTCGAAGTCGTCGATCGCGCCGATCACCGCCAGCCACGTGTCCTGGACGACCTCCTCGGCGAAGGAGTCGGTGGTCACATAGGACCTGGCGACGCGCAGCATGCCTCCGGACCAGGTGTCGAGCAGTGCCGCGAACATCGCCTCGTCTCCTGCGCGCAGAGCCGTGACGACGACGTCATCCGGGGGCAGCACTCCGCCCGCGAAAGACCGCACGATCGCTTCCCTCCGGTCGAACGCTGGGACATCCATGACATCAGGCCGGGCCGGAGCCCGTGTCGCCCCCCGGCGGGACGACACCGCCCAGGTTATTCGTTCCCACTGACAATCCCGGGTCCCGCGGGTGAGGCAAAGTCTGTGCGTATTCTCGGAGGATTTGTCCTGACGACACCCGGAACAACCTCCGTCACCGGCGGAAACCGGGGCCGGGACGGCCGGCGGCCGGGCCCTTCGCCCGCACGCGGCGGCGGTCTGTCGTGGCGGCCATGTCTTACTACTGTGGCGGCATCGGCTCAGCGCCTGCCGTCTGACGTGCCTAGCACGAATTGACCTGGAGCCGACTCCAGGTCGTACGGTCGCGTCCATGAGCATGCAGCAGCACAAGATCGGCTCCGGATTCGGCGTGGACAGCACCGCGGAGGAGGTTCTGCGCGGCCTCGACCTGTCCGGCCGGCTCGCCATCGTCACGGGCGGCTATTCGGGCCTGGGCCTGGAGACCACGCGGGCGCTGGCCGGCGCTGGGGCCCGGGTGATCGTTCCGGCACGGCGGCCCGCGGCGGCGCAGGAGGCCCTGGCCGGCATCGACGGCGTGGAGGTCGGCAGGCTGAACCTGGCGGACCTGGAGAGCGTGCGGGAGTTCTCCGAGCGATTCCTGGCGTCGGGGCGGGACCTGCACCTGGTGATCAACAACGCGGGGATCATGGCCAGCCCGGAGACCCGGGTGGGGCCGGGCTGGGAGGCGCAGTTCGCGGTCAACCACCTCGGCCACCACGCCCTGGTGAACCGGCTCTGGCCGGCGATCGAGCGGGGACGGGCGCGCGTGGTGGCGGTCTCCTCCAACGGGCACCAGCTCTCGGGGATCCGCTGGGACGACGTGCAGTTCAAGCGGGGGTACGACAAGTGGCAGGCCTACGGGCAGGCCAAGACCGCCAACGTGCTGTTCGCCGTGCACCTCGACGCCCTGGGCGCGGCGGCGGGCGTACGGGCGTTCGCGGTGCACCCGGGCGCCATCGCCGACACGTCGCTCGCCCGTCACATGAGCGACGAGGAGCTGGCCGCGCTGACGGCCACGATCGCCGGCTGGAAGCCGGTGGCGGCGGGCGCGGCCACGCAGGTGTGGGCGGCCACCTCCCCGCAACTGGCCGGGCTGGGCGGTCTCTACTGCGAGGACTGCGAGGTCGCCGAGCCCGCCGCGGCGGGCGCGACCCTGAGCAGCGGGGTCGCGGCCTGGGCGGTCGACCGGGAAGAGGCCGCGCGGTTGTGGCGGCTTTCGGCCGATCTGACCGGCCTCGACGCCTTCGCCGCGTAGGGGCCGCCGCGCATTACTTACCATGTGGTAGGAAATGTGCATGACGATCCCGCTTGTCCCCCTCCCCCAGCGATGCGAGCTCACCGCGGCCGGGCTCACCTTGGGCCCGCGGCTGCGCGTCGGAGTGCCGTCCGGCGACCTGCTCGGGCTCGCCGAGACCGTCGCCGGCCTGCTGACCCGCCTGCACGGCCTGGCCGCGACGGCCGAAGTGACCGGGCCAAGAGCCGAGGCAGCTGATCTCCTGTTGCGGATCGGGCCGGTGGCCGCCGGGGCGGCGGCCGCACGCGGGCTGGACCCGTGGGGCCGCGACGACAAGGCGGATGAGCGGTACGAGCTGCGCGTCGGCCCAAACGGCGGCCCAAACGTCGGCACGAACGGCTGCACGAACGGCGGCCCAAACGTCGGCACGGACGGCGGCCCGAACGGCGGCCCAAACGTCGGCACGGACGGCGGCCCGAACGGCGGCACGGTGACCGCCGGTTCGGCGGACGGGCTGTTCCGCGGCGCGACCACCTTCGCCCAGCTCATCCGCCAGGATCGGACGGTCCCTGGCGTGCACGTCGTGGACGGCCCCGCACTCCGCTGGCGCGGCCTGTCGCTCGACGTCGTCCGCAGGTTCTTCCCCGTCGCCCAGGTCAAGCGGGTCATCGACCTGCTGGCGCTGTACAAGTTCAACGTGCTGCACCTGCACCTCACCGACAGCCAGGCGTGGCGGCTGGAGATCGCCGGCCGTCCCGAGCTGACCGACGAGCGCAACTGGCCGAACGGCGACGCCACCCGCAACGGCGACGGCCCGCAGTTCTATTCGGCCGGCGACTACCGGGAGCTGGTCGCCTACGCCGCGGCGCGCTTCGTCACGGTGGTGCCCGAGATCGACATGCCCGGCCACGCGCAGGCCGCGATCCGCGCCCGGCCCGAGCTGGCCGGCACGGACGAGCCCGCGCATCCGCTGCTGCGCTACCTCGACCCGAGGGCCGGGGCGGCGCACGACTTCGCCGCCGACGTCCTGGGCCGGCTGGCCGAGCTGACGCCGGGCGCGTACCTGCACGTCGGCGGGGACGAGGCGTTCGGCATGCCGCACGATCTGTACGCCGCGTTCGTGGCGCGGGCGCTGGAGCTGGGCAGGGCCACGGGCAAGCGGGTGGTCGCCTGGCAGGAGTCGGCCAGGTCGGGCGCGCTCACGTCGCGGGACGTGGCGCAGTGCTGGGTGGGCGACGGCGACGCGTTCGACGCGGACCGGGCCCGTGCGTCCGCCCCCGCCGAGCACCATCCGCTGATCGACATCGTGGCCGAGTCCTTCGCCAGGACGCCGGAGGACGCCCCGGCCGCGGTCGCGGCGGGCGCCTGGGTGCTCGCCTCGCCCAGCCGGGTGCTCTACCTCGACCGGCGTTACGCCGAGGACTCCACGCTGGACGGGCAGACGGCCAGGCGGACCCAGGTGGGCATGCCGCACTACACGCCGCGCACCACGAGGGAGCTGTTCGGCTGGCGGCCCGGCGAGCTGGCCGAGATCCCCGAAGGCGCCCGGCTGGCCGGGGTGGAGGCGGCGATCTGGTGCGAGAGCGTCACCGGCTTCGACGACCTGGCGTTCCTGCTGCTGCCCCGGTTGCCGGGCATCGCGGAGAAGGCGTGGACGCCGCAGGCCACGGAGTGGGACGACTACCGGGACCGGCTCGGCGCCCACGCGGGCTGGTGGGAGCGGCTGGGATGGGGCGGCTTCTACCGCTCCAAGGAGCTGTTCAGCTGAAAGCGGCGGGCGGCCAGCAGCAGTCCCCTGCTGTAGGGGTGCTGCGGCTCGGCCGTCACGCTCGCCGCGTCGCCGCTCTCCACGATCTCCCCGTGGTGGATGACCGCGACCCGGTGGCTCATGAAACGCACCACGCCGAGGTCGTGCGAGATGAACAGGTAGGCGACGCCCGTCTGCTCCTGGATCTCCAGCAGCAGGTCCAGGACGGTCTTCTGGGTGGTGAGGTCGAGCGCCGAGACCGGCTCGTCGCACACGATCAGGCGGGGGTCGATGGCGAGCGCGCGGGCGATCGCCACCCGCTGGCGCTGGCCGCCGGAGAACTCGCGCGGCAGCCGCCGGGCGGCGTCGGCGGGCAGGTGCACGCGTTCGAGCAGCGCGCCGACCCGGTCGCGGGCCTCGCGGGCCGGCAGCCCGTGCCCGAGCAGCGGCTCCGACAGCGTGTCGCCGATCGTCCGCGAGGGGTTCAGCGAGGTGTACGGGTCCTGGAAGATGACCTGGAGGTCGCGGCTGAGCGCTCTCCTTCGCCTGCGCCCGGCCTGGTCGAGGCGTTCGCCGGCGAAGGTGACCGTTCCGGACGCGATGGGGACGAGCCCGAGTATCGCCCGGCCGAGCGTGGTCTTGCCCGACCCTGACTCGCCGACCAGGCCCAGCGTCTCGCCGGCGGCGATGTCCAGGCTCACGCCGCGCAGGACCTCGACGCGTGGGGCCCGCCACCCCTTGCCGGGGAAGCCGACGTGCAGGTCCTCGACGGCGAGCAGCGGGTTCACGCGACCTCCAGGGGGAGCACGGCGGCGAGCAGCTTGCGGGTGCAGGGGTCCTGCGGCGCGCTGAGGACGTGCTCGGCGGCGCCGGTCTCGACGATGCGGCCCGCGCGCATGACGGCGACGCGGTCGCACAGGTCGGCGACGACGCCGAGGTTGTGGGTGACGAGCAGCACGCCGAGGTCGCGTTCGCGCTGCAGCCTGCGCAGCAGGTCGAGGACCTCCGTCTGGACCCGTACGTCGAGCGCGGTCGTGGGCTCGTCGGCGATGAGCAGCGCGGGCTCGCACGACATGGCCCCGGCGATCAGGACGCGCTGGGCCATGCCGCCGGAGATCTCGTGCGGATAGCTGCCGAAGGTGCGGCGCGGGTCGGTGATCTCGACCAGGCTCAGCAGGTCGAGCGCGCGCCGCCGGGCCGCCGCCCTGCTCAGGCCGAGCTTGTAGCGCAGGGGCTCGACGAGCTGGTGGCCGACGGTGAAGGCGGGGTCGAGGTTGCTCATCGGCTCCTGCGGCACGTACGCGACGATGGTGCCGCGCAGCGCGCGGTGCTCGCGCTCGGGCAGGCCGACGATCTCCTTGCCGCCGATCGTGATGCTGCCGCGCGAGACGCGGCCGCCTTCGGGCAGGATGCCGAGGATGGAGAAGGCGGTCTGGGTCTTGCCCGATCCGGACTCGCCGACCAGCCCGACGATCTCTCCAGCCCGTACGTCGAGGTCCACGCCGTGGACGACCTCGCCGGAGGCGTAGGAGACGGCCAGGTCGTGTACCGACAGCAGCTCGGCCCGATCCCCGGCGGCCGGGGCGCCGACCGTCCCGGCAGCGGCGCGGTCCCCGGTGGCCGGGGCGCGAACCGTCGCGGCCGCTGTCTCGCGGGTGGGGGCAGAGGCCGTGCCGCGGTCTTCGAGCAGGTCGCGCAGGCCGGCGGCGAGCAGGACCAGCGCGCCGCTGGTGAGGCCGAGCGCCAGCCCGGGCCAGAGCATCAGCATGGGGGCGCGCTGGATGTTCTTGAACGCCTCGTTGAGCATCGCGCCCCAGGTGGGGGCGTCGCCGCTGCCGATGCCGAGGAACTCCAGCCCCGCCTGCAGGCCGATGGCGATCCCGGCGACGAGCGCCACCTGGATGATGATCGGCGCGCGGACGACGACGAGGACGTGCCTGGCCATGATCCGGGCGTCGCTCAGGCCGGAGACGCGGGCGGCGTCGATGTACAGCTCCCTGCGCACGTTGGCGACGATGCCGCGTACCAGCCGGTAGAAGCTGGGCGCGACCAGGAAGCCGAGCACCACCATGAGGACCCAGACGTCGGAGCCGAGGATGGCGCGCGAGGCCAGCAGCACCACCATCGCCGGGAGCGCCATCACCAGGTTGACCAGCCACGACGCGGCCGAGTCGAACCAGCCGCCGTAATATCCGGCCACCAGCCCGGCCGGCACGCCGAGGAGCAGCGCCACCACGAGCGCGATCAGCGCGCCGCCGAGGGTGTTGCGCCCGCCGTACAGCAGCCTGGCCAGCACGTCGCGCCCGGCCGAGTCGAAGCCGAGCGGGTGCCCGGCGGCCGGGCCCTCGAAGGCGTCGCGCAGGCTGGACACCCCGGGGTCGTGCGCGCTGAGCACGGGCGCGAGCAGCACGGCCAGCACGACGGCCGCGAGCAGCAGCCCGGACAGCACGCCCAAGGGATGTCTCATGCGATCCTCGCCTTCGGATTGAGCCACCCGATCAGGATGTCGACGACGAGGTTGATCAGGATCACGCCGATCACAGTGAACATGACCAGCGCCATGATGACCGGGATGTCGCCTCGGGTGGTGTAGCTGACGGTCATGCTGCCGATGCCGGGCAGCCCGAAGATCTGCTCCACCAGGACGGCCCCGCCGAGCAGGCCGACGAACTGCATGCCGAGCACCGCGAGCGCGGGGGCCGAGGCGTTGCGGACGACGTGCAGGAAGACGATCCGGCGCGGCGGCAGGCCGCGGGCCCGCAGGGTGCGCACGTAGTCCTGCCGCATGACGTCGATGACCGACCCCCTGACCTGCTGCGCGACGCCGGCGATGGAGCCGATGGAGAGCGAGAGGACCGGCAGCGTCACGGTGGACAGCCAGCCGGTGAAGGACCGGCCGAGCCCGACGTACCCGATGGCGGGGAACCAGCGCAGCCGTACGGCGAAGACCAGGACGATGACCAGCGTGACCAGGAACCCCGGCAGGGCGTAGCCAACGACGGCGAACACCTGCACGAACCGGTCCACGGCGCCGCGGCGCACGCCCGCCCAGATCCCGAGCAGGACCGCCGACACCGCCGTGACCAGGGTGACCCCGAGCATCAGGCTGAGCGTGACGGGCAGCCGGTTGGCGATCGCCCGGACCACGTTCTCGCTGGTGAACCAGGAGGTGCCGAAGTCGCCGCGGACGGCGCCCGCCAGCCAGTCCAGGTACTGCACCAGCGCGGGGCGGTCCAGGCCGAGCGCGGCGTTCTTGGCGTCCACGAGGTCCTGGGCCGCGCTCTGGCCGAGGAGCTGGCGGCCCACGTCGATGTGCGGGATGGACAGCAGGGTGTAGGAGAGCAGCGAGATCACGAGCACCAGGAAGATCCCGGCCGCGATCCTGCGTACGACGAAAGCGAGCATGTCAGCGCGCGGGAGCGTAGTTGTAGATCGCGGGCACGGCCATGCCGTCCTGGGGAGTGATGCGCACGCTGCCGTCGGAGACGTGCAGATACGTCATCCGGTAGAAGGGCAGGAACCAGCCGTCCTCGACCAGGTGCTGGTTGAGCGCCTGTACGTCCTTCGCGGCCCCGTCCCGCTGGATCGCGGGCAGCAGCGCCTTCACGGTGTCGTCGGTGTAGCCGAACATGTTGAACGCGCCCGGCAGGACCAGATCGCCGATGACCACCCAGTCGGCCGGGGACTGGCCCATGTTCATGACCATGGCGGAGTAGGCCCGGTCCTTGAAGATGCGCTGGACGGCGGAGCCGGCGTCGATGTCCTCCCACACCACCTTCACCCCGACCGCGCCCAGGTCGGTCTGGAGCGAGGCGGCCAGCGCGTCCGTCACGATCGCGGGGATGCGCGGCAGCTTGAGGGTGAAGCCGCCCTCCAGGCCGGCCTCCTTGAGCAGCTGGCGGGCCTTGGCCTGGTCGAAGGTGTAGTAGCCGTCCAGCTCGGGCTTGTAGCCGGCGGACGTGGGGCCGAAGACCTGGCTGGTGACCGTGCCGCGGCCCTGGCGGATCTTGGCCAGCATCGTCTGGCGGTCGATCGCGTAGTTGAGCGCCTGGCGCACCCGCGGGTCCTTGAGCTGCGGGGTGACCGCGCCGGACCGGTCGAACAGCATGAGGCCCTGGAAGTCGAAGTCCTGCTTGGTGGTCTTGACGTTCGGGTCGCCCTCGACGCTGATCTGCTGGTCGGCGTCCTGGATGAGGGCGGCGTTGAGCTGGCCGGTCTTGACGCCGTTGACGATGGCGGTCTCGTTGTCGAAGTAGCTGATGGTGACCGAGTCGTAGGGCAGCTTGTCGCCCCAGTAGCCGGGCGCCCTGGTGAAGGCCCACTTCGTGCCGATGACGGTCTGCTGCTGGTCCAGGTCGTACGGCCCGGTGCCGCTCGGCTTGGTCTTCAGCGACTCGCCCTTGGCGAAGTCGGCGGGGTTGGCCATCAGCCCGGCGGCGTCGCTGAGGTAGTAGAGCAGCGCGGGGTTGGGCCGCCTTGACGGCGGCGGCGTCGAACGGGGCGCCGTCGTCGAACTTCACGCCGGCGCGCAGGGTGAGCGCGAGCTCGGTCTTGTCCTTGTTGTAGGCCCACCCGGAGGCGAGCATCGGACCGTACGTGCCGTCGGGGGCCCGCTTGACGAGCGTGTCGTAGACCGCCTGGAAGAAGGGCAGGGCGCTGCCGTTGGCGTCCTTGGGGTCCAGGCTCTGCGGCAGGGTCATCGTGGCGATGTTCAGGGCCTGGGCGGCGGCCGGCGCCGCGTCTCCGGCCCCGGAACAGCCGGTGAGCGCGATGGCCAGCAGGGCGGCCAGCGCGGCGGATCTCTTCATGGCGCTCACTCCGTCTCGGATTTGCGGGTGAGCATACACACAAAACTAACCACCTGGTAGATTTAACGTCGTGCAGAAAACGCCGACACCACGCCGGGGAACCAAGGGTCAGCGCACGCGTGAGCGCATCCTCGACTCGGCCATGGAGCTGTTCTCCCGCTCCGGCTTCTACGCCGTCTCGCTACGGGACATCGCGGCGCACGCGGGGATGACCCACGCCGGGCTGCTGCATCACTTCCCCGGCAAGGACGAGCTGCTCATCCAGGTGCTCACCCGCCGCGAGGAGATGGCCGCCGAGCAGACCCAGACCGGCGACACCGACCCGGACAAGCTGCTCGAACGGCACCTCGACCAGCTCACGTTCAACATGCGCACGCCGGGGCTCGTCGGCCTGTTCGTGAAGATCTCGGGCGAGGCCAGTGACCCCAGCCACCCGGCCCACGACTACTTCGTCCAGCGCTACCGCCGCCTGCGCAAGGGCACGGCCTGGCTGATGCGGATCCTGTTCGCGCGCGCCACGCCGCCGATCGGGCACGACCCCGACTCCGTCGCCCAGCAGCTGCTGGCCCTGGTCGACGGCCTGCAGACCCAGTGGCTGCTGGACCCGGACGAGGTCGACATGCGCGCCTCCGTCGTCACCTATCTCAACCAGCTCGGATTGGACCTCGATGACCGACCGCACCCTTGAGGAGAAGGCGTCGCTCACCTCGGGCAGCGGCACCTGGCACACCACCGCCGCGGCGGGCGTGCCCGCGCTCACCCTCGCCGACGGGCCGCACGGGCTGCGCGTGCAGCGGCGGAGCGGCGACGCGCTCGGCCTGCACGACAGCGTCCCCGCCACGTGCTTCCCGCCCGCCGTGGCGCTCGGCTCCTCCTGGAACCCGCGGCTGGCCCGCGAAGTGGGCGCGGCGCTGGCCCGCGAGGCGGCCGCGCTCGGGGTGAACGTGCTGCTCGGGCCCGGGGTCAACATCAAGCGCTCGCCGCTGTGCGGGCGCAACTTCGAGTACTTCTCCGAGGATCCGCACCTGACCGGCGTGATGGGCGCGGCGATGGTCACCGGGATCCAGTCCCTGGGCGTCGGCGCGTCGCTCAAGCACTTCGCGGTCAACAACCAGGAGACGGACCGCATGCGGGTCAGCGCCGAGGTCGACGAGCGGACGCTGCGCGAGATCTACCTGCCCGCCTTCGAGCACATCGTGCGCGAGGCGCGGCCGTACACCGTCATGTGCTCCTACAACCGCGTCAACGGCGTGTACGCCAGCCAGCACCGGTGGCTGCTGACCGAGGTGCTGCGCGCGGAGTGGGGCTTCGACGGGCTGGTGGTCTCCGACTGGGGCGCGGTCAACGACCGCGTCGCCGCGCTGGCGGCCGGGCTCGACCTGGAGATGCCGCCGACCGGCACCGACGAGCAGATCACCGAGGCCGTACGCGCCGGGCGCCTGGAGGAGAAGATCCTCGACCAGGCCGTGACCCGCCTCATCCAGCTCGTCCGGCGCACGGAGGGCCGGGCCCGCTTCGACGGCTGGGACGCCGAGGCCCACCACGAGCTGGCCCGCGAGGCGGCCAGGCAGTCGGCCGTGCTGCTGAAGAACGACGGCGGCGTGCTGCCGCTGCGGCCCGGCCGGCGCGTGTGCGTGCTGGGCGAGCTGGCCCGCACCCCGCGCTACCAGGGCGGCGGCAGCTCGCACGTGACGCCGACCCGGCTCGAGAACGCCTGGCAGGCCCTGGGCGAGCCGCCGTTCGCCGCCGGCTACCGGCTGGACGGCGGGCCCGGCGCCGGGCTGCGCGAGGAGGCCGTCGCGCTGGCGGCCGGGTCGGAGGTGGCGCTGGTCTTCCTCGGCCTGCCCGAGCACGCCGAGTCCGAAGGGTTCGACCGCACCACGATCGACCTGCCCGCCGACCAGGTCTCACTGCTGCGCGCGGTGGCGGACGTGTGCGAGGAGGTCGTCGTCGTGCTGTCCAACGGCGGCGTGGTCTCGGTGGCCGAGTGGCGCGACTCGGCCACGGCGATCCTGGAGGGCTGGCTGCTCGGCCAGGCGGGCGGCGCGGCGATCGCCGACCTGCTGACCGGCGTGTGCGGCCCGTCCGGCCGGCTCACCGAGACCATCCCGCTCCGGCTCGCCGACGTGCCCTCCCACCTGCACTTCCCGGGCAGTGACGGCGTGGTCGTGTACGGCGAGGGCCGCTACGTCGGCTACCGCCACTACGACACCCTCGACGTCGAGGTCGCCTACCCCTTCGGCCATGGCCTGACGTACTCCCGCTTCGACTACTCCGATCTCCAGGCCGCGCTGGACGGCGTCGAGGTGACCGTCACCAACGCCGGCGACCGCTTCGCGCAGGAGGTCGTCCAGCTCTACCTGGCCTTCGACGGCGACCGGCCGCGCCACGAGCTGCGCGGCTTCGCCAAGGTGAGCCTGGAGCCGGGCGAGAGCGAGCGGGTGCGGTTCGCGCTCACCGAACGGGACCTGGCGCGGTGGTCGGTACGCCGGCACGGCTGGCAGGTCGATCCCGGCACCTTCACGGTCGAGGTCGGGGCCTCCTCGCGGGACATCCGCCTGCGCGCCGAGCTGACCACGCCGGGCGACGGCTACGTCGGGACGCTGAGCAGGATGTCCACGCTGGGCGAATGGCTCGCCCATCCGCGGGGCGGCGAGGTGCTGCGCGCCGCGCTGAAGCCGGGCGCCGCACCGGCGGACCCGGCGCTGATGCGGCTGGCGCTGGGCGTGCCGCTGGCCAAGTTCGCCACGTTCGGCGTGGGGCTGTCCACCGAGGTGGTGGACGCCCTCGTCGCCGCCCTGGCCCAGGACTCCGGTACGGACGCCGCCCCGGCACCGGACACCGGCGCGGTCACCGCAACGCCGTGAGGGTGAGTCTGCTGAACGATGCCGCGCAAGGCGATGATCATCGAGTGGATCGCCGGGTTCACGTGTCGATGCCGGCCGACGCCGACTGGACCGCCTCGCTCACTTGGGCTGGTGAGGTGCGCCAGGGAGCACCCAGGATGCCGGCAGGCCGGCGATCCGGCCGAGAGAGGAGAGCGCTTCGGCGGCACGCCGTCAGGCGGCATGAGCCCGGACGAGTTCGAAGGCAGTCGCTCAGCGGAGGATGCCGGTGCGGGCGATCTCGCCGAGCCGGCGGGCGCTCGGCTTGACGGTGCGGGCGAAGGTGTCCCGGTCGACTGACACCAGCCCGAACGTGGGCGCGTACGAGCCCCACTCGTAGTTGTCCAGCAGCGTCCAGTGCAGGTAGCCGCGGACGTCGGCGCCTTCGTCCATGGCGGCGTGCAGCCCGGCCAGGGCGCCGCGGGTGTACTCGACTCGTTCGTCGTCGTCCGAGGTGGCGATGCCGTTCTCGGTCACCAGGATCGGCACGCCGGGGGCTCGCGCGGCGGTGTAGCGCACCGCGGCGCCCAGCGCGTCCGGGTAGAACTCCCAGCCGGTGAGCGTGCGGCGGGCCTCGTCCGGCACCGGCAGCGCGCCCTCGCGGCCGATCAGGACGCGGGTGTAGGCCTGCACGCCGATGAAGTCGTCGCCCTTGGCCACCTCGATGAACTGGTCCTCGCGCGGCCACGCCCAGGCGTCCCGTTCGTCGTGCGCCCCGTCGTGCGCCTCGAAGTTCTGGCTGGCGATCGTCCATCCCGACCTGAACCCCGCCAGCTCCTCGCGGGCCGCGCGGTGCGCGGCGGCCAGGGCGTCGGCGGTCGCCTGGTCGGGCGGCGGCAGCGCGCCTGCGACGCCGCCGCCGGCGGGCCGGTCGTCCTTCAGCAGGCGGGCCATCATCGACACCAGGTTGGGCTCGTTGATCGTGCACACCCAGCGCACGCCGTCCAGGATCGGCACGACCGCGCGCACGTACCGGCGGAACCGCGCCACCGCGGCGTCCGCCAGCCAGCCGCCGTCCCGCTGGAACCACAGCGGGCTGGAGAAGTGGTGCAGCGTCACCACCGGGGTGAGACCGCGTTCCAGGCAGCCCTCGATCACCCGGCGGTAGTGGCCCAGCGCGGCCCGCGAGATCTGCCCCTCCACCGGCTCGACGCGCGCCCACTCGATCCCGAACCGGTAGGCGCCGAGCCCCAGCGACCGCACGATGTCGAGGTCTTCGGGCCAGCGGTGGTAGCTGTCGCAGGCGTCGCCGCTGCGCTCGGGCATCGGGGAGCCGGGGCGGTTCTCCAGGGCCCACAGGTCGCTGGCGACGTTGTTGCCCTCCGTCTGGTGAGCGCTGCCCGCAGCGCCCCACAGAAACCCTTTCGGGAATGCGCGGTCCATCCCGCCTGCCCTTCTCGTGGTACGGCCGTCAGCAAAAATCTACCACGTGGTTAATTTAACGCGCTTCGGCTTTGGCGGCTCTGCCATAGTGCAGAATGCAATATAGAAGGAGGCACTAACATGAAGATCTTGGTCATCGGATCGACCGGCCGTACCGGCAAGCACGTCCTCGCTCAGGGCATCGAGCGCGGTCACGAGATCAGCGCGTTCGCCCGCCGCCCCGAGCTGCTCGGCGGCCGTGCGGGGCTGGCCGGCGTGCACCAGGGCGACGCGCACGACGTGGCGGCGGTCCGCGAGGCGGTGGCCGGCCAGGACGCCGTGATCGCCGCCGTCGGCGGCAGCCGCATCGCCCGCACACTCATCACGGCGATGCGGGACGGCGGGGTGTCACGGCTGGTGATGACCAGCAGCCGCTCGGTGCCCGCCACCCGGCCGCGCCTCGCGGTCACCCTGGCCTGGCTGTTCTTCCACACGGCCTACGCCGACCTCGCGCGGGCCGAGGGGATGCTGGAGGTCAGCGGCCTCGACTGGACCATCGCGCGGGCCACCATGCTCAACGACAAGCCGGGCGCCGGCCGCGTGCACGTCGACTTCGAGGCCAACGCGACCGGCGGCGCCATGCAGCTTTCTCGCGCCGACTACGCGATGGCCCTGCTCGACGCCGTCGAGGACCCCACCCTGATCGGCCGCGCCGAGGGCATCTGCGGCCCCAAGTAACCCGGCCCGGGGGCCGCCACCCTGCACCGGCAGCCCTCGGAGACCGGCCCTCCGTGCCCCAGGACCCGCCGGCCACCCTGGGCCAGGTGCACCGGCCACTCCTGGTCCAGGGCACGCCAGGGGCCAGGCGAGCCAGGCGCCCCTGAACCAGGCCCGCGACCTCGCCGGGTCCGGCGAACCGGCCGCTCCTCAACCAGGCCGCGACCTCCCCGGGCCAGGTGAACCGGCCGCTCCTGAACCTGAGCGGCCGGTCGTTCCTGGGTTAGGCGAGCCGGGTGGGGCAGCCCAGTGTGCGGCCTATTTGGCCGAGCCGTTCGGCGAAGCCCTGGCGGGTGTTGTCGGCGAAGCCGATGAAGAAGCGGTTGGCCAGCGGGACGCCCCATCGCATCCACTGTGCGACGTTGAAGACCCTGTGTACGAGCAACGCGCCCTCGGGGTGCGGCTCGACGCTCCACTCGCCCCGGTACCACCAGCCGCCCTGGAAGGCGATGGCGTGGCCGGCGACCTCCACGGTGGAGGTGTGGCCGGGCAGATCCTCGACGGTGAACCGGCCGGCGCGCCTGCCGTCGGGCAGCAGCCTGCCCGCCAGCTCGTCGAAGACCTTGGCGACCGGGGCCTCGACGATTCCGGCGACCTCGGCGATCAGTTTCTTGCCGCTCATCGCGACATCCTGGGGGTGGGGACGGACATGACGCGACTCCTTCGTGGTCGTGGCGCCTATCCTTGGAGTTGCGAGTTCGGACAGGGCAGGCGCCTTGTTCGGATGTCCGGCCGCCGGGGTGTTGACGCACCCCGGCGGCCGTCTTTGTGAGGATCAGGCCCTCAGGGCCTGGGATCAGGCTCGCCGAGCACCTGCGACAGCAGGTCCTGTTTGAGGGTGCCCGGCCAGTCGAGCTCGCCAGACTCGAGGCGGGCGATGACGCGCTGGACCCAGGCCAGCTCGGTCTCGGCCAGCGCGTGCTCGTAATCGAGCTCGATCAGCAGCACGTCGGGCAGACCGCTGTCCTTCATCGCGCGCAGCTGGCCGTCCATCCCGGCCAGCAGGCCCTCGATCGCCGCCGCCCGGCTGCGCAGGGAACGCAGCGCGGCGGGCACCGGCAGGGTGCCGATGAGGGAGATGGCCGCGGTGAACGTACGGCGGTCGGGGTCGGGATGCTCGATGAGACCGCGGAGCCTGGTCGACAGCTCCTTGCGGCCCTCGTCGGTGATCTCGTAGACCGTACGCTCCGGCCGCCGTCCCTCTCTGCTGGTCTCGACCGGCACGATCAGCTCCTCGCCCGCGAGACGCTCGACCGCGTGGTAGAGGCTCCGGGGCAGCCCCGTCACATAGTCCTTGTGCGTGTCGATGATGAAGCGGTGCAGCTCGTACGGATGCCCCGCGCGTACCGAAAGCATGGCCAGCACGGTCAGGCCGACCAGGTCAGGACGCCGAGCCACAATGATGCTCCCCTCTATATTGCACTTTGCAGTATAGAGGATTTCGCTCACATCGCGCCGGGGAACGCCGCGTAGTAGCCGCCGACCTCGTCGCGGTAGCGCGGGTCCTCGTGCGCGGGCTCGTGGTACTCCGGCGCGTTCTTGATCTCCTCCTTGGTACGCGAGACGTACACCTTGCGGTGGTCCTGGTCGATGCGCTCGACCGTGGCGGCGGGAAGCAGCACCTTCTTGCCGAACAGCCACGGGTGCGTGTCCACGACGAGGTAGCGGTCGCCGACCTCGTTGCTGTCCACGTCCACCTTGCCGATCTTCCCGTCGCTCGCCTCCACCTCGAAGTCGACGAGCTCCAGCCCCTCGTGCGTCCCGAGCTCCGGGCGGAACTTCCACATGCCCTCGATCGTCATGAGTCCCACCTACCCGCCCGCCCGCGGGCCGCGGAGGACGGTGCCGTTTCTTGGGGAAGAGGTGATCCGTCCGTGGAAGTCCGTCGGGTGCGGCGTAGCTTGTGCGGACGGAAGTTCCCGCGGCCCGTCCGTGTTGCCATCAGCATGGAGAACCGTTTCGCCGCAGAGGACGTCATCAAGCGCCTGCTCCACGGGTCGCGGACGTGGGCGTTCGTGGGCCTGAGCGACAACCCGGAGCGCACCGCCTACGACCAGGCGCGCCTGCTCCAAGCGCGGGGCAAGCGGATCGTCCCCGTTCATCCCGATGCCGGGACCGTGCTCGGGGAGCCCGGATACGCCTCGCTGGCCGAGGTGCCCGGCAGGGTGGACGTGGTCGGGGTGTACCGGCGCTCGGAGTTCGCGGCGGGGGTGGTGGACGAGGCCATCGCGGCGGGTGCGGGGGCGGTCTGGCTGCCGCTCGGCGTGATCGACGAGGCCGCGGCCCAGCGGGCGCTCGACGCCGGCCTGGAGGTCGTCATGGACCGCTGCCCAGGAGTCGAATGGGCACTGCGGGCCTGACGACCCGGCGCGGACCGACGCTGGTCAAGGGCGGCCCGGAGTTGGTGAGGGCTGCCCGGGGCTACTCAGGGGTGGTCAGGGCTGCTTGGCTGGTCAGGGGGCGGGTGGGCTCAAGGGGAGCAGGCCGCGCTGGAAGGCGACGGCTACGGCGGCCGCGCGGTCGTTGACGCCCAGTTTGGCGTAGATGTGCAGCACGTGCGTCTTGACGGTGGCCTCGCTGATGAACAGGCGGGCGGCCGCCTCCCGGTTGGTCGTGCCCTGCGCGATCAGGCCCAGAATCTCCAGCTCCCGCGCGCTCAGCGGGTCGGCGGGGGCGCGCACCTGGCCGAGCAGGCGGGTGGCCACCGACGGCGCCAGCGCCGCCTCGCCACGGGCCGCCGCCGCGACGGCGCGCACCAGCTCCTCGCGCAGGGCGTCCTTGAGGAGGTAGCCGGTCGCGCCGGCCTCGATGGCGGGCAGGACGTCGCTGTCGGTGTCGTACGTGGTCAGGACGAGCACGCGCGCCTTGAGGCCCAGCCTGGCCAGCTCCTTGATGGCGGTGACCCCGTCCATCCTGGGCATCCGCAGGTCCATGAGGATCACGTCCGGCTCCAGGACCCGGGCCAGCTCGACCGCCTGGGCGCCGTCGCCGGCCTCGGCCAGCACCTCGAAGCCCGGGTCGCCGGCGAACATGCCGCGGATGCCGTCGCGGACGATGGGATGGTCGTCGGCTATCAGCAGCCGGATCGGGGCCTCAGGCACTCGGGCTCTCCCTGGTGACGGCGGACGTGGCGGGGACGACGGGGACCTTGGGGACATTCGCGGGGACCGCGGGGACTCCAGGGGCGACAGCGGGGACCGCGGAGATGACGGCGGGGACCGCGGGGACTCCAGGGGCGACGGCGGGGATCGCGGGGACTCCAGGGGCGACGGCGGGGACCGCGGGGACGACGGCGGAGATCGCGGTGCCGCCGCCCGGCTCCGACTCGATCTCGAAGGCGCCTGCCAGGCGGGTCACCCGCTTGCGCATCGACGCCAGCCCGTAGCCGCCCCCGTCGAGGGCGCGTTCCTGGTCGAAGCCGCTCCCGTCGTCGCGCACGTCCAGGCTGACCACATCCTCCATGTACGACAACGTCAGCCCAGCGCGAGCGGCCCCCGCGTGCTTGGCGATGTTGGCCATGGCCTCCTGGGCGATGCGGAGCAGGGTGGCCTCCACCTCCGGATGCAGGGACCGTACCGTGCCGGTGGTGGTGACCTCCGCGCGCACGCCGGTCAGCTCCGACCACTTCGCGGCGATCTCGGCGAGCGCGGCGGGCAGCGGAGCGGACTCCAGCGGCCCCGGCTGGACGGCGTGCACGGACCTGCGGGCCTCGGCCAGGCTCTCGCGGGCCAGGCCCATCGCGTGGTCGAGGTGCCGCCGCCAGGAGGAGGGGTCCTCGTGGGTGTGGGCGGCCGCCTGGAGCTGGGTGATGATGCCGGTCAGTCCCTGGGCGAGGGTGTCGTGGATCTCCCCTGCCATGCGCTGCCGCTCGTCGAGCACGCCGGCCTCGCGGGCCTGGACGAGGAGCTGGGCGTGCAGGCCGGCGTTCTCCCGCAGCGCCTCCTCCAGCCGCGCCACCATCCGCTTGCGCTCGGCGCTGCGCTCGGCCGTGACGTCCCCGACGAAGCTGAACAGGCTCACCACCGCGACGATCGCGGCGACGAAGAACACATGCGTGAGGATCGCGGCCGGGGTGCCCGGCAGGCCGCCCCGGTAGGCGGTGACGCTGATCGCCGCGGTGGCCGCCACCCCGGCGAACCTCCACTTCCCGCTCAGCATGCTCCAGGAGTGGAGATATCCGGTGAAGGCGAAGAAGCCGGCGAACCACACCCCGCGCGTGCACAGCACCCCGATCAGGATGACCAGGCCGGCCACGTAGACGTTCGGGTGGCGGGGCCAGCCGGACGGGGCGAGCACCGCCATCCAGGCCGCGGCGAGCGCCGCGAGGCCGAAGGTGGCGAGCTGGTACGTCCACGGGCGGTCGCCGGTGAGCCAGGACAGCGTCATCGACACCACGAGCAGCAGGTACGGGACTCCGCGCAGGAGCCGCTCCAGCAGCCGTTCCCAGCGGTCCAGCCGGGCGGCCGTCCCTGTCGTCATCCTCACTCCCAGCGGAAGAACCTGGCGGCGGCAAGGCTGATGATCACCGCGTACGCGGCCATGACGCCCAGCAGCAGGGGGTTCGGCGACACGCCCGCCCAGACGTCCTGGAGAGCCTGCCTGAAAGCCCCCAAAGGGGTGTATTCGCCGACACGGGCCAGGATAACCGGCATCTGGTCGGCCGGCTGCATCAGACCGGCGAGATAGGCCAGCGGGAAGTACAGCAGCACGCCCACCCCGTTCGCGGTCCGCCCGTTCTTCGCCACGGCGGCGATGAGCAGGCCGACGGCGAACATCGCGGCGGTGCCGAGCAGGAAGGCCGCGGCGACCGGCCCGGCCTGCGCGGGCATGTGCGCGCCCAGGACGGTGCCGGCGACGGCGACCAGCAGCCCGCAGGCGGCCAGCGCGAGGACGAACTGCATGATGAGCTGCACCACCAGCATGCTGCCTGGACGTACGGGGGTGGCGGACAGGCGGCGCAGGATGCCCCGTTCGCGGTAGGTGGCCAGGGTGGTGGGCAGCTGGTACAGGCCCACCAGCCCCACGGCGATCGCCAGCGTCATCGGCAGGAGCACCGTGTCGCCCGGCTCGATCGAGCTGCCGAAGACGACCAGGATGAACAGCGGGATGAGGACCGTGAAGACGGAGCCCGGCTCGCGGGCCAGCAGCTTGAGCTCGACGGTGGTGAGCTTGGTGATGACGGACATGTCGTGATCTCCTCAGAGGTGCATCGAGCGGCCGGTCAGGGCGACGAAGGCGTCTTCGAGCGTGCGCTTGTCGATGCGCAGGTCGGCGACGGGGATGAGGTTGCGGGCCAGGGCCGAGGTGACGGCGGTGGCGAAGTCGCCCCGGCCGGTGACGGTCACCTGGTTGCGGTCGCGGGTCACGCCCGAGACGCCGGGCAGGCCGCTCAGCAGGGCGGCCGGGTCGCTGTCGTCCCCCGCCATCAGCGTGAACCGCAGCTCGTGCTCGGCGTCGATCCCGTCGATCAGCTCGGCCGGGCTGCCGGTCGCGACGATGCCGCCCCGGTCGAAGACCGCGACGCGGTCGCAGAGCTCCTCCACCTCGTCCATGAAGTGGCTGACCAGGACGACGGTGACGCCGGACGCGCGGACCCGCTTGATCAGCTCCCAGGTGGCGCGGCGGGCCTGCGGGTCGAGCCCGGTGGTGAGCTCGTCGAGAAAGGCCACGCGCGGGCCGCCGACCAGGGCGAGGGCGATGAACAGTCGCTGCTTCTGGCCGCCGGACAGCTTGCCGAACCGGGCGTCGCGCTTGTCGGCCAGGCCCCACTGCGTCAGCAGCTCGCGCCAGTCGCGCGGCTTGGCGTAGAAGGAGGCGTACAGGTCGAGCGCCTCCCAGACCTTGATGTTCTCGGGCAGTTGCGTGTCCTGGAGCTGGACGCCGATGTGCTCGCGCAGTGCGCGGCCGTCGTTGACCGGGTCGAGCCCGAGCACCCGGATGGTTCCGCCGTCGGCGCGGCGCAGGCCCTCCACGCATTCGACGGCGGTGGTCTTGCCGGCGCCGTTGGGGCCGAGGAGGCCGAAGATCTCGCCTTCCTCGACGGAGAACGAGACGCCGTCGAGGGCTGTGTGGTCCGCGTACCTCTTGGTGAGGCCGGTGACGTCGATGACTGCCATGGATCAATCATGATTTTCCAGCTCACGATGGGGATCGCCCTGCTGGTCATGTTCTGGGGTGAATGCGGATGATCCGGAAATCCACCGTTCGGTTGATGGCCCGAGGCGCCCGCCGTGTGCTGGGGAGTCTTGCCGGGACCTTGCCGAAGAGGTGGCGGAGCGGACCCGGGCGTCCGGGCCGCGCCACGGTGGAATGGGCGGTGTCGTGGAAGGCGGGGATGTCGAAGTGCTCGATGAGATCCGGGCCGGTCGTGAGGCCGCGGGCATGGCGCTGGTGGGCGAGGTCGGCGCGGTCGCCGAGGCCGCGGCGGCCATGTCGGGACGATTCCGGCGCGGCGGCCGGCTGCTGGCCGTCGGCCGCGCCGAGGCGGCCGCGGACGCGGCGCACGTGGCGGTGGAGTTCACGCATCCGGTGATCGTGGGCAAGCCCGCGCTGCCCGCGCTCTGCCTGGGCGCCGAGCCCGCGCTGCTGCCGATCTGGGGACGGCCGCAGGACATCGCCGTCGGCGTCCGGCCGGCCGTCGGCGACCTGGCCGCCGCCCGCTCGCTCGGCATGCTGACCGTGGCCCTGACGGTGAACGCGACGTGCGCGGAGGCGGATCACGTGCTGGCGGCGCGCAGCGCGGATCCGCTGGTGGCGCGGGAGATCCACGTGACGATGTACCACCTGTTGTGGGAGCTGGTGCACGTGTTCCTGGAGTCGGAGGCGCAGACGTGAGCGAGGACCGGAAGGACGATTGCGACTCCTGCGTGACCTGCGGCGACGTCGCTGTGCAGGTGCGGGTCGTCGGCCTGCTGCCCGGCGGAATGGCCACGGTCGACACCGGCATCGGCGCGGGCACAGACGCGACCTCGGGTGCTGGCGCCGACGCGGGCGAGGTCGGTGAGGAGATCAGTGTGGCGCTGGTGGCGGCGCGGGTCGGTGACATCGTGCTGGTGCACGCCGGCGAGGCGATCGCCGTACTAGGAAGGGAGGAGGGGTGACGGAGACGCTCTATCCGTTCCTGCGGCGTGACCCGCTGGACGTGACGGCCTCCACCGCCGCGAAGGCGCGCGAGAGCCTGGAGCTGCGGCGGCGGGTGCTCGACGAGATGGCGGAGCCGCTGGCGCGGTGCGCGGCGGCGCTGACCGCCGCCTTCCGCGGCGGCGGGCGGCTGTTCGCCTTCGGCAACGGCGGCAGCAGCACGGACGCGCAGTCGGTGGCGGCGCTGTTCACCGGGCGCGGGCTGCCCGCGGTGTCGCTGGCCGGGGACGCGGCGCTCGTGACGGCGCTCGGCAACGACGTCGGGTTCGACGTGGTGTTCGCCCGCCAGCTCGCCGCGCTCGGCGGCACGGGCGACGTCGCCTGCGCGCTGTCGACCAGCGGCGGCTCGGCGAACGTGCTGCGCGGCCTGGCTCAAGCCGGGAGCCTGCGGATGGTGACGATCGGCTTCGCCGGCTCCGGCGGCGGGCGGATGGCCGAGGAGGGGCTGGCCGAGCACCTGTTCGTCGTCCCGTCGTCGTCGGTGCACCGCATCCAGGAGGCGCAGACGACGCTCTACCACGTACTGGCCGAGCTGGTGTCAGCAGATGCGCGGTAGCGGATCGCCGACGAGGACGTCCACCACCCGGGTGCCGCCGAACGCGGTGCGCAGCAGGACCAGCCCCGGCGGGTCGGCCGTGACCGTGCCGGCGATCGCGGCGCCGGCGCCCAGCGGGTGGGTGCGCAGCACGTCGAGCGCCTGGCCCGCGTGCTCCGCGCCGACCACCGCCACGAAGCGGCCCTCGCAGGCGACGTAGAGGGGGTCGAGGCCGAGCAGCTCGCAGACGCCGGTCACCTCAGGGCGTACCGGGATCTGCTCCTCCTCCAGGACCACGGCCACCTCCGAGGCGCGGGCCACCTCGTTGAGCACGGTGGCCACCCCTCCCCTGGTGGCGTCCCGCAGGCATCTGACGTGCTGCGGCAGCGCCTTGAGCAGGTCGGAGACGATGCCGTGCAGCGGGGCGGTGTCGGACTCGATCGGCGCTTCGAGGTCGAAGTCGCCTCTGGCCAGCATGATGGCGGCGCCGTGCGCGCCGATCGGGCCGGAGACGATGACGGCGTCCCCCGGCCGCGCGCGTGAGGCGGACAGCGTGACGGGGTGCTCGACGAGCCCGACCCCGGCGGTGGTGATGTAGCAGCCGTCGGCCTTGCCGCGCTCGACGACCTTGGTGTCGCCGGTGACGATCGTGACCCCGGCGGCCGACGCGGCGGCGGCCATCGAGTCGGTGACCCGCCGCAGGTCGGCGACCGGGAAACCCTCCTCCAGGATGAAGCCCGCCGACAGGTGGACCGGCCGCGCGCCGCACATGGCCAGGTCGTTCACGGTGCCGTTGACGGCCAGGTCGCCGATGTCCCCGCCGGGGAAGAACAGCGGCGAGACCACGTACGAGTCGGTGGTGAACGCCGTCTGCTCGCCCCCGATCCGCAGGAGCGCGCCGTCCTCCAGCGGGGCCAGCATCGGGTTGCGGAACGCCTCCAGGAAGACGGCCTCGACCAGGGTCTGGGTGGCCTTGCCCCCGGCGCCGTGGGCGAGCGTGATGCGCTCCTCCCTGACCACGGGCTTGCGCCGCCGCATCCGCTCGATGCGGTCGAGCACCTGCTGCTCCTGGATCACGTCCGGCTCGCCTCCTCTGCCAGCGGCTCGCGCGCCGCCGCGGTCATCCGCTCCCGGCTGAACCGCCCGAAGTTGTAGTACGCGGCGCAGGCTCCCTCGGAGGAGACCATGCAGGTCCCGATCGGGGTCTCCGGTGTGCAGGCGGTGCCGAACACCTTGCACTCCCACGGCTTGAGCACGCCCTTGAGCACCTCGCCGCATTGGCACGACTTGGGATCGGCGATGCGCAGCCCGGGCAGGTCGAAGACCCGCTCGGCGTCGAAGGCGGCGTACTCGCCCGCCATGGTGAGCGCGGAGTGCGCGATGAAGCCGAGCCCGCGCCACTCGAAGTGCGGTCGCAGCCGCATCACCCGGCCGATGGCGGACAGCGCGATGGGGTTGCCGGCCCACGGGACCACGCGGGCGTACTGGTTCTCCACCTCGCAGCGGCCCGCGGCGAGCTGGCCGAGCAGCATGTGGACCGAGGTGAGGATGTCGAGCGGCTCGAACCCGGCCACCACCAGCGGCTTGCCGTAGTCGCGGGCGATGAACTCGTACGGCCGGCAGCCGATCACCGCCGAGACGTGGCCGGGCCCGATGAACCCGTCGAGACGCAGGTCCGGCGAGTCGAGGATGGCCTTGATCGCCGGAATGATCATGACGTGGTTGCAGAAGACGGAGAAGTTCGTCAGCCCTTCGGCCTCCGCCCGCAGCACCGTCATGGCGGTGGAGGGCGCGGTGGTCTCGAAGCCGATGGCCATGAACACGACCCGCCGGTCCGGGTTCGCCCGCGCGATCTTGAGGGCGTCCAGCGGCGAGTACACCATCCGGATGTCGGCCCCCGCCGCCTTGGCGTCCAGGAACGAGCCCGTCCCGCCGGGCACCCGCATCATGTCGCCGAACGACGTCATGATCACGCCCGGCTGGCGGGCGATGTGGATGGCGTCGTCCACCCGTCCCATCGGGATCACGCACACCGGGCAGCCGGGCCCGTGCACCAGCTGCACCTCGGGCGGCAGGTGATCCTCCAGGCCGTGCTTGTAGATGGTGTGGGTGTGGCCGCCGCACACCTCCATGAACGTGTACCGGCGCCCGGGCCGGCAGCTCGCCGCGATCCGCTCGGCCAGCGCCCGCGCCCGGCCGGCGTCGCGGTACTCATCGACGAACCGCATCGGTCCCCCTCCGATCTGCGATCTCCATCAGGAGCTCAGCCGATGTCCGAGCCGCGCAGCGCGTCCAGCTCGTCCTCGTACGGCTGCCCGAGCCCGTGCAGGTAGTCGAGCACGGCCTGCGCCTCCTGCTCCGAGATCTTGGACAGCGCGAACCCGACGTGCACCAGCACCCAGTCGCCGAGCTGCAGGGCCTCGTCGGCGAGCAGGCCGATGTTGACGCGCCTGCGCACGCCGCTGACGTCCACCGTGGCCAGGTCGGCGTGCTCCTGGAGGAACTCGACCAGCTCACCTGGGATGCCGAGACACATCGGCCGCTCCCTCGCCGTAGGTGACCGACTCCAGGATCAGCTCCTCGCCGCCGGTGAGGTGCACGCCGTCGTCGCCGCAGACCGGGCACGCGGCCAGCGGGTCCACCGACTCCGAACGGCTCCCGCACGCGCCGCAGCCGACCGTCATCGGCATGACGACCAGCTCCACCACGGCGTCCTGGACGGCGGTGCCGGTCGCGGCGAGCGCGAACGCCTGCCCGAAGGCGTCGTCCACGACCGCGTGCCGGGCGCCGATGCGTACCCGGGCGGCCGTGACCCGCCTGCCCATCGCCTGCCGCTGGATCAGCTCGACGAGGCCCTCGCACATCCCGATCTCGTGCATGCCGCCCTACATTCGCTCGATCTTCATATACCGGCGGATCTCCGGCCATTGGTGGATGACGATGGCCGCCAGCCCGCAGAGCACGAGCAGCGTCACCATGCGTGACTTCCTCATCTCACAACACCTCACTGCGGTAGCCGATCGCGGGAGCTCGGACCGGCGCTTTCCGCAATCATGTCCATAACCAGGGAGTTCACTAGGCCGGCCGCTTCGCCGACCATCGCGCGTACGGGCTCGCTCAGCTCGAACAGCGCCTCGTCCACGGTGGCGGGCTCGCAGCAGACGACCCGCACCAGGGCGGGCAGCCGGCCGAGCCGCCTGGCCAGGCGCAGCACGCTCACCGGGTCCATGCCGTGCCCCTCCACCGGCGCGCCGTCGTCGTCGCCGGGCAGGTCGGGGTCGAGGACGGTGAGCGTGCCGGGGGCGTGACCGCGCGGGGCCGCGTCCACGAAGATCACGGCGGTGTAGTCCCGTTGCAGGGCGTAGGCCAGGTCCATGCCGCGGATGCCGAAATCTACGACGTCCACGCCCGGCACGCACGCCTGCTCGACCAGGAGGCGGGCCACCTCGACGCCGAAGCCGTCGTCCCCCAGGAAGACGTTGCCGATGCCGGCGACCAGGATCCGGCCGCCGGCCGGGCGCCCTTCGTCTTCGCCCAGCGGCTCGATCTCCGCCGCGGAGTAGAAGAACCGGTGCCCCGGCATGCGGGCCTCACCCAGGTCCCGGCCCGGGTCGCCGGCGAGCGTGACCGCGACGTGCAGCGCGCCGTCGTCGCTCTGTTCGACGCTCTCCACGATCGCCTCGCAGCCGTCGAGCACCAGGTCGAAGATGTCGGCCTGGCTTCCCGGCCGCAGCCGCACCCGGCTGCCCGGGCCGATCGCCGTGCCGTCCACGATCACCTCGGCGGGGCCGCGCCCGGCCATCCGCGTCCAGAACTCGGTCATGCCGTCGGCTCCGTCCTGCGCATGAGGCCGTGCAGGCGCATCAGGTCGTCCTGGGTGAGCGCGGCGCAGCGGTCGAGGATCTCGCGTCCCCGCGGGTCGCCGTCGCGGATCTCCTGTTGCTCCTGGTCGCTGAGCGCCAGCACGCTCAGGGTGAGGAGCTGGTCGATCTCGGTCGCGTCGAACAGGTCGCCCGGACTTTCCGGGGCGATGCGCGGGTGGTCGTACAGGATGATCGGCGCGGCCAGCACGGTGTGGCGGTCGCCTTCCGGGCCCGCCAGCACCGGCCAGACGCCTTCGTTGCGGCAGGCCGCGGCGTGCTCCCGCAGGTCGTCCGGCGGGTCCATGAGTGAGACGAACCGGGCATCCGGGGCGTGCAGCACGATGTGCGCGGAGACCAGGGCGCGGCGCATCGCGTCGGCGCGGGTGCCGCCCGGCCAGGGTGTGGTGTTGACCACCTCGGCGGTGATGCGGAACAGGCCGGGCCGCAGCCGCCGCGCGGCCACCTCGACCCGGCCGCACAACGCCTCCCAGGCGTGCGCGACCGGCTCGGCAGGCGGGCCGTCTGGTTCGGCACGCGGGCCGTGCGCTTCGGCGAGCGTGCCGTCCGGCTCGGCGGGCGTGCCGTCCGGCTCGGCGGGCGTGCCGTCCGCGCATGCCTGCGCGGCGCCGCGGCGGCCTGCGGGGATGTCGATCGTCGTGCGGGCGGGGTGGTGCGGCAGCTCGTCCAGGATCAGGCCGGGCAGGCTGAGCTCGCGTTCCCGGGCCTCCTCGCCGGACGCGGGGCGGGCGCCGGCGGCCGGCCCGCCGTCGTGCGGTTCGCGGGTGACGACGTGCAGGAATCGCACGCGTACGTCCACCGTGTCGCCGGGTTCGGCCTCGACGAGACATTCCGTCCGCATCCGCCACGGATTCCCGTCATGGGCCCTGCCGTACGCCTCGGGGTGGACGCCGCCGATGGTCCAGCGGTGCCGGTTCTTCAGCGACGACGCCCGATACGGCCACAGCAGGTAGCCCTCGTACAGGACGGCCTGCGCGATCTGCCGTACATGGTCCATGCGTGCTCAGCCTCCGCTCGTCTCCAGCAGTGACCGCACCGCGTCGTCCCAGCCGGGCAGCGTGTGCCGGGTCCTGTGCGCGTACAGGCGGTCGAACGTGTCGCGCTCCAGCCGGATCCAGGCGGTGCGCGGGAAGTGACGGTCCATGAGCTCCTTCCACACGGTCACCGGCATGCGGAAGTCCGCCTCGGTGTCCCAGGGGAGGCAGGCCGCCTGGAGGCGTCCGTCGTCCAGGTAGAAGACGGTGCCGGTGAACAGCAGCCGCAGCGGCACCTCGCCGTCGGGCAGCCCGTGCAGGTATTTGGCGGCGGCCACGTCGAAGTCGTACGTGCAGGGCACGGTGACCTGCGCGATCGTGCCGCCGGTGAAGGCGGGCACGTGGGTGACCGTCTGCGTCCAGAGCAGGCTGGACAGGTTGCGGTCCCACGCCTCGGGCGGCCCGAACAGCTCCTTGAGCCGCTGCCGGGCGTCCTCGTCGTAGCCGCGGGCGGTGGCGTCGATGCGGATCTGGGTGGTCAGCGTGAGCGCCCGGACCTCCGGCTCCCCTTCGCCCTGGTGCGAGCCGGGCAGGGCGCTGACGTTCAGGGCGAAGCGCAGGGCGGGCGCGGCGGCGGGTGCGACCGGCTCGACGCCGCGGACCTCGATCCGCAGAGCCGGTGCCTGTGGTGGTGACGGTGACATGGCCGGCGCGTTCAGGCGGGTGACAGGTTGGGCATGTCGGGGTCGATCGGGTCGTGCTTGGCCGGGTTGATGCCCGTCGAGCGCCTGGCCGTGGAGCTGCCGTCGGGCAGGTGGCCGTCCTGCTTGGCGTAGTTGCCGGTGGCGTTGCCCTCCTTGACGCCCTTGACGTGGGAGGTGGTGTCGGGGCGCACGTCCCGGCGGCCCGTCCTGATCGGCTGCTTCTTGCTCACGCTGGGCTCCTGGAGTCGTCGGCGGCCGGCACGGTGACGGCCCGCCCGCCGAGTGCGGTGAAGAATTCGGTGACGCGCTCGCGCACTTCCCGGCCGCCGGTCAGGCCCCGCCAGTGGGTGCGGATCGTTCCGACGAGGGCGTAGCAGTCGTCCACGGGGACGGTCCACGCGCCGTGGTCCTGGTCGACGAGCAGCGCCTCCACGTCGGGCTGCAGGTGGGCGAGCACCGGATGGTCACGGCACAGCGCGGCCCACGCCGGCTGGTCGGTCGCCGCGCGTACCGCGCCTGCCGGGCTCGGGTAGAACTGGACGACCTCCGCCGCGGCCGAGTCGGGCACCAGGAACACCGTGCGTACGGGAGCGCGCAGCCGCGCCCAGGCCGGCTGGTCCAGGGCGAAGCCGCTCAGCCGGCGGCGGCGCTCGGGCAGCAGGCGGTAGTGGCCGCCGCCGGCCGCCGCGTGGTCGAACAGCACCTGGCAGGCCCGGCACGCGCACCGCAGCTCGCGGGCGGGCAGCTCCAGCAGGTGGCGGTGGGTGGCGGGCAGCGGCTCGCCGCACATCGCGCACGGCTGCTCCTGTGCCGGCGCCTGGGGCGGGTGCTCCCGCGCCTGCGCGGCGAGCCGGCGCAACAGGCCGCTCATGGCGCCCGCGTCCCGGCGCGAACCGTCAGGCCGCCGGGCTGCGCCTCAGACCGGGCCTCAGGCTGGGTCTCAGGCTGGGTCTCAGGCTGGGCCTCAGGCTGGGCCTCAGGCTGGGCTTCAGGCTGGGCTTCAGGCTGGGCTTCAGGCTGGGCTTCAGGCTGGGTCTGGGCCTGGGTCGTCTGGCGGACGGTCAGGCTTTCGATCGGGATCAAGGGGGAATCGGGGTGTTCGAGCTCGATCTCCACCCGTTCGATCTCCGGGGCCGCCGCACGGACCGCCGCACGCAGCTCCGGCGCCGCCGCGGCCGCCGAGGAGCGGCAGCCGGTCGGCCGGATGCGCAGGCGTACGAGGTCGCCGTCGATCGCGAGCACGTCGGCGGAGCCTCCGGCGAGCGCCGCCTCGACGCGCGCCCGGATGTCCAGCGGATGCAGGTCGTGCAGCAGGAGCAGCGGCGAGACCAGCTCGTCGGCGGCCA
This sequence comes from Nonomuraea rosea, assembly GCF_039539705.1. Classification (NCBI taxonomy): domain Bacteria; kingdom Bacillati; phylum Actinomycetota; class Actinomycetes; order Streptosporangiales; family Streptosporangiaceae; genus Nonomuraea; species Nonomuraea rosea. Next base: position 487,740 of record NZ_BAABDQ010000005.1, on the reverse strand, counting down.
GCCGGGCCGCCGGCTCCTCCCCCACGAGCTGCATGACCCGTCCCAGCCCCTCGCCGTACAGGTCGAGCAGCTCCTTGACGAGCTCGATCGCGGCCGGCCCGGCCTCGTCGAGCATGGCCTCGATGCGTCCGATGCGCTCGTTCATCCGCCCGTCCCCCATCCGCCGGCACCGGCGCCGAACGTCGGCGAGTGCACCTGCTTGAGCTCCTTGCCGCCGCCGAGGTACATGTGCACGCCGCACGGCAGGCACGGGTCGAAGCTGCGTACGGTGCGCATGATGTCGATGCCCTTGAACGAGTCGGGGCCGTTCTCCTCGAAGATCGGCAATCCCTGCACCGCGTCCTCGTACGGCCCCGGCGTGCCGTACACGTCGCGCGGGCTGGCGTTCCAGGGCGTCGGCGGGTACGGATGGTAGTTGGCGATCTTGCCGTCGCGGATCACCATGTGATGCGACAGCACCCCGCGCACGGCCTCGTGGAAGCCGCACCCGATCGCGTCCTCCGGCACCTCGAAGTCGGTGAACACCTGCGTGCGCCCGGCCCTGACCTCGGCCATCGCCTGCTCCAGGAAGTACACCGCCATCCCGGCCGCGTACGCCACGAAGTAGGCGCGGGCGCGGTTGCGCTCGATGGTGTTCGCCCAGCGCGGAACCTTCCACTCCAGCCGCGTCTCGGGGAAGCCCGCGCTCTTGGGCAGGTTGATCTCCACGCTGTGGCCGGTGGCGCGCACGGTGCCGGTGTCGACGAGCCCGGCCAGCGCCGTGGACCACAGCCGGGCCAGCGGGCCGCCGCCGGTGTCGAGCGCCAGGTGGTCGCCGGTGCGTGAGTCGTACCAGCGCGGGCTCATCACCCAGCTGTAGTTGCCGCCTTCCAGGTCGCGCTTCTGCGGCTTGGGCAGCGTCGTCTGGTTCCACGGGTGGCGCTGGTCGACCGGGTTGCCGAGCGGGTCGTGGCTGACGAACGTGGTCTCGGACTCCCAGTCGTCGTAGTAGGAGCTGCCCAGCAGGATCCTGATGCCGAGGTTGATGTCCACCAGGTTCGTCGTCAGCAGTTCGCCGTCCAGGACGATGCCCGGCGTGACGAACATCTGACGGCCCCACTCGCCCATGGTGCGGTAGTCGTAGTCGACGACCCCGGGGTTCTGGAAGGCGCCCCAGCAGCCGAGCATCACCCGCCTGCGGCCGACCTCCTCGTAGCCGGGCAGCGCCTCGTAGAAGAAGTCGAAGAGGTCGTCGTTCATGGGGACGGCCTTCTTGACGAAGTCGAGGATGCGCAGCAGCCGGACCAGGTAGTCGGTGAACACCTGCGGCGTCGCCACGGTGCCGACGCCGCCCGGGTAGAGCGTGGAGGGATGCACGTGCCTGCCCTCCATCAGGCAGCACATCTCCCGGGTCACCCGGCTCACCTGCAGCGCCTCGCGGTAGAGGTCGCCGCTGAACGGGTTGCAGGCGCGCATGATGTCGGCGATCGTCCGGTAGCCGTGGATCCCCGAGTTGGGCGCCAACGTGGTCTCGGCGCGGCGCAGCAGGCTCGGGTTGGTCTCCTTGACCATCTGCTCGCAGTAGTCGACGAAGACCAGGTTGTCCTGGAAGAGCGTGTGGTCGAACATGTACTCGGCCGCTTCGCCCAGGTTGATGATCCAGTCGGCCAGCGGCGGCGGCTTGATGCCGTAGGCCATGTTCTGGGCGTAGATCGAGCACACCGCGTGGTTGTCGCCGCAGATGCCGCAGATGCGGCTGGTGATGAAGTGCGCGTCGCGCGGGTCCTTGCCCTTCATGAACACGCTGTAGCCGCGGAACAGCGACGAGGTGCTCCTGCACTCGGCGACTTCGCGGTTGTTGAAATCGATCTTGGTGTAGATCCCCAGGTTTCCGATGATCCTGGTGATCGGGTCCCAGGACATCTCCACCAGCTCGCGGGCCTCGCCCGTCTGCTGAGGGGCCCCCGCCGTCCGGGTCGTCACTTCGCCGCGCTCCCTCTTAACCGTTTCCCCAGCGCGGGTCGTACCCGCTGGTCAGTTTGCGGCGGTTGTGCCGCCACTTCGGCTCCTCGTTGGCCGATCTGTTGGTGATCGAGCGGAGCCTGCGGACGAGCGAGCCGTACGCGGTGCTCATCGCGGCCGACGCCGATCCGCCGGGGGTTCATCCATGAACGGCATGAACTTGTCGGGGAAGCCGGGCATCGTGCAGCCGATGCAGATGCCGCCGACGTTGGGACAGCCGCCGACGCCGTCCATCCAGCCGCGCTTGGTGACGTTGCAGTTGACGACCGGACCCCAGCAGCCGACGCGCACCAGGCACTTGGGCGAGTTGTAGTCGTGGGCGAAGTCGCCCTGCTCGTAGTAGCCGGCCCGGTCGCAGCCCTCGTGCACGGTCTTGCCGAACAGCCAGGTGGGACGGAGCATCTCATCCAGCGGGATGGTCGGGGCCAGACCCGCGGCCTGGTAGAGCAGCCAGGTCAGCGTCTCGGTGAAGTTGTCCGGCTGGACGGGGCAGCCCGGGATGTTGACGATGGGCAGGCCGCCCGCGGAGCGGAAGTCGCGGCCCAGGTAGTCGGACAGGCCCATGCAGCCGGTCGGGTTGCCGGCCATCGCGTGGATGCCGCCGTAGGCCGCGCAGGTGCCGATCGCGACGACCGCCCACGCCTTGGGCGCGAGCCGGTCGATCCACTCGTTGACGGTGATGGGCTCGCCGGTGTCCGGGTCGTTGCCCATGGACGTCCAGTAGCCGTCACCGTTGATCTTCTCGTTCGGGATGGAGCCTTCGACCACGAGGATGAACGGCCCCAGCTCGTCCTGGTGCGCCCGGTGGAAGGGAGCCATGAAGGCGTCGCCCACCTCCATGGCCAGCACCTTGTTGTGCAGGTGCACCTTGGGCAGCCCCGGCACGAGCCCGAGCAGGACGTCCTCGAGGCTCGGGAGCGTGGCGGCGGTGACGGAGACGGTGTCGCCGTCGCAGCTCATGCCCTCCGAGGTCCACAGGATGTGCACCTCGTCCAAGGCGGTCGGTGTCCGGGTGGATGCCATGGCCTCTGCCCCCTTCGCGGCCTTCATCGGCACTGCAGAGGTTTAGGCGCCGTGTCCTCTGGTAGGCGACCTGCGACTCTACGTAGCCGACCTACCCGTGCCGGCAAAGGTGGTAAACCATGACGCAGACACTCCCTTCCCACACCCGACCATCCGCTGACCTGCGGGAACGCCCGCCCGCTCGCCCCCGGCGATCGCTCACGCGGGCCTGCGCGCGCGGGGCGATCGGCGCCATGGCGATGTCCGGTCTGCGGCAGTTCACCACGGCGATGGGCCTGGTGAAGAAGGTGCCGCCGGAGGCCGTGCTCGAACGCGCGGCGCCGCGGATGATCCGCCGGATGCCCGCCGGGCGCCGGCCCGCGATGGTGGAGCTGGTGCACTGGGGGTACGGCACGTTCGGCGGGTTGCTGTTCGGGCTGCTGCCGTCCGGGGTGCGCCGCCGTCCGTGGGCGGGGCCGGCGTACGGGCTGGCGTTCTGGGCCGTCTTCGAGACGACCATCGCTCCTGCGCTCGGCCTGCCGCGCCGCTCCCCGACCACGGCGGAACGGCTGGCGCTGCTGACCGATCATCTCCTGTACGGGACCGTGGTCGGCGCGTCCCCGTGGCCTCATCAGGACGAGCGGGACCGGAGCTGATCGCCGCATTGGCCGAGCCGGTCTCTGGCGACGGCGACGGCGACCTGGCCGAGGCTGATGCCGCCGTCGCCGGCCGGGACGCCGGTGTGGGTGAGGACCCGGAATCCGGCCTCGCTCAGCCCGTCCAGGGTGCGGCCGAGCAGCAGCACGTTCTGGAAGACGCCGCCCGAGAGCGCGACCGTGGTCAGTCCGGTCTCCTCGCGCAGCGTCCGGCAGCAGCGCACGACGAGGTCGGCCACGCCGTTGTGGAAGCGAGCCGAGATGACGTCCGGGCCGGCGCCCGCGGCCAGGTCCGCCGCGGCGGCCCGGACCAGATCCGCGCCGGCCGCCACGAGCCTGCCGTCCACGCGGCCGACGGCCGACGCGTAGCGGCCGCGCTCGCCCGGGTCGGCGAGCTGCTCCAGCTCGATCGCGGCCTGCCCTTCGTACGTGATCGTGTCCCGTACGCCGGCCAGCGCCGCCACGGCGTCGAACAGCCGGCCCGCACTCGACGTCAGCGGCGCGCCGAGCCCGCCCCGCCGCGCCAGCGCGGTCACCTGGTCCCAGCGCGGCCGGTTGCGCCGGGCCACGGCCAGGCCGTCCCCATCGGTCATCAGGTACGCGGCGGCCATGCGCCACGGCTGCCTGATCGCGGCGGCGCCGCCGGGCATCGGCACGACCGCCAGGTGGCCGGCCCGCTCGTACGAGGCCAGGTCGGCCAGCAGGAACTCACCGCCCCACAGGGTCCCGTCGGGGCCGTAGCCGAGGCCGTCGAACGCGACGCCGATCACCCGGCCGTGCTCACCGTGGCCGGCCAGGCAGGCGGCGATGTGGGCGTGATGGTGCTGCACGCCGACCAGCTCGACGTCCGGCAGGCTCATGGCGTGCTTGGTGGACAGGTATTCGGGATGCAGGTCGTACGCCACCACTTCTGGACGTATGTCGAAGAGCGCGGCGAAATGCTCGATCCCTTCGGTATAGGACCGGAGGGTCTCGTAGCTCTCCAGGTCGCCCATGTGCGGGGAGAGGATCGCGTGCCGCCCTTTGGCCAGGCAGAACGTGCTCTTCAGCGCGGCTCCGCAGCCGAGGACGGGGCGTGGCGCCGCCCAGGGCAGCGCGAAGGGGCGCGGGGCGTGGCCGCGCGATCGCCTCAGGACCATCCCCTTTCCCCTGAAGGGGCGGACGACCGAGTCGTCGGCGCGCAGGTGGATGGGGCGGTCGTGGGTCAGGAAGGCGTCCGCGATGCCGCCGAGGCGGTCGAGGGCGTCGCGGTCGTCGTGCACGATGGGCTCGCCGGAGCCGTTACCGCTGGTCAGGACGATGGGGGTGGCGGTCTGGGCGAGGAGCAGGTGGTGCAGCGGGGTGTACGGCAGCATGATCCCGAGGTGGCGGCTCCCGGGGGCGACCGCGTCGGCCACCGTCGTCTGCGCGCGGCGCGGGAGCAGGACGATGGGGCGGGCGCGGCCGGTCAGGAGCGTGGCCGCCGTGTCGTCCACCTCGCAGAGGCGTCGCGCCTCGTCCACGGTGGCCACCATGAGCGCGAACGGCTGGTCCGGGCGCCGCTTGCGCCGCCGCAGGCCGGCGACCGCGCGCTCGTCGGCGGCCAGGACCGCGAGGTGGTACCCGCCGATCCCCTTCACCGCCAGCACCCCGCCCGACCGCAGCACGCCGGCCGCTCCGGCGAGCGGGTCACCGTCCTGGCCAGCCAGCCGGTCGCCGTGCTGGCCGGACAGCGGGTCACCGTCCTGACCCGCCAGCGGATCGCCGTTCTGGCCGGTCAACCGGAGGCGGGGGCCGCAGGCCGGGCAGCAGATGGGCTGGGCGTGGAAGCGCCGATCGGCCGGATCGTGGTATTCGGCGCGGCACCGGGCGCACATCGCGAACCCCGCCATCGTGGTGGACGGCCTGTCGTACGGCATCGCGCGCACGATCGTCAGCCTCGGCCCGCAGTTGACGCAGTTGACGAACGGGTAGCGGTAGCGCCGGTCGGCGGGATCGGCCAGCTCGGCCAGGCAGTCGGCGCAGGTCGCGACATCGGGCGACACCATCGTGCGGGACCCGCCGGACGGATCGCTCGGCACGATCACGAACCCGGCGCCGGCCGGAGCCGTGCGGGCGCCGGTGGTGACGGTCACCCGGTCGATAGCGGCCAGCGGGGGCGCGTCGCGTTCCAGCCGCAGCAGGAACTCCTCGATCTCCCCCCGGCCGCCCTCCAGCTCGATGAAGACGCCGTGCGCGTCGTTGCCGACCCGCCCCGCCAGCCCCAGCCGGGTGGCCAGCCCGTGCACGAACGGCCGGAACCCCACGCCCTGAACGACGCCCTCGACCCGGGCCCGCACCCCCATCGGGCCAGTCTGCACCGAATTCCGGCCGGACTGAATCACCCCGGCCGACGCGCCGCGACCTGCCGGGCACGGCTCGCTACCAGGGAAGACCGCCCTCGGCGTCGAAGTAGCCGCCGGTCGGCCCGTCCGGGCCGATCTGCGCCATCCGGACGATGATCTCCGCCCCCTCCTCGACCGTCTGCGTGCCCGTGTTCGCGTTCAGGTCCGTCGCCGTGTAACCGGGCTCCACGGCGTTGATCCGGATGCCGGGGAACGCCTTGGCGTACTGCACGGTGATCATGTTGACCGCGACCTTGGACGCCGGGTAGGCGACGCCCGGGTAGGCGTACGTCGGCGTGCCCTCCGCCGTGATCCGGGCCATCGAGCCCAGGCCGCTGCTCACGTTGACGATGACCGGGGCGGCCGAGCGCCGCAGCAGCGGCAGGAACGCGTGGGTGACGCGGACGACACCGAAGACGTTCGTCTCGAACAGTGTCCGCATCGTGCCGGCGGTCAGGTCCGCCGCGCCGATCACCCCTCCTTCCGGCGTCCGCCCCTCGATGCCGGCGTTGCTGACCAGCACGTCCAGCCCGCCGTCGGCCTCGATGCTCTTCGCCGCGGCCAGGACGGAGGCGTCGTCGGTCACGTCGATGAGGACCATGCGCGCGCCCAGCTCCTCGGCGGCGCGGCGGCCGCGGCCGGCGTCCCGGCTGCCGACGTAGACGGTGTGGCCGGCCGCGACGAGCCGGCGGGCGGTCTCGAAGCCGAGACCTTTGTTCGCTCCGGTGATGAGTGTTGTCGTCATGTCTCCAGGATCCGGGCGGGTGGTGCGGTCAGCCAGTCGTACGAGCTTCCTGGGACTGTCCGTACCAGGCAAAACTCTGGCCGGCGGGGCAGACTGGGGGCATGGCGACGACAGAGTTCGGGCAGGCGGTGCGGCGCTGGCGCGACCGCGTCCCGCCGCAAGCCGCGGGGCTGCCGGCGGCCGGGTCAGGCACACGACGCAGTCGCAGCCCGAGTTCGAGGCCGCGCTGGTCGCCGGCCTGCGTGCGGCCGCCGGGCGGTATCCGGCCGACCAGGGGCTCCGGCGCCTGGTCGCGGAGCTGCGCGCGGGCAGCGGCCGCTTCGCCGAGCTGTGGGACTCCGGCGCCGTCGGCCACCACGAGGCCGCGCGCAAGACCATCGGCCATCCGCAGGCCGGCTCCGTGACGCTCGACTGCGACGTGCTCACCGTGACGGGCAGCGACCTGCGCATCATGGTCTACACGGCCGAGCCCGGCACGGAGGACGCCGACCGCCTGGCCCTGATCACCGTACTCGGCACCCAGTCCCTCGCCGGCTAGGGGGCAGACCAAGTACGGGCGAAAGGGACCGCCTATCCGCAGGTCAAGCGGCTGACGTCGGCGCGGGTGCCGCATGCGTTCTTCACGCCCTGGCCGGAAGAGTGGACTGGCCTGAAGAACGGACCGGCAGGTCGGTTCTCGTCTTACGAGGTTGTCCAGTTCCTCTTCTTGGCAGGCGGTGTCACGCCCAGGGCGCGGAAGTAGTCGCTCACGGGTGTGAAGTCGACGCTGTCGCCCCGGAAGCCGACGTACTTGTCCGGGCGGATCAGGTACAGGCTGGGGCGGCGCACGCCGTAGCGGTTGTGCGCCTCGCTGCGCAGGTCGGCGAAGACTCCGTCGATGGGGTCGTGCGGCAGGTGGCCGCGGGTGATGAGATGGACCTCGCCGTGCCCGGCCATCGCCTCGTGTGCGGAGGCCTGCCAGGCGGCCAGGGTGGTGGAGTCCGTCACGTCCGCCGCGAACAGGACGAGGTGGTGGCCCGGCGTCCGGAGGAGGTGCCGGAGCGCCACCGGCCCCTCACGGTTCTCGACGTAGACGTCGCGTACCAGCTCGCCGGCTTCCGGTCCGGTACACGCGACGTCACTCCACGCCCTGGCCGGTGACCCGTGCCAGCGTTCGAAGACGAGGCGGCTGCCGCGGTAATGGACGAGGTGCTCGCCGAAGGCGTTCGACAGTCGCTGTTGCACGGGATTGAGCTTGCCGAGCAGGCGCAGCGCGTGCCGCCTGGCTCTGCGGGCGACCAGGGTGGTGCCGGTGGCGACCTTCGTGGTGGTCGAGGTGGCGTCGACCACGGCCTTGACGATGGGCCAGCGTTCGGCCTGGTAACTGTCCAGGAGGGACTCCTCGGCGCGGCCGGTGACGACGAGCGCGAGTTTCCAGCCCAGGTTGTAGGCGTCCTGCATGCCGGTGTTCATGCCCTGGCCGCCCACCGGGCTGTGGCTGTGCGCGGCGTCGCCGGCCAGGAGGATCCGGCCCTGGCGAAGCCGGCCGGCCAGGCTCTCGCGGGCCACGAACGACGAGCTCCACTGCAGATCGCGTACGCGAGAGTCCAGGGGCGTGCGTTCGGCGACGTAGGCGGCGAAGTCGTCCAGCCCGGGCTCGTCCGGCGGTCGATCGTCCGGCGTGCTGGCCAGGATGCGCCAGTAGCCCCCGATCATGGGGAAGACGGCCACGAGGCCGGATTTGTCGAAGTAGACATGGAAGCGGTCGCGCGTGAGCGGCCAGTCCACGGCGACGTCGCCCAGGATGAACCCTCGCTTCAGGTCGGCTCTCTCCCGGGTGATGCCCGCCGTCTCGCGCACGGTGCTGTGGGCGCCGTCGGCGCCGATCAGCCACCCGGTTTCGCACCGTTCGCCACGTCCGTCCTCGTGGCTGAGATCCACGCTGACGCCCTTTTCGCCGGCCTGCTGCCCGACCAGGCGGGTGCCCCATTCGATGGTGACTCCGAGCTCCTGCGCGCGCTCGCGCAGCAGCGCGACCGTCTGCCACTGCGGGATGCACAGGTCCAGCGGGAACGGGGAGTCCACGGCCGTCACGTCCATCTCGGCCAGGGCGGTCGTGCCCTGGTAGAAGTTCAGCGTGTGGAGCGGGACGCCTCGTTCGATGGCGGCTTGGGCCAGCCCGAGATCGTCCAGCATCTCCAGCGATCTCGCCACGATCGACACCGCCCGGCTCTCCCGGTGGTCCGCGCGCCCGGCGTCAATGATCCGTGGGATCACTCCTCGCCGTGCCAGGTCGATGGCCAGCACCAGGCCGGTCGGCCCCGCGCCGACGATGAGAACGTCCGCTTTCGTGGTCACAAACCCATCCTCTTAGAACGAATGATCGTTCTTTTTAGAAGAGCATGGTCTTGCCGCCCTCGTCAAGAGCGAATGTTCGTTCTCTATCGAGCGGCTTGCGCGGGCGCCGACATCAGGGCCCGCATGCCGTTCCTGAAGGCCGCCGAATCCGCGTGGCCGTATACCGCGCGGCGCACCAGGAACCCGTCGACCAGGGCCACCAGCACATCGGCCACATCCTCGGCCGGGACGTCGGCGGGAAGCAGCCCGCGCTGCTGATGCCGCGCCACGAGGCCACCGATCACGCCGCGGGCCTCCGTCATGACCTCCTTCAGTTTCGTGTTCAGCGACGGCGATCGCAGCGCCTCCGACCAGACCTGGACCAGCAGCTGGGCCGACTCCTGCGATCCGGACAGCGGCGGGCGCTCGACCCCCAGCACCAGGTCGACGATGTTGTCCAGATCCGGCGGCCGCGCGTCGTCGTCCGCCTCGAACGCCGACGCGACCTCGGCAAGAGCCTCGGCGGCGGTCGCCGCGATGATGTCGTCCTTGCTCTTGAAGTAGCGGTAGACGGCCCCCGCCGACAACCCGGCCTCGGCCAGCACGTCCTGCATGGACGTGGCATGGAAGCCGTTGCGGATGAAGCAGTGCCGGGCGGCGTCCAAGATCTGGCGGCGGCGGGCTTCGAGGTGCTCCTTGGGCATGCGTGCCATGGGATCACAACGTAGAACGAACATTCGTGCTTGACAACTTCGCCATCCCGCTCTTAGAAAAGGAATGTTCGTTCTCTTTGTCGTGAAAGGTCGTACCATGTCGTTTGCCGCCAGCACACTGAGCGCTCTGGTCGCTCTCGTCTTCCTGCTCGCCGGCGCTCAGAAGGTCCTGTTACGGGATCCCGTGACGGCCAACCTGCTCAGGCTCGGCGTCGGCTCGACGATGACCCGATCGATCGGCGCCCTGGAGATCGCCGGCGCGCTCGGGCTCGCGGCCGGCCTCTGGTTCAAGCCGCTCGCCATCATGGCCGCCGCCGGTCTCACGCTGCTGTTGATCGGCGCCGTGGGATTCCACCTCCGCGCCCGCGACTTCACGCACCGGCGCCACCGCTCCCACGCCGTGGCGCCCGTGGTGCTGACCGTGGTCACCGGAACAACCATGGCCTTGTTGCTCGCGACCTCCTGAGCGAAGAGCGCGGTGACAGCACCGCTTCATCACTTGGGGTTCGCCCCGTTGACGACCACGCGCTCCGGCTGAGCGATACCACCCAACAGGCGCTGGAGAACCTCCTAGTTGGGTGGACTGGGGACATGCGCCGGCGGTACGAGCCGACTGACGACGGCATCGGCGTGCTCGCCGGAGCTACGGCTGTCTTGACGACGTGTGCGCGTGGCTCCACGGTGGCGCGTTTTCCTGTTGACGCCCCGGGCGGTGAGGCTCTGGACAACACTGCACATCCGTGATCTGACGGAGCAAAGCGCCGACGATCGCGAACAGGAGCACCGCGTAATGAGCGACACGCCGCGACTGCACACCGCCGGCACGACCCTGCTGGACCGAGCCCGCGAGCTGCGCCCGCTGATCGAGCGCGAGGCGGACGCGGCCGAGGCGCAGGGCAGGCTCACCGACCCCGTCGTGGACGCCCTGCACGAGTCCGGACTTTTCGGCGAATGGGTGCCCGTATCGCTTGGCGGTGCCGAGCTGTCGCCCCAGGAGCTGATCGCCGTCATCGAGGAGGTCTCGTACGCCGACGCCTCCACCGGCTGGGTGCTCATGGCCACCACGCTGGAGAACGGCACGGCCGGCGCCTACCTGGGTGACGCGGCCGTCGAGCGGATCTTCAAGGGCCCGCGGATGCCGGTCTTCGCAGGCCAGGGCACCAGGCCGGGCGTCGCCGTACCCGAGGAGGGAGGTTTCCGGCTCAGCGGGCAGTGGAGCTTCGCCTCGGGCATGCCCCACGCCCAGTACGCCCACAGCCTGGGCGCCGTCGAGGGCACCGACGAGATGCGGATCTGCATCACCCCGATCGAGGACGTCAAGATGCTCGGCAACTGGGACGTCCTGGGCCTGCGCGCGACGGGCAGCATCGACTACGCCATCGACGGCGTGTTCGTGCCGGAGTCGCAGACGCACGTCTTCACCCAGGACGAGCCGCTGCGCGGCGGCGCGCTCTACCGGCTCGGCGTGCTCGACCAGGCGCTGATCTGCCACTCCGGCTGGGCGCTCGGCGTCGGGCGGCGGCTGCTGGACGAGCTGGGCCGGCACGCGGCGGCGCGGGCCGGGCGGCCGGGCCAGATCGCCGGCAGCGACGCCTTCCACGCCGACTTCGCCAGGGCCGAGGCGAAGTTCCGGGCGGCGCGGGCTCTGGTGCGCGAGACCTGGGCGGACGCGGAACGCGCCCTGGACTCCGGCCAGTGGCTCGACGTGCGGCAGGAGACGATGGTGCGGCTCGTGCTCAACCATGTGACCTCGACGATCGCGGAGGTGGCCAGGTTCGTCTACGCCTCGGGCGGGACGTCGGCGGTGCGCGACGGGCTGATCCAGCGGCTGTTCAGGGACGTGCACGCGGGCACGGCGCACATCACCTCGGGCCCGCAGGTGCTCCAGGAGTGCGGCCGCGAGCTGGCCGGGCTGGCGCCGGGCGCGTCCTGGGTGGTGTTCGCCCTGGAGCCGTGAGCCACGAGCCACCGGGCGCCGGGCGCCGGGCGTCGGGCGTCGGGCGTCGGGCGTCGGGTCAGAGCCAGCCGGCGTCGCGGGAGATGCGGATGGCGTCGATGCGGTTGCGTCCCCCGACCTTGCTGATCGCGTTCGACAGGTAGTTGCGCACGGTGGCCTGTGACAGCGAGAGCTGGGTCGCGATCTGGGCGACCCGGATGCCGGTCTCGGCGGCACGCAGGACCTCGGTCTCCCTCGCCGTGAGCGGGCTGCTGCCGGTCTCCAGCGCAGCGGCGACCAGCTCCGGGTCGATCACGCGTTCGCCGCGGGCGATGCGGCGGATCCCGTCGGTGAGGGTCTGCGCGGGGGCGTCCTTGACGATGAACCCCTTCGCGTGCACCTTCAGCGCGCGCAGCAGGTTGCCCGGCTGGCTGAGGCCGGTGAGCACGAGGGTGCGGCAGGACGGCAGGCGCGCGGACAGCTGCTCGGCGGCCGACAAGCCGTCCAGGCCCGGCATGTCGATGTCGAGCACCGCGACGTCGGGCCGCACGCGCAGCGCCGTGGCCAGCACCTCGTCGCCGCGTTCGATCTCGGCGACGACCTCCATGTCCTCCTCCAGGGACAGCAGCGCCACGAGGGCGGAGCGGATCATGTGCATGTCTTCGGCGATCAGAACGCGGATCACGCGACCTCCTCGGGGATCTCGACCGGCAGCAGGGACGGGCCACCGGCCGCACCGGCGGGCGGCGCGCACCCGCTCGCCCATGCCCAGGGTAGAGGCACCGGCCAGTGGGAGCCTGGCCGGTGCGATGGAGAAGGTCGTACGCTTTCGCGGCGTCGCCGGATGGACCGGGAGCAGCCGCCGGATCACCCGCCGACGACCCTGCCGAGGTTGTCCATCTCGTTGGTACGGCCCATCAGCAGGCGCTGGGTCCACTCCTCGTCGTGCATCGCGTCCATGGTCATCGTGACGCGGGTGCCCGCCTCCACCGGCTCGATCCCGACCACCGTGAGGAAGTCGTACGGGTCCACGCCGGGGATGAAGTCGGCCAGCGAGGTGTAGGCGAGCCGGCCGGGCTCGTCCACGTCCACGAACGTCTTGCGCGACTCGGTGCTCAGCGGCAGGCCGGCGCCCTCCATGAACGCGACCTGCTCAGGAGCCGTCGCGGTCATGGTGTAGATCAGCTCGCCGCCGGGCTGGAGGTCCAGTTTCCCGACCTCCACGGTGAAGCCGTCCGGCGACCACCAGGACTCGATGCCCTCGGCGGTGGTCCAGAGCTGCCACAGCCGCTCCGGCGTGGCCGCGTACGTCCGCTCGATCCGTGACGTGGTCATGTGGTGCTCCTTCTGAGGTGGTGCTTACGAGGTCCAAGATTGTCCCGGCGCGCCGGGACGGCACAGATGCAAAAGTCACCTCCTGGGCGCTGACTTTCGCTTGTTAAACATACTGTTTAACACAAAATGTTGACAACTGCTCGTGAATAGCCCACCCTGGTCGAATGCCATCGAATCCCGAGCAGTCCGCACACCCGTTCACCCCCGAGGACCCGGCCCAGGCGCGGGCGCAGCGCGTGCATGCCTCGCTCTTCCGCATCGCCGAGCGGCACGCGGCCACCGACGCGCAACGCCGGCGGCAGGCGCACGCCTCCATGATCGGGCCGCAGGAAGCCCTCAGACTCGTGTCCTACCTGCTCAGCGGGGCCGCGCTGCTCGACGAGGGCGAGCCCGAGGTGGACCACGCCGACATCACCGCCGCGCTGAGCCTCGTCCCGCAGGCCCGCGGGGAGATGGACGAGCTGGAGGCCGGGCTGCTGCAGATGGCCAGAGGACGCGGGATGACCTGGCAGAGCATCGCCTTCGGCCTCGGGCTCGGCACCCCGCAGGCGGCCAAGCAGCGCTACGAACGCCTGCTCGACCGCACCACCGCCGAAGCCTGACCCGCCCCCAGACGGGGACCTCAGACCGCATCCTCAGGGGACGCCGGCCGGACGTTCCCTGAGGATGCGGGTGACCAGGCCGGTCAGGTGCTCGCGCTCGCCCGCGCTCAGCGCCGAGAACCACTCCTGCTCCCTGCGGGTCTGCTCGGCGAACGCCTCACGCACGGCCGCCTCGCCGTCCCCGGTCAGCGCCACCACCACCGCGCGGGCGTCCTCCGGCACCGGCCGGCGCTCCACCAGGCCGGTGCGCTCCAGGGTATTGACCGCGTTGGTGACCGCCGAGCGGGACATGGCGGAGAGCTCGGCGAGCCGGACGGGCTGCGTGGGCCCCAGCAGCCAGAGCTTGAACATCAGCCGGAACCCCGGCAACGTCCAGCCGCGCGGGCGGTGGATGTGCGTCTCCAGGTCGGTGACGAGCAGGTAGGCGAGCTGCAGCAGGTGATAGGCCAGCGCGAACGCCTCGGCGTCGGCCGGCGGCGGCATCGCGGCCAGGCGCTCGCGCGCGTACGCGGCATACCGCAGGTCCTCCGGCAAGGGTGGTCCCGCGAGGTCCGCGTCGGCGCTGTTCACCGGCCAAGTCTTGCGCATTCCCGCCCCTGTCGTGAATATTGTTACGGCCATAACAATCTGACGGGAGGCGCCGTGCGCATCGTCATCGCCGGAGCCGGCATCGGCGGGCTGACAGCCGCGCTCAGCCTGCACGCCGCCGGGTTCGCGGACGTGACGGTGCACGAGGCCGCCCGCGAGATCCGGCCACTGGGCGTCGGCATCAACCTCCTCCCCCACGCCGTGCGCGAGCTGACCGAGCTGGGGCTGGCCGACCGGCTCGCGAAGATCGGCGTCGCCACCGCCGAGCTGGCCTACTTCAACCGGTACGGCACGCCGATCTGGTCGGAGCCCAGGGGACTCGGCGCCGGGTACGCCTGGCCGCAGTACTCGGTCCACCGCGGGCGCCTGCAACTGCTGCTGCTGGAGGCGGTGCTCGAACGACTGGGCCAGGACGCCGTACGGACCGGCAGCCGCATCACCGGGCCGGGCGAGGAGGACCTGCTCATCGGCGCGGACGGGATCCACTCCGCCGTCCGGGCCCACCTGTACCCCGGGGAGGGGCCGCCGCCGTGCAACGGCCTGGTCCTGTGGCGGGGCACCACGTACGGCGAGCCGTTCCTGACCGGCCGATCCATGATCATGGCCGGGGACGGGATCCAGAAGTTCGTCGCGTACCCGATCGAGACGGGCGCGCGCACCCTGATCAACTGGATCGCCGAGCGGCCTCTGGACGGCGAGGCCCCGGAGCGGGGCAACTGGAACCGGCCCGCCGGCCTGCCCGAGATCGGCCGGCACTTCGCGGACTGGAGCTTCGGCTGGCTGGACGTCCCCGCCCTCATCTCGGGGGCGCAGGCGGCCTACGAATACCCGATGGTGGACCGGGACCCGCTGCCGCGCTGGACGTTCGACGGGGTCACGCTGCTCGGGGACGCGGCCCACGCCATGTACCCGATCGGCTCCAACGGCGCCTCCCAGGCGATCATCGACGCCCGGGTGCTGGCGTACGCGCTCGCCCAGGACGACCTGGACGCGTACGAGAGGCTGCGGCGGCCCGCCACGACGGCGCTGCTGCTGTCGAACCGGCAGATGGGGCCCGAGGTCGTCATGAAACTCGCCCACGAGCGCGCGCCCGGCGGCTTCGACGACGTCGAGCAGGTCATCCCGCACGCGGAGCTGGCCGAGATCGCGGGCTCCTACAAACGCACGGCCGGGTTCGACCCCGCCTCGCTCACCGAGCGTCCCTCCTGGAGCGTCACCCCGTGAACCTCGAACCGCTCGCCACCTTCCACGTCGACCTCGACCCGATCCTCGATCTGGGCGACTCGCACTGGGGCCGCCGCCGCGTGATCAACATCGTCGGCGGCACGTTCGACGGTCCCCGCCTGTCCGGCGCCGTCCTGCCCGGCGGCGCGGACTGGCAGATCGTGCACGCCGACGGCACCATCAGCGTCGACACGCGCTACACGCTGCGCACCCACGACGACGCCCACCTGTACATCTCCACCAGCGGGGTACGGCACGGCACGCCCGAGGTGCTGGCCCGCCTCGCGCAGGGCGAGGCGGTGGACCCGTCGGAGTACTACTTCCGGCTGTTCTGCCGCTTCGAGACCGGCGACGAGCGGTATCTCTGGCTCAACCGCACCCTGGCCGTGGCCTCGGCGGCCCGCACGGCCGCCGCCGTCCGGTACGACGCCTACACACTGACCTGATCCCCCAAGGAGCCGCACGTGCCGAAGCTCGATCGCCCCTCGCTCCCGGTCACCGTCGAGCACGACGCCCCCATGCCGATGCGCGACGGGACCGTCCTGCGCGGCTCCGTGCACCGGCCGGCGACCGGCGGGCCGTTCCCCGCGCTCCTCATGCGCACGCCGTACGGGGAGGGCTCGTTCCGCATGGCTCCGGTGCTCCCCGCGCTGCAGGCCGGCTTCGCGGTCGTGCTGCAGCACTGCAGGGGGCGCGGGACCAGCGACGGCGAGTACCGGCCGTGGCTGGACGAGGGACAGGACGGCCACGACACGATCGCCTGGATCACCGCCCAGCCCTGGTCGAACGGCGAGGTCGTCATGAGCGGCATGTCGTACCTGGCCGGATGCGCCCTGCAGGCGGCGGCGACCCGCCCGCCGGGGCTGAAGGCCGTGGTGGCGCAGATGACGCCGCACGACTTCCACGACGGGCTGAAGTACCACGGCGGGGCGTTCGCCCTGGGCTCGGCGCTGAACTGGGGCGCGCTGCAGTCGATGCTCGGGCTCGTGCACGCCATGGAGGCGGGCGAGGACGCGGGCGCGGGGTTCGGCACGCTGCTGCCCGTGCTGACCGACCAGCCCACGGCCGCGCGCACCCTGCCGGTATCCGACATTCCCGGCATCCCCTGGTGGCAGGACTGGACCGGGCATCCGGACCGCGACGGCTACTGGCAGGAGCGCGCCGAGACGCTGCGGCACGATCGCATCGAGGTGCCCGTGATGCACGTGGCGGGCTGGTTCGACCTGTTCCTGGCCGGGACGCTGGAGAACCATCGGCGTCTGGGCGGCCCGCTCGTCATCGGCCCCTGGTCCCACCTGGCGCCGGGCGCCTCCGGGACCGGCCGGCTGGACTTCGGCTTCGCCGCCTCGGCCCAGGCGATCCGGCTCGAACAGCGGCAGCTCGCCTTCCTCCAGGGCCAGGACGCCGGCCCGGCCGTGCAGATCTTCGTGATGGGCGACGACGTGTGGCGCGAGGAGGAGTCCTGGCCGCTCGCCCGCGCCGTCGAGACCCGCTACCACCTGCACGGCGACGGCCTGCTCTCCCTCGAACCGCCCGCGTCCGCCGAGCCCGCCGCCTTCACCTTCGACCCGCGCGACCCGGTGCCCACGCTCGGCGGCGGGCTGCTGCTCCCCGACCCCACCAACGTCGGCCCGCAGGACCAGCGGGACGTGGAGCTCCGGCCCGACGTCCTCTGCTACACCTCCGAGGTGCTGGCCGCCGACGTCGAGGTGACCGGCCCGGTCTCGGTGACCCTGCACGGCGAGACCTCCGCGGCGGCCACGGACTGGACCGCCAAGCTGGTGAACGTCCATCCCGACGGCCGGGCGCTGAGCGTGACCGACGGCATCGTCCGCACGCCGGCGCCGTCCGGGACGTACGCCATCGATCTGGTGGCGACCAGCCAGGTGTTCAAGGCCGGCCACCGCATCCGGGTGGAGGTGTCCAGCTCCAACTTCCCGCGCTTCGACCGCAACCCCGGCACCGGTGGCCCGGCCGCCGGCGCCACCGAGGCCGACCTGGTCGTCCAGCACCAGAAGGTCTACCCCGACTCCTACCTCACGCTGCCGATCGTCCCGCGCTGAGATCTGGTAGGGCCCCTTTCCCGTTCCGTCAAGCCTCTCCGTGGCGGCAGTAGCCATACAGAGTGACCACATAGAGTTATCGATCAGTCACACATCGCGACATCCGGCGTCGGGCAGACCCCAAGGCGACCGTCACCGCCGGTCATCGCTCCGCGATGGCGGCGGGGACGGGGTCCGGCACCTGCTACGAAAGGGTCACTCATGCCACGGATTCCCGCGACGCTCGCCGTCGCCACCGCAGCCGCGCTGCTCACCCTGTCCGTGCCCTCCGCCGCCTACGCCGCCAACGGCGTGCTGTACGTCAACGGCCAGTCCCACGTCAACCCCAGCGGGTGCTACTTCAGCTACAACTGGCCGCTGGCGGTCGCGAACCACACCGACGAGATCGCCCTGATCTTCGACTCGCCCGACTGCACAGGGGCGAACCCCGGTTTCGTCTATCCGGGTGAGCAGAAGATCTCCGAGTTCGGACGGAGCGTCTACGTCCACTGATCCCTTAAAGCGTCCTGGCCGGGTGCGGCGGGTCCCCACGTCGCATCCGGCCAGGCATCTTCATGAGGGGGCGTGGTGACGCTCGACAGCCGCGGCGGTCCGCGCGACGTCGCCCGCGACGATGGCCTCCACCAACTCGATGTGCACGTCCAGCCGCAGGCGCAGATAGTCGCCGGTGCGCGCGGCGTCGTCAGGACCCGCGTGCGCGGCCAGGTCGCCGATGCATCGCGTCATGCTGAGATAGACGGCCTTGGCCAGGTGGTTGGGGCTGATCTCGGCGATGCGCTCGTGCAGCGCCCAGTTGGCGCGCATGAACCGGTCGGTGCCGCCCGTCGCGCGCTTGAGGCCCGTGAGCAGCTTGCGCAGGTCGGAGATGTCCTTCTTGGTACGGTGCCGGGCCGCGTCGGCGGCGATCAGCGGCTCCAGCGCTTCGCGCACGGCGATCGCGTCGGCCACCGTGGTGGGCATCTTGCGTACGGTCAGCAGGGTGTGACGCAGCCGCACGATGGGGTTGGACCGGGCCACGAACAGGCCGCCGCCGCGACCGGGACGGATCTCGACGGCGCCGCGGTCGTTGAGCAGGCGCGCCGCCTCGCTGATGGTCGCGCGGCCGTAACCTGAGCGGTCACGGAAGTCGTCCATCGTGCCGATCAGGTCGCCGGGGCCGAGCCCCTGGTCGGCGATCATCGACTCGATGTCTGCGGCCAGCGCCTGCGCGCGCGTCAAGGGCTCAGCGTTAACCACCCGAACGATTCTATCCCATTCACCGCCGATCCCCTGGTCGGACGGCCTGCCTGCGCGCCACGGCGCTGCGCATTCGCAGGCCGAGGCGGGCGCCGCCGCCGGGGTGATCGAGCTCGGCCTCGTCGCACGGCCGGCGGACCAGCCACAGCCCGAGCCCGCGCGTCCCCGCCGGTTTGATCCGGGCCACGGCCAGGTGCCCGGGGGACAGCGTTCCGGCCACGTCGCTGATCCGGACGGTCAGGCCGCCGTCGTCGGCGACGGCCACGAGCCGGGACGCACGAGCGGGATGTTGACAGCCGGAACGATCGAACTTAGGTTTGACGACGAAAAGTGATCGATCACTTTTTGGACCCCCAAGGGAGTACTCGTGCCTGAGTCGTCGTCCCCGGCCCGCGTCGCGCTCGTCGGCGCCGGGGGCATCGCCACTGTCAGCCACCTTCCCGCCCTGGTCGCGGCGGGCGACGCCGTACAGGTCGTCGCCGTGTGCGACGTCGATCCCGCCCGCGCGAACGAGCTCGCCGACGCCCACGGCGTCCCGGGCCGCTACACCGATCTCGCGACGCTGCTCGACCGGGAGCGCCCCGACCTCGTCGTCGTCGCGACCCCGCCTGTCGCGCACCGCGCGGCCGTGATCGCCGCCCTGGACGCCGGCGCGTGGGTCTGGTGCGAGAAACCGCCGACGCTGTCACTGGCCGAGTACGACGAGATCCTCGCCCATGAGCGGGACGGCGGCCCGTACGCGAGCTATGTCTTCCAGCACCGCTTCGGCAGCGCGGCGCAGCGGCTGCGCGAGCAGATCCGTGACGGCGAGCTGGGCGCGCCGCACGTCGCCGTGTGCAACACGCTGTGGTACCGCGGCCACGACTACTTCGCGGTGCCGTGGCGCGGCAAGTGGGAGACCGAGGGCGGCGGCCCGACCATGGGCCACGGCATCCACCAGATGGATCTCCTGCTCGACCTGCTGGGCGACTGGCAGGAGGTGCACGCCGTGGCCGCGACGCTCGGCCGCCGGATCGAGACGGAGGACGTGTCGCTCGCGATCGTCCGCTTCGAGTCCGGCGCCGTCGGCTCGATCGTGAACAGCCTCCTGTCCGCCAGGGAGACCAGCTATCTGCGCTTCGACTTCGCCGACGCCACCGTCGAGGTCGAGCACCTCTACGGCTACGACAACTCCCACTGGCGGTGGACGTCCGCGCCGCACGTGGCCGACCAGGCGCGGGTGGACGGCTGGGCTCCGGCGGAGAACACCCCCAGCTCACACCGCGCCCAGCTCCGCGCGCTGCTGGCCGGCATGGCGGCCGGCGAGCGGCCCGCCGCCGGCGGGGCCGACGGCCGGCGCGTCATGGAGCTGATCACCGCCATGTATCAGTCCGCCATCACGGGACGTCCCGTCACCCGCGCCGAGCTGGATCCGTCGAACCCCTTCTACCACTCGCTCAACGGCGGCGACCTGCCCGCCGCCATCAGCTCCCTGCGGAACAGGAAGGCCGATCATGTCTGACACCGAGCTCGCCGTCCAGGACGAGGGCACCTCGCTGATCATCACGGCGGGCGACGTGCCGATCGCGCACTACGTCTACCGGCCGGACGCGCCCGACAGCGAGGCACCGAAGCCGTACCTGCATCCCCTCCGCAGCCTCACCGGCGCGCCGTTGTCGGTCTACCGCCCGTGGGACCACCGCTGGCACAAGGGCCTGCAGATGACCTGGGCCCACCTGTCGGGGCAGAACTTCTGGGGCGGCCCCACGTTCTCCGTGGAGAAGGACTACCACTGGCGCGACAACCTCGGGCACCAGAACCACGTCGAGTTCACCGGTGTCACGGGCGGCGGCGACGAGGTCGCGATCGACGAGAGCCTGCACTGGGTCACCGCGGCGGGCGAGCACTGGATCACCGAGCGGCGCCGCCAGGTCTTCCACGGCGCGGACGCCGGGCGCGGCATCTGGGCGCTGGACTTCACCACCCGCCTGCTCAACGTGCGCGGCGCCACCCTCGACTTCGGCAGCCCCACCACCCACGGACGGCCGGCGGCCGGCTACGCGGGCTACTTCTGGCGCGGCCCCCGGTCCTTCACCCAGGGCACGATCATCGCCGCCGGCGGCCGGGGCGGGGCGGAGATGATGGGGGAACAGGCCCCGTGGCTGGCCCTGACCGGCCAGCATGACGAGATCGACGGCGGCGGCACCGTGCTGGCCGTCGCCGGTCGCTCCAGCGCGTCCGTGCCGATCAAATGGTTCGTACGCAGGGAGCCGTTCGCCGTGATCAGCCCCTCCCCCGCCTTCGACGAGGAGATCGCGCTGCCCGCCGGGGACACGCTGGAGCTGGCCCATCGCTATGTCTTCATCGACCACGTCTGCGACCGGGCCGAGCTCGACGACCTCGGCGCCGAGTTCGCGCTCTGACCCCGCCCCGGCGGGATAACCGATTGCCCGGCCGGGAGGCCGCTGGCAGGGTCGTCGCCATGCCCACCTTCTCCGCTCCCGACGGCACCGTCCTCGCCTACCACGAGTCCGGCGGCGGCAGTCCCCTGGTCTGCCTGCCCGGCGGGCCGATGCAGCACTCCGGCTACCTCGGCGACCTCGGCGGCCTGTCGGCGCATCGGCGGCTGATCATGATGGACCCCCGGGGCACCGGCGGGTCCGCGACGCCGGCGGACGCCGCCTCCTACCGCTGTGACCGCCTCGTCGGCGATCTCGAAGCCCTGCGCGCGCAGCTCGGCCTCGACCGCATGGACCTGCTCGCCCACTGCGCGGGCGCGAACCTCGCGCTCCTGTACGCCGCCCGCCACCCAGGCCGCGTCCGCAGCCTCGTGCTGGTCACCCCCAGCACGTTCGCCGCCGGCATCTTCCCCGCGGGGCCGGCCAGGATGGAGATCGCCCGGCTGCGCGCGGACGAGCCCTGGTTCGGGCCGGCCTTCGACGCCCTGGAGAGCATCGTGGCCGGCCGGGACACCGACCGGGACGCCATCCAGCCGTTCTTCTACGGCCGGTGGGACGCGGCGGCGCGGGCCCACGTGGCGGCCCAGGACGGCAGCAGGAACGAGGAGGCCGCGGCCGTCTACGGCTCGGAGGGCGCGTACGACCCGGAGGCCACCCGCGCGGCGCTCGCCACGTTCGGCGCGCCGACGCTGGTGCTCGCCGGCGAGGTGGACCTCAACTCGATCCCGGGCGCCGTGGCCGAGCTCGCCGGGCTGTTCCCGGCGGCCGAGTTCGCCGTCCTGCCGGGAGCGGGCCACTTCCCGTGGCTCGACGACGCCGACCGGCTGGTGACGGCGATCACCACGTTCCTGGGCTGACGGCCGCTACGAGCCCGGCGCGGTCCTGGCGTGCGGGACCACCATCGGGGTGGCCGTACGCGGGTCCGGCACGATGTCGCACGGCAGCCCGAACACGTCATGGACGAGCTCGGCCGTCAGCACCTCCGGCGGCGGCCCTTCCTTGACCACCCGCCCCTGGTCCATCACCACGAGGTGGGAGGCGAAGCGGGCGGCCTGGTTGAGGTCGTGCAGCACGGCGACGATCGTCCGGCCCTCGTGGTGCAGCTCCTTGCACAGCTCCAGCAGGTCGTACTGATGGGCGATGTCGAGGAAGGTCGTCGGCTCGTCGAGCAGCAGCAGGCCGGTCTGCTGGGCGAGCACCATGGCGATCCAGGCGCGCTGCCGCTGCCCGCCGGACAGTTCGCCGGCCTGGGTGTGCGCGAGCTCCGCCAGGCCGGTGCGCTCCAGGGCGGCGTCGATCGCGCCGTCGTCCTCCGGCGACCATTGGCGCAGCAGCGTGTGGTGCGGGTAGCGGCCGCGACGGACGAGGCCGTGGACGGTGATCCCGTCGGGCGCGATGGGGTTCTGGGGCAGGAGGGCGACGTGCCTGGCGGCCTGCCTGCCGCGGTAGGACCAGATGTCGCGGCCGTGCAGCAGCACCTGCCCGCTGTCGGGCTTGAGCACCCGGGCCAGCGCCTTGATCAGCGTCGACTTGCCGCAGCCGTTGGGGCCGATGATCACGGTGAGGCCGCCGTCCGGGAGATCGAGGCTGACCTCGCGGACGACGGGGGCGCCCCCGTAGGAGACCGTCAGGCCTCGGGCGCCGAGCCCCTGCGGGACCGTATCGGTGCTCATAGGCTCCCTTTTCTCCATTCGCGGGTCAGCAGGTATCCGAGGTAGAGGCCGCCGACGGCCATGGTGTAGACGCCGACGGGCAGGTTGCCGGGGACGGGCAGCTGCTGCGCGGCGAGGTCGGCGAGCACCAGCAGCAGCGCGCCGACGAGCGCGGACAGCACCAGGTGCGGGCCGGGCCCGCGGGTGATCCGCCGGGCGATCTGCGGGGCGGTGAGTGCGATGAACGCGATCGGCCCCGC
The DNA here is from genome assembly GCF_039539705.1 of Nonomuraea rosea. Classification (NCBI taxonomy): domain Bacteria; kingdom Bacillati; phylum Actinomycetota; class Actinomycetes; order Streptosporangiales; family Streptosporangiaceae; genus Nonomuraea; species Nonomuraea rosea. Next base: position 464,610 of record NZ_BAABDQ010000005.1, on the reverse strand, counting down.
CACCGCGACCGCGCCCGCGGACAGGACGACCGACAGCACCACGGCGACGGTCCTGGTGCGCCTCGGCTCGGCCCCGAGCGCGGCGGCCAGCTCGTCGCCCATCTCGGAGACGTCCAGCCGCCCGGCGATGAGCGCCACGAAGGGGGCCACGGCCAGCAGCACCAGCCAGATCGTGGTGGCATGGTCCCAGGAGCGAGCCGCCAGGCTGCCGTTGAGGTACGCGGTCAGCACGGTCGCCTTGTCCCGCTCGACCGCGTACACCACGTATTGGGTGCAGGCCACCGCGATCGCCGAGACGCCGATGCCCGCGACGATGAGGCGTCCGGGGTTGCGGAACCCGGTCCCGGTGGAGACGTACACCAGGGCCATGGCGAGCACGGCGCCCGCGAGGGCGCCGATCGGCACCGGCAGCACGCCGGGCAGGAACAGCGCGGCCAGCGCGGCGCCCGCCCCGGCTCCGGCGGCGAGCCCGATCACGTCGGGGCTGCCGAGCGGGTTGCGGGTGACGGTCTGGAACAGCGCGCCGGACAGCCCGAGCGCCGCCCCGGTCCCCGCGCCGGCGACCAGGCGCGGCCCGCGCAGCCGCTCCAGCACGAACGCCGTCTTCCCCTCGGCCCCCTGGGTGAGCGCGCCCGCGAGGTCGGCGAGCGGGACGCCGAGCCGGCCGAGCGAGAGCGTGGCGACGGCGGCCACGGCGATGAGCGCCAGCACGACGGCCGCCGCGACGACCGAGGCGCGCCCCGCGGGGAGCGCCACCACGCGGCCGATCCTGAGCAGCCCCCGCGCGGGTCTGGTGCGGATCCCGGTCATGCGCCGCCCTTCATCCTGCGTACGGCCAGCAGCAGCGCCGGCGCGCCGAGGAACGCGGTCACGACGCCCACCATCAGCTCCTGCGGGCGCAGCACCAGACGGCCGGCGACGTCCGCGAACAGGAGCAGGGCGGGCCCGACGATCGCCGAGAAGGCGATCTGGGCGCGGAAGTCGATGCCCGCGAGCGCCCTGACGATGTGCGGCACGGCCAGGCCGACGAAGGCGATCGGGCCGACCGCCGCGGTCGCCGCCGCGCTCAGCAGCGTCGCCGCGACGAGCCCGCCGGCGCGCAGGGCGGCCGGGTTCGTGCCGAGCGCGGCGGCGGACTCGTCGCCGAGCGCGAGGGCGTTCAGCGCGGAGGAGAGCAGCACCGCCAGCAGCAGCCCGGCGGCGGCGAGCGGGAGCACCGAGAGGAAGACCTCGAAGTCGCGGCCGCCCAGCGCGCCGACCACCCAGTAGCGGTAGCTGTCGAAGACCTTCGGCAGGCCCAGGGTCACGGCCTGCACGTACGCGGTCAGCACCGAGGTCACGACCGCGCCGGCCAGGACCAGCCGCACCAGCCCGGCGCCGGACCCGGCCGAGCCGATGACGTGCACCAGCACCCCGGCGAGCAGGGCGCCGGGCAGCGCCCACCACACCGTGCCCCACTGGCCGCTCACCCCGAAGAAGGCGGTGGCGGTGACGATGCCGGCGGACGCGCCCGCGGTGATGCCGAGCATCCCGGGGTCGGCGAGCGGGTTGCGGGTGATGCCCTGCATGAGGGTGCCCGCCACGGCGAGGCAGAGGCCGGCGAGCAGGCCGAGCGCGGTGCGCGGGTAGCGGCTCTCGACGACCGTGGCGGTGTTGGCGTCCGCGGTGCCGTTCAGCACGTCGAAGACGTCGCCGAAGGAGGTGGGGTGGCTGCCGAACGCGACGCTCGCCAGCACGGCGAGCGCGAGCAGGGCGAGCCCGATGAGCAGCGAGCACAGCAGCCGGGCGGTGCGGGCGCGAGTGGCGCCCGCACCGCCCGGCGTGGTGCGGCTGGTGGTCGTCGTCATGGGGGTATCGCGTCGCCTCAGCGATCGATGGTGGCGACGGCCTTGTCGATCAGCGGCAGGTAGCGGTCGATGACCCAGGGCACGGTGAGCGGGTTGATGATCGAGGACGCGGTGACGAACGGGTTCTCATTGCTGGCCACGACGGAGCCGCGCTTGACCGCCGGGATCGCGCCGTACAGCTTCTGCGCCTCGATCTCCTTACGGGTCTTGGCGTCGGTGTAGAAGGTGAAGATCAGGTCGCTCTTGGCGAGCTTCTGGGCGTTCTCCAGGCCGATGAGGGCGGAGTCGGTGCCCTTGGTCTCCTCGAAGCCGTTCACGACCGGGTCCACGGTGAGCCCGAGCGAGGTCACCATCTCCACCCGCTGCTCCTCCGGCTTGAACACGCCGAGCGTGCCGGGGCCGGTGGTGTAGATGTAGGAGAAGGTGACGTCCTTGTACTGTGGCCGGGTGGCGGCCGCGTCGGCGAGCTGCTTCTTGACGGTCGAGATCAGCGTCGCGGCCTCGTCGGGCTTGCCCAGCGCCTTGGCGATGATCTGGATCTGCTGGTCCCAGTTCGTGCTCCACGGCAGGTCCGGGTAGGCGACGGTGGGCGCGATGTCCTTGAGGAGGTCGTATTGCTCCTGCGTGATGCCCGACCACGGGGCCAGGATCACGTCCGGGGCGAGCTCGACGATGGTGTCGAAGTCGATGTTCTCGCCGCCGGCGAACTGCTTGGGCAGCGTGCCGCCCGCCTTGGTGACGGCCTCGTGGATCCACGGCAGGTAGCCGGTCTTGTCGCTGCCCCACTCGTAGCTCTCGATGCCGACGGGCGTGTGGCCGAGCGCGATCGCGGTCTCCGTCGAGCCCTGGCCGAGGGTGACGACCCGCTCCGGCTGCTTGGGGATCGTCGCCTTGCCGAGTGCGCTGTCGATCGTCACCGGGAACGCCCCGGCGGCGGCGCTGCTGCCGGCCGACGCCGTCGACGGCGGCTGCTCGGCGGCCTTCGGCTCGCTGCCGCCGCCGCAGCCGGCGAGGGTCAGCAGGACCGCTGCGGCGGCTGCGGAGAGGGCGAGCGCGGGGCGGCGCACACGGGGGAACCTGAGCGGCATGGATGTTCCTTGCGATTTCACACGGTACGACGAGCTGAGCACGTCACTTCGGACACTTAGGCAAGCCTAACCTACTTATGCCCCGCTTTGCTCCCTGCCACCCCTTTCGTGAACCTGATCGGCCGCCCGCCCGACTGTGCTGGGTGACGGGAGGCTGAGATGACCGATGAGCTGCTGGTGGTGCGGGCCCAGTTGGGCGAACGCGCGGCACTGGCCGAGCTGGTGGCCCGCTGGCGGGTGCCGGTGTGGACGTACGTACGGCGCATGCTGGACGCCGAGCGGGCCGACGACGTGACGCAGGAGATCTGGCTGGCCGTGGTGCGCGGCCTGCCCCGGTTGCGTGAGCCCGGCCGGTTCGCGCCCTGGCTGTTCACGATCGCCCGCAGGTCGGTGACCGACCGGCTGCGCGGCGAGTACGCCTCCCGGCGGGAGGACCTGACGGCGGACGACCCGGTCGCCGAGGACCCGATCGAGGCGATGGTGGATCGCGCCGGCCTGGTGAGCGCGCTGTCGGCGCTGCCGGTGCCGGAGCGGGAGATCCTCGTCCTGTACTACCTGGAAGACCTGCCCGTGGAGGAGTGCGCGCAGATCTGCCAGATCCCGGCCGGCACGGTCAAGTCCCGGCTCAACCGGGCCCGCCGCCTGCTGCGCGAACACCTCCTGGAGAAGGGACACCGATCATGACAGAAGAGCCGCGCCTGTCGGCGGAGGAGCTGATCGAGCGACTTGAGCCGTCCCTGTCTCGCGGACGGCGCGTCCGCGCCCTGGCGGCGCTGCTGGCCGGGCTGGCCGGGCTGGTGTTCGCGGGCGCGCTGTGGTCGAGCGAGCCGGGTCCGCTGCCCGGGCGCACGCAGCTGATGTTCGGGCTGTGCGCCGTGTTCTGCCTGGCCTGGGCCTGCTATGGGGGGTGGCTGCTGACGCGCAGGGTGCCGCTGTTCGCCACCGATCGGGTGATCGCCGCCTGGATCGCCCTGGTCGCCTCCGTCACCACCACGGGGGTCGTGGCCGCCGTCGGCGTCCAGCGCGGCACCGGGGCGGGGGTGGCGGTGGCGGTGGCGGTCGGCGGCCTGTTCGTCGCGGCGGCGCTGGTCCTGGCCGTACGGGCCCACGCCCGCAGAGCCGCCCTGCTGCGCCGCAAGCGGGACCTGACCGGCGGCCCGTAGTCGTTCCCTTTTTGGGAGGAGACCCGGCATCAAGATCGGTCGTCGGCCTATACTGCAGCTCGTCTCGCACGTAGTGGAATTACATTCCGCATTACGGAATAGAGGGTGAGTTTGTTGATCCACCTCCGCACGCTCCTGGCCCGGTTCGCCGTGGTCACGGCCGCGTTACCGGTCGCCGTCGCCGGGCTCGCGCTCCCGTCCCAGGCGTCGAACGCCGGGGCCGCCGCCCTGTGGCGGCCACCCGTGCAGAGCCGGTGGCAGTACCAGCTCCAGGGCAGCAAGTCCTTCGCCGCGACCGGCGGCGTCAACGTCGACATCTGCGAGGTCCCGCAGAGCGGCGGCGCGTGCGTGCGGCCGAGCGTCTTCGACATCGACCTGTACGCCGCCGAGGAGGTGTCCGGCGACAACAAGACGCTGAACACGGCGGCCGTCAAGGCCATCCACGCCAAGGGCGCCAAGGCGATCTGCTACGTGGACGCGGGCTCGATCGAGGAGTTCAGGCCCGACTACCAGCAGGCCGTGACCTGGCACAAGAGCCACGGCAACGCCCTGCTGGGCAAGCCGTTCAGCCCTGAGTTCCCCAACGAGCGCTGGGCGAACATCAACAACGACAAGGGGCAGCGCGACTTTCTGCTCAAGCTCATGGAGGCCCGCGTCGACAAGTGCGTGCAGGCCGGGTTCGACGGGGTCGAGTTCGATGTCGTCAACGCCCACGAGGAGGGCAAGTCGGTCACCGGCTGGAGCGTCACCCCCGCCACCCAGCTCATCTACAACCGCGCGCTGGCCGACCTCGCGCACCGCAAGGGCCTCTCGGCGGCGCTGAAGAACGACCTCAGCCAGGTCGGCGAACTGGTGTCCCACTTCGACTACGCGGTCAACGAGGAGTGCTTCCAGTACGACGAGTGCGGCGAGCTGTCGGCCTTCGTCAAGGCGGGCAAGCCCGTCTTCCACGTCGAGTACGAGACCTCGCCGGCGAGCTTCTGCGGGAAGTCGGGCACGCTGAAGTTCAACTCGCTCAAGAAGCCGGCCGACTATTCGCTGTACGACAAGCCGTACAAGCCGTGTAAGTGAACAGCCTCCCCGCCACGCTCGCCGGGCAGGCTCCTGAGCACCGGTGAGCGTGGCGACGGGCCCCGGCCTCAGCGGGCCAGGCCGAGCGGATCGTGAAACGCCCGATTCAGCGTCTCGGAGCTCAGCACGTCGCCGGGCGGGCCCTCCGCGAGGAGCCGCCCCCGGTCGAGCAGGAGGCAGTGCTCGGCGCGCATCGCCATGGCCAGGTCGTGGGTGACGTGGACCACCGTCACACCGCGCTCCTTCTCCCGGTCGATGGCCTCGGAGATGTGCCGCCGGGCGTCCAGGTCCAGCCCGTTCGCCGGCTCGTCCAGCAGGAGCAGGTCCGGCTCCTGCGCCAGGCCCTGGGCCAGGAGGACGCGCTGGCGCTGGCCGCCCGACAGCGCGCTCAGCTGGCGTTCGGCCTGCTCGGACATGCCGACCATGGCCAGGCACGCGTCGACGACCGCCCAGTCGTGCGCCGTCAGCCGCCGCCACGGCCCGCGCAGCGCCCAGCGGCCCATGGCGACCGTGCCCCGCACGGTGATCGGCAGCGCGTCGGAGACGGCGTCGCGCTGGACCACGTAACCGGGACGGCCGGCGCCCCCGCCCTCGATCCCGCCGCGCGACGGCCGTACGGTCCCCGCGAGCACCCCGAGCAGCGTGGACTTGCCCGAGCCGTTCGGACCCACGACGGCGGTGACGCCGGCGCGCGGCAAGCGGGCCGAGAGGCCGTGCAGGACCGTTCTGCGGCCGTATCCCGCCATGACGTCACGGATGACGACCGCCTCAGCGACACCCATCGGGCCTCCTCATGAAACCTCCACTTGAAAGTGACAACGGTTTTCATTGTAGAGTGCTTCGTCATGGATTGGTTGCTTGATCCCTTTCAGGTGTCCTTCGTGCGGCAAGCCCTGTGGGCCGGGATCCTCGTGTCCCTGCTCTGCGCGCTCGCCGGGACGTGGGTGGTGCTGCGCGGCATGGCCTTCCTGGGCGACGCGATGTCGCACGGGATGCTGCTGGGCGTCGCGCTCGCCTCCCTCGCCGGCGTGAACGTCCTGATCGGCGGCCTGCTGAGCGCGGGCGGCATGGCGCTGGGCGTGAGTGTGCTCAGCCGGTCGCCCCGGCTGTCGCAGGACACCAGCATCGGCCTGCTGTTCGCCGGGATGCTGTCACTGGGCGTGATCGTCGTCTCCCACTCCCAATCCTTCGCCGTCGACCTGACCGCCTTCCTCTTCGGCGACGTCCTGGCGGTCAGGGGGCAGGACCTGGCCGGGCTGGGGCTCGCGCTCGCGGTCACCGCCGCGACGGCCGTCCTCGGTCATCGCCTGTTCGTCGCGCTCGCCTTCGACGCCCGCAAGGCGCACACACTGGGGTTGCGGCCCCGGCTGGCGCACGTCCTGCTGCTCGGCGTGGTCACGGTGGCCATCGTGGCCTCGTTCCACATCGTGGGGACGCTCCTGGTGTTCGGCCTGCTGATCGGGCCGCCGGCCGCCGCCGCGCTGTGGGCCCGCCACGTCCCGATGATCATGCTCGGGGCCGCGTTGCTCGGGATCGCCTCGACCGTGGCCGGGCTGGTCGTGTCGTGGCACGCGGGCACCGCGGCGGGCGCCACGATCGCGGCCGTCGCCGTGGCCCTGTTCTTCCTGTCCGCCCTGGCCGACCTGCTCAGGCGCAGGCTCCCCACCACCGCTGGAAAGGACATCGAGAAGTGAACGCGAGAACGCCCAGGGCGCTGGCGGCGATCCTCTGCAGCGCGCTTGCTCTGCCGGCGGGCTGCGCTCAGCCGAGCGGGGGCGCGGCCACGGCCGGGCGGGCGGAGGTCCCGCACGGGTACGTGGCGGGTGCCGAGGAGATGTCCGAGCCGCAGTCCCGCCTCGTCCTCGCCGACGGCGCGACGGGCCGGGTGCACGTGCTCGACCTGCTGACCGGGAAGGTCGCCGCGGTGGCCGGCGAGGGCGGCGTCCGGGCCGTCACCGGTGACGGCCGCTTCGCCTTTCTCCGTACGGGTTCAGGTGGGCTGCGGGTCGTCGACAGCGGCGTCTGGACCGTGGACCACGGTGACCACTCCCACTACTACCGGGCGGCGGCCCGGGACCTCGGCGTGATCACGGGGCCGCCTCCGTACGACGTGACGGGCGACGCGGCCGTCACCGCCGTACGCTCCGGCGACGGCACGGTCACGCTGCTCGACCGCGCCCGCCTGGAGCGGGGCGAGATCGCCGCGACGGGCACGATCGAGGCCGCCGCGGTGGTGCCCTACCGGCAACACCTCCTGGTGGCCGACGCCGGCGTCATCCAGGCCCGCCCGCACCCCACCGAACCGGGCACCACTGCCGGGACCGGCGGGCCGGGCGCCGCCACCGAACCCGGCACGACCGGCGGGACGGGGGTCACGGTCGGGGGTTGCGATGATCCGGCCGGGGTTGCGGTGACGCGGCGGGGTGTGGTGTTCGGCTGTGCCGACGGGGCCCTGCTGGTCTCCGAGAAGGACGGCGCCTTCGAGGGCGTGCGGATCCGGTATCCGGGCAAGCCGGCGGAGCGGGAGCGGGCGAAGGAGTTCTGGCACCGCCCGGGCAGCACGACGCTCGCGGCGAAGGCCGGCGAGCCGGGCGTCTGGGTGCTCGACGTCACCGCCAGGACCTGGCGGCTGCTGAAGACGGGCCCCGTGGTGGCCGTGACCGCCGCAGGCCCGGAGTCGCCGGTCCTGACCCTGACCCGGGACGGCGTGCTGCACGCCCACGACCCCGTCTCCGGCAAGGAGAGCGCCCGGACCGAGCTGCTCTCCGCTCCGCTGACCGGTTCGCCGGTCATCCAGGTGGACACCGCTCGCGCCTACGTCAACGATCCGGCGGGCCAGGTCGTTCACGAGATCGACTACAACGACGGCCTGCGCCGCGCCCGCACCCTGCGTCCCGGTTTCGCCCCAGCGCTCATGACGGAGACCGGCCGATGACCACGCCCCGCCGCGCCACCCGCGACGCCATCACCTCCCGAGCCATCCGAGCCACCTGCGCCGCCATCGTCACCCGAGCCCGCACCTCCCGAGCCACCCGATCCGCCCACGCCACCCGTACCGCCCGCGCCGCCCAAGCTGCCCGAGCCGCCGTCGCTGTCGTCTTGGTCGCGTTCGTGCTGGCCGGCTGCTCGGATGCCCGGGATCGCTCCCCCAGGGTCGTCGTCACCACGAACATCCTCGGCGACGTCACCCGCGCCATCGTCGGCGGTGCGGCCGAGGTGACCGTGCTGATGAAGCCGGACTCCGACCCGCACTCGTTCGGCGTCTCCGCGCAGGAGGCCGCCCTGATCGAGGGCGCGGACCTGATCGTCTACAACGGCCTCGGCCTGGAGGAAGGCGTGCTGCGCAACGTCGAGGCCGCCAAGGACGCAGGCGTGCCCGCGCTGGCCGTGGGCGAAGGCGTCGATCCGCTGCGCTTCACCGCCGACGAGTCGTCGGGAGAGCCCGATCCGCACTTCTGGACCGACCCGCAGCGGATGGCCAGGGCCGTGGACCTGATCGCGGAGCAGGTCGTCGCCCATGTGGCCGGCATCGACGCCGCCGCCGTACGAGCCGGCGCCGCCGCCTACCGTACGCGCGTCGCAGCGCTGGACGGCTGGGTCCGGCAGCAGGTCGGCACGATCACCCCGGCCGCCCGGCTGCTCGTCACCAATCATCACGTCTTCGGCTACTTCGCGCAGCGGTACGGCTTCCAGGTCGTCGGCGCCGTCATCCCCAGCGGCACGACCCTGGCCTCGCCGAGCGCGTCGGACCTGAAGTCGCTGCGAGACACGATCCGGCGCACGAAGGTGAAAGCGATCTTCGCGGACTCCTCGCAGCCCGACCGCCTGGCCCAGGTGCTCGCCTCGGAGGCGGGCGTGGACGTCGAGGTGGTCACCCTGTTCTCGGAGTCCTTGAGCCGGCGGTCACCGGGCGCCGCCACGTACCTCGACATGATCCGCACCAACACCACAGCCATCGCCGACGGCCTCAACGGCCGCCGCCGCTCCCCTTGAGAACCCCTAGAAAGGTGTACGACACATGACCGTCCGGCCACGGACCACCCCGGCGGTGCTGCTCGCAGCGGCCCTCCTCCTCACCGCCTGCGGATCTCAGCAGACCGCCGCAACACCGGCACCCACCCCCACCACCCAGAAGCCGGTGGCGGACCCCATCGTCCTGACCTACGACGGCGGCCTGTACGTCCTCGACGGCCAGAGCCTGGAGCTCGCCAAGGACATCCCCCTCACCGGCTACAACAGGGTCAACCCGGCCGGCGACCAGCGGCACGTCCTGGTCTCCACCTCCACCGGGTTCCGCGTGCTCGACGCCGCCGCCGCGACGCTGAAGGACGACGAGTTCAAGGGCGCCAAGCCCGGTCACGTCGTCCGGCACGCCGGGGCCACCATCCTGTTCGCGGACGGCACCGGCGAGGTGACCGTGTTCAAGCCGGAGGAGCTGGCCGCCGGCCTGCCGAAGGGCGAGGTCTACACCGCCGCCGCCCCGCACCACGGCGTCGCGATCAAGCTGGCGAACGGCGAGCTCGTCGTGACCCTCGGCACCGAGGAGAAACGTACCGGGATCCTCGTCCTCGACCAGGACCGCAAGGAGATCACCCGCAGCGAGGACTGCCCCGGCGTGCACGGCGAGGCCGCCGCGCAGGGGGAGGCCGTCGTGATCGGCTGCGAGGACGGCGTGCTGCTCTACAAGGACGGCAAGATCACCAAAATCGCCAGCCCGGACGAGTACGGGCGGATCGGCAACCAGGCCGGCTCGGACGGCTCCCCCGTCGTGCTCGGGGACTACAAGAAGGACCCCGACGCCGAGCTGGAACGCTCCACCCGGATCTCGCTCATCGACACGGCAAGCGGGAAGATGCGGCTGGCGGACCTCGGCACCAGCTACACCTTCCGCTCCCTGGCCCGTGGCCCGCAGGGCGAGGCCCTCGTCCTCGGCACCGACGGGGCCGTCCACGTGATCGATCCGGCGACGGCGAAGACCGTCAGGACCATCAAGGTGCTCGACCAGTGGACGGAGCCGCTGGAATGGCAGCGGCCCCGGCCGAACATCTTCGTCCGCGACCAGACGGTCTACGTGAGCGACCCGGCCAAGAAGCAGCTGCACGCGATCGACTTCGCCGCCGGGACGATCCGGAGGAGCGTGACGCTGCCGCAGGCCCCGAACGAGCTCACCGGCACCAGCGGGTGACCGCACCGCCGCTCTGATCGGTTGACGTGGTGAGTAAACGCTCGCTAACCTTCCAACGTTAGCGAGCGTTTACTCACCCATCCCTTAGGAGCGCAGATGAAACTGGTCGTCTTCGGCGCGACGGGCGGCACCGGGCAGCACGTCGTCCGTCAGGCCCTCGACGCGGGCCACCACGTCACCGCCGTCGTCCGTGACCGCGCCCGGCTGCCGCACGCCGGCCACGGCCGGCTCGAAACGGTCGTCGCCGACGTGCTCGACCCCGAGGCGATCGCCGCGAGCATGGCCGGCCGTGACGCCGTGGTGTCAGCCCTGGGCCCGCGCCCAGGCGGCACAGGCTCGGGCCCCGTCAGCACCGGCACCGGCACGGGCACAGGCACGGGCACGAGCTCGGTGTGCTCCGACGGCGCCCGCGCGATCATCACCGCCATGCGCGCCACCGGCGTCCGCCGCCTGATCGTCGTCACCGCCAGCGGCCACATCGTCGACCAGGGCGACGGACCGGCCAGCCGCTTCCTGGTCAAGCCGTTGCTGCGGCGGCTCCTGCGGGACGGGTTCGCCGACTTCGCGCGTACCGACGAGGCCGTCCGCGCCAGCGGGCTGGACTGGACGATCATGCGGCCGCCGCGGCTCACCGACGGCGAGCGCCGCGCGTACCGCACCGCGACCGACGTCAACGTCCGTGGCGGCATCACCATCGCCCGCGCCGACCTCGCCGACGCGATCCTCGCCGTCCTGAACGACCCCGCCACCGCCGGCCACACCGTCTCCGTGGGCTACTGACCAGCCACTCGAGAGGGCCGCTCAGCGGGAGCGGCGGAACCTCAGCGTGCGCCGCAGCAGCAGCGCGGCGGCCTCGGCGTCGTAGGACGGCAGCGAGCTGTCGGCGAAGGCGCAGCTCGGCGCCGGGAGCCTCCGCGGCCGGCGCGCCCGGGGACAGCGGCCGGTCAGGTGGCCGCGCCGACGTCGCCCGTCCAGTTGGCGAGGAGCTGGAGTGCCTGGGCGGTTTCTGAGCCGGGCTCGACGTTGTAGACGCACAGGGTCTGGTCGGGGTCGCCGGATGGCTGGAAGGACTCGTACGAGAAGTGCAGCTCGCCGACGAGGGGATGGTGGTAACGCTTGGCGCCATGCGTGCGGCGCAGCACGCGGTGGTCGTTCCACCATGAGCTGAACTCGGGCGAGCGCAGCGTGAGCTCGCCGACGAGGTCGGCGAGCCGGCGGTCGTGCGGATAGCGGCCTGCTTCGAGGCGCAGCACGGCGACGGTCTCCGCGGCGATGCGCTCCCAGTCACCGGTACGGGTGCGCGCCTCCGGATCCAGCAGGTAGTACCGGGCGAGATTGCGGTGCGGCACGGGAAGGGCGTCGAAGTCGGTCAGCACCTCCCGGGCCAGGCGGTTGGCGGCCAGGACGTCGGTGCGGCGGCCGAGGACGAAGGCGGGCACGCGGTCTAGCGTCTGCAGCATCAGGTGCAGCCCCGGCCTGACCCGCTGCGGGCTGATCGGGGCCCGGCGGGCGGGGCGGGCCAGCAGGTCGATGAGGTGCTCGCGTTCGGCCGGGTCGAGGACGAGTGCCCGCGCGAGCGCCTCGATGACTTCGGGGGACGGGTTTCCTGCGCGGCCCTGTTCGAGGCGGGTGTAGTACTCCGTGCTGACCCCGGCCAGCCTGGCGACCTCGTCACGGCGCAGGCCGGGCACGCGGCGGGCCCGTCCGTCGGCGGGCAGCCCCGTCCGGTCGGGAGTGATCCGGGCACGGCGGGAGCGCAGGAAATCGGCGAGCTCGCGGCTACGGTCGTCCATCCCTCCAGTGTGGCGAGCCCCGGCGGGTCCCCCGTCCGGCGGGGGTGGCCCTGCCAGTACCTGCCTCGTGAAGGCCTGCCTGGTCAGGGCACGATCGGGCGCCCTGCGAGCGCGTGTGGGCTGGTGTCCTGGATGAGGGAACGCGGCGACCGGCCGTGCTCTCTCGACCACCTCGGAAGGTGTGCATCATGACCACGCGAACCTCTGCCCTGCCCCTCGCCGGCCGCGTCGCCGTCGTCACCGGCGCCTCCAGCGGGATCGGCGCGGCCTCGGCCGAGCGGCTGGCCGAGCTGGGCGCACGGGTCGCCGTCCTGGCACGGCGGGCCGAGCGGCTGGACGATCTGGTCGCCAGGATCGGGAAGAACGGCGGCCAGGCCCTCGCCCTGTCGGCCGACGTCACCGACGTGGCGGCGGTGCGGGCCGCCGCCGATCGCGTGGCGGCCGAGCTGGGCGGCGCCGACCTGCTCTTCAACAACGCGGGCGTCATGCTCCCCGCCCCGATCGAGGAGCTGGCCGCCGATCAGTGGCAGCACCAGATCGACCTCAACATCACCGGCCTGATGAACGTCATCGGCGCGTTCGTCCCGCAGCTGGTCGAGGCGGCCGCTGAGCGCGGCGTGGCCGACCTGATCAACACCTCGTCGATCGCGGCGCAGAACATCTTCCCGAACTTCGCCGTCTACTCGGCGACCAAGGCGTACGTCACCCATCTCTCCCGGCACCTGCGGGCGGAGCTGGGCCGCAAGAACGTGCGGGTCTCGGCGATCGAGCCGGGCATCGTCGGGACCGAGCTGCAGAGCCACGTCACCGACGAGGGCGCGCTGGCCTGGCTGGCGGGCTCCAAGGAGGAGATGGAGTGGCTCACGCCGGAGGACGTCGCGCAGACGGTCGGGTTCGTCGCCGGCCTGCCGCCGCGGGTGAACCTCCAGCAGGTCACCATCATGCCCACGGGACAGCCCGGCTGAGACCACGGGCTCACGGGGTCGCGGCGCGGATGAACGCGAAAAGGTGCTCGGCGACCTCGGCCGGGGCGGCGTGGTGCAGGCCATGGCCGACGCCCGCCACGGTGCGGATCTCGCCGCCGTGGGCGCGTACGAGTGACACGTCGTCGGCGGCGGTCAGCGCCTCGACGGCGGGATCGCCGCGCAGGAGCGGCACCGGCCCCGGCACCGCGTCGAGCCAGGCGCCCGCGTGGCGGACGTCTCCGAAGACGCTCTCGCGGTGATCGAGGAGCGCGTCGAGGAAGCCGGGGTCGTGGCGGTGCAGCGAGTACGCCAGGTCCACCAGGTAGGGGTGGCGGGGGCCGAGCAGGTCCGCGAAGGTCCGGCCGCCCGCGTCCTCGTGGCCGAGCAGTCTCAACAGCTCGGGCTCGGGCCGGCCGCACCATCGCCGCCAGCGCCGCAGCCGCCCGGCGGCCTGGTCCAGCAGCCCGTACATGCGCTCCGCCGCCAGCGGGACGTCACCGCGCGGACGTCACCGCGCGGACCAAGGGGAGGAACACCTCGTCCACGATCCCGGCGATCGTCTCCTCGGTGACCGGGTGGTGGGTGAGGACCAGCTCGTGACGGAGCAGGTTCGCGGGCGTGGCCAGGACGCGGGGGCTCACCTCGGCGCAGGCGAGCTCGCCGCGGGCGGCGGCCCGTTCGATGACCTCCAGCATGACGTCGGACATGAGGCCGCTGAGGTCCGGCTGGATGTCGGCGGACTCGGCCATGAGGCCGTGGAGCACGTCTCGCGGGACGTCGTGCTGCCGCCTGGCCATCCAGCGCAGCACCTCCACGACGTCGCCGCGCAGCGTGCCCGTGTCCGGGCGGTGGTGCGCGATGGAGCCGACGTTGTGACGCATGGCGGCGACGACGAGCTCGGCCCGGTTGCGCCAGCGGCGGTAGAGGACCTGCTTGCCGGTCCTGGCCCGCGCGGCCACGCCCTCCATGGTCAGGTGGGCGTAGCCGACCTCGTGGAGCTCCGCCCAGGCGGCCTCCAGAATCGTGCCCTCCAGCTCCGCGCCTCTCCTGCGCTGGCCGGTCTGCTGCGCCACGAAGACCTCCATTAGAGACGTTGCGTCTCCTCCAAGAGTAGCGTAACAATAAGAGACGCACCGTCTCCCCGGGAGGTCGTCATGAAGACCCGTCTCGATCCCGCCGTGCTGAAGCTCGCCGGGATCCTCCTGCTCGGCGTCATGGCGCCGCTGCTGGACAGCACGATCGTGAACGTCGCCCTGCACACCCTCGGCCGCGACCTGAACGCGCCCGTGTCCGCCGTGCAGTGGGTGAGCACCGGATTCCTGCTCGCCCTGGCGATGGCGATCCCGATCACCGGATGGAGCGCGGAGCGGTTCGGGGCCAAGCGGATGTGGCTGGTCTCGCTGCTGCTGTTCCTGGGCGGCTCGGTGCTCTGCGGGCTGGCCTGGGACCTCGGCTCGCTCATCGCGTTCCGCGTGGTCCAGGGGGTCGCGGCCGGGCTGATGCTGCCGATCCTGCAGACCCTGCTCATGCGGGCCGCCGGCGGCAGGCAACTCGGCCGGCTGATGGCCGTCGTCAGCCTGCCCGCCCTCGTCGGGCCGGTCTTCGGTCCCGTGCTCGGCGGCCTGATCGCGGGGCACCTGAGCTGGCGCTGGATCTTCTACGTCAACGTGCCGATCTGCGTGGCCGCGATCCTGCTGGCCTGGCGCGCGCTGCCCGCCGACGCCGCGCGCGAGCGCCGCCGCCTCGACGTGACGGGCCTGCTGCTGCTCTCCCCCGGGCTGGCCGCGCTCATGTACGGGCTGGCGCGGGTGGGCACCGCGGGCGGCTTCTGGGACGTGACGGTGCTCGCCCCCGTCGCGGCCGGGGCGCTCCTGGTCACGGCCTTCGTCTGCCGTACGACGCCCGAGCCGCTGATCGACCTGGGCCTGTTCCGCGACAGGACGTTCGCGGCCTCCTCGGCGCTGTTGTTCCTGTCGGGGCTGGCCATGTTCGGCTCCATGCTGCTGCTCCCGCTGTTCTACCAGCAGGAACGCGGCCAGAGCGTGATCGCCGCCGGCCTGCTGCTGGCCCCGCAGGGCCTCGGGAGCCTGCTCGCCAAGGGCCTGGGCGGCGTCGCCGACCGCGTCGGGCCCCGGCCGGTCGTGCTGGCGGGCATCGCGATGACCGCGCTGGGGACGCTCCCGTTCGTGTTCGCCGACCGGCACACCGGCGGGCTGCTGCTGGGCCTGGCCCTGGTCGTGCGCGGCGCCGGCCTGAGCTCCGCGAACATGGCCATCATGGTCGGCGCCTTCCAGGGGCTGGACCGGGCCAGGATCCCGCACGCCAGCAGCACCACCAGGATCGCGCAGCAGGTCGGCGGGGCGTTCGGCGCGGCCGTGCTGGCCGTCGTCCTGCAGCGGCAGCTCGCCGGCCACCCGGCCACCGCGTTCGGGCACACGTTCGGCTGGGCGCTGGCGCTCACGGCGCTCGCCGTCGTCCCGGCCCTGCTGCTGCCCCGCGTACGCACCGAGCAGCCGGCCCCCGCCTGACGCGTTGACCGGTGTCGAAGGGAGATGGCCGCCGATCGCAACGGCTCCGGGCGTCGATGCCCGGAGCCGTTCCCGATCTCTTACGTGAACCGGCGCAGCCGCAGGCTGTTGCTCACCACGAACACGCTGGAGAACGCCATCGCCGCTCCCGCGATCATCGGGTTGAGCAGGCCGAGCGCCGCGAGCGGCAGGGCGGCCACGTTGTAGGCGAACGCCCAGAACAGGTTGCTCTTGATCGTGCCGAGCGTCCTGCGCGACAGCCTGATCGCGTCGGCGGCCACCCGCAGGTCGCCCCTGACCAGGGTCAGGTCGCTCGCCTCGATCGCGGCGTCGGTGCCGGTGCCCATGGCCAGCCCGAGATCGGCCTGGGCCAGGGCGGCCGCGTCGTTGACGCCGTCGCCGACCATGGCCACGACCCGGCCCTCGCCCTGCAGCTTCTTGACCACGTCCACCTTGTCGGCGGGCAGGACCTCGGCGATCACCTCGTCGATGCCCACCTCGTCCGCCACCGTCCTGGCCACGGCCTGGTTGTCGCCGGTCAGCAGCACCGGGGTGAGCCCGAGCGCGCGGAGCTGGGCGATGGCCTCCTTGCTGGTCGGCTTGACCACGTCGGCCACCACGAGCACCGCGCGGGCCTGACCGTCCCAGCCGACCGCGACGGCGGTGCGGCCGGCGGTCTGCGCGGCGTGCAGCGAGCGTTCGAGCTCCGGGGTGAGGTGCTGTGACCACTCCGCCAGCAGCCTGGGGCGGCCGACCAGCACCGCGTGCCCCTCCACGATGCCCTGCACGCCGAGCCCTTCGACGTTCGCGAAGCCCTCGGCCGCGGGCAGCTCGCCGGCCCGTGCCGCCGCGCCCTTGGCGACGGCCTGGGCGATCGGGTGCTCGGAGGCGTGCTCCAGCGCACCCGCCAGCCGCAGCACCTCGGTCTCGTCCTCGCCGTCGGCGACGTGCACCTCGACGAGGGTCATGCGTCCCTCGGTGACCGTGCCGGTCTTGTCGAGCACCACGGTGTCGATCTTGCGGGTGTTCTCCAGCGCTTCTGGGCCCTTGATCAGGATGCCGAGCTGGGCGCCCCGCCCGGTGCCGACCAGCAGCGCCGTCGGCGTGGCCAGGCCCAGCGCGCACGGGCAGGCGATGATCAGGACCGCGACCGCCGCGGTGAACGCCGCCCCCACGCCGTCGCCGGTGCCCAGCCAGAAGCCGAGCGTCCCGACGGCCAGCGCGATCACGATGGGCACGAAGACGCCGGAGATGCGGTCGGCCAGCCGCTGCGCCTGGGCCTTGCCGGTCTGGGCCGCCTCCACCAGCTTGGCCATCTGGGCCAGCTGGGTGTCGGCGCCCACCCGGGTCGCCCGGACGACGAGCCTGCCGCCCGCGTTCACGGTGGCGCCGGTGACCGCGTCGCCCGGCCGTACCTCGACCGGGACGGACTCGCCGGTCAGCATGGAGGCGTCCACCGCCGACGTCCCCTCTTCGACGACGCCGTCCGTGGCGATCTTCTCGCCCGGCCGGATCACGAACCGGTCGCCGGCCTTGAGCCGTTCGACCGGGACCCGCCGGCCGTCGGCCAGCTCGACGTCCTTGGCGCCCAGCTCCATCAGGGCCCTGAGCGCGGCGCCCGCCCGCCGCTTGGAGCGGGCCTCGAAATAGCGCCCGGCCAGGATGAACGCGGTGACACCCGCGGCGGCCTCAAGGTAGATGTTGCCCGAGCCGTCGGTGCGCTCGATGGTGAACGCGAACGGGTGCGTCATGCCCGGCGTGCCGGCGGTGCCGAAGAACAGCGCCCACAGCGACCAGCCGAGCGCGGCGATCGTGCCGATGGAGATCAGCGTGTCCATGGTGGCGGCGCCGTGGCGGAGGTTGGTCCAGGCGGCCTTGTGGAAGGGCCAGCCCGCGTACACGACCACCGGCGCGGCCAGCACCAGCGACAGCCACTGCCAGTTCGTGAACTGCAGCGGCGGGATCATCGCCATCGCGATCACCGGCACGGCCAGGATCACGGAGGTGAGCAGGCGGGCGCGCAGCGGACGCAGCTCGTCCTCCGGCTCCCGCGCGGCGCTCTCCGCCTGGGGCGGCACGGGCAGCGCGGCCGTGTAGCCGGCCTTCTCCACCTCGGCGATCAGCAGCTGCGGCTCGACGCCCTCGGGGAAGGTGACCTTCGCCTTCTCCGTGGCGTAGTTGACCGTGGCGGTCACGCCGTCCATCTTGTTGAGCTTGCGCTCGATCCGGTTGGCGCACGAGGCGCAGGTCATGCCGCCGATCGAGAGCTCGACCGCGTTGTGCCGGTCATCGGTGACGGAGGTCATCACCGTTCTCCTTTCTCTCGTTCAGTGGCCGTGATCGTCGCCGTGCCCGCTGGGCGCCGGCGTGGGTGTGGGCAGGTCGGGGCGGGTGCCCGCGCTCAAGGTGAAGTCTGCCGTGCGGACCTCGCCCTCGTGCTGGAAGTCCAGGAACAGGCGGTAGTCGCCGGTGCTCGGCACCTCGGCGTAGAAGACTATCCCGGGCCCCGCCGCAGTCTTGCCGTCGCCGGGCGTGCCGTCCGGGTGGACGTGCAGGTAGGCCAGGTCCTTGGCGCGCAGGGCCACCAGGTGGCCGTAGGCGCCGAGGTAGGGCTGCAGGTCGGTGACCGGCTTGCCGTTCTTCGTGACCTTCAGGGTGAGCTCGCTCGACCGGCCTGGCGTGAGGTCGCCGTCGAGGGTGACGGTGTATCCGTCCACCTTCGACGTGCGGCTGGGCGCGGGCAGGGCCTTGGGCTCGTAGTCGCCGGCCGCGTGCAGGTCGGTGCCGAGCGTCAGGCCCTCGGCGCCGGTCGGCGCGAAGTCGGCGAAGGCGCGGTACGCCCCCGCGTCCGGCAGCGTGAGCTCGACCGACCAGACGCCGTCGCCCGCCTGCTCGGGGTGCAGGTGCTGGAAGCTGCCCAGGTCGCGGGAGACCACGATGAAGTGCAGCTTCTTGTCGTGCTCGACCTGGTAATCGGTGACCGGCTTGCCGTCGGGGCCGGTCACGGCGAACCGGAAGTCCGTGGACCGGCCCGGCTTGATCGTCTCGGTGAGCGGGACGAGGGTGTACCCGTTCTCGGACACTTGGAGCCCCCCGGGGGTATCTTGCTTCGCTGCCTGAGTGGTGGCGTGCTCGTCATGTCCCGCGCTCGCGGCGGGCGCAGCCATGGCGCTGTGGTCCTCGGCCGGGGGTGTCCCGACCGGTCCCATCACCTTGCCCGCGCCCAGCGCGCCGCCGAAGACGACCGCCAGGCCCAGGGCGTACGCGCCGAGCTTGGCCGTGGTGTTCATGACTGACCCGCCACTTCGTATCCGGCTTCCTGGACCGCGGCCACGATCTTCGCGGCGTCAACGGGGCCGTCACTGCCCACGGTCAGCAGCCCGGTGGCCAGGTCGACCTCGACGCTGGTCACACCGGCCACGTCGCCGACCTCTTCCTTGACCGAGCTGACGCAGTGTCCGCAGGTCATGCCCTGGACGGTGTAGGTGACGGTGCTCATATCGATCTCTCCTTCAATCCGGTCAGGAACGAACAAGTCTGGCGATCGCCTCGGAGGCTTCCTTGACCTTCTCCGCCGCCTCGGGGCCGCCCTTCGCGGTGGCCTCGGCGACGCAGTGCGCCAGGTGCTGCTCCAGCAGCGACAACGAGAACGACTTCAGCGCGCTGGTCGCCGCGGACACCTGGGTCAGGATGTCGATGCAGTATTTGTCGTCCTCGACCATCCGCTGCAGGCCGCGCACCTGCCCCTCGATCCGGCGCAGCCGCATCGCGTGGTCCTGCTTGTCACCGCTGTAACCGGCCATGTCCAGCCCTCCCATCGCTTCCGTCGTCTCGGTCAACACTATACCCCCCTATGGTATTCCGAGCGCAAGCGGAGGCCGCGTCACCGGGCTCCGCTCGACCGCCGACGGTCGCCCGGGGCATACTGTTGCCGCTTCACCATGATCATTTACCCGAATGTCAGAGGAAGGTAAAGAGCATGTCCGAGCAAGCGATCAACCGGCGGCGGTTACTGGCCTCGGCGGCGGCCGTCGGCGGTCTGTCCTTGGGGCTTTCACTCGTCCCCGGCGCCGCGCGGGCCGCGTCCGAGGCCACCGCCCGCGGCCGCCGCAGTGCGGCCACGTGGGAGAACATCATCGAGAAGTCCTCCTTCGGCAGCTCCACGGCCTTCAGCCAGGAGTGGAACCCCCTCTATCCCTGGGACGGCGACGCCGACACCCACAACGGCGCCGCCAGGATGAACGCCGGCCAGATCTCCCTCTCCGGGGGCGTACTGACGTTGACGGCGACCCGGCTGGCCGCGCCCGACGGCACCAGCCCGCACGAGCCGCTGGCGCCGCTGTGGTACCGCTCGGGCGCCGTCCACGCCAAGGAGCAGATCCTCGTCGACGACCAGTTCCCCGAGTACGACATCGAGGGCGAGTTCCGTACGCAGACGGGGACGGGCATCTGGCCGGCCTTCTGGACCACCGGCACCTGGCCGGCCTGGCCGCCGGAGACCGACATCCTGGAATATGTCGGCAATCGCACCAACCTCTTCAACACCTGGAACAAGACTCCCAGCGGAGACGAGGGCGAGGAGCCGAACGGCGACGCGTACGTCACGCGCGCGAAGATCAGCGGCCACGAGCCCGACTCCTGGCACAAGTACCGCGTCTGGATGTCCAAGGACGGGGACGACGTCCTGCTCGACTACTACTTCGACGGGGTCTACCAGGCGACCCATCGGGGGGTCGGCTGGGCAGGCGTCCCGCAATGGCTGATCATCAACCTGCAGATGGGCTCCTGGGCCTCCGGCGTCGAGCCCGGCGATCCCGGCTGGAGCGACCAGCCCGGCCCGAGCGGCAGCACCTACTTCCGGGCCCGCAACGTATGGGCCGGTCGCACGCGCGCCTGGTGACACGCAGCCGCGAAGAGAACCCCTGAGCCATCGTGGAACTCGATGAAACGCCTACCGGGTGGGTGCCGGCGGAGCGCCCACCCGAACGGCGAAAGGGGACGCACATATCCAGAGGTGATCGAACGTACCGCGTTCCACGCGGTGTGCCGCGCGGTTCCTCACGGTCACCGACCCCGCCGCCACGCTCACCGTGGGCGCCGGCTGCACCCTGGTGACCCCGCACGAGGCGCGCTGCGCGGCCGCGAACGTCGGATCCATGGTCGTCCGCGGACTGGACGGCAACGACGTGATCACCAACTCGACGGGTCTCGGCCTGGCCATCGCCAGGGAGATCGCCCAGCGCCACCACGGAACGCTGACCATCGAGGCCGCGCCGGGAGGCGCCCGATTCGTGCTGCGGATCCCCGCCGTACAAGAGCTGCGGGCCGGACGACAGGGCGTACGGCCAGTCCCCCGCTCCTGCGCGCGTCGTTCCCCATAATGTTTGCCCCATGGCAACCAACACGTACAGCAACCTGGCGAACACTCTCAGACATGACGTGCCGGCCTCCGTCGTGGTGTTCCTCGTCGCCGTACCCCTCTCGCTGGGGATCGCGATGGCTTCCGGGGTGCCGCTGGCCGCCGGGCTGATCGCCGCCGTGGTGGGCGGGATCGTGGCGGGCGCCCTGGGCGGGTCGGCCGTGCAGGTGAGCGGGCCGACGGCCAGCCTCACGCTGGTGATCGCCGACCTGGTGTCCACCTACGGCTGGCGGGCCACCTGCATGATCACCTTGCTGGGCGGAGCCGTGCAGCTGCTGCTCGGCGTGTTCAGGGCGGCCAGGGCGGCCCTGGCCGTCTCGCCCGCCGTCGTGCACGGCATGCTGACCGGGGTCGGCATCCTCATCGCGCTCTCGCAGCTGCACATCGTCCTGGGCGGCAGCCCGCAGCGCTCGGCCATGGCGAACCTCACCGAGCTGCCCGGGCAGATCATCGGCCTGCACGGCCACACGGTGACGGTGGGGCTGGTCACCATCATGGTGCTCCTGGTCTGGACGCGGCTCCCCAAACCGATCAGGTCGGTCCCCGCGCCGCTGGCCGCGCTGCTCGTGGCGTCGGTGTCGGCCTGGGCGTTCGGCTGGGACGTCACGCGCATCGAGCTCCCCGACGTCCTGTCCACGTGGGCGCTGCCCGAGCTGCCGCAGGGCGACTGGAGCCGGATCCTGGGCGGCGCGCTGCTGATCGCGTTGCTGGCCGGGGCGGAGTCGCTGCTGTGCTGCGCGGCGACCGACACGATGCACACGGGCCGCCGCGCCGACCTGGACCGCGAGCTGTCGGGGCAGGGCGTGGCCAACATGGTGAGCGGGGCGCTGGGCGGCCTGCCGGTGGCCGGGGTGATCGTGCGGAGCACCACGAACGTCGGGGCAGGCGGGCGCAGCCGCTGGTCGGCGATCCTGCACGGGGTGTGGGTGCTGGTGTTCGCGCTGGGGTTCGGCTGGTCGATCGCGCTGATCCCGATGGAGGCGCTGGCGGCGCTGCTGGTCTTCATCGGGATCAGGACGATCAGCCTCGGCCACGTGCGGAAGGTGCACGGGCACGGCGAGGTGCCGGTGTACGTGGTGACGATGGCGGGCGTCATCGTGCTCGGCCTGGCCGAAGGGGTGCTCGCGGGGCTGGCCCTGGCCGCGCTGCTGGCGCTGCGCCGCCTGACCTGGGTGACAGTGCTCAAGCGGGAGGATCCCGAGGGCCGGCTGAACGTGACGATCTCGGGGTCGCTGACGTTCCTGGGGGTGCCGCGGCTGGCGCAGGAGCTGCGTACGATCCCGGCGGGCACGGCCGTGGACCTGGACCTGAACATCGACTTCATGGACAACGCCGCCTTCGACGTGATCCACTCCTGGCGGCTGGACCACGAACGGCTGGGCGGCGTCGTGGTCATCGACGAGCTGCACGACGAGTGGTACGCGATGGCCGCCAGCGGAGCCCGCATGTACCCGGCCAAGACCCCGCCCAAGGCTCCCGACCGCTGGTGGTTGCCGTGGGCCCACCGCGCGCCGGAGACGGCCGCGCCCGTGAGCGGGACCAAGCCCGCGACCGCCTGCCGGCTGACGCGGGGCGCGCACGAGTTCCACCGGCGTACGGCGCCGCTCATGCGGCCGGTCTTCACCGAGCTGGCCCGCAAGCAGCAGCCCTCCCACCTGTTCATCACGTGCGCGGACTCCAGGGTCGTGCCCAGCCTGATCACGGCCAGCGGGCCGGGGGACCTGTTCACGGTGCGCAACATCGGCAACCTCGTGCCGCGCAAGGGCTCCGCGCCGCACGACGACTCGGTGGTGGCCGCGATCGAGTACGCCACGCAGGTGCTGGGCGTGCACACGATCACGGTGTGCGGCCACTCGGGCTGCGGCGCGATGGCGGGCGTGCTGAGCGGCGGCGTCCAGGCGGGCAGCCTGCCCGGTCTGCGCAGCTGGCTGCGGCACGGCGACCACAGCCTGGCCAGGCTCATCGAGACCGAGGGCGACGCGCTGCACACCGGGGCCCTGGACCTGTTGTGCCGGGTCAACGTGCAGCAGCAGCTGGAGAACCTGCGTACCTACGCCAACGTGGACGCGCAGGTCGAGGCGGGCAAGCTGGAGCTGGTCGGGCTGTTCTTCGACATCGGCTCGGCCCGGGTGCACCTGGTCCCGCCGCTCAAGGCGGACCAGCCGTCGATCCGCGAATGAGCACGCCCCTGGCAGGACCTGCCAGGTGACCGGCCAGCCGGGGCGGTGGACGCCGGAGCTCCGGGCGACGACCGGCGGACCGCCGCCCGCGTCCGCCGCGATCACGCTCGCCGTCGCCGGTGCCACCCTCGGGCCGGGCCCGGTCGGCTGGGCGGTGGAGGTCATCCGTCAGGTGCAGGCGTACGGGGGCGGGCACCCTACGGGAGGTCCTCGGCGACCTGACACCTTGACGGCGTCGTCAGCCGATGCCACCGTCCGCGACCTGCCGGAAGACGACGGTGGCTTTGTAGCGGCCGTCATGCTCGGGGTCCGCTTCGGACTCGGCCGACACGACGTAGACCTCCGCGTCGTCGCCGAAGAAGCGCGTGGCCTCCAGGAGCGCCCGGGACGCCAGCTCCTTCGGGTTGGAGCCGACCACGTGGGTTGTGTGCTGGAAAGAGAAGTTCGCGAGCTGGTGAAGCCGGTCGCGGCTGTCGTTGCTCACGTGATCACCTTTCGCGAGGGGTTGATCTTTCGCGACAGTAGCACGCAGTCGAGCTCGACGCAGTCCACGACAGGGCCCCGCTCGACGGCGGCCGCCGCGATGATGCCCATGCGACCAGCGGACTGACCTCCATAAGAGCATCCCCCGCGCCTCATCCGGCGGGAAGCCGCTCGGTCCATTCAGCGTCGATCGTCACCCCCTGGTCGCTGGAGGCGATCCCTCCCGTGAGAGGGGCCCAGACGGGCGTGTTGCGGACCCGCGCGGTCGCCGGATCCACGACCACGATGCCCTTGCCGACCGCCAGCGGAATCTCCAGGCGTCGCCCCCCGTCGGTCTCGCCCAGGTCCACGACCCCCGGCCGCGCGGCGAGCGCCCGGTACGCGGCGGCGCGGACCTGGGGCGAGACCGGCGCCTGGCTGATCAGCGAGAGCAGCGTCTCCACGGCGAACCCGTCCTGCTGGACGTCGGTCGCCGGGCCCGCGCTGGTGCGCACGCCACGCTCGGCGATCGCCGACCGCAGGTGGGTGTACAGGGCGTCCGCCTCGTCCGGAAGCGCCCGTAGCTCGTCGAAGTTCATGCGCAGCGCTCCGACCGCGAACAGCGCGGGCTTCCTGGTGAACTTGAAGAGCTTGCCCTCGCCCTTCAGCCCCACGCCCTTGAGCCAGAACTGGCCGTCTCGCCGGTACCAGTACTCCTCCGTCGGCTGCCCCTCCCGGGTGACGGTGATGTGCCAGTACGTCCCGGAGCCCTCGGGCGCGCGCTCCGCGGAGGTGGCGGCCACGAGCAGGACCTCCCGCGCGTTCACCGGCACCGCCGCCGCGGACGGTGCCGGCGGCGGCGATCCGCCGAGACGGCCGGGCACGATCACGACCGCGGCGGCCGTGGCCGCGGCGACCACCGGGATCAGGAACCACCGCGCCCGCCGCCGGGGCGTGGCGCGGTGCATGCTGGAGCGTAGTTGCCGGCGCCGCCGGGCGACCGCCTCGGGAGACGGGTCGGGCTTGGCGAGCAGGGTCCGGATCTCGCGCAGGTCATCCATGGTCGTCCTCCTTGGCCAGCATCTCGTGGATCTTCTTGCGAGCGCGGCTGAGCCGCGAACCGACGGTTCCGTAGGAGACGCCGAGGGCGTCGGCCACCTCCTGATGGGTGAGCTCCGCCAGGGAGACGAGCGTCACCACGTCACGTTCGCCCTGATTGAGCCCGGCCAGCGCCCTGGCCAGGCGGGGGCCCATGCGCTGCGCCGTGACCGAGTCAACCACCCGGCCCTCGTGGCTGTCGGCGGCGGACTCGGCGCTCGTCCGGGCCAGCGCCCGGTAGTGGCGCGCCTCCTTGCGGCGGTGGCGGGCGATCAGGTTCGTGGCGATGCCGAACAGCCACGGCCTGATCGCGCCGCGGGCGGGGTCGAAGCGCCCCCGGTCGCGGAAGGCCAGGAAGAACGTCTCCGCCGCGATGTCCTCCCCGGCCTGGACGTCCAGCCGGCCGGCCGCGTACAGGTACACCTCGCGGAAGTAACGGTCGTAGACGGCCGTGAACTCCTCCGCGTCCATCCGGAAGCGGGCGACGAGTTCCCCGTCGCCCGCCTGCCCTCGCGTCTCGGTCGTCACGCTCTCACCCTTCTGCCGGCGGTCGTCGCCCTTCCTTCGCCGCAGCCGGGCCGAGCTTTCCCGCCGGTCGCGGACGAGGCTGACCGGCGGGCGGGTTACGGAGCGTGCTGTACGGCGATCTTCAACCCGCTTGCCGCCCGTCAACGTCCTCGACGGCGGCGGTCAGGCCCTCACCGAGGGGTCCGGCGAAGGCCTCTCCGGGCTGACGTCAAGGCCTCGCCCTAGAAGGCCTGAGCGATCTGAGGCGTGTTGAAGCTGCGGATCAGCCCCATACGGGTGTCGTTGAGCCTGATCCGGCCGAACACCTCATCCACCTGGGTGCCGAGGTCCTCATCGAGCCATACCCTCGGTACGGTGATCACGAAGTCAGCGCCGAGCCCGAACTCGTCCGAGGACCCGATGGTGACGACGGGAACGCTGAAAAGCCATCCGGTGGTGTCGTCCGCGAACACCGAAGCCGAGAACGGCGCGCCGTTCGTGGCGTTGATGATCCCATCGGCTTCCAGCTTGCTCATGTAAAAGTCGATGCCGATGGTGACTCTGTAGATGCCGGACCCCACGCTGTCGATCGTGAGGCACACGTTGCTGGTGGCTGCGCCCGTGCACCGCTGCTCGGCGGCAGCGGGCTGCGCCGCCAGAAGAACGACAGCGAAAGCGGACGCCATGACGATGGCGAACGCTCTCAGGAGGGCGTGTCTGGCACGACCTCGTAATCCGATGGCCCTGTTGATCATGTGAGCGTCCCTTCTGCTCGGCGTCATCATGGAGAGATGACGCTCCGATGAGAAGGCGTTCCATGCTGTTCCAATAGGCGCCGAGGCGTCCTGGGCCAGGCGTGCCGGACCTCGCGGCTACCTCTTGCGGGCGACCGCGCCGAAAAGTCGCTGCCGGGACGTAGCTGCCGGAGGGCAGGGCTTCGACGTAGCGGCCGATGAGCCCGACCGGGTCATGGGAGTCCGGCACGAAGTGCAGGACGGCGACGAGGATCAGCGCCATCGGCCGGGAGAAGTCGAGAGAGCGCAGCACCTCTGAGTGGGCAGGCCAGAGCCGATGTCGAGGCATTGGGTGACGCCTTGCTGGGCGAGGTATCGGGTGGCGGCGATCAGGAACGTGCGGTTGCTGACGGCCATGTCGCGCACCACAGGGCGCAGTCAGGAATTCCAGCGGGCTTCCCCGGATCGCCCTCGTGGACCGGCGCAGTACGTCTCCGGGTCGAGCGATCCTCGCCTGAGAACGCTTCCGCTCCCGTAGCCCGCGGATACGTCCGAACCATCACAAACACCTTCACGATCTTTAAACGCACCAATCTGGCCAGGCAGCCCCACATTGGAACACTTCTCGTTTACTACGCCTTGAGGTGGGCATTTGACTTTCTGTAGTCAAACGACTGCATAGAGTCACGATCAAGGGAGTTTCATGCCCCCCGTCAGCGGACGCGACCCCATCGCCAGCATCGACGCCCACGTCAAGACCGGCCCTGACGACGACGTCGCCGGCGGCAGCTACGACGACGACGCCTACCTCGGCATCGCCGGACGCGAGTTCAAGCTCGACCTCCCCGGCCAGAACGACCTGGATGTCGGCCAGGAGTTCCACTACATCTACGGCGCTGGAGGCAACACCGCCTACGACAAGTACAACGATCCCCGCAGCCCGCAACTGACCTTCGACGACGTCCTCAGCAACGACGTCTACGTCCGCATCAACCCCAGCGACGACTGGTGGCACGTCGAACACGTCCAGGTCAGCGTCCGTGGCGTCCTGGGCTCCCACGTCACCTTCGAGGCCCTCAACGGCAGCGCCTCCCAGTGGCTCGGCAACCCGCTGGGCCTCATCCTCCATCTGAAGAGAAGCGGCCACCAGGCCGACGAGTCCGAAAAGTCCTGACTCCAATGGCACCAGCCGACTGGCTGCGCCCTTCGTGAACCGTCCGGCATGCGCGGCTTCACAACCCGCATGCCGGACGGCAGCCAACTCCGCCGTCACAGGGAACGGCGACACCCCCAAGGCCTGCCAACCAAGATCGGCCCGAGGGCACACGCCTCTTTGTCGCTACGTACTGTAGCTGCGCCATTCACCGGCGATCTGATTTGATCACCACTGTCCGACTGGAATCAGCCCGTACGGGAGGCCGCTTTGCGTGTGACGAGCCGCACCGGGAATGCACGAAGAACCGGGTACGTCATCGTGGTCACGCTCGTTCTGCTCGCCTGTCTGGCCGAAGGCGTGCATTTGTTCGGAGGCCGCGCAGAACGCCTGCGCGAGATCTATGGTGGCGCCTTTCAGGTGGCGCATCCGGAGTTTTACCTCGTCGTGGATAAGAAGGTGGGCGTGGACCCCTTGTCGATACAGGTGTCGGCCGGGGTTTTCGACGTGGCTTCGCGTCGGCAAAGCCGTGGTGCGGAGGGGCAGATAGCGACGAACGTGCTGGGCACGACCTCTGCTTCCTCGATGCCGGAGACGACGATGAGCCCGATGTTGCGCTCGTTCCAGGGCGGCGAGGGGGTCGATGAGCCGTCCAGAGCCCATGCACGTGAGGCGATAGCGGCCCTGGACGAGAATGCCTTTTCCACCGCCGTCGTGGAGCTGGCCGAGCCCATGACCGAGGACGAGCTGACCACCACCCTGGGTGTGAGAGGGCTCCAGTCGGACGCGGTTTATCTGTTTCTCTCCGGATCGCCAGGGGGAGCCGGCAAACCTGTCTACTGGAGGTCGTGCGCAGTTTATGAGATGGAATGCGAGAGCACGTCGCCGATCGAGCTGTACCGGCGTTGGGCGGCCATCAGCCGATCCCCGTCCCGCGCCGACGGGACGGGCTCGTCCGCTCACGCGGCCAGGGTCTCGCCGACCTGAACCAGCTGATCCAGATCATGCACCGGTCGCCCACCCATTCACCGTCGAATACGCCACACCCCAGACCTTCTGCACCACCCGGCCCGGCCCACCAAGAACCGTTCTTCCGGATCGCCGAGGTCATGCCAGCATGGCCAACACCCCGGCACGTCCCCAGCGCGGGACGAGAACCTTCCGGGATCTCGCCCGACGCATGAGGCCGGCGATCAGGGTGGGCTTTCCGGTTGCTCGACTCGTCGGCCGGGCGTGCTCCTCTCCGGCCACGCCAGTCAGACACGAACCGTCTGAGACCGAAAGCTGTGGCCCAGCTCGGGCCCGAGCCCGTGGTAGTGGCGGAAGTTGAAGATCAACGGGCTCCAAGCGGTCGGATCGATATGATCGGTGCCGGGCACGACGATGCGGGAGTCCGCGTGCACCCGCAGCACGCGAGCCTCGACGATCAAGAACCGATCAGTCACGTCGGGCTGGACGCGTTCTGCCCGCGCTTCCAGTTGAAGAGGGCAGCCCACGACGCGGTGCGGCCGAACCAGGTGAGACGGCTCGGCAAGCAGGCCGGCCGCCTCGAACTTGGCCCGCTCGTGCCGGTACAGCTCCCGCTTGTCCTCCGGCACCGGGTCCCGGCCGGTCAGCGTGGCCAGACGCTCGACAGCGGACCACATCTCCGGCGCCGGCAGATTGATCACCACGTCGGGTCTGGTCATGAGGTTGTGCGCGGTCTGACTCGATCTCATCAACCCCAGGACGACGGCCTGGCCCAGCGCCCATGCCGACGAGACGGGGGCGAGGTTCACCGTGGAGTCGTCGTTCTCCGTGGTCAGCAACGCGACCGGTGTGCCGAAGTAGAGGATGCTGGGGCTGATCACCAGGTGCCTGCGGGCAGGAGCCGTCACATGTGTTTCTGCGGTCATGACGGCCCACCGTAAGGGCGGGACGCTTCGGCGATCCCCGAAGTGACGCTTTGGGAAGATGGGGGTCGTGAGCAGTCGAGACATGCCCGACGGCAACCCTGATGTGGCCGCGCTGGCCGGGTTGCTGGCCAACCGCAGCCGTGCCGCCTTCTGCCTGGCCCTGCTGGACGGCCACGAGTGGACGGTCAGCGAACTGGCCGGTTACGCCGGGGTATCCATCCAGACGGCAACGGAACACCTCAACATGCTCGTGGGTGGCGGCTTGCTGGCGGAAGAGCGCCGGGGCCGCCACCGTTATCTCCGGCTGGCGGGGGCGGACACAGCCGAGCTGATCGAAAATCTCGCCGCCCGCGCTCCGCAGCGCCCTGCCCCGGTACGCTCCCTGTCCGACGCCAACCGCCGCCGCTCCCTGGCCCACGCCAGGATCTGCTACGACCACCTGGCCGGCACCTTGGCCGTCGCGATCACCGACGCCATGACCGAGCACGGGCTGCTGGCCTGGGAGGCGCAGGAGCACGGCCCGCGGCTCAGCGAGCAAGGCATCGCCTGGCTCGTCGAACAGGGCATCGCACGGGACCCGCTGCCGGCGGGCTGGCACCCGCATGTCCGCACCTGCCTGGACTGGACGGAACAGCGCCTTCATCTGGCCGGAGCGCTCGGTGCGGCGTTCTACCGTCACATGCTTGCCGCGGGCTGGATGACCAGGAACGGCGTCAGCCGCCTCATCACGCTCACCCCCACCGGTCACACCGCCCTCCACCGGCAGCTCGGCATACCGGAAGAGGCACTCACCCCAGCTGACAGACGCTGACTCCCCCTCGGCCCGTGGGGTTCGGCCAGTGGCCGGCCCAGTCGGGCACGTCAGGGCCCGCAGGAACGTGGTGTCCTTGCTCCACGGGCACTACGAGAGTGTCGAGCCCAATCAACTCGATCTTGCGGACGAGGTGGGAGCCGACGATTCCGGCGGCGCCGGCGACCGGAATCACGAGGTGGTTCTTCTCAGGGTCGACTGGCAGGGATTCGCTCCTGCGCGGGGGAGGTGGTGATCACTTCGGTGTATCCGCCATGGGACGAACGGCGGATGATGCCGGTCTCGATGCCGTGCGCGCGTTCCTCCCGCTCCTGCGCCCGCAGGGCCAGGCACAGCCGGCGGGTGATCTCGAAGGCCACGACGGGACCGGCGAGGACCGCGACGCGGAAGAACCATGTGACGGCGAAGAGCGACAGATGGAACTGGTAGGCGATCTGGTCATTGGCCGCCGCCGTCCACAGCAGGCCGAAGAAGGTTATGCCCGCCGCGCCGAACGCGGTCCGGACAGCGGCCTCGCGGGGCCGGTCCAGTGCATGGTCGAGCGCACGGTCGCGGGTGAGCCTGCGTTCGATGAGCGGGTAGGCCGCCAGGACGGTGAAGAAGGCGCCCGGTATGCCCAGAGCGGGGATGAGGATCGACAGGGAGAGCGGGTGGCCGAAGACGACGGGTTCCCAGGCGGGCATGATGCGCAGGGCGCCGTCCAGGAAACCCATGTACCAGTCGGGTACGGCGCCCGCGCTGGTGGCGCTCGGGCCGGCCGGGCCGTACAGCCAGATGGGGTTGATCTGCACGACGGTGCTCAGCAGCGTGAGCATCCCGAAGGTGGCGAAGAACAACGCCAGCGAGCTGAGCGGCGGCACGTAGGTCGCGCCCGGGTAGTGCGTGCGGCCGTGCCGCCGCACCAGCCTGCCTCTGATCATGAGCAGCCCGATCATGATCACCGGGATGAGTGACACATGCAGCCAGTAGAACAGCGGGATCACCCGGTCTCCCGGTACGGCTTCGCCGAACAGCAGGCCCGTCAGGTGGGTGCCGATGAGCGGGATCGACTGGGTCACCCCCTGGATCAGCGCGAGACTGCCGCCCGACAGCATGTCGTCGGGCAGAATGCCGCCGGTCAGGCCCGCGGCGATCGCCAGGAGGGACAGGCCGACCCAGATCAGCCAGTTCAGAGCGCGGGGGCGGCGGAAGGCGCCGGTGAAGAACAGCCGCAGCAGGTGCAGGCAGATGGCGGCGACGAGGATCAGCGTGGCCCAGTGGTGGATTTGCCGGATCAGGAGGCCGCCGCGTACCTCCAGGCTGATCTCCATGGTGGAGTCGAAGGCACGGCTGACGGGCACACCGCGCAGCGGCGTGTAGACGCCCTGGTAGATCACCTGGGTGGTGTCGGGGTCGTACAGGAAGGTCAGGAAGACGCCGGTGACGATGAGCACGATCAGGCTATGGATCGCGATCTGGCCGAACAGGAACGACCAGTGGTCCATCCGCGCGCCCGGCCGGGCCAGCCGTACGAGGAGGCCCTTCATGCGTGGACCGGCGGCTGCGGACCCGCGACCTGGCCGCAGGTAGCACCGCCGCCGATCCGTTCGGTGATGTCGCCGCCGAAGTCACGGCGAAGGTTCTCAATCGTTGATCGCATGCCGCCCATCGTGGGTTTCGGGGGCCATGAGGATCAACGACGGATCACGCCATGCACTGGTAAGCCTGGCTTACTGCCGGAAACAGGATCCCGCTCCCGGCGCTGCCACCATCAGCCTCGGGAGCCCGCTCAGTCGAAAGTGAGCGCGCCCAGGTCTCGGAAAACCTGGGCGAGACCGCGGATGGCAGAGGTCTCCTCGTCCGTGCGCCAGACCAGGCCCCAGCTGATGGGGCGGGCGTCCCGGAGAGGCAGGTAAGCGATGTCGGGACGGGCGTTGTAGCGGATGGCGTGCCAGTGAACGGGCTGAACGACCTGGCGGTCGGCGATCAGCGTGGCCATTTCGTCCCAGGTCGTGATCGGCATGGTGCGCGTGACCGTGCGGCCCTTGGGAGTGCTGAAGGGCACCGCGGTGTCTTCCCAGTAGTCGGGCAGGGTGATCGAGGGCCCGCAGACGCCGTAATGGGCAAGTGCTTCGAGGCTGGCCGATCCACGCTCGATCAGTTCGTGGTCGGCGGCCACCATCAGGGCCCGGGGTTCGGTCCAGATGACGGGGCCGGCGGTGAGGTCCGGCTCCTCGACGGGAAACCAGCTGATCAGGGCGTCGATCGAGCCGCTGCGCAGTGGTTTGAAGGGTTCGATGAAGAGGTTGTGCCGGATCTGCAGGCCCCACTGGGGGTGCCGGGCACGGAAGGCGTCCCAGAAAGGCCGCAGGTCGTGGGCGAAGCTGGGGATCATGCCGATGCGGAGCACGCCGGTTTTGCCCTGGGCGGCCAGGGTGGCTCGCCGCATGCTCTCGTGCAGCTCCCGGTAGACCGGCCGGAGGTCGTCTCTGAGCTGCTCGCCGATCGGGGTCAGCCGTACGCTGCGGCTGGTCCGGTAGAACAGGTCGGCGCCGATCTTCCGCTCCTGCTGCTTGATCACCTGGCTCACCCGCGCGTGGGTGATGCGTAAGCGCTCGGCGGTGCGGCCGAAGTGCAGCTCTTCAGCGAGCGTCAGGAAGACCTCGATGTCCCGTAGTTCCACGTCGCCTTCCATCGGTAAGTCGGGCTTACCGGATCATAGCGAACTGCGTCGTTGATCCGGATCACCCGAAAATCCACCATTTGGAGAGGCGGCATCCAGCGGACTGAGGAGAAAGACCATGACGCATCGAGCGCGAGTCGTGATCATCGGCGGCGGCTTCGCCGGTTACAACGCCGCGCGGGTTCTGAACCGCAAGCACCGGCGGGAGATCGACGTCACCCTGCTGAACCCGACCGACTTCATGCTCTACCAGCCCTTGCTGCCGGACGTGGTGGCCGGGATCGTGCACCCGCGCCATGTCGCGGTGTCCCTGGCCGCCGCCCTGCCGTACACCCGGTTGCTGCCCGGCACCGTCACCGGGCTGGACGCCGGTCAGCGAGAAGTCCGTTATGTCGACTCCGAAGGCCGATCGCGGCAGGTGGGCTACGACCGGCTGATCGTCAGCGTGGGCGCGGTGAGCAAGGTGCTGCCGATCGAGGGTAGCGAGACCTACAGCCACGGCCTGAAGGGTCTGCCCGAAGCTCTCTATCTTCGCGACCACATCATCCGGCAGGTCGAGCTGGCCGCCGTCGCCGACGACCCGGAGGAGCGGCGGGCCCGGCTGACCTTCGTGGTGGTCGGAGCGGGGTACACCGGCACCGAGACGGCCGCCGTCGGCCAGTTGTTCACCCGGTCTCTGCTGCGCAAGTACCGGAGCCTGGCCGGCGTGCCGGTGCGCTGGATCGTCGTGCAGTACGACGATCGCCTCCTGCCCGAACTGCGCCCCTCCTTGGGCAGGACCGCCGAGCGGGTCCTGCGCAAGCGAGGAGCCGAGCTGCGGCTGGGCACCACCGTACGCAAGGCCGCACCGGATGGGGTGCTGCTCAGCGATGGCGAGTTCGTCCCGGCCAGGACCATCGTCTGGACCACGGGCGTCCGTCCCGATCCGGTCATCGACACGTTCGGCCTGCCCACTGCGGGCGGCCGGATCCAGACCGACGAGTACATGGCGGTGAGCGGCCACCCGGAGATCTACGCCGCCGGCGACGCCGCCGCCGTGCCCGACCTGGCCGGTCCGGACGAGGTCACCCCGATGACGGGGCAGCACGCCGAACGGCACGGCAAGGCCGTGGCCCGCAACGTCGCGGCCTCACTGGGACTGGGCCGGGGCGCCAAGCCGTACCGGCATCGGCTGCTGGGCTTCCTCGTCGACCTCGGCGGCTGGCAAGCGGCGGCGGACCCGCTGGGCGTGCCACTGTCCGGAGTGGCCGCGAAGCTGGTCACCCGGGGCTACCACCTGTACGTCATGCCGGGCAACCGGATCCGGGTCGCCGCCGACTTGCTGCTGAACGCGGTACTGCCGCGCCAGGTCGTGCAGCTCGGCCTGGTCAGAGGCGACGCCGTACCGCTGGACAGCCCCGACCCCGAGCTCCCCCGGCGGGTGTACCCGACCCGCTCGCCACAGGGTGAGCACGCCGAAGCGGGCACCCCTCTTTCCGTTCTCTGATCAAGCGCGGCACGGAGTCCGGCTCGTGGCCAAGGCGACCGCAACTCCTGCTCGAACCCGCCGCAGAGCCCGCCCACCTGGCCGCGCTCATCCCCCAACCTCGACCCGACGGGCCGACTCACCGAATAGAGGAGATCTCCATCATGATCCTGGTAACCGGCGCCACCGGAAACGTCGGATCCCACATCGTCACCCAGCTGCTCGACGCCGGCGAAAAGGTACGCGTCATCACCCGCAACCCCGGCGGCCATTCCTTCCCCGAGCAGGTCGAGGTCGTGCCCGGCGACCTCACCCAGCCGGACACCCTGTCGGAGGCGCTGGACAGCGTGGAGCGGGCATTCCTGTTCCCGGTCTTCACCGGGCTCGACGCCTTCCTCGACGCGGCCCGGCTGTCCGACCTGCAGCACGTCGT
The DNA here is from genome assembly GCF_039539705.1 of Nonomuraea rosea. Taxonomy (NCBI): domain Bacteria; kingdom Bacillati; phylum Actinomycetota; class Actinomycetes; order Streptosporangiales; family Streptosporangiaceae; genus Nonomuraea; species Nonomuraea rosea. Next base: position 430,151 of record NZ_BAABDQ010000005.1, on the reverse strand, counting down.
CCTGCTGTCGTCCGCGGCGGTCACGTACACCACACCTTCGTGGATCGGCGAACAGCACCTGAGCCTGGAGCAGGCCGTCGCCGCCTCCGGACTGGCGTGGGCGTTCGTCCGCCCCGGCTACTTCACGACCAATGACCTGGCCTGGGCGCCGCAGATCAAGGCCGGCGACGTCGTCCGCGGCATATACGGCAACGCCGCCATGGCCCCGGTCGACCCGCGCGACATCGCCGCCGTGTCCGTCCGGGCACTCCTCGATCAGCGCGTGGGCGAGTCCTTCCTGCTCACCGGGCCGCAGTCGCTGACCGGGATCGACCGGGTCCGGATCATCGCCGAGACGATCGGGCGGCCGCTGCGCTTCGACGAGCTGCCTCACGAGCTGTTCCGGGAGCAGATGTTCCACCACGGAATGCCTGCCCCCGTGATCGACGACATGATCAACGGGCTCGCCGAATGGGACGGCAAGACCGCACCGGTCCTGCCGACGATCGAGGAGATCACCGGGCGGGCGCCCTTCACCTACGGCCAGTGGGTCGCCTCCCGCGCGCAGGACTTCGGCCCGGCGCCGGCCTGACGCTGTGTCCCCGCATCGGCAGAAAGAGACAACCGCCATGATCCTGATCACCGGAGCCAACGGCGTCGTGGGACGCCAGGTGATGAACCAGCTGCTCAAGGACGACGCCGCCGTCACCGCGGTCACCCGCAGCCCCCGCGAGACCCGGCTTCCTGACGGCGTACGAGCCGTCAACGGAGACCTGTTCCATCCCCAGTGGCTCGAGGCGGCGCTGGAAGGAGCGGAAGCCATCCAGATCAGCCCGCGCGCCACCGGCCCCGGCCTCGGCGACCTGCTGAAGCTGGCCGCCAACCAAGGTGTACGGCGTGCGGTGCTGCTGTCGGCCACCACCGTGGAGTATCCAGCCGGGGAAGCCCGCTTCGCCGCCCAGTTCAAGCACGCCGAGGACCTCCTCACCAGCTCCGGCCTGGACTGGACGATCCTGCGCCTGGCCGACTTCGCCGCCAACGCCCTGGCCTGGGCACCCCAGGTCAAGGCCGGTGACGTGGTGCGCGGCGCGTACGGCCAGGCCGCCACCTCCCCGATCCACGAAACCGACATCGCGGCGGTCGCCGTACAAGCCCTCCGCACCAGCGCCCACGCCGGACAGGTCTACACGCTGACCGGGCCGCAGTCACTGGACCAGTTCGAGAAGGTGCGCCTCATCGGCGCCGCCACCGGCCGGGAGCTGTCGTTCCAGGAGCTCCCGCCTGAGCAGGTACGGCAGGGGATGCTCGCCCAAGGGCTGCCCGAGGAGGTCCCCGCCCGCCTGCTCGGCTCGCTGGCCGACTACGCCGGCCGGCCGGGCCCCACCACCGCCACCGTGGAAGAGCTGCTGGGCCGGCCCGCACTCACCTTCGCCGACTGGGCACACGACAACGCACGCGCGTTCGGCCGCTGATCACCACCCGAAGAATGGAATGAGATCATGAGCAAAGTTTGGTTCGTCACCGGTTCGTCGCGCGGTCTGGGCCGCAACTTCGTCGAGGCGGCCCTGTCTCGCGGCGACCAGGTGGCCGCGACCGCCCGGAACACCGGCAGCCTTGATGAGCTGGTCGCAGCCTACGGTGACGCGGTGCTCCCGCTGGAGCTGGAGGTGACCGACAAGGTCGCCGTCTTCGAGAGCGTGAAGCGGGCCAAGGAGCACTTCGGCCGTCTCGACGTCATCGTGAACAACGCCGGCTACGCCCAGTTCGGTGCGATCGAGGAGCTGACGGAGGAGCAACTGCGCGATCAGCTGGAGACCAACGTGTTCGGCGCGATCTGGGTCATCCAGGCCGCGCTCCCGTACCTGCGCGAGCAGGGGTCGGGGCACATCATCCAGATGTCCTCGGCGGCCGGGCTCATCGCCATGCCGCTCGGCGGCGCGTACCACGCCTCGAAGTGGGCGCTGGAAGCTCTGAACGAATCCCTTGCGGGCGAGGTCGCCGGCTTCGGCGTCAAGGTGACCATGGTCGAGCCCGGCGGCTTCGCCACCAGGTCCGGCAAGAACCCGAACCCGCTCGACAACGGCTTCAAGGTTGAGCCCAACCCGATCTATGACGGTCTCCGCCGGGCCCTCGCCGGGGTCGCGGGCAAGCTGCCCGCCGGCGATCCGGCCGCCGCGGCTCAAGCACTCCTCAAGATCGTCGACGCCGGCGACCCGCCTCTGCGGGTGCTCTTCGGCCAGGGTTTCTACCCGATGGTCCAGCAGGCCTATGCCGACCGGCTCAAGACCTGGGACGACTGGCAGGACCTTTCGGTGGAGGCTCATGGCCGGGCCGGCTGAGCAGCCTGGCTGGGCCGTACCGCCTTTCGCATCAAGCACACTCTGGTCTTCGTCGACCGGGTGCTGGTCACGCCGGCGCTGTCGGCGGGCCACGACATCACAGAAGCGAACAACTTTCCCGGCCGGCTGGCAGGGGGCACTGTCTTTCATCAGGACTCGAAGTCCAGGACACACAAGCGCTCACCCGCCGGCCGGCTACCAACCGGCGGGTCCGCCACACCGCGGACCCGCTACGACTGATGAGGACATCAGCCATGAACATCCTGGTTCTGGGAGCGGGATACGCCGGAATGACCGCCGTAGCCGCCGTCGCGCGCCGCACCCGCGGCGAGGACGTCCGCGTGACCCTGGTGAGCCCGAGCACCCGCTTCACCGAGCGGCTGCGGCTGCACCAGGTCGCCACCGGGCAGGAGCTGGCCGATCTGCGGATCCCGAAGATGCTCGAAGGCACGGGCGTCGAGTTCGTCCAAGGCTGGGTGACCGCGATCGACGCCGGCGCCCGCCGGGTGGCGCTCGCCGACGGCCGCTCGCTGGAGTACGACAAGCTCGTCTGCGCGCTCGGCAGCGTCGCCGACACCGGCATGGTGGCGGGCGTGGCCGAGCACGCGGTCACGCTGAACAGCGCGGACGAGGCCGCCCGTCTCGCCTCCCGCCTGGTGGCGGGCGCGACCGTCGTCGTCGGCGGGGGCGGCCTGACCGGGATCGAGGCCGCGGCCGAGATCGCCGAGCAGCACCCGTCCGTGCGGGTCGTCCTGCTCAGCCGGGGCGAGCTCGGAGCGATGATGGGCGCCAAGGCGCGTACCTACCTGCTGGCCGTGCTCGACCGGCTCGGCGTCGAGGTGCGGACCGGCGTGTCCGTGACCAAGGTGCTGCCGGAAGCGGTGGAGCTGAACGGCGGCGAGCTCGTCGCCGTTGACGCGGTCCTGTGGACGACCGGTGTGAAGGTGTCGCCGCTGGCCGCCGAGGCCGGGCTCGAGGTCGACGGGCGGGGCCGGATCGTGGTCGACGCCACGTTGCGTTCGGTCTCCCACCCCGAGGTCTACGCGATCGGCGACGCCGCGGCGATCCGCCAGAAGTACGGCGTGATCCACGGGACGTGCCAGAGCGGCATCCCGACCGGCGCCCACGCCGCCGCCTCGCTCGCGCGTGAGGTGCGGGGCAAGGAGCCCAGAGCGTTCCGCTTCCGCTACGTGCATCAGCCCGTGTCTTTGGGCCGCCGCGACGCCGTCATCCAGTTCACCCACGCCGACGACACGCCCGCCCGGTTCTACCTCAAGGGCAAGTGGGCGGTCTTCTACAAGGAGACGGTCAGCAGCAGCCCCTGGAAGGAGTTCGCGATCCTCAAGCGCTGGGCCCAGCTGCCGCTGTCCCTCAAGGGCGGCCGCGCGACCCGAATGGCATGATCGCCTCCACGGGGGACCACCGGAACCCTTCTTTCCGGCGACGCGATCAGCGGACGGGCAGGCCGGTGACGGCGCGGCCGATGATCAGCCGCTGGATCTCCGACGTCCCCTCGAAGATGGTGTAGATCTTGGCGTCCCGGTGGAAACGTTCCACCGGGTGTTCCCTGGTGTAGCCGGCGCCGCCGAGGATCTGGATCGCCTGCTCCGTCACCCAGACCGCCGTCTCCCCCGCCACCAGCTTGGACATCGACCCTTCCGCCTGCTCGAACTGCTTGCCGTTCCTGGCCATCCAGGCGGCCCGCCAGGTGAGCAGGCGGGCGACGTCCACCCGGGTGGCCATCTCGGCGAGCAGGAAGGCGATGGCCTGGTTCTCGCCGATCTTGCGGCCGAACTGCTCCCGCTCCCTGGCGTAGTCCCTGGCGTACTCGAAGCCCGCCCTGGCGATGCCCACGGCCATCGCGGCGACCGACGGGCGGGTGGTCTCGAACGTGCGCATCGCGGACTGCTCCCCGGCCCGTCCCCCATTGCGTACGCGGGCCAGCCGGGCGTCCAGCTTCTCCTTGCCGCCCAGGAGGCACGATCCGGGCACGCGTACGTCGTCCAGGACGACCTCGGCCGTGTGCGAGGCGCGGATCCCGTGCTTGCGGAACTTCTGGCCCATCGACAGACCGGGGGTGCCGGGCGGGATGACGAAGGAGGCCTGGCCACGGGTGCCGAGCGAGGGCTCGACCGAGGCCACGACCACGTGGACGTTGGCGATGCCGCCGTTCGTGGCCCAGGTCTTGACGCCGTTCAGCACCCAGTCGCCCTTGTCGTGGACGGCGCGCGTCCGGATGGAGCCGATGTCGGAGCCCGCGTCCGGCTCGGAGGCGCAGAAGGCGCCGAGCTTGACGTCGTTCGGAGAGCCGAACATCTGCGGCAGCCACTCCCCCATCTGCTCCGGCGTGCCGTTCGAGGAGAGGGCGGCGGCGGCCAGGCCGGTGCCGACGATGGACAGGCCGATGCCCGCGTCGCCCCAGAAGATCTCCTCGAACGCCACGGGCAGCGCCAGCCCGCTCTCCTCGAACCACTGAGTGGCGAAGAAGTCGAGGGAGTACAGCCCGATCTTGGCCGCCTCCTGGATGACGGGCCAGGGCGTCTCCTCGCGTTCGTCCCATTCGGCGCCGGCCGGGCGGATCACGTCGCGGGCGAACGCGTGCACCCAGTCACGCACTTCCACCACGTCGTCACTGAGCTCCGGATTGAACCCGCCCATGCGCTGCGCTCCTCGAAGAGTTACCGGTGGTAACACCTTACCGGCCAGTAGCCACCCCAGGAACGCCTTGTCCCCAGGAATCTCGGCCGCCTACCGCCGCGGCCTGACCAGGCGTGCGGAGACCAGTACGGCCAGGGCGGCCACGCCCATGCCGGCGGCCAGGCCGTACATGAGCGGGGTGAAGCCGCCGAACGCGGCGGCCACCTGCGGCCCGACGCTGCCGCCGACCGCGAGCGCGAAGGAGAAGAGCGCCAGCGCCGTCCCCCGCGCCTGCCCCGCGCCGGCGGAGATGGCCTCGTTCATGCTGGGCAGGCCGCCGGTGATGGCGGCGACGTAGACGGCGAGCAGGAGCACCAGGGCGGCGCCGCCGGTGAGGCCGACGGCGGCGAGCGCGAGGGCGCCCACCGTCAGGAACGCCGCCGCCCTGATCGTCATGGGAATCCTGGCGAGCCAGGGCATGAGCAGCGGCACCAGCACGATGGCCGGCAACCCGGAGGCGCGCAGCGTGAGCAGCTCGGACGGGGAGGTGACGCCGTAGATCTGCAGTCCGGTGTAGACGGCCACGAAACCCACCATCAGCATGATCGTGGCCACATAGCGGAGCAGCAGGACGCGGTCGAACAACAGACCCGGAACCGCCCGGTACGTGGACAGCAACGACCCGGCGGCCACCCGCGGCAGGTCGGGCAGCATCACGGCACGCAGCGCCAGCGCGGCGAGCACGAAACCGGCCGCGGAGATCAGGAACAGGCCACGCCACCCGATCGACTCCACCAGCAGTTGGGCGGCGACCTGCAGCATCACGGCGGAGGCGAGGAAGGCGCCGGTCACCGAGGCGATCGCGACCACCCGGCGGCGCGGCTCGACGCGTTCGGCCAGGTACGCCATGCCCGCGGGCGGGAACATCGCCACCGCGATCCCCTGGACCGCCCGTAGCCCGAACGCCACCTCAGGCGACGGGCTCAACGCCACCAGCGCCGTGGTGATCGCGGCGAGCGGCAAACCGATCATCAGCAATCTGCGCCGCCCGATGCGATCCGACAGCGGGCCGAACACCAGGAACCCCACCCCGTAACCGATGCCGAACGCGGTCACCAGCCAGGTCAGCCCGCCCGCCGAGGAGCCCCAGCCGGTGGCCATGTCGTGCAGCAGCGGGATCACGACGTAGAGCTGTCCGCTGACCAGCACGGCGGTGAGCGTGAAGGCCGTCAGCGTGCGCCCGAACGGCGCTACGGCCGGACGGGCGGCGGCGGCCGGCGCCGGAAGTGCGGCGTCATGTGGAGCGCGAGAAGCGCGTGGCGAAGTCAATGTCATGGAGCAGGACGCTAGCCAACCAACCAGTTGGATGTCAACTGGACGGTTGGGTTACAACCAACCAGTTGGTCGTGGCATGATGGTCACCATGGCACCCAAGGTCTCGACCGCCGCCACCAAGGCCGCCCTGCTGGAGGCCGCGCGGGAGGAGTTCGCCGCGTACGGCGTGGCGGGCGCCCGCGTGGATCGCATCGCCGAGCGCGCAGGCGTCAACAAAGAACGCATCTACGGCCACTTCGGCAACAAGGAGAAGCTGTTCGACGCGGTCATCCGGGAGGCGCTCGACGACCTGACCTCGCAGATGGCGCTGCCCGGGGCCGATCCCGTGGACTACGTGGCCAAGCTGGCCGACTACTACAACACGCATCCGGAGCTGGTGCGGCTGCTGATGTGGGAGGCGCTCAACTACCGCGGCCAGGACCTGCTGCCCGGACAGGAGGCCAGGGTCGAGCGCTGCGGACGCAAGGCGGCCTCGCTGGCGGAGGGCGCGGGCGAGCAGCCTTCGGCGAAGTCGGCGCGGATGCTGTTCATGCTGACGGGGCTGGCGTTGTTCCCGTCGATGATGCCGCAGCTCGGGCGAATCATTCTGGGCGAGGACGCCGACGACCACGCCGCGCTGCGCGACCAGGTCGCCGCCTTCGTCGCCGCCGGCCTGAAGTGACGCGCCGGAGGCAAGAACTGACCCGTTCCCGGCGCGCGTTCAGGCGGCCACCTCTCGGGCGCGCGTTCAGGATGCCATGGTGATCATCGGCGGGCGTTCGCCGATCCCGACGTCCCGTACCGTGACGTCGTGCCCGTCCGGCGCCCGTCTGAACTGCGCCAGCCGGTCGGACGGCTCATGGCCGCCCTCGATCTTCCCCTGACGCCGCAGCCGCGACCACGCGGCCAGCATGATCTGCGACGCCATCCCCCCGAGCGCCTCCGTCGACTGCGGCGCGTGCTCACGCGACCCCAGGTCCACCTGGGCGAACGCGTCCAGCCCCGCCAGGTCGAGCAGATCGATCAGCAGCCCCAGCTCCACCCCGTACCCGGTCAGGAACGGCACGCGTTCCAGGGCGGAGCGGCGACCGGCGTACTCCCCCGCAAGGGGCTGCACGAAGCCGGCCAGCTCCGGCCAGTGCAGGTTGATCAGCGGGCGGGCGACCAGCTCGGTGACCCGGCCGCCGCCCGTCGGAGCGCCGTCGAGCGGACGGTCGTAACAGCCCTTCGCGTACACCACGCTGGGGTCGGCGAGCAGCGGCCCGAGCAACCCGAATATCAGCGAAGCACGAAATTTCCGTATATCGGCATCGGCGAACACCAGCACGTCCCCCGACGTGACGGCCAGCGACTTCCAGAGTGCCTCGCCCTTGCCGTCCAGCGGCTTGAGCTGCGGCAGGATCTCGTCCTGGGCGTGCACCACGGCCCCGGCCCGCGCGGCGACCAGCGCCGTGTCGTCCGAGGAACGCGAGTCGATGACCACGATCTCATCGACCAGCCCGTCCAGCTCGCGCCGGATGATTCCGACGATCTCGCCCACGGTCTCCCGTTCGTCGCGGGCCGGTAGCACCACGCTCACCGTGGTCTGCCCCTTGGCGGCCACCAGGTCCTGGAGCTGCCAGTCCCCGGCGGACGAAGTACGGTGCCGCAACCATCCGCACACTTCAGGCAGCATGCGACCCCTCCCCCCGTATCCCCATATGTCAGCTTATGTGGTGGTCGGCCGCCGCGCCCAGCACCCCGAACCCTGCCGCTCACCTGCGAGTATCCCCGCCCTCCAGAGGTCACCACCGATCCAGCCGACTACCAACGGTTGGCAATGATTACTCTGGGTAGTTGTTTGGTTGCCGACGAAACCCTGCCGAGGCAGGCACCGGCAGCCCGGGAGATCACCGGGACCCACGCACCGAATGGAGAACCCTCATGGCCGTATCCTCCGCAGCCCGCATGCGGACGCGCTTCGGCACCGGCGCCGACGGCCTGCCCTGACCTGGACACGACCGCGCTCCCATGCTGATCTGCAGCGATCGCACAGTGAGCCGCGCCGAGTCGCCGGCGCTGGCGGACGGACGGGCGGCCAGGCTCGCGGCCCGCGGGATCGGGGGAAGGCGATCTCGCCGGGCTGTGCCTGCCGCACGGCTGTGAATGGGTGGTGACGTACCTGGCGCCGGCCCGGCTCCAGGTGTGCCGCGTGCCGCTGGACGCGGCGTCGGCCGACGCGGAGATCGCCCATGTGGTGCGTGACTGCGGCATGCGAGCGTTGTTCGTGTCCGCCGCCCAGGCCGGGGCGCTGGAGGGGACGTACGCGGGCCGGGTGCTGAGCTGCCCGGACGGCGCGGTCCCCCGAGCGCGGCCGGTACCCGGGCGCGAGGCCAGGCATGCGGCACCGGCCGGCGCCGCATGCCTGGCCTACCCCTCGGTGACGAGGCTGCCGGGTACGCCTGCGAACTGCGCGCCGGCGACGTCGGCGACGTCGGCGACACAGCGCGCGCTCTTCGACCCCGCGACAACGCGACCGTGAGCCGGTCGCCCCCGGCGGACGGGGATCGGCTACCGTCCATCCAAGCGTGAGGAAGAGCGACGATGGGGTGCCGGTGTCAGCAAACCCGAACGAACCTGGCTCAATGAGCAGCCGCCAGCCGCCCGGCAGGGAGGGACGAGCCAGGTGAGTGTGGCACTGGGCCTGCTGGCCATCTTCGTGCTCACGGCGGCCACCGGCTATTTCGTCGCCCAGGAGTTCGCCTACGTCAGCGCCGACCGCCTGGCCCTGTCGCAGCAGGCCGCCGGAGGCGACAGGAAGGCGGCCAGGGCTGTCGAGGTGATGGCGCGGCTGTCGTTCATGCTGTCCGGCGCGCAGCTCGGCATCACCGTCACCGCCCTGGTGGTCGGCTTCATCGCCCGCCCGGCGCTGGCCGAGCTGATCGCGCCCGCGCTGACCGCGCTCGGCCTGCCCGCGGGCATGGTCGGCGGCGTCGCGCTGGCGATCGGGTTCGCGCTGGCCACCGTCATCCAGATGGTGCTGGGCGAGCTGGCTCCCAAGAACCTCGCGCTGGCCAGGCCCGAGCGGCTCGCCCGCGCCCTGGCCGGCTCCACGATGGTCTATCTCACGATCGCGGGGCCGGTCATCAAGCTGTTCGACGCCGCCGCGAACAAGCTGCTGCGCGCCGTCGGCATCGAGCCCGTCGAGGAGCTGCACCACGGCGCCACCCTTGAGGAGCTCGGCCACATCATCGGCGAGTCCGAAGCCCACGGCCACCTGCCGGGCAGCCAGGCCGGCGTGCTGGAGCGGGCGCTGGCCTTCTCCGAGCACACGGCCGAGGAGGTCATGGTCCCGCGCGTCGAGGTGATCGCCGTCAGCGGCACGGCCACCGTACGAGACCTGGACGAGCTCATCGCCGCCCACGGTCACACCCACTACCCGGTGATCGGCCCCACGCTCGCCGAGGTGATCGGCCTGGTCAGCCTGCGTGACGTGGCCGCAGTCCCGGCCGCGGAGGCCGCCGCCACCCGTATCTCCGGCATCGCCCGCGACGTGCTGATCGTGCCGTTCTCCCTCTCGCTGCCGGATCTCGCCCGGCAGTTGCACGAGCGTGACGAGGAGGTCGCCTGTGTGGTCGACGAGCACGGCGGCCTGGCCGGGCTCGTCACGTGGGAGGACATCGCGGAGGAGCTGGTCGGCGAGATCGCCGACGAGAACGACGCCGACACCCCGCAGGCGCTGCGCCGGGACAGCGCGTGGGAGGTGGACGCCGGTCTGCGCATCGACGAGATCGCCCTCGAAACCGGGCTCAACCTGCCCGACGAGGACGAGTACGACACGCTCGCCGGGCTCATCCTGCACCGGCTCGGCCGCTTCGCCGCTCCCGGCGACACCATCACCGCCGAGCTGCCCGCCACCCTCGACCCCGGCGCGCCCACGCACGCCCGCGCCGAGGTCCTGACCCTCGTACGGCACGTCCCCGGACGCGTCCGCCTCACCCCCTACCGGCACGAAAGCCACGAGAGCCAGGAGCAGTCGTGAACCTGACCACCGGCCTCGCGCTGACCCTGCTCCTGCTGATCGGCAACGGGTTCTTCGTCGCCGCCGAGTTCGCCCTGATCGCCGCCAAGCGCCACCGCCTGGAGAAGGCCGCCGCCCAGGGCAGCAGGGCCGCCGCCGCGGCGCTGTCGGGCATCAAGGAGCTGTCGCTGATGCTCGCCGGCGCCCAGCTCGGCATCACGCTGTGCTCGCTCGGCCTCGGCGTGGTCTCTGAGCCGCTCATCGCCGGCACTCTTATGCCGCTCTTCCACACCGCCGGCCTGCCCGTGGCCGCCGCGCACACCGTCGCCTTCGTCATCGCGCTGGGCGTCGTGACGTTCCTGCACATGGTGCTCGGCGAGATGGCGCCCAAGTCGTGGGCCATCGCCCATCCTGAGCGTTCCGCCACCATCCTGGCGCTGCCGTTCCGCGGCTTCACCCTGCTCGTCCGTCCCCTGATCAGCGCACTCAACGCGATCACCAACGGCCTGCTGCGGCTGTTCAAGGTGCGTCCGCGCGAGGAGGGCGCCAATCCGCGTACCCCCGCCCAGCTCCAGCACCTGGTGGCGGAGTCGCGCCGGCTCGGCCTCATCGAGGCCGACGACCACGCCGTGCTCAGCCAGGCCCTGCGCGCCCCGACCGCCGCCATCGCCCCGTTGATCACCCCGCTGGACCGGGTCGTCACCGTGCCCGCCGACGCCACGCCCCCGCAGATCATCGACGCCTGCCTGCGCGCCGGGCGCTCCCGCCTGATCGCCGGCCCGATCGCCGATCCGGCCGGCGTGGTCCACCTCCGCGACGCCTATCTCGCCCACCGGCGCGGGACGTCCGTCTCGGCCCGGCGGCTCGCGTACCCGCTTCCTGCCCTGCTTCCTGATGTGTCGGTCGCCGAGGCGGTGGCCGGGATGCGCGCCGCCCGCAGCCAGGTCGCGCTGGTCCGCGCCGACGGAGACGGTGCTGTGGCCGGGATCGTCAGTCTGGATGACCTGCTGTCCACCTTGCTGATATCCGCGTGAGCGCTCTGGGGATCAGCGGGCGGGCAGGCGCAGGGCGAGCAGGGCGATGTCGTCCGTTCGCGGGGTGGGGGCGCGGGTGAGGATCTGGTCGCAGAAGTCCTGTACGGGGTGGCGGGCCAGGGCTGCGGCGTGGCGGCGCAGCCGGCACAGGCCGGTGTCCAGGTCGCTGGCCGGGCTTTCGACCAGGCCGTCGGTGTAGAGCAGCAGGGTGCTGTCCGGCGGCAGCGGCCGGGTGGCGTCGTGGCGGCGCACGCCGTCGCCGAGCGGGACGCCGAGCAGCAGGCTCTGCCCTTCCTCCAGGTAGCCGCTCTGGCCGTCCGGGGTGACCAGCAGCGGCGGCAGATGGCCGGCGCTGGTCCAGCGCAGCAGCCAGCCGTCGTGGCCGTCGGGCTCGATCTTGGCGAGCACCGCCGACGCGGTGGGCGCGTCGCTGACGGCGGCCATCACCTGGTTGAGGCGGTCCACGACGGCGCTCGGCGGCTCCCGGTGGTCCCAGGCGAGCGCGCGCAGCATGTTGCGGAGCTGGGCCATCTGACCGGCCGCCTCCAGATCGTGGCCGGCCACGTCGCCGATCACGAGCGCGGTGACCCCGTCGGGCAGGACGAAGGCGTCGTACCAGTCGCCGCCGACCTGCGAGCCGACCGGCGCCGCGAGGTAGCGCGCGGCCAGTTGCAGGCGATCCACCTGCGGCAGCGGGGTGAGCAGGTGGCGCTGCATGGTGACGACGATGTCGCGTTGCCGGCCGTACAGGCTCGCGTTGTCGGCGGCCAGCCCGGCGCTGCGGGCGATGTCCGCGATCAGCCGCACGTCGGCGTCGGTGAAGGGCGACGGTCCTGTACGGGCCACCGTCAGGGCGCCCACGACCCGGCGTGCGCTGCGCAGCGGGGCGACGATCGCCGATCGCCCGCCGAGCACGGCGAACAGCGCGCTGTGCGCGGCCGCCAGCGGCGTGTCCGGCGCGGTGGCGATCTCTTCTGGCCCGAGCAGCACCGCCCCTTCGTGGCCGCGCAGCACCCGGACGACCGGCGCGCGGGAGGAGACGGGCAGCGCGGGCAGCGGGCTGCACCAGCTCGGATCCATGAAGCGCCGGTCGCGGCACTCCACCGTCACCCGGCGCAGCTCCCGCGGCCCCAGGCAGAGGTCCACCGCGGCCCAGTCCGCGAGCCGCGGCACCAGCAGCCGGCCGAGCCGCCGCATGGCCTCCTCCACGTCCAGGGTCTGGGCAAGCACGGTGGTGATCTCGCTGATCAGCCGTAGCTGCCCGGTCTGGGCCTGCAGGCGGGCCAGCTGTTCGGCCTGCCGCCCGGCGGCGTCCAGCCGGTCGGCGATGCCGGCGAACACCACCGCCACGCCCAGCAGCCCGCCCTCGCCGCGAATGGGCGAGGCCAGCCACTCCACCGGCAGCAGCGCGCCGTCCCCGCGCAGGAACATGGCGGACTCGCTGCGCAGCGTCCGCTCCTCCTGCACCGCCCGGCTCAGCTCACAGCTGGAACGCGGCGGCAGCGTGCCGTCGAGCCGCCGGTGCAGCACCTCGTGCGCGTCCGCGCCGCGCAGCGACGCCGCGCTGCGGCCGAGCAGCAGGGCCGCTTGCGGGTTGACCGCGGTGATCCGCCCGTCCAGGCCGGTCAGGTAGACACCTGCTCCGGTACTGGCGAAGACGGCCTGCAACAGCTCTCCCTCCGGCGCGTCACCGCCATCCCGGCCGTCACCGCCACCATGGCCGCCTCCGCCGTCCCCGCGCCCCCGCTCATGGCTCATCGCGGCCCCCGTTCCGCTGCACCGATCATGCCCCTGACGTGGTCTTACCCAGCCGGCCGTCCCCGCAGAGGGCCGTCGAGCGACGGCGGCAGGCCGCAGGGCGCGAACAGGCCGGCGTCGAGGAACGCGACGACCTGCTCGACCCCCGCGGCGGAGAGGGTCAGCACCTGGAGGGCGTGCGGACGGTACACGCCGTCGCGGTCGCGCGCGTAGGAGCCGAACGCGGGCTGGCCGTTGACGCTCGTCGCGATCATCCGGTAGCCCCCGGCGGCGCGGAGCCTGGTGGCGAGGAACCGTCCGACCGTCTCCCTGCCCGCGAACCAGGTCGGGATCGGCGGCATCTCCCAGACCGCGTCGTCGGCCAGCACCTCCATCAGGGCGGGGACGTCGGCGTTCTCGAACGCGGTGGCGTACCGGTCGAGCAGCGCCCGCCGGGCCGGGTCGTCCGGCTCGGTGAGCCCGTCCGCGGTGGGGGCGATCTGGCCGAGCTGCGCCCTGGCCCGCTGCAACGCGCTGTTGACCGCGGCGGTCGTGGTGCCCAGCAGGGCGGCGACCTCGCCCGCCCGCCAGGCGAGCACGTCGCGCAGGATGAGCACCGCGCGTTGCCGCCCCGGCAGGTACTGCAGCGCCGCGACGAACCCCAGCCTCATCGTCTGCCTCGCCTCGACGACGGCGGCCGGATCGGCCGGCGCGGTGCCGAACAGCAGGTCGGGAGCCGGTTGCAGCCACGGCACCGCGGGCAGCCGGGCGCGCGCCGGGTCGTCCGGGTCGTCACTCGGGCCGCCCAGCCCGGAGGGCAGCGGCCGGCGGCCGTTGCCCTCCAGCGCCTTGAGACACGCCCGCGTCGCGATCCGATACATCCAGGTACGTAGCGAGGAGCGCCCTTCGAAACCGGCGTACCCGCGCCACGCCTGCAGGTAGGTCTCCTGGAGCACGTCCTCGGCGTCGTGAACCGAGCCGAGCATCCGATAGCAGTACGCCAGCAGCTCCCGCCGGAAGGGCTCGCTCAGCCGGGCGAACCCCTCGTCGCGCCCGGCGCCGTCCGGGTCCGCCGGTCGCGGCGCCGTCCGGGTCGTGTCCCCGCTGCTCATCCCATCTCCTGTCTCAGTGATGGTGGGCGTGCTGGTGGGAGCTGCCCGCGCCGCCGCCGTCGTAGGTGTCGTGGTAGGGGAACTCGTTGACGTAGCGGCCGCGGCCGAGTGGGGTCAGGTCGAGGTAGTGGTAGGTGCTCAGCATGACCTCGGCGCCGCGCCCGTACGTCGAGTAGGTGTGGAAGACGGCGTCCTCGTCGCGGACGAACACGCTGATGCCCTGCGCGTCACCGTTGACCGCGTACGCCAGGCCCTCCCGTTCCAGGGTGGCCCGGTCCTTGTAGTTGTACTCGACGGGCGCGACGGACTCGTCGTTGGTGACGTGGAAGTCGTAGTTGAAGTCGCTGCCGGCCGAGGAATACCACGGGACGATCCATCCCATCCGGGCCTTCCATCGCTCGATCTTCTCCAGTGGCGTGCGGGAGACGATCGCGAGCGTGGTGTCGCTCGCGTGCAGGTGTTCCAGGCGGCCCACGTTGTCGACCAGGAACGAGCAGCTCGGGCAGGCCTCCTCCCAGTCCTCGTTCCACATGAAGTGATAGACGATGAGCTGGCGGCGGCCCTCGAACAGGTCGGTGAGGCGCGCCCGCCCGGCCGGGCTCTCGAACGTGTACTCCTTGCCGATCAGCACCTTCGGCAGTTCCCGGCGCTGCGCGGTGACCGCGTCCTGCGCCCGCATGGCCTCCTTCTCCCTTTCGAGCAGCTTCAGCCGGGCTGCCAGCCACTCGTCACGGGAGACCGTCTGCGGAGAATGCATCGTGCTCTCTTTTCTGCTGAGGAACGACCATGAGTACAGCCGTCTACATGTACAGAGGCGCCCCGCGGCGAAAAGTCATCGATCCGGGCCCGGTCCGGCCCGGGAGCCTGCGATGGCGGCCGCTCGACCACCCGCACGCTGGGGAACCGAGGCGCTGGGCGGTCAGGAGTCCGCTTCGAGGGCGGCGATCTCCGTACGCAGCCACTCCATGTCGGCCCGCTTGGTGGCGGCGGCCATCGACAACATGCCCCTGCGGAACCGGTCGGTCATCTCGACCGCCCGCATCGGCCGCCCCTGATCGTAGAAGTAGCTGGCGGGCTGGTCGTAGAACTCCAGCCGCCTGCGCAGCACGCGCGCCTGGTCGGCCCGATCGGGCAGGTGGCCGAGGAAGGCCAGCAGGGTCAGGAAGGAGTTGCGGTCGGTGACCTCGACCTCGGCCGGGTCGCGCAGCCGCCGCAGCAGCTCGGCCCGGCCCTCTTCGGTGAGCGACAGCATCTGCCTGGTGCCGCCGCCCGGATCGGCCTGCTTGTCGACGAATCCGGCCTTGCGCAGCCGGTCGAGCGCGGGATAGAGCGCGCCATCGCTCACTGGGCGGATGTGCCCGGACAGGCCGGAGATCCGCGCCCGCAGTTCGTAGGCGTGCATGGGCCGCTCGTAGAGGAACCCCAGGACGCACAGCTCCAGCATGCGTCACAGTGTATCTCGATTAGAGTTGACTCTATTCGAGACACTCGACGATGACGCGGTTCGGCGCGCCGGCCTGGGCGCTCGCCGCGGTCCTTTCCTGAGCGGCGGACTTTACGTAGTGAATTCGCCGTCAAGCTGGAGCGAAATGGTGGCATATATCACGATTTATCGTGATTTAGGAGCTAATGTCGTAATTGTCAAAGACATCGACGGAGGGAGGAATGATGGCCGGACAGGACTTCCTGGAAGGAGGAGGCTGCGGACGCCGTCGCTGGCGTCGTCGTCGCTGCCGTCGCCGTCGGCGCTGGTGGGGCGGCTGGGGCGGCCCCTGGGGAGGCGACTGGGGAGGCGGTTGGGGTTGGTGAGGCATCAACCCCAACGAGAGCCGCAGACTGCGGTGAGTCTTGCTTCGCGCTTGATCCGAACCCGTTGGTGGCAGCGCCCTGCGAGGCCGCCGCAGTCTGCTTCGTGACCGCTCCGCGAATTTGAGCACCCCGAGCACCTCTGAGCGCGTACAGCGCCCAAGCACCGCACTGCTGACCCCGCAGCCGGAAGGAGATGAGGATGCACGGAAAATGTCTGCTTTTCGCTAGCCCGCTGATCGCCGCCCTCGTATTCGGGCCGGTCGGGACCTCACAAGCCTCAGTCGTTCCGTCGCCCATAAGCGCGGGCGACAGTCATGTCACGGCGGCCTCGAAGGCCGCGCCGCCCATTTGCCGCAGCCTCGAGAAGAAGCAGAAGAAAATCTGTACGAACGGTTACTCCGAGGGATTCGAGGCCGGTACGAAGTGCGGCCCGGCCCGCCGGCACGGGAGAATTTCCGACGACGAAGCATACGACATAGGCTTCACCGCGGGATTCCGCGCGGGCCAGAGAACGTGCCCGTCGTAGGACGCCTTCCCTGAGCTCCGGTCAGGAGCCGGGCGGCGGATATGCCGGTCCCAGGCTCCACACCCGCATCGATCCGTCGTTGCCGCCGGAGATCGCCACCGGGCGGCCGTCCAGCTGGGCCAGTGCCACCGACTCGATCAGGCCCTGATGGTCTCTGAAGGGTTCGCCGATCGGTACGCCGGTGGCCAGGTCCCAGACGCGTACCGTGCGATCTTTGTAGCCGCCGGAGACCACCACGGGACGGCCGTCACTGAGCTGCCCGACGGCCAGGCCCAGGGGCCAGCTCTGGTGGCCTTTGACGGGTTTGCCGATGGCCGTCCCGGCGGACAGATCCCAGATCCGCACCGTGTGATCGCCGTTGCCGCCGCCGGACACCGCCACCGGACTTCCGTTCAGCTGTCCTGTCGCCACCGACTCGACCGGTCCCCGGTGGCCGGTCAAGGGATTCCCGACGGCGGCGCCGGTGGCCAGGTCCGAGACCAGCACCCTGCCGTCGAAGCCGCCGGAGACCACCACCGGGCGGCCGTCGAGCTCCGTCACCGCCACTGACAGAGCCCACTTCTCGTGGCCCGCGAAGGGTTCGCTGACGAGATCTCCGGTGGCCAGGTCCCATACCCGCACCATCCCGTCGAGACCGCACGAGATCGCCACCGGACGGCCATCCAGCTGTCCTGCCGCCACCGACTCGACCGATCCCCGGTGACCGGTAAGCGGCTCTCTGACGGGATTACCGGTGGCCAGATCCCATAGCCGCACCGTCCCGTCGAGACCGCCCGAGATCGCCACCGGACGGCCGTCGAGTTCGGTCACCGCCACCGACCAGACCGGTCCCCGGTGACCCTTCAAGGGGGTCCCGACAAGGGTGCCGGTGGCCAGGTCGGACAGCAGCAGCGTGCCCTCGTAGGCGCCGGAGACGACCACCGGGCGGCCGTTCAGCTGGGCCACGGCCATCGACAGGACCCATTTCTGATGGTCTTTGGGCCATTTCCCGATGAGGGCGCCGAACGGGAGCGCGGTCAATGACGGCTCCGGCCGCGCGCTCGAAGTGGCAGGCGGGCGGGCGACGCCGGTGAAGAGGTCCGTCACGGCGGGCTTCAGCCAGAGCGCGACGGGGATCAGGAGGACCACGACGGTCGCCGCGAGCACCGTTCCCAGGCGGCGGAAGCGACCGCGTGCGGAAGGGGCGGCGGGGAGCGGGGTCACCTGCGGGGAACCCGGCGAATGCTCGGATGTGGGCAGTCGCGCCGAGGCGCGGGGCTCGGCGGCGGCACGCCGGCCATGCCCATCGCGCCCGGCACGCCCGTCGCCCCACCGGGCGGACGACGGTAGCGCATCGTCCGGTGCCGGCGCGCCCTGGAGGGAGTCCGTGAGCGGTGCCGGGCCATGGCGAAGCGCGAACGAACTCTCGACGGGCCGCTCGTGGGTGAGAGCGGTGAACAGCTCGCTGACATCGGGCCTGGCGGCGGGATCCTTGACCAGGCAGGCGGCCAGGAGCGGGCGCAGCCGGGCGGGCGTGTCGGACAGGTCGGGTTCGCGGGTCATGATGGCGTTGATCACGACCGCCGGGAGCGCGCCGGGAAAGGCCGGATGCCCGGTGGCGGCGTAGACCATGGTGGCGGCCCAGGCGAACACGTCCGAGGCCGCCACGGCCGGGTGTCCGTTGAGCTGTTCCGGCGACAGGTACGCGGGCGTGCCGGTCAAGCCGGATTGCGTCGTGGACTGCTCCAGCATGCGGGCGATGCCGAAGTCGATGACCACCGGCCCTTCCTGCCCCATGATCACGTTGCGCGGCTTGAAGTCGCGGTGGATGATGCCGGCCCGGTGGATCGCGGCCAGCGCCGTCAGGGTGGTGATGGCCAGCCGATCGAGTCCGCCGCCGGTGCGCGGCCCTTCCTGCGAGATGAGCTCGTCCAGAGATGGGCCGCGGACGTACTCGCTGACCAGGTAGGGGCGCTCCTGGGTGACTCCCGCGTCGATGAACCGCGCGGTGCAGAAGGCCGCGACGCGGCGGCTGATCTCGGCCTCGCGCAGAAAGCGTTCCCGCGCGGTGGAGTCGGCGGTCATCCGCGCGTGCATTGTTTTCACCGCGACCTGTTGACCTGAGGACGCCTGGCCGAGATAGACGACCCCTTGGCCGCCTTCGCCCAGCACGCCGATCAGTCGGTAATCACCGATTCGCCGGGGATCGCCTTCTGCAAGCGGGCGCGGACCAGACACAGGGATTCCCTTCTGCCGGCCGCGCAGGCGGACATTCCCAGCTGCCTTTCGAGCCAATTCGTAACGGTATATGTCTCCAGATAAGAGCGAAAGTCATTCGCGAGGACTTGGTCAGGCGGGAAACGCGGCCCAGAAGCGCTGCGGCCGTCGTCCTCCTCGGCCTCGGCCTGCCGCCCCCGATGCCAGAGCGGCCCTGACCCGCCCGCCCCTTGGAACGGGATGGAACGCCTATCGGGCGTAGGGCTCGTCGATCGAACCAGGGGGAAATCCCATGAAGTATCTGGCTAAAAAGCTGTTGGTCGCGCTGGCTGCCACGGCGCTGGCCGGTTCCGGAGTCGCTGCCGTCGCCGCGCTGCCCGCCTCGGCCGACGCCACCGTCCAGAGGGGCGCGCTGTTCGACGGGTTCGGCAAGGGGCTGGACGAGGACGTCGCGCTCGCCAACGCCGAGATCGCCGCCAGGCAGAACGCGGCGAACCACGGGTTCACGGAATGCTCCGTGTTCGAGTCGGTCGTTTCCCAGGACGCGAAGACGCTGGTGTTCTTCGCGATCGTCGCGGTCCGCTGCTTGGACGTGTCGTAGGGCGCGTCCCCAAGAAAAAGGGCCTCGTAGCTGAGGGCGTCTCCGCGTGTGGCGGGGACGCCCTCAGTGGTCTCGCCCAGGGCCGTCGAGCTCGATCTGGTCCGCCGGTTGGCCACCGCCGGGGAGGTCAAGGCGTTCACCCACCTGCGCTACCGCGTCCGCCGATGACCGCGGGGCGGATCGGGAGGTCGTAGTAGCGGCGGACGCTGGAGCCGATGCGGTCCAGGTCGGTGCCGTAGATGTGCAGGGAGACGGCGGTGGTGTCGCTGATGTTGCGGACGCGGTGGATGTCGCCGGGCGGGGCGAAGCCGCTGACCTCGCCGGTCAGGTTCGGGTTGTCGGCGACCTGGATCAGGGCGGTGCCGTCCTCGGTGGGCGTGTACAGCTCCTCGTACTCCACGCCGGCCAGCACGCCGAACACGCACCACGTCACGTGATCGTGGATGCGGGTCACCGCGCCGGGCTGCCAGACGATGGCCACCATCGAGAACGAGCCGTCCGGCTCCACGTGCAGGCGGTGGCTGCCGTACGTGCCGCGCCGGCCGGCGAGTTGATCGGCGGTGAGCAGCTCGGACGGCGGCAGGTGCTCGCTCAGCGCGTCGCCCACGCGGGACGCGGTGTCCCGCCAGCCGGCGTCGTGGCGGACGGCTGCGCGTACCGCGCCGACCAGCTCGTCCAGGTCTGCTGCGGGACGCACGGTTAGTCTGTTCACGGTGTCCTCCTCGTGTCGTGCCTCCAGCTTCCGGCCCGAGGGGTCCCGCGGTCATCCGTGCCACCCGCAGAGCACCACGGATGCCGCCACGGAAAGGGGCCACGGTGGCGGAACAGATCTCTGAGCGGGAAGCCGAGGTGCTCACGGCGCTCGGCGCGCGGCTGTCCAACGCGCAGATCGCGAGCCGGCTGCACATCTCTGTACGCACGGTGGAGAGTCACGTGTCGTCGTTGCTGCGCAAGTACGGCATGCCCGACCGATGGGCGCTGGCGGAGCTGGCCAGGGCCGGGGTTCGGGAGCCCGGCCGGATCGCCGGCCTGCCGGCGGACGGCACCACGTTCGTCGGCCGCGCCGCCGAGCGGGCCGCCGTGCTGGCCGCGATCGAGGAGGCCCGGCTGGTGACGCTGCTGGGTCCTGGCGGCGTGGGCAAGACCCGGCTGGCCACAGTGGTGGCCTCAGCGGTGGCTCCAGCGGTGGCCCCAGCGGTGGCCCCAGCGGTGGCCGGGGAGGCCGGCGCGCTGTTCCCGTCCGGCGGGGCGTTCGTGGATCTGGTGCCGGTACGCGACGGGTTCGTGGCCAGGGCGGTCGCGACCGTGCTCGGGGTGACCGAGGGCTCGCACCAGTCGCTGGCGGAGGCGGTCGCGACGCGGCTGGGCACCGGGCGGTCGCTGCTCATCCTGGACAACTGTGAGCACGTGATCGACGAGGTGGCCGCGTTCGCCGAACGGATCCTGGCCGACTGCCCCGGCACCCGCGTGCTGGTGACCAGCCGGGAGCGGCTGGGCCTCCCCGGCGAACGCAGTGTGCCGATCTCCCCGCTGCCGCTGGGCTCGGACGCCGAGCGGCTCTTCCACGACCGGGCGCGGGCGGCGGATCCGGCGTTCGTGGCTGAGCCCGGGATGATCGCGGAGCTGTGCGCGCGGCTGGACGGCATGCCCCTGGCGATCGAGCTGGCCGCGGCCCGGGGCGCGTCGCTGGGCGCCACGGGGCTGCTCGCCGCGATCGACGACGCGCTGCGGCTGCTGTCCGGCGGGCGGGGCGGCGAGGAGCGGCACCGGTCCCTGCGCGCGGTGCTGTCCTGGAGCTACGACCTGCTGGACGAGGAGGAACAGGCGCTGTTCCGGCGGCTCGGGGTGTTCGTCGGGGCGTTCGACATGGCCGCGGCGGCCGCGGTCGGCGGGGACCGGGCGGGCGTCGCGGACCTGCTCGGCCGGTTGGTGGACAAAAGCCTCGTGGTCCACCTGCGCGGGCGGGTCAGCCGGTGGCGGCTGCTGGAGACGGTACGGGCGTTCTCGCTGGCCGAGCTGTCCGCCGCCGGGGAGGAGGACAAGATCCGGGCGGCTCACCTGCACTGGGCGGCGGCCACGGCGTCCGCCCTCGAAGGCCGGCTCGGCGATCCCGCGTGGCGGGAGGACTTCGACGCCACGGCGGCGGATCTCCGGGCGGCGCTGGCCGCCGCGGGCGGGCCTGACGAGGTGACGCATCGGCTGGCGAGCGCGCTGGCCCACCTGGCCTTCGCCCGGCGGCACCTGCTGGAGTCCTTCGCGCACTACCGTACCGCCGCCGCGCTGGCCACGAGCGCTGCCTCGGCGGCGCGGGATCTGCGGGCGGGGGCCGGGTGCGCGCATGTGAGCACCACGTCCAACCAGCATGTGTTCGAGCTGCTGCTGGAGGCGGCCGAGCAGGCGCGGCGGGCCGGGGACGGCCGCGGGCGGGCGATCGATCTGGCGCGGGCGGTGGAGACGGCGTGCCGGTTCCCGGAGGCGTTCGAGACCGGCGTTCCGCGCGAGCGGCTCCTCGCCCTCTTCGACGACGCAACGCAAGCCGGAGCTGGGGCCGGAGCCGGAGCCGGGGCTGGGGCTGGGGCTGGAGCCGGAGCCGGAGCCGGGGCCGGGGCCGGGGCTGATCCGGAGGTGGTGGCGTGTTTGGCCGTGGCGCGGGCCTGGCTGAGCGGTCCGGAGGAGGGCGTACCAGATCTCGGGCTCGCGCCGGACGCGCTCGCAGCCGCCCGCGCGAGCGCGGATCCGGTGCTGATCAGCTCCGGGCTGTGCGCGGCGGGGACCGCTGCGCTGCATGCCGGGCGGCTGCGGGAGGCCAACCGGATCACCGGGGAACGCCTGCGGCTGCTGCCGTCCATGGATCGCGACGACCCGTACTGCGCGCCGGAGATCTGCAACGCCTACGGCCGGGCCTGCGTGTACGCGATCATGGCCGGCGATCTGCGCGGCGGGATGGCCGCGGCGCGCATGGGCATGGACGACGACCTGCTGAGCAACACGCACATCACCGCCAGCCGCCTGGTCCAGCCGCTCGCGCTGACCGGACGCTTCCGCGACGCCATCGGGTACGCCGAGCGGATGTGGGACCAGTGGGAGCTGGCCGGGCGGCCGGCGCCGCGCTGGATGCTGCCGTCGGTGTGCACGACGCTGCTGGCGTGCGGGATGCTCGGGGAGCCGGGGTCCATGGCGCTGTGGCGGTCCCGGGCCGCGGAGGTGGCCGACGGCACGCTCGGCACGGCGGCGGTCGCGGCGTTCGCGGATGTCCGTCTCGCCGTGCACAGCGGGCGGTTCGACACCGCCGAGCCCTTCGTGCGCAGGGCCTTCAGCGTCGGGACGCCGCTGGATCCGTACCTGGCGTACGCGCGGGCGGCGGGCGCGGAGCTGGCCGTGGCGGCGCGGCTGCCCGGCGCGGCGGAGCTGGTGGCGGCCGCCGCCCCGTTCGCCGAGGAGAACGGGTGGGCGGCGGCCTGCCTCGCTCGTGCCCGCGGGCGCCTGCACGGCGACCGCGACGAGCTCACTCGCGCGATCGACGCGTGGGAACGCATCGACGCGCAGGCCGAGCGGGACTGCACGCGAACGTTGCAGACGCAGCTCGGGCTCTAAGCCCAGGCGAGGACCATGGCCCTCGTGAGGACCATGGTCCAGGCGTGGCGAGGGCTTCAGTCCACCTCCACGACGGCCTGGGTGAACTGGGCCGAGTACAGCCGGGCGTAGGCGCCCTCCGCCGCCAGCAGCGACTCGTGCGTGCCCTGCTCGACGATCCGCCCGTTCTCCATGACCAGGATCAGGCTGGCGTCGCGGATCGTGGACAGCCGGTGCGCGATCACGAAGCTGGTACGCCCCTCGCGCAGCGAGCTCATCGCCCGCTGGATGAGCACCTCGGTCCGGGTGTCGACCGAGCTGGTCGCCTCGTCCAGGATCAGGATCGCCGGCTCGGACAGGAACGCCCTGGCGATCGTGATCAGCTGCTTCTCCCCCGCGCTGACCGTCGCGCCCTCCTCGTCGATCACCGTGTCGTAGCCGTCGGGCAGCGTGTGCGCGATGCGGTCGACGTGGGCGGCCTCCGCGGCGGCCTCGATCTGGGCGCGCGTGGCGCCTTCGGCCCCGTAGCCGATGTTCTCGGCGATCGTGCCGCCGAACAGCCAGGTGTCCTGCAGCACCATGCCGATGTTGGCGCGCAGCTCCTCCCTGGACATCTCGGCGACGTCGACGCCGTCGAGCGTGATGCGGCCTCCGGTCACCTCGTAGAAGCGCATGATGAGGTTGACCAGCGTCGTCTTGCCGGCTCCGGTGGGGCCGACGATGGCCACGGTCTGGCCGGGCTCCACGGTCAGCGACAGGTCCTCGATCAGCGGCCGGTCCTCGGCGTAGCGGAAGGACACGTTCTCGAACGCCACCCTGCCCCTGACCTGCGCCGGCCGCGCGGGCTTCGCGGGGTCCCCGGACTGCTCGGGGGTCTCCAGCAGCTCGAAGACCCGCTCGGCCGAGGCGACGCCGGACTGCACCAGGTTCGCCATGCCGGCCACCTGGGTCAGCGGCTGGCTGAACTGCCGTGAGTACTGGATGAAGGCCTGTACGTCGCCCAGCGAGATCGAGCCCGAGGCCACCTTGAACCCGCCCACCACGGCGACCAGCACGTAGTTGAGGTTGCCGATGAACATCATCGCCGGCTGGATGAGCCCGGAGATGAACTGGGCGCGGAAACTGGAGGCGTACAGGGCCTGGTTGTGCTCGGTGAAGGTCTCGGCGGCCTCCTGCTGCCTGCCGAAGACCTTGACCAGCGTGTGCCCGCCGTACATCTCCTCGATGTGGCCGTTGAGCTTGCCCGTCGACGACCACTGCTTGATGAACTGGGGCTGCGACCGCTTGCCGATGACCGTGGTGACGTAGACCGACACGGGCACCGTGACCAGCGCGATGAGCGCCAGGATCGGCGAGATCCAGAACATCATCACCAGCACGCCCACGACCGTCAGCACGGACGAGATGAGCTGGCTCATCGTCTGCTGCAGCGTCTGCGCGATGTTGTCGGTGTCGTTGGTGGCCCGGCTGAGGATCTCTCCGCGCGGCTGGCCGTCGAAGTAGCTCAGCGGCAGCCGCGCCAGCTTGGCCTCGATCTGCCCGCGCAGCCGGGACGCCGCCCGCTGCACGACGGTCGTGGTCAGCCGGAACTGCACGATCCCGAGCAGCGCGGCCACCAGGTAGATCGCCAGCACCCAGGCCAGCACCTGGGCCAGCGCGGTGAAGTCGATGCCCTGGCCGGGCACCACGCTCATCGACGACACCATGTCGGCGAACGTGCCCTGGCCCTGGGCACGCAGCCCGGCCACGGCCTGCTCCTTTGTGGCGTCCGCGGGCAGCCGGGCCCCGATGATGCCGGAGAAGATCAGGTCCGTGGCGTGGCCGAGGATCTTGGGTCCGGTCACGGTCAGCGCGACGCTGGCCGTGCCGAGGGCCAGGACGACGATCAGCAGCGCGCGCTCGGGCCGCAGCAGCCGCAGCAGGCTGTGGAACGTACCGCCGAAGTTGAGGGCCTTCTCGGCGGGCCCGGACATCATCCTGGCCGGGCCGAACCCGGGCTGGGGACGACGCGGGGGTGCGTCGGCGGTGCTCATGCCGCGGCCTCCTGTTCGGTGAGCTGGGACAGCACGATCTCGCGGTACGTCGGGCAGCTGTCCATCAGCTCGGTGTGGTCGCCGCTGCCGACCACGCGGCCCTCGTCGAGGACGAGGATGCGGTCGGCGTCGCGGATCGTGTTGACGCGCTGGGCCACGATGACGATGGTGGCGTCGGCGATCTGGTCGGACAGCGCGGCCCGCAGCCGGGCGTCGGTGGCGTAGTCGAGGGCGGAGAAGGAGTCGTCGAACAGGTAGATCTCGGGCCGGTGCACCAGTGTCCTGGCGATGGCCAGGCGCTGGCGCTGGCCGCCGGAGACGTTCGTGCCGCCCTGGGAGATCGGCTCGTCGAGGCCGCCGGGCATCTCCTGGACGAACTCGCGCGCCTGGGCCACCTCCAGGGCCTGCCACAGCTCCTCGTCGGTCGCGTCGGGCCTGCCGTACCTCAGGTTGGAGGCGATGGTGCCGGAGAACAGGTAGGGCGACTGCGGGACCAGGCCGACCGTCCTGGCGAGCACGACGGGGTCGAGGTCGCGGACGTTGACGCCGTCGACCAGCACGTCGCCGGCGGTCGCGTCGAACAGCCGCGGGATGAGGTTGAGCAGCGTCGTCTTACCGCTGCCCGTGCTGCCGATGATCGCGGTGGTACGCCCTGGCCGCGCCGCGAAGCTGACCTCGCACAGCACCGGCTCCTCGGCGCCCGGGTAGCGGAAGTCCACCGAGCGCAGCTCCAGCTCGCCGATGCGCCGCTCCGGGGTGACGGGGTCGGCCGGCGGGTGGACGGTCGGCTTGCTGCCGAGGACCTCCTCGATGCGTTCCGCGCAGACCTCGGCCCGCGGGATCATCATGAACATGAACATCGCCATCATCACCGACATGAGGATCTGCATCAGATAGGAGATGACCGCGGTCAGCGCGCCCACCTCCATGGCGCCCTCGGCGATGCGGTGGCCGCCGAACCACACCACGGCGACGCTGGAGACGTTCACCACCAGCATGACCGAGGGGAACATCAGCGCCATCAGCCGCCCGACCCGCAGCGACACGTCGGTCAGCTGGTCGTTGGCCACGCCGAAGCGCTCGCGCTCGTGCCGGTCGCGGACGAACGCCCTGATGACCCGGATGCCGGTGATCTGCTCGCGCAGCACCTGGTTGATCCGGTCGATGCGCTCCTGCATCGTGCGGAAGAGCGGGCGCATCAGCACCACGATCACGCCCACGATGATGATCATCACGGGCAGCACGACGAGCAGCAGCGACGACAGGGTGGGGTCCTGGCGCAGCGCCAGGACGATGCCGCCGACGCACATGATCGGTGCGGCCACCATCATCGTGAACGTCATCAGCACGAGCAGCTGGACCTGCTGCACGTCGTTGGTGGTCCGGGTGATCAGGGACGGCGCCCCGAACCTGCTGACCTCCTGGGCGGAGAAGTCCTGCACCCGGTGGAAGATCGCGGCCCGCAGGTCCTTGCCCAGCGCCATCGAGGTCTTGGCGCCGTAGTAGACGGCCACGACCGAGCAGACGATCTGCACGAGCGTCACGACGAGCATCACCAGGCCGACGCGCATGATGTAACCGGTGTCGCCCTTGACGACCCCGTCGTCGATGATGTCGGCGTTGAGCGTGGGGAGATAGAGCGTGGCCAGCGTCTGCACGAACTGGAAGAGGACGACGAGCGTGATCTCTTTCCCGTACGGCCTGAGCTGGCCCCGCAGAAGACGCAGCAGCATCAAGATGCGCTTTCTGTCGAAGGGGTGGGGGACGGGCTCATGAGCAGCCCGTCGAGCAGGACGGAGACGATCTCTTCGTCGTCCATGTCGCCGAACTCGCCGCCATGGCCGAAGCCGCGGTGCACACTCACCGCGATCAGCATGAGCAGCAGATGCGCCGCGGCCTCGGGCGAGCGGCGCAGCCGGTCGCGGTCGGGCTCGACGAGGGCGGCCAGGCCGGCCGCTATCCGATGCCTCGAGCTCATCATCCGCTCGTGGAACTCGGCGTCGTCGGCCATCAGCTCTCTGGGCGCGGCCATGAGGTTGGCGTTGGCGCTCATGCCGGCCCGCAGCAGCGCGACGGCCTGAGACAGCCGCGCGCGCAGCTCGGCCCGGGTGCCGATGGCCGCCAGCGCGTCCACCGCCGGCTGCGGGTCGAACGCGCTCATCAGCGCCGCCCGCAGCAGCGAGGCCTTGTCGGGGAACACCCCGAAGATCGTGCCCTCGGCCACTCCCGCGGCCTCGGCGATCTGCCGGGTGCTCACCGCGGTGCCGTACGCGCGCAGCAGCGGGAGCGTCGCGGCGATGAGCGCGGCACGGCGCTCTTCTGGCGCCATGGCCGGCACTCGTTGTCGTCTTGCCATGCGGCGATCCTAATGAGCGAGTACTCACTCGTTCAAATGGTTTTACGCCGTACGTCCGTCCATCACCCCGATGGAGAAGATCGCGCTAGTCCGGGAGGGTGGGCTCGGTGTCGTTCCAGCCCGCGTCCACGACCAGCCAGGAGCCGAGCATCCTGCCGGGAACCTGCCACTTCTGGCTTTCGGGGCCCGGTTCGAGCTGGATGTCCCGGCTGCCCAGGACCATGCCGGTCCGCTGGTCGAACAGCACCTCCCGCCGGATGCTCCCGCGTCCGTCGGCGCTCTCGAACGGGGCCGCGAGGCCGACCGCGGCGCGGCCGAGTGGATCGGTGACGGTGCCCAGCTGCTGCATGCCGGGATAGTCGGTGATCAGGCGCATGAGACCGGCTCGCACCTTGGGCGGCACGGGCGTGTTCGCGAGGACGTCGAAGACCCCGTCAAGCACGTTTTTGGGGCCGTCGCAGTGCTTGGGCCGTCCCGACCGGCCTGCCGCGAGCTTGACCGAGCCCTCGCACAGGATCTCGCGCAGCTCTCCTGGCTCGGTGGGGAACTCCTGGAGCTCCTGATAGCTGAACTGGCCCATGCCGGGGATGTGGAAGGTGCCGCCGCCCTGGTCGTCCGGATCGTCCACCTCCCAGGCAGCCGACTTCGTCCTGACGGTCCTGCTCACTCCCGACGAGCGAATGGTCCAGCTCGACGGGGAGCCCGCCGCACGCCAGGCGTCCGCGTCGGCCCGGGTCTGAGGCCTGCCCGCGAAGTCTCGGCCATAGAAGGACTCGCCGTCGCCGCGGGCACGTCCCGTCCACTTGAAGAACTCGCTGCGCTCTTCCACGACGTACCCGCCGGTCTTGCCGAGCGCGAGCGCCGCGAAGGCGGTGCGCTGGCGGGTGTACCAGTAGCGGCCCTGCTGTTGCCGCTCCGCCTGGGAGGCGGCGGCCAGCATCAGGCCGCGCGGCGACAGGGGACGAGGGGTGACCTCCACGCCTGGTCGCGGACGGGCGGCGTCGTCGGTGACGAGCGTCAGGCCCGCCACCGCGGCGACGACCGTAGCGGCGGCCACCAGGCCGATGGGCATGCGCCACGCGCGGCGGGTACGCGGCCGTGCGGTGTCGTCCTGGCTCAGCATCCGGCCACGGGCGGACGCCGCGACCTCCTGGGAGGGCGGGGGCGGGTCGTCGTACACCCCGCGTACGAGATCCAGTTCGTTCATCGGCGTGTCTCTTCCTCGTCCAGGAGCGGATTCGTCCCGCCCAGCGCCTTGCGCAGCTTCTTGCGGGCCCGGTTGAGCCGCGAGGACACCGTGCCGAAGGGCACGTCCAGAGCCTGTGCCACCTCGTCGTAGCTCAGCCCCGGGAGCGCCACCAGCAGCAGCACGTCACGCTGGTCCGCGGGCAGGGTGGCGATGGCCTCGGCCAGCGCGCGTTTGACGCCTTGCGCGCTCACCTTCGCCGTCACCTCGTCCTCGTGGCCCCGGGCCGGCTCCGCCTCCGGATGCAGCCGGCCCACCGCTCGGAGGAGGCGCACCTCATCGCGGCGGTACCGGCTGATGAGGTTGGTCGCGATGCCGTAGAGCCAGGGACGGGCGCTGCCGCGGCTCGTGTCGTAGCGGCGGCGCCGGCGGAAGGCGAGGGCGAACGTCTCAGCGGAGACATCGTCGGCGGCGTGCGGGCCGAGGCGGCGGGCGACGTAGCGGTGGATCTCCGCGTAATGCGCGTCGAAGACGGCGCCGAATCGCTCGGGTTCGTCCCAGGACCGCTCGATCACCGCGGCGTCGTCCTGCGGCGGTGGGGCGACGCCCGGCGGATCGGCCAGGTGTGGCTCATTCATTCAAAGGCCTTGGGGTCGGCGGGACATCGGTCACCTGCTGTTGCCCGCAGGCCGCCGTCGCCTTCCCCTGAATTCCCGGTGCCCGTCCGAGGGCACCGGCGGGTCGTACCCCTAGTCGCGCACGCCGCCGGGTCCTGGCAGCAGCGCCGCGGCGTCCTTCACCTCGTCGCCTGCCCTGAAGCGCTTGCCGAGCCCGGTGATCTGCAGGAGCCGGGCCACCCGGGGCGTTATCCCGCTGAGCGCGAGCCGGCCCCCTGCGGCCTCCACGGTGTTCGCGGTCCAGATCAGCGCGTTCAGCCCCGACGAATCGCAGAAATCGACCGCCTGGAGGTCGGCGACGATGAGCGGTGGATCGAGGCGCGACATCGCGTGGGCCAGACTACGGCGGAACTCGGCCGCCGAGGCGAGGTCCAGGTCGCCGATCGGGCTCAGCACGGCGACGCCGTCCCGGTCTTCGGCGAGCACGGTGAAGCCGGCCTGGCCTACGTTTCCCATGACACTCCGCCGCCCTCCGCCGCCGGGATCTCACGCAGCCGGGCGTAAGTGGCCGCGTACTTTATCTTTGCACAATGCAATGGAGCCGGGAAGCTGATTCCGGCCGTGTGGACGGCCTCGCAGACCTGAGTCCAGGTATGCCGGTACAACAGTGCGTATGGCGGAAGGCGATGCGGGCCGGGTGCAAGGAGAGGATCTTTCTGCCGTCATCTCGGCGGTCTTGACGGGCTCGCGGCTGCTGGTCGCCGTGACCGCGCGCTCGCTGGGGGCGGTCGAGGACGGAGTCACGCTGCCGCAGTTCCGGATGTTGGTGGTGCTGTCCGGGCACGGGGAGACCAAGCTGGTCACGATGGCCGAGCTCCTGGACGTCAACTCCTCCACGGCCATGCGGATGGCCGATCGCCTCGCGTCCGCCGGCTTGATCGTGCGGGAGGTCAATCCGCACAACCGGCGCGAGAGCCTGATGCGGCTGACGGATGAGGGGCGGCGCATCGTGGACGAGGTGATGGAGCGCCGCCGTAAGGAGATCGGCGCGATCGTGGCGCGGATGTCCGCCGCGCAACGCCGCGCGCTGATCTCGGCGATGAACGCCTTCAACGACGCGGGCGGCGAGCCCCCGGTCACCGGGCCGCACCCCCTGGGCTGGCCCGACGTCTGAATCCCCGGCCCGCGCTCTTCGCAGACGTGAAGACGCGCTGGAGGCCCAGCGCCGGGTCAGGCCGACGGCGTGGGAAAGCTTTCCGCGGTGGTCAGGCCGGTGCTCTCCAGGAGCCGCTGGTGGTTTGACGTAGGTGGTGTCGTAGGAGGAGCCGGATTCGCTGGAGATGTCGCTCATCCAGGCCTGCTGGACCGTGGTGGGCCTCACCGGCAGCTTGACCTTCAGCTTGGTGGCCGGCTCCCGGACCTGCTCGTCGAGCGTGTGGTGCTGGGCCGCGATCTCCTTGCTGATCTGGCGCACACGGGTGGAGCCGGCGCGTTGCATCGCCCGACGGCACCGGCGCAGGGGTGAAGACTGGGCGCATGGAGTTCTTCTGTTTTCACCGTGACCGGCCCGGTTCCTTGCCGCTGCGCGAGAAGCTGGTGGAGGAGCACTGGTCCTACATGGACCGGTACGCGAAGGAGCTGATCGCCCGCGGCCCGACCTTCACCGCCGATGATGAGATGCCCACCGGCAGCGTGCACATCGTCGATCTGCCGGACCCCGCCGCGGCCCGCGCGTTCGCCTTCGACGAGCCCAACTATCAGGCCGGGGCCTACCGTGACGTGCTGCTGCGCCGGTGGAGCAACAGGCTGGGGCGGACGATGTGGGATTTCCCCGGCGGCCGGACCGGTGGCAACCGCTACCTGGTGCTCGGGCTCGGCCCTGAACAGGGCGCCGAGCCCGCCGTGCCGGCCGAACGGGACGAGCTGATCGCGTACGGGCCGCTGCTGTCCGACGACGGCGCCACCTGGCTGGGCACAGCGGCGCTGGTCCGGGCGCCCGACCCGGAGACGGCCCGCGCGGTCCTGTCCCCGGACCGGTACGCCGACGTCGAGGTGCACGACTGGGAGTTCGGCGGGCGCCGATGACGCGCCCCGGTGGTCAGTGGTAGGCCAGGTTCACGACCAGGGCGGCCACCGCCAGGGAGAAGAACACGGCCCAGACGCCGAGGTGGTGGTTACGGGCGCGCAGGTGGGCGGCGAACGCGCCGAGGAAGTACAGCACGAGGCCGGCGGCGGCGAGGATGCCCAGCACCGGCACGGCGAAGCCGGCCAGCAGGCCCAGTGAGCCCGCCGCCAGCAGCGTGCCCAGCGGCAGCGTCCAAGACCGCGGCACGCGCATCTTGTCCGCTTGCTTCTTCGGGTAGTCGTGGCCGATGAGGTTGGCGACGGCGGCCACGCCGTTGACGGCCGACGCGAGGAGGGTGACCACGACATAGGCGGTGAACACGACGCTCTCCTTGTCCGTGAGGATGCACGACTGGTTCTTCATGTCACGGACGGGACAGCCGCCCCGAACGTGACACTCCTCCATGACAGATCGCGCTGACCGTCAGGCTGTACAACCTCCGGTACGCCTACCAGGGCAAGAGCTGCCCTGGCGCTACGGCTGTGGCCAGAAAGGTTCGCCGGCCTCGCCGTCCCCGTTTTCCACGTGGTGTCCCGCCTCCTTCAGGGCGATGACGGCCTGCTGCTTTCTCTGCTGGGGAATCAGAACGAGGTCGGCGTGGAAGGTGGAGGCGACGAACACCGGTATGGCCGCCTCTGCCAGCGGCGTGACGATCGCGGCCAGCATTCCGGGGACGTCCAGGTCATGGGCGGTGGCGCCACCGTAGAAACCGATCCACCCTTCTCCGGGGTCCAGAGGCGGGGCCGCACGGACCACGGTCAGCCCTTCGGGCCCGCGGACCAGCACGACCCAGTCGTCCCCGGGTGACGCCGTATGCGGCAGCTGCTCAACGGCGAATACCGGGGAAACGATGCGCAGGTGCTGAGCCTTGGACGAGGTCATGGACGCGTGTCTACCAGAGATCCGGCGGCCCCACTCGTCCGGCCCCAGCGCTAGTCCCGGCCGCCGGGGTGCGAAAGGCCGGCCGGCTGCTCGACGTTCAGCGAGTCGATCAGCTCGTCGGCCTCGTCGTTGCGTACCGGGGCGATGAGGCCGACGAGCACGAACACCACCAGCGCGGACAGGACCGGCGTGGCCACCTCCTCGGTCTGGCTCTGACCGGGGAAGACGTACTTCAGCAGCGCGAAGACCACGAGCCCGGTCGCCCAGGAGCCGATCGCGGCCGCGGGACCGCAGCGGCGGAACATCGGCAGCATGCCGAGCAGCATGGGGATGGCGATCGGGCCGACCAGCGCGCCGAACCAGAGGATCAGCAGGCCCAGCACGCCGCCGAAGCTGTCCACGCTGAGCGCGATGCCCATCGACAGCGCGATGAACAGGAACGTGGAGACCCGGCCGGCCAGCAGCTCGGACTTGGAGGACAGCTGGTTCGCCCGCTTCCAGACCGCGGGGATGATGTCCCTGATCACCACCGAGGAGATCGCGTTGGCGTCGGAGGACGTCATCGCCATCGTGTGCGCGAACATGCCTGCCAGCACCAGGCCGATCAGCCCGCCGGGCAGCAGCTGCTGGGTCAGCAGCGCGTACGACTGGTCGGGCTCGGCCAGGTTGGGCAGCAGGATCGGCGCGGCCCACATCGGGAAGAACAGCACGAGCGGCCAGAACAGGTAGAGGCCGGCGGAGAACAGCGCGGCGCGCCTGGCCGAGTCCCCGGTCGGCGCCGCGATGAACCGCTGGGCGAGGTTCCAGGTCCCGCCGTTGTAGGAGAGCGTGTTGATCAGCAGGTAGACCAGGACGAAGCCCACGGTGTACTTGTCGTTGAACGGCTGGCCGTGGCCCTCCGGCAGGCGGTCCCACAGCGTCCAGATCGCGGAGACGCCGCCGAGCTGGGCGAGCACGGCGACGAACATCGTGATCCCCGCGACGAGCTGGATGACGAACTGGCCGAGGTCGGTGAGCGCGTCGGCCCACAAACCGCCGATCGTCGAGTAGATCAGCGTGACCCCGCCGGTGAGCAGCACGCCCCAGGCGATCGGCACGCCCGCGAACACCTGGAGCAGCAGCGCGGTCGCCGCCCACTTCGCGCCGACGTCGAAGACCTTGAGCGCGGTGCCGCTCCACGCGAGCACCTGCTGCGCCGGCACGTTGTAGCGGGTCGCGAGGTACTCCAGCGGCGAGATGATCCCGAGCCGCTGCCGCAGCCGTGGCCAGCGCGGTGCGAACAGGAACGACCCGACCACCATCGCGAACGTGATCCCGATCGCCCACCAGACGTACAGGGTGAAACCGGCGGTGTAGGCGATGGCCGCGTAACCGACGAAGACCGCTGAGCTGTAGCCCGACATGTGGTGCGAGATACCGGACAGCCACCAGGGCATCCTGCCTCCGGCGGTGAAGAAGTCCTTGGCGTCGTGGATGCGGGACTTCGCCCAGACGCCGATCGCGATCATCACGACGAAGTAGCCGCAGATCACTAGCCAGTCGAGAAAACCCATGAGATCTCCCAGGTCGGGGGTGGGGAGCCGTGCTGATCAGGTGGTGGTAGGAGGTCGGATGGCGGTCGGGGCCGAGGTCGGCAGGTCACGTGGTGGTGGGTGGTGGGTGGTGGGTGAAGGGTGGCTGAGGGCGCGTCAGGTGGTGTGGACGTGGACGCCGTTCACGTAGGTGTGCAGGACGGACAGGCCGGGAGTGGTGACGATCAGGTCGGCGGGCGCGCCGGGCTCGATGCGGCCGCGGCCGGTCCCGAGCAGCCGGGCCGGGTTCGCCGCGGCCAGGGTCACCGCGGTGCCGAGATCGACCTCGGTACGCGTGACCGCCCAGCCGACGCACTCGATCAGCGAGCTGCCTGACCCGGCGAGCAGCTCACCGCCGGGCAGCGTCACCCGGCCGTCCTCCCCCACCGTGATCCGGCCGCCGACCGGCGTCGTGTAGTCGCCCGGAGCACAGCCCGCCAGCGCGACCGAGTCGCTGACCAGCACCGCCCGGCCGATCCCCTTGGCGCGGAGCATCGCGGTGAACGTGTCGGCGGGCAGGTGGTGACCGTCCGCGATGAACGACGCGGTGAGCCTGTCCTCGGCGAGCTGCGCCCAGATGTAGTTGGGGTGCCTGCGGATCATCGCGTGCGCGCCGTTGCCCAGGTGGGTGGAGAGCCGCGCCCCCGCCCGTACGGCCGCCTCGATGGCGGCGGGCTCCGCCGCGGTGTGCCCGATGGACACGATCACGCCCTGCCGGGCGAGCTCGGCGATGTAGCCGGCGGCCCCGGCCCGTTCCGGGGCCAGGGTGACGATCTTCACCAGCCCGCCGCTCGCCTCCTGCCAGCGCCCGAACTCGGCGAGGTCGGGATCGCGCAGGTGCCCGGCGTCGTGCGCGCCGCGCGGCCCGTCCTCGGGCGCAAGGTAGGGCCCTTCGACGTGCAGGGCGGGGATGGCGTGCGCGACCAGCGGGTCGGCCGCGCGTGCCGCCGCGATCACGGCCAGATTTCTGGTGATCTTGTCTTCAGGCGCCGTGATGATCGTGGGGCACAGCGTCGTGGTGCCGCGCCGCCGCAGCTCGCGTACCAGGTCGGCCACGTCGCCGGTCGAGAGGCCGGCCGCGTTGAAGTCGTACCCGCCGTACCCGTTGACCTGGAGGTCCACCAGGCCGGGGAGGATGAGCACGTCGGGTGCGTCACGGGTCTCGCGGACCGCCGCGATCCGCGGCCCGTCCAGCTCGACGCGTACGTGACGCCCGTCCGCGAGCCGCCCGTCGATCGTCACGCCGTCTCCCCGGCGAGTGCCCGCGCGGCGGCCATGACCTGGCGGCCGGCGTCGGGCGTGAACGCGGCACGCAGCCCGTACGCCCGGTGGGCCTCGCAGATCTCGTACCCGCCCGCGGCGTAGTGCGTCTCCGGGTAGGGCAGGTAGCCGGGCACCCCGCCCGTGTAC
Source organism: Nonomuraea rosea (assembly GCF_039539705.1). Taxonomy (NCBI): domain Bacteria; kingdom Bacillati; phylum Actinomycetota; class Actinomycetes; order Streptosporangiales; family Streptosporangiaceae; genus Nonomuraea; species Nonomuraea rosea. The sequence continues at coordinate 395,114 of NZ_BAABDQ010000005.1, read as the reverse complement.
CCGGCGACGAGCAGCCCGGGATCGCCGAGCGCGGCGCGCAGCTCCACGGCGAACTCGACGAAGGGCTCGCCGGGCAGGAAGACCAGCGGCACGCCGCCCCAGCGGTGCACGGCGACCTGGACCTCGACCGCCGCCGGCCCGGTGCCGGCCAGCTGGGCGCGCGCCCACCCCGTCCAGATCCCGTCGGGCTCGGCGGCGAGCGCGCGCAGCTCGCCGGGCGTGAGCGGGTCGCCGAGCGGCAGCTCGACGCGCGTGGCGGCGACCGACACCGGCCCGGCGGCCGGTTCGGTGCCCGCGGCGAGTACGGCCTCGCCGACCTGGGCCCCGATCCGCTCGGCGGCCTCGAAGGTCCTGCCGGGCTGCGGCTCGGCGGCGCGCAGGCTGTCGAGCGCGGTGTGGCCGGTGTTGAGCTGGCCGCAGCAGCCCTGCAGGAACAGGGCCACGCCACCGATCCTGGACTCCAGGTGCCGTCGCGCGTAGCCGGGCCAGTCCGCGGTGATCCGATGGTTGTCGGGGCCGAGCGTCACCGGGTGACAGGCGTGGGAGAACACGGTGGCGATGGGCTCGCCGTTCTCGCGCTCCAGCCGTACGACGGGGACCGCCGGATCGGTGAGCGTCCCGCCGCGCCGGTTGGCAGAGACGCCGTGCAGCGTGCCGCAGCCGCGCCGGAGGACGGCGGGCTCCAGTGCGCCGAGCGCCGCGACGGCGGCGCCGGCGATCCTGGCGCAGGCGTCCCCGACGTATCGCGGGTCGGCGACGCCGCCGATGCCGCCCCTGGTCACCGCGGGGCCCGCGTGCGTGTGCGTCACCGCCACGGCCACCCGCCCGGCCGGGATCCCGGTGCGCTCCTGCACGTCGCCGGCGATCCGGCGGGTGGTGTCCGGGTCGAGCGCGATGAGGTCGCAGGAGATCACGATGGACGTGGTCACGCCGTCGGAGACGGCCACGGCGGTGGCCAGGAGGGGGTCGTGCACCGCGGTGGACCCGGAGGCCCGTGCGGCGTACCCGGCCAGCGAGCCGCCGACCGGCGGCGTGATGTCGGCGACCGCGGCCCCGGCGAACAACCGCACACCTTCCCCGGCGCGCGACCCCTCCTGGGTCACGGTCAGCGTGCCTCCCCTTGCCACGGCGGGCGGCTCCTGTTCGGTCACAGGAAGCGCATCTGCCCTGGTCGTGGCCGGTGAATCGGGCCCGGTCACAGCCATCGGACCCGTCCGCGGAAGCGGTCGAGGAAGAGCCCGTTGCGCTCGTCGCCGCCCGGCGCGTTCCCGCTGCGCCAGATCTCCGGAACGGTGCCCCGCCCGGCCAGCTCGGCGATCGCCGCGGCCATCACGCAGTTGAGCGTGAAGGCGTTGGCGAACGTCGAGATCGCGCCGACCCGCTCGGGGACCCCCTCGATCTCTATTACGGCGTCGCCGATCGGCACCTTCGTGTCGATGTGCAGGTCGACGAGGTCGTGCAGATTCTGCTTGGTGGGGTGCCTGGCCGGGTGTCCGGGCGCGGTCCCGTCGGCGTGCTCCCTGGAGGAGACGCCGATGACGCTCACGCCACGCTCGCGGGCGGTCAGCGCGGCGTCGATGAGCGCGGCGTTGATGCCGTACGCGTTGACCAGGATGAGCAGGTCGCCCGCGCCGAGCCGGTTGTCCTCGATGACGATGCGCCCGTAGCCGGGGGTGCGTTCGATGGCCATCGAGCGCAGCGCGCCGCCGGACAGCAGCGTGCCCTCGTCGAGGATCGCGCTGACGTTGACCAGGCCGCCGGCGCGGAAGAACACCTCCTGCGCGGCGAGGTTCGAGTGCCCTCCCGGGCCGTAGACGTAGATCAGCCGGTCCGCGCCGTGCCGGGCGATGTGGTCGGCGATGAGCGTCGCCGCCGTCCCGATCGCGTCGGCCTCCTCGGCCTCGATCCTGCCGATCAGGCCCGCGACCTGCTCGGCGTACGTTCGCATGAGCGACGTGTGCCGTCCGTTTTGCACCTGCAGGCTCCTCGTGACCGATGAAAGCGATTGCAGGCATTTAAGACCATGTCCGAATCCCGGTCAAGAGCCGGACCGCGGCCCCGTGGAGTCTCGCGCCACGAAGGCGCCCGGCAGCGTGACGTGCTCAGGCGTGCCGCCCGGCGCCTCGATCTGCCTGGTCAGGACCTGGACCGCGGTGGCGCCGAGGTCGTCCATCGGCGCGGTCATCGTGGTCAGGCTCGGCGTCACGGTCCTGGCGAGAAGCACGTCGTCGCAGCCCACGACGCTGCGCTCCCCCGGTACGGAGACGCCGCGACCGGCCAGCTCGGCGAGCACGCCGCACGCGCTGAGGTCGTCGAAGGCGAAGGCCGCGGTGGCGTCGGTCCCGAGCAGCGCGGCGCCCGCCTGCCTGCCGCCCTTGAACGTCGCCCTGAACGGCCCCAGCTCCACCAGCTCGGCCCCGCGGCCCCGCGCCCACCTGCGGATCGCCTGCGAGCGCCGGGCAGCGGCCCACGACGCGCTCGGGCCGGCGAGCAGCGCGAACGAGCGATGACCGTGCTTGTAGAGGTGCTCGCCCGCGTCGAAGAGCGCGCTGGTGTTGTCGCAGACCACCGAGGACAGGTCGCGCAGCGGGCGGTTGAGCAGGACGCAGGGCAGCCCTCTCGCGGCCTCGCGCAGCGCCGCCGACGACGAGCGCGGCGAGGCCACGATCACCCCGTCCACCCTGCTGCGGAGCTGGGCGACGTGTCTCACCTCCGCCGCCGCGCTCTCCTCCGCGTCGACGAGCATGACCGAGCTGCCCATCCGCTCCGCCGTGCGCTGGATCGCCCGTACGAGCAGCGGGAAGAACGGGTTGGTGATGTCGGGGACGATCAGCCCGATCATCTCGGCCCGGCCCGTGACCAGGCCGCGCGCGGCCGAGCTCGGCTGGTAGCCCAGCTCGCGGGCGGCGGCCATGATCTGCTCCCTGACCGGCGGGCTGACCAGCTCGGGGCGGTTGAAGGCGCGCGAGACGGTCGCGGCGGAGACGCCGCACCGCTGAGCGATGGAGTAGATCGTCGGCTTGCTCACGCCGCGGCTCCTCAGCATTCGTCCGACCCAGCTTGACCGAAGTACTCTAGCGAAGCCAGAATCCATGCAATCGCTTTCATTGTCCGGCTACGAAAGGACGGCATGGGTTCCGAGCAGCCCGAGCGGATCGCCCGCAGGCAACTCGAGGACGTCATCCTCCCGTTCTGGCTCGAGAACGGCATCGACACCGAGCACGGCGGGTTCTTCACCTGCTTCGACAATCGCGGCCGGCACCGGCTGTCGGCGAACAAGTTCACCTGGTCGCAGGGGCGTTTCATCTGGTTGCTCGCCCGCGCCGCCCGGCTCGCCGACCGTGGCCTGCTCTCGCTGGACGCCGCGCGCACCGACCCGGGCGCGCTCGTCCGGCACGCGGAACGCGGCGCGGCCTTCCTCCTCGACCACGCCGTCCACGCGGACGGCCGGTGCGCCTACGTCCTGGACGAGCGGGGCGGGACGGCGCTCGACGAGGAGGGCCGGCCGCTGCCCGCGGAGCGCAGCGTCTTCGCCGACGCCTTCGTCGCCATGGGGCTGGCCGAGCTCACCCGCCACACCGGCGCGCCCGATCTCCTGCCCGTGATCGACGCGATCGTCCAGCGGGTCGCGGACGACGTGGCGGCGGGCGATCCGCCGACCCCGCCGTACCCGCTGCCGCCCGGCTGCTCGGGGTTCGGCGCCCGCATGATCGTCCTCAACGCCCGGCTCGACCAGGCACGCGCGCACCAGGCGGCGTCCGCCCTCGGGACGAACCCCCACGCGGACGATCTGCGCGCCGCGCGCCGGGCCATGCTCGCGCACCGGGAGGACGGCGGCCTGTTCACCGAGACGTTCGTTGCCGATCCCGGCAGACGGGACACGATCCTGGCCAGGCACCGCACCCCCGGCCACGCGCTGGAGGGCATCTGGATGGCGCTGGAGGCGGGCGAGCTGCTGGGTGAGACCGGGGACGACGCCGACCTGCTGGCGAGCGTGCCGGCCCTGTGCGAAGCCGGATGGGACGACGCGTACGGCGGCCTGTTCCGCTACGTCGGTGTCTCCGGCAGGACGTACGGCGGGCCGTACGAAGACCTGGTCAGGCGGACCTGGTCGACCAAGCTGTGGTGGGTCCACACGGAAGCCGCCTACACCACCCGGCTGGCGGCCGAGCGCTACGGCGACCCGAAGGCGGCGGCCTGGTTCGGCCGGATCTGGGACTACACGCTCCGGACGTTCCCCGGTGGGGCGGACGGCGAGGAGTGGATCCAGATCAGGGACCGGGCCGGGGCGCCACTCGACGAGGTCGTCGCCCTGCCGGTCAAGGACCCGTACCACATCGCCAGAAACCTCATGCAAATCGTTGAGCTCGCTGCTCAGGGAGATCAGCCGTGACAGGCACGAACACGGAACCCGTGATCAAGCGGAAAGCCGGGCACCTCGATGTCCGGATATACAGCGACAGGGCGCAGTCGGGTGCCGCCGCGGCACGCGCGGCGGCGGCCGTGTTGCGCACGGCGCTCGCCGCCCGCGGCGAGGCCAGGGTGGTCTTCGCGGCCGCGCCCTCGCAGCGGGAGACGCTGGCCGGCCTGCGCGCGGCCGAGGGGATCGACTGGTCCAGGGTCGCCGTCTTCCACATGGACGAGTACATCGGCCTGCCCGCCGGCGCGCCCCAGAGGTTCGGCCGCTTCCTCGCCGACGAGCTCTGGGACGCCGTACGGCCGGGCGCGGTCCACGTGATCGACCCGGGCGACGACCCGGAGGCGGCGAGCGCCCGCTACGCCGAGCTGCTCGGCGGCGGGCCCATCGACCTGGTCTGCCTGGGCATCGGCGACAACGGCCACCTGGCGTTCAACGATCCCCCGGTCGCCGACTTCGCCGATCCCCTCACGGTCAAGGTCGTCGAGCTCGACGACGCCTGCCGGCGGCAGCAGGTCGGCGACGGGTGCTTCGCCACGCTCGCGGACGTGCCCGCGCGGGCGATCACGCTGACCGTCCCCGCGCTGCTGGCCGGGCGCACGCTGGTCGCCACCGTGCCCGGCGCGAGCAAGCGGGCCGCGCTCGCCGCCGCGCTCGGCGGGCCGGTCTCCGAGAGCTGCCCCGCCTCCGTGCTGCGCACCCACCCGGACTGCACGCTCTTCGCCGACCTGGAGGCCTACCAGTGAGAATCACCGACGCCCAGGTGATCGTCACCAGCCCGGGCCGGAACTTCGTCACCCTGAAGATCACGACGTCGGACGGCGTCACGGGCATCGGCGACGCGACGCTCAACGGCAGGGAGCTCGCGGTCGCCTCCTACCTGCGCGACCACGTCTGCCCGCTGCTCATCGGCCGCGACCCCGCGCGCATCGAGGACACCTGGCAGTACCTCTACCGCGGCGCGTACTGGCGGCGCGGCCCGGTCACGATGACCGCGATCGCGGCCGTCGACACCGCGCTGTGGGACATCAAGGGCAAGGTCGCCGGGCTGCCCGTCTACCAGCTGCTCGGCGGGCGCTCGCGCGACGGCGTCACGGTGTACGGCCACGCCAACGGCGAGACGATCCCCGAAGTGCTCGACGAAGTCGCGAAATATGTCGATCTCGGCTACCGCGCGGTCCGCGTGCAGTGCGGCGTCCCCGGCCTCGACGCGACCTACGGCGTCAGCCGGGACAAGATGTTCTACGAGCCCGCCGATGCGCGGCTGCCGAGCGAGGCCACCTGGTCGACCGAGCGCTACCTGCGCGTCGTGCCCGAGTTGTTCGCCGCCGTCCGCGACCGTTTCGGCTTCGACCTGCATGTCCTGCACGACGTCCACCATCGGCTCACCCCGATCGAGGCCGGCGGGCTCGGCGCCCGGCTGCAGGAGTACCGGCCGTTCTGGCTGGAGGATCCGGTGCCCGCCGAGCTCCAGGAGGGGTTCCGGCTGATCAGGCAGCACACCACGACGCCGATCGCGGTCGGCGAGGTGTTCAACTCGATCTGGGACTGTGAGCAGTTGATCCGCGAGCAGCTCATCGACTTCATCCGGGCCACGGTCGTCCACGCGGGCGGCATCACCCACCTGCGGCGGATCTTCGACCTCGCCGCGCTGCACCACGTGCGCACCGGCTCGCACGGCGCCACCGACCTCTCGCCCGTCTGCATGTCGGCCGCGCTCCACCTGGACCTCGCCGTCCCCAATTTCGGCATCCAGGAGTACATGCGGCACACCGAGGCCACCGACGAGGTGTTCCCGCACGGTTACCGCTTCGCCGACGGCTACCTGCATCCGAGCGAGGAGCCCGGTCTCGGCGTCGACATCGACGAGAAGCTCGCCGCCCGCTACCCCTACGAACCGGCCTACCTGCCGGTCAACCGGCTCACCGACGGGAGCATGCACAGTTGGTGAGACTCAGCCGCGCCACCCTGTCCAGGGTCGCGCCCGCCGCCCGCCCGCTGGCGCTGCCGCGCCTCACCGGCGTGGTGCACCTGGGCATCGGCGCCTTCCACCGGGCTCACCAGGCCGTCTACACCGAACGCGCGATGGCGGCGACGGGCGACGACCGCTGGGGCATCTGCGGCGTCAGCCAGCGCAGCACCGACGTGGCCGAGCGGCTGCGCCCCCAGGACTGCCTGTACGCCGTGCGCGCCGGCGACGAGGTCCGCGTGGTCGGCTCCGTGCGCGAGGTGCTCGTCCCCGGTGACGACCTCGCCGCGCGGCTGGCCGCGCCGCAGACCGCCGTCGTCACGCTGACCATCACGGAGCAGGGCTACCGCCGCGGCCAGGCCTCCGGTCAAGCATCGAGCCCGGCGTCAGGGGCAGCGTCAGGCCCGGCGTCAGGCGCAGCGTCAGACCCGGCGTCAGACGCAGCATCCGGACCGGCGGCAGGCGCGGCGGCCGGCGCGGTCGGGCGGCTCGTCGCCGGGTTGCGCGCCCGTGCCGCCGCGGACGCGGGCCCGCTCACCGTCCTCTCCTGCGACAACCTCCCCGACAACGGCGCGACCCTCGCCCGGCTCGTGGCGGAGCTGTGCGAGCCGCCGCTGCTCGCCTGGGTCGAGGAGAACGTCACGTTCCCGGCCACGATGGTGGACCGGATCGTCCCCGCGACCACGCGGGCCGACCTGGACGACATGGCCGCCAGGCTCGGCGTGCGCGACCTGGCGGCGGTCGTGACGGAGCCGTTCGCGCAGTGGGTGATCGAGGATCGCTTCGCAGGGGACCGGCCGGCCTGGGACGAGGCGGGCGCGCTCCTGGTGGAGGACGTCCGGCCGTACGAGCGGATGAAGCTGCGCCTGCTCAACGGCAGCCATTCGGCCATCGCGTACCTGTCGGGGGCGGCGCTCGTGTCCGAGGCCGTGGGCGATCCCGCGTTCGCCGGGTTCCTGCGGCGGCTGATGGACGACGACCTCTCGCCCACCCTGGACGGGCTGGACGGGTTCGACCTGGCGGGGTACAAGGAGTCGCTGCTGGCCAGGTTCGCCAACCCCGGCCTGCGGCACCGCGTCGCGCAGATCGCGGTGGACGGCTCGCAGAAGCTGCCGCAGCGCCTGCTCGACCCGGCGCGCGACCGGCTGGCCGGCGGGCACGAGCCCCGGTGGATCGCCCTGGCCGTGGCCGGCTGGATGCGGCACGTCACCACGGCTCGCGAGCTGCACGACCCGCTGGCCGACCGGCTGCGCGGCGACGGGACGGCCTCCGCCGCGGCGACCGTGCACCGCCTGCTGGCGATCGAGGAGATCTTCGGCGCCGACCTCCGGGAGAACGAGGTCTTCACCGGGCTGGTCACGGACGCCCTGGAACGGCTCACCGCCGACGGCGGTCGCGCGCTCTTGTCATAGCCGCCTCCGCAAATTACGGTCAGGACCGTAATGAATTCTTCGGAGGTGGTACATGCGCATCATCGTGGCAGCGCTCCTCGTCACCTTATCCCTGGCGAATCCGGCCCAGGCTGAAACATCTGCCGCTCCACCGGCGGGCTGCGGCTTCGCCGCCCTCGGCACCCTCCCGCTGACCGGCGCCACCACGGCCGGAACCGCACTCGACGCGACCTACACCGGCGGCCCGCGCGTCTACTCCGTCACGTCGAGCGCGTCCGGTCCCGCCGTGCTCGGCGTCAGGAACGCCCGCGACGGCAGTCTGATCGCCGAACGCCCGCTCCCGCTGGCACTCGGCTCATGGGCCGTCACGGTGGCGCCCGACCACTCCGTCTACGTCGGCAGCTACAACGCCACGGCGGGCGCGATGGGCCGGCTGTTCCGCTACACGCCCGCCACCGACCAGGTGAGCGAGCTCGGCATCCCCCTCGCGACCGAGACGTTCGTCTGGACCGTCGCCGCCAGCCCGGACGGCTCGTCCGTGTACGGGGGCACCTCGCCCAGCGGCAAGCTGTTCCGCCACGACACGCGCACCGGCAAGACCACGGACCTGGGCAGTCCCGTCGCCGGCGAGCAGTATGTCAGAGACCTGGCCATCGCCTCCGACGGCACCGTCTACGCCGCGCTCGGCGCAGCCAGCATGAAGATCGCCGTCCTGACGCCGGACGGCGTTCAGAAGAAGGTGATCGCGCCGCCGATCGAGGGCAGCGGCTGGGCGTACGACGTGGACGTCGCAGGCCGATACCTGTTCGCCCGCTTCGTCACCCTCACGGGCGCCAACCCGATGGGCGTGTACGACCTGCGCCGGGGCGTGTGGAAGGACGTGGTCGACGACGTCGACAATTTGACCGTCGGCGGCGGCAAGCACGGCCATGACCTGTACCTGTTCCAGAACGACGAGCTCGCGAAATACGACCTCAAGACCGGCAAGATCAAGAAGCTGGGCTTCACCGAGTACGGCGAGGGCGCGGCCCGCCCGCTCGGCTGGCTCGGCCACACGCTCGTCGGCACCAGCTCGACCGGCCGCATCTGGCACTACGACCGCAAGACGGGCCAGGGCCGGCTGCTCGACGCCACGCTGACCGGCCAGCCCGTCAGCATCCGCTCGCTCGGCAACGGCCCCGACGGCCGCGTCTACGCGGGCGGCTTCTTCACCGGCGGCCTGGCCGCCTACGACCCGGCGACGGGCGAGTCCCAGTACTGGCAGAACGTCGGGCAGAGCGAGGGCATCGTCACCCACAAGGGCAAGCTCTACCTCGGCGTCTACCCGGGGGCACGGATCTACGAGTTCGACGGCGCCGCGCCGAGACAGCTGCTCAGCCTCGGCGACCAGGAGCAGGACCGGCCCTTCGCCATGATCTCGGCCGGCGACTGGCTCGCCTTCGGCACCGTACCGAAATCGGGCGCCGTCGGCGGCGCGCTCGGCCTGCTCGACCCGGCCACCGGCCGCACGGTGATCAGGCGGAACCTCATCCCCGGCCACAGCGTCATCGGCCTCGCCTACCGCGACGGGGTGATCTACGGCGCCACCTCCGCCTTCGGCGGCATCAGCACCCCGCAGGGCGACGCGGCCGTCGTCTTCGCCTACGACATCGCCACCGACTCGGTGAAGTGGCGGACCGAGCCGGTGGCCGGCGACCTGGCCCTCGGCTCGATCACGTTCGACGCGTCCGGGCGGCTGTGGGGCCTGACCCCGGACGCGCTGTTCGAGCTGGACCCGGCCACCGGCCAGACGCTCAGGACCGCCAAGCACCAGACCTACCCCTGGTCGACGGCGACCCAGGTCTGGCTGGACACGAACATCGTCTTCCACCGGGGATTCCTGTGGGGGAAGACGCAGGGCAAGGTGTACCGGATCGATCCGGCCACGATGTCCTTCACCCTCATCGCCCGGCCCATCTCGAACCTCCTCCAGGGCTCCGACGGTCATCTGTACCTGTCACGGATGGAGAGCTTCTCCACCTACCGGATCTGCTAGCGCGCCACCCTGAACAGGCGCGGCCCCTCCGCGAAGTAGACGTCTCCCGACCCGTGCACCGCGAGCTGGTGCACGGGTCCCTCCTTCAGCACGGTGTGCCGGCCGGTCAGCGGGTTCAGCTTGAAGACGTACTGGCCGGCGTGCGCGCCGTACAACGAGAGGTCGCGGCGGTTGAAGACGAGCCGGCCGGTGGCGCTCTTGCTGCCGGAGAGGGTGATCCGCTTGGTCACCTTCCTGGCGGCGGTGCTGACCGCGAACACCTCGCCGCCGGCGATCCCCCACAGCCTGCCCAGCGCGTCGAACGTGAGGTCCGGGATGGCGGGCTTGCCCGGCGCGGGGACGAGCTCCCACAGCAGCCGGTTCTCCTTGACCGACCAGGCGAACAGCTTGGCCTCCGGCTGCGTCGGCGGCGTGGCCGACTGCCCGCTGTAGATGGAGGTGCCGCCGTAGAGGACGCCGTCGCGGTAGGCGAGCGCGACGATGCTCTGATCCTTGATCACGTCGCGCTGGGCGTGCTTCAGCGTGCCCGTCTTCGCATCCCACAGGGCCAGCACGCCGCCGAGGTGGCCGAGGTCCGGCATGGTCCCGGTGGCGAGGTAGCGCCCAGCGGAGACGATGGCCCTGGGCCTGATCTGCTTGTCGGCGGCGAGATCGAACAGCCGCGCCGGGTTGGCCGCGGGGCCCGGCTCGGGGCTGGGCGAGTACTCGGTGCTGTTCCACGGCAGCTTCGGGTCGTAGGCGTAGACGCGGGCCTCGGGATAGGCGCCGATGTAGAGCTTGCCGTCGTGCGCGGCCATGTCCTCGCTCTGGGAGAAGGTGTGGAACTCCTCGCGCTCACCCGTCCGGGCGTTCAGCGCGGCGAAGCCGCCGTTGAGGAAGCCGCCCGCGTACATGCGGCCGTCGGGGCCCTCCGCGAGCGCGGTCACGTCGATCGGCTCGCCCCTGACGCCCGTCTGGACGAACGACTTGGCGCCGGTCTCGGGGTTGTAGCGGAACATCAGGCCGCGCCAGAGCAGGCCGACGATGCTCCTGCCCGGGTAGTCGGGCAGGCCGAGCTCGGCCCAGCCGATGCCGCGCGTGTTGGCGACGCGGCCGGCGAACGGCAGGCCGGTCGGCGTGGTGACCTTGGTCCTGGGGTCGTAGCGGACCAGCTCGCCGGCCTTGACCAGGTAGACCCGGCCTTCCTCGTCCGGTGGGGAGACGTCGAGGCCGTGTGCGGGGTCGATCGTGTCGATCCAGCGGCCCGCGGCGATGTCCCAGACGTGGAGGGGGCCGGGAGAGGCGCCGCCGTAGCGGACGTACAGGTGGCCGGCGGCGGCGTTCACGTCATATGCCCATTTGCCCGCCGGATCCAGACCGTCCGGGGTGGGGAGCTGCTTGCTCACGCCGGTGGCGGCGTCGATCTCGAACACCGCGGCGGGCGCCTCGGTGCCGGCGTAGATCTTGCCGTTCGCGTACGAGACGCTGCGGACGTACGCGTGCGCCGGCGACAGCCTGCCGTAGTCGCGCGCCCCGGTCGCCGGGTCGTAGGCGAACAGGCGGCCGCCCGGATAGGTGCCGCCGTAGACCGTCGCGCCCTCGCCCGCGGCCAGCGACCAGATGAAGGTCTCCGACGCGATCGGCCTGCCGAGGTCCTGCACGCCGGCCTGCTCCGTCCAGCGGAACAGGTGGCCCTGGCCGTACGTGCCCGTATAGACGCTGCCGTCGGGCGTCGCGTCGACCGCCCACGAGCCGTCCGCGCCGGGCAGATCGAACCTGGCCGCCTCGGCCCCGGTGGCGGGATCGACGGCGTTGAGGTGGGCGGGGCTGCCGGAGGAGGCGCCCCACAGGACGGTCCTGCCGCCGGGGCCGGGGGCCACCGTGCCGCCGATCAGCAGGACGTCCTGGAGAGGCACGCCCAGGTCCTCCGGTGCGCGGGCGGGCTGCGCGCTCACGGGCGCGGCCATGGCCAGCAGGGTCGTCACCGTCAATGCGGCAGCCGACAGGCGTCTTATTAAGGTCATGCCCGAAAACTTAAGAACGCATCCCCTGACCGTCAATACCTAATTACGGATCAGACCGTATCCAATTCAGCCTCGTGACGTACGCCAGGCCCGTTCCCACTGCCGGGTCAGGGCCGGGTAGACGATGAGGTAGCGGAACGGCGCGATGGCGGCCATGTAGAGCCGCCCGAACCATCCGTTGTGCTTGACGAGGACGGCCAGCCGCAGCTCATGGTCGCCGTTCGCGCCCTGGACCCAGCCGAGGTGCATCACGGCGTGCACGGTCTTGTTCGCCAGCTCGCGAGCGGACTCCATGTCCAGCTCGTAGACCGCCGTGAGGGGCATGCTGCCGTCGTCCGGGCCGCGCGGAGCCGCGCGGATGTCGTCCGGCAGCCGGTCGTGGAGCGAGGCGACCCGCGCGCCGACGCCCGCCGACGGTTCGTCCCAGCCGAAGAGCGCGCCGAGCCTCCACCGGAGGTCGAACAGGAACTTCACCGCCCCGGTCTGCCGCATGGGCCCGCCTGCGGCTCGCATCGCCGCGAGCATCGACGGGAAGTCGCCGGGCCCGGCTCCGGGCGTGCGGTACGACCACACGTCCTCGACCGTGAAATCGCTCGTGAGTTCGTGGATGCGCCACGGGCGCGAGGTGTGCGTGGTTGTCTGCAGCTTCACGAGAGCCAAGCTAGAAGCGGCCGGGCGATACCACCTCCCCCGGCGGGGGGATTTACCGCACCGTCGCCGAGCTCCCCGGGCCGTACGCTCAGCCGCCCGTGACGGTCTCCGGCTCCGAGAGCGGCGGTGCGGTCTCGTGCTCGATGCCCGCGCACCATACCCGCAGGATGCCGCCGGTCGCGGCGATGTCGGCCAGCGGGTCCCCGTCGATGAGGAGGAGGTCGGCGCGCTTGCCGGGTGCGATGACGCCCCGGTCGGCCAGGGAGAAGTGCCGCGCGGGCAGGCACGTGGCCGAGCGCAGCGCCTCCACGGGGCTGAGCCCGGCCTGCACCAGCAGCCGCAGCTCCTCGTGCAGGCTCTGGCCGTGCCGCACCTGGAACGGGGCGGCGGGCGCGTCGTTCGCGTCGGTGCCGGCCAGGATCGGCACGCCGGCCGCGTGCAGCGCGGCGACGGTCGCCATGCTGCCGGCGAAGCCCTCGGGACGGCCGGCGAAGCGCGCCACGCCGCGCATCATGGTCAGCGTCGGGATGGCGACGCGTCCCCCGTCGCGGAGGCGTGCCACGTCGGCGGGATCGGCCGGCGCGCCGATCGGGCAGTGCGTGACGCGGTCGGCGCCGCAGTCGACGGCCATCGTGTACGCGCCCGCGGAAGCGGCGTGCGCGACGACCAGCCTGCCGCGGGCGTGAGCGGCTTCGACCAGGGCCGCGGCGACCTCGGCCGTCAGGCCGCCTTCGCCGGGGGCCTCCATGACGATCTTGATGTACTCCGAGCCCTCGGCGATCCGGTCCGCGACCCACCGCCCGGCCTTGGCCGCATCGGTCACGACGGCCTCGGGGGTCGTCACGATCATGCGGGCGTGCGGGCCGTCCGGGCCGATGGCCGGGATGCCGGCGCTCTGGAGATCGGCGGTGCCCGCGGTCCCGCGCAGCGACGCCGGCAGCTCCGGGGGCCAGGCGGCCATGTCGAGGCCGGTGGTCACACCGTGCCGGGCCAGCGCGTCCAGGCTCTCGCGGCCGTGGACGTGGACGTGCGCGTCGATCAGGCCGGGGAGAAGGACGGCGCCGTGGACGTCGATCCGCTCGGCTCCCGCCGCGTCGTGCCCGATGAGCCCGTTCTCGACCACGACGGTGGCCGGTCCGGTCAGTTGCCGCCCGTCGAAGACGCGCGCGCCGACCAGGGCGAACGTGGTCGCCATGGACATCCTCCCCTTTAAGAGACAAATTTGTCCTCTATTAAGAGGCTATCCGTAGGCGCGAACCCCGTGCAACGAGGCCGTCCGCTATAAACGGAGGGTGGTCACTCGTCCCGCCGCGCCGGCCGGCACGCAGCAGGGGAAGCCCACCCGCAGGCGGGGAACGGAGCTCACCCGGGCGATCTACCGGGCCGCGTTCGAGGAGCTGGCCCGGCACGGCTTCGACGCCCTGGCCTTCGACAAGCTCGCCCCGCGCGCGGAGACCGGCAAGTCGGTCCTCTACCGGCGCTGGTCAACCCCCTCCGAGCTGCTGCTGGCGGCGTTGAACGACCCGGTCGAGGGCTTCGGCGACCCGCCGGTCCCCGACACCGGCACCCTCCGCGGCGACCTCCTTGCCCTGCTGCAGGGCCTGGCCCGCGTCCTCGACGAGCCCCGGGGCAAGGCGCTCGTCCCCCTGATGACCGGCCGGGGCCGCCCGCCGGAGCTCTACAGCGCCGTCCGCGAGCTGGTCTTCACCCCCCACAAGGACATCCTCGTCGGCCGCCTGCGCGCCGCCGCCGATCGGGGCGAGGCCGACCCGGCGTCCGTCACGCCGCTGGTCGCGTCGGTCGGCCCGCGCATGGTCCTGGCCGAGTCGATGGACAAGGGACACGTGACCGAGGCCGACGTCGTCGCCATCGTCGACCACGTCCTCCTCCCCCTGACGGCTCCGCGCGGCTAATCCGTTTTCTGCAATCGGTTGTTGCAGAAACAGCGACACCACCTGGTTGAACGTGCTGCGGCGTTTGCAGTTTTACCTGGATGTATTGACGTTTCCGCTATGTAACGTCACTGTTTCTGCAACCGGTTGGTATCGAAAACGCGCGTCCCCGCTATGCCCCGATCTCAGCACCCCTTCGTACGAATGGAGCTGGACGTGCCCTTCGGAAGACGATTGGCGGTCGTGCTGACCGCCGGCCTCATCACCACCGGCGCCCTGGTGGCCGCGCTCAACACGCCGGCCTCGGCGGCCCCATCCAACGGCGACTACACGCTGGCCAACGCCGGGAGCGGCCTGTGTGCCGCGGTCCCGGGGCCGAGCACCGGCGACGGCGTGCAACTCGTGCAGAACACCTGCGCCGGGACCGCCGGGCAGGTCTTCACGATCACCGCCGCCGGCGCCGGCTACCAGGTCAAGGCCGCGCACAGCGGCAAATGCCTGGGCGTCCGCGACGCCTCCACCAGCGCGGGCAAGGCGGTGCAGCAGGAGACGTGCACCGGCGCCGCGTCACAGACCTGGCAGCTCACCGCCTCCGGCTCCGACTACCGGATCGTCAACGCCAACGGCGGCAAGTGCCTCAACGTCAAGGACAACTCCACCACCGCCGGCGCGCTCCTGCAGCAGAACTCCTGCGACTCGGCCGCCACCAAGCAGTGGACCCTGCGCCCCGCGGGCAGCGGCCCGACCCCGACGCCCACGCCGACCCCGACCCCGACCCCGACGGTCACCCCGACCGTGCCGCCGTCCTCCGGCACGCTGTATGCGGCGCCGAACGGCAACGACGGCGCGGCCGGCACGCAGTCGGACCCGACGACGCTGGCCTCGGCCATCACCCGCATCGCCGCCGGCGGGACGATCTACCTGCGCGGCGGGACGTACGGTTTCGCGCAGACGGTCACCATCGCCCCGGGGAACAACGGCACCTCCAGCGCACGTAAGAAGCTGTCCGCCTACCCGGGTGAGACGCCGATCCTGAACTTCTCGGCCCAGACCGAGGACCCGGCCAACCGCGGCCTCGCCGTGAACGGTTCGTTCTGGCACCTCTACGGCATCGTCGTCGAGCGGGCCGGGGACAACGGGATCTTCGTCGGCGGCAGCAACAACATCCTTGAGCGCACGGTGACCAGGTACAACCGGGACACCGGGCTGCAGCTCTCGCGGATCGTCTCCGACACCCCGCGCGACCAGTGGCCGGCCGGCAACCTCGTGCTGAGCGCGCTGTCGCACGACAACGCCGACTCCGACGGCGAGGACGCCGACGGCTTCGCGGCGAAGCTCACCGTCGGCTCGGGCAACGTCTTCCGGTACGCGGTGGCGCGCAACAACATCGACGACGGCTGGGACCTCTACACCAAGACGGACACGGGCGCCATCGGCGCGGTGACCATCGAGGACTCCCTGTCCTACAACAACGGCACCCTCAGCGACGGCAGCCAGGCCGGGAACGGCGACCGTAACGGCTTCAAGCTCGGTGGCGAGGACATCGCGGTCAACCACGTCATCCGCCGCAACATCGCCTACCACAACGGCAAGCACGGGTTCACCTACAACCGCAACCCCGGCACGATGTCGATCGCGAACAACGTCAGCATCGACAACACCGAGCGCAACTACACGTTCGACGCCGGCACCTCGGTGTTCCGCAACAACGTCTCGTGCCGCAGCGGCAGCGGGACCAACGACCGGATCATCGGGGATGCCGACGCCTCCAACCAGTTCTGGTCCGGCTCGAACGGGTCCCGGTGCTCGTCCTACTCCGGCGCCCTGAGCTGGTCCTTCGCCACGGACGGCCGCCTCGTCGTGACCTTCGGCGGGACGCCGGCTCCGTGACACAGCTCCACCGGGCCCGGCGGCCCCTGCCATGCGGCCGGGCCCGGTGGTCCGGTCAGCGATACTCCGTGATCGTGTTCCGGCCGATCGCCCACAGCGGCTTCCCGCCGGGAAGGGCGGTCATCGTGGTCACCGGGGCGGAAGGCGTGACCCGCGACCACCGCTCACCCCCGCCGGCCAGCAGCCCGTACGCGTCCTCGGACCCGGAGACGAACCGCCGGCTGGCCACCCACACCACGCCGTCGCCGTCGCGGGCGATCCCGGTCAACCGCCCGCCGTCGATGGCGACCGCCCGCCAGGCCGTGCCGTTCCACCGGTACGACAGCGGGCGGAACGTCCCCTCCGCCGTCTCATAACCGCCCACGGCCCATGCCTCACCCGGGGCCGGCGCCAGCACCGCCGACAGTCCCGAGCCGAACACCTCGGACGAGCCGGGCGACGGCGGCGCGGGCAGGGGCAGCCGCCGCCACGCCCGGCCGTCGAAGTGGGCGACGGCGGGCTCCGACTGCGCGTAGGTGTCGTCGGGCAGCGGGTCCGCCTCGCCGACCGCCCAGATGTCCCGCGGTGACAGCGCGACGGCGGCGCGCGTGACGAGCGGGACCGCGTGGCGGGTCCAGCGCCGCCCGTCGAAGTGCCGCGCCCATCCGTCGCCGAACGTCCACGCCTGCCCGCCGCCCAGGGCGATCACCTCGGACGGGGTCTCGGAGTCGGGGGTGAACGACCAGCGCCGCCCGTCGAAGTGCAGCAGCCCCGACTCGCCGCCCTCCTGGTCCTCGGCGACGACCCAGACGTTGCCCGGATCCGAGGCGTCCACCTTGGTGAGGGTGACGTGTCGCGCCGCCTGCGGCAGCTCCTTCGTCAGCCGCCGCCACCGCGCGCCGTCCCACCGGACCAATAACGCCTCGTGGCCGTCGGTGCCGAAGGTACGCTCACCGACCGCCCACGCGCCGGCCGTGCCCGTGGCCGCGATGTCCAGGAACTCGGCGCCGTGGCCGAGCCCTTTCTGCCGGTGGACCACCCGCCAGCGGCCCTCGGGACGCGCCGTGCCGGCCGGACCGGACGTGAACTCGCCGTCGCTCGGGCCGGGCTCGCGGCCGGTGGCCGGGACGGCCGAACATCCGGCCAGCACCGCCACCGCCAGAACGGCGGCCGCCAGTCGCGGGCGCATCGCGTCTCCCTTCGCTGCGGGGTGGCCGGTTCAGCTGCCGGCGGCTCGTTCCAGCCATTCGGACATGAGCCCGCGTTCGGCCTCGGAGAGCGCGGGGAGCTTCGGGACGACGGTCCTGAAGGCGACGGCGGCCGCGATCGTACCGTCCTCATCGAGTGCGAGGGGCGGCGACGCGGGCGCGTCGAGCAGGATCGACCGCATCACCGCGTCGTACATCGCGTCCGCCAGCCCCGGGTCCCGCTCTTCCTGCGGCATGGAGAGCAGGGTGAGCACGGCGCCGGTGCCGGCGGCGCGGATGAGCTCGACGGCGCGGCGCTCGGTGACCCGGAGCCGGCCGGTCTCCGCCACACGGCGCACCCGGGCGCGCAGGACCTCGTGCCCGGCGGCCGCGGCCGGTGACCGGCCTCTGGCGGGATCGTTGAGCAGCCCGAACAGGGCCGCGTTGGCGAGACCGAAGCCGATGTGCGTGTCCCACCCCGCCCGGAGGTCCGCGACCGGGTCGCCGCGGTCGGCGCCGGAGGTCTTCCCCGCGACATAGGTGGCGAGTACGTGCTCGGCGACGGCGTCGAGCAGCCCTTCCTTGTCCCCGAACAGCCGGTAGATGGTCGGCGCCTGCACGCCGGCCGCCTGGGCGACGGCCCGGGTGGTGACGGCGGCCGGTCCCTGCTCATGCAGGAGGCGCGCCGCCACCTGCACGAGGTTGGCCCGCGTCTCCCCTCTGGCGTCCTGCATGTTCCAACGATAACGCGCCGCCGTTAGCGCTGGTTGTTTCCAATGCTATCGTTAATCTCGTTCCATCGATAACAACGGAAGGCACAACATGATCATCATCACCGGTGCCACCGGCCGGCTCGGTTCCCAGATCGTCCGGCAGCTGCTGCAGCGGGTCCCGGCGGACCGTGTCGGCGTCAGCGTGCGCGACCCCGGCCGCGCCGCCGGCCTCGCAGAGAGCGGCGTCCGCGTGCGCCGGGGCGACTACACCGACCCCGGCTCCCTCGCGGCGGCGTTCGAGGGCGCCACGCAGGTGCTCATCGTCTCGGCGGACGCGACCGGCGCGGCGGCGCTCGCTCAGCACGCCACGGCGATCGACGCCGCCCGCGAGGCCGGCGCGCGGCGCGTCCTGTACACCAGTCACCAGGCCGCCGGCCCCGATTCGCTCTTCGAGCCCATGCCCGACCACGCCGCCACCGAGCGGCACCTGGCCGGGAGCGGCACGCCGTTCACCTCGCTGCGCAACGGCTTCTACGCCGCCACCGTCCCGCACCTGCTCGGCCAGGCCCTCCAGACCGGCGAGCTGCGCGCGCCGGCCGACGGCCCCGTGTCGTGGACCGCGCACGCCGACCTCGCCGAGGCGGCGGCGATCATCCTGGCCGGCGAGGGCCGGTTCGACGGCGCGACACCGCCGCTGACCGCCCCGGACGCCCTCGACCTCAAGGACGTCGCCGGCCTGCTCACCGAGCTCAGCGGGCGCACCGTCCACCGCGTCGTCGTCGACGACGACGAATGGGCGGCGGGGCTGATCGGGCACGGAGTGCCGGAGGGTCGGGCGAACATGCTGCTCGGCATGTTCCGGGCGGCCAGGAACGGCGAGTTCGCCACCACCGGAGCCACCCTCGAAAGCCTGCTCGGCCGGGCCGCCACTCCGCTGCGCTCGATCCTCCAGGAGGCCGTCTGAAGCGTCCCCGGCCCTACGACGCCCGCAGCGTGCCGAGGGCGCCACCCCAGGCGAGGACCTGGTCGAGCATGAGGTTCAGCTTGTCCTCGTGCGTGGCGGCGGGCTTGAACGCGGTGGCGTTCTCGAAGTCGGTGTAGATCGAGAGTGCCACCTGGTGCGTCACGGTGGCCACGCCGACCATGGCGAGGATGTGGCGCAGGTGCTCGACCGCCCGCACGCCGCCGTCCACGCCGTAGCCGACGAATCCGGCCGCCTTGTTGTTCCATTCGGCGTACAGGAAGTCGATGGCGTCCTTGAGCGCGCCCGTGATCGAGTGGTTGTACTCGGGCGTCACGAACACGAACGCGTCGAACGAGCTGATCTTCGCCGACCAGCGCTTGGTGTGCTCGTGCTGGTAGTCGCCCATGGCCGGGATCTTCGGCTCGTCCAGGTGGCCCAGGGCGTAGTCCTTCAGGTCGACCAGCTCGTACTCGGCGTCGCCGCGTTTGGCCGCCAGGTCACGTACCCACTGCGCCACCGCCTCGCCGTTGCGGCCAGGACGGGTGGTGCCCACGATGATGCCGACCTTGCTCATGCTGCTGCTCCTCAGGTGTTCGGTGTGCTGTGACCACCGTAGGAGCGGCAGGTGAGATAACCAATGCGTCAGTGTCCACTGTTTATACGCGAAAGTCTCAGGCTTTGGACGGACGCGCGAGGGCGCTCTCCTGTGCCCCGGTGTAGGAGACGCGCCGGTACCACTCGTTCGCCAGCATCTGGGCGCGGGCCTGCTCCGGCAGCGAGGTGAGCAGGGTCATCGACGCGCCGCGCTCGACCTCGGACTCGTGCGCGTGCATGGCCGCCCATTTCCGCTCGGCCCACCGGCCGACGTCGAGGTGGGTGGTGACCTGCTCGTCGGGGACGCCCGGCAGCGTCTGGCCCGGCTCGGGAGGCGCCCCGAACACCGCCTGCCAGTGCGAGACCACGACCGAGCGCGGGATGGTCGCCAGGTAGAGGGCATGCGGCCGCCAGGGATCGCCCGCGTCGCGATAGAGCTGGTCGTAGCCGGCCGCTTCGACCGCGGCCATGGTCACCCGGTGCACGTGCAGATGATCCGGGTTTCCGTACGAGCCGTAGCCGTCGTAGGTGAGCACGACCTCGGGCCTGAACTCCCTGATCTGCTCGACGACCCGCCGCACCGCCTCGTCGAGCGGCGCGTCCAGGAAGCGCGGGCTGCCGGGCGCGGATTCGGGCTTGCGGGCGTCGGCGTAACCGAGCAGCCTCGGCTTTCCCGCGCCGAGGATCTCCAGGGAGCGTTCCAGCTCCCCGGCCCGCCGGGTTCCCGCGGCCCACGTGCAGGTGACGACGGCGGTCCTGGCGCCCTCGGCGGCGTATCTGGCCAGCGTCCCGCCGGTCCAGATCGCCTCGTCGTCCGGATGCGCGTGCACGGCCAGCACTCCGAAATCCACCCGAAACCCCCTGAGCGATCAACGGGCGCCCATCCTAGCCGGGGGCCGGGACCGGGATCAGGGCGTGGGACGGCGGCGGCTCCAGGAGTCGAGGATGTGGCGGCGCATGGCGGCGGCCGCGGCGTCGGGGTCGCCGGCGGCGATCGCGTCGCTGATCGCCTGATGCTCGTCCAGCGTCTGGCGCATGACGGCCTCGTTGTACTGGCCGTGGTAGCGCATGCTGGTGCGGGCCTTGTCGTGGATGCTGTTGACGACGGCGCGGCCGAGCCGGTTGCCGGACGCGGCCATGATCATGTCGTGGAAGCGCACGTCCGCGGCCCCGAAGTCGGGGGCCGAGTCGAGCCGGGCGCGCATCACACCCAGCTCGGCGGCGATGCGTTCCTCGTCCTGCGGGGTGTGGGCGCGGGCCGCGGCGGCGGCCATGTCCGCCTCCAGCGCCGTACGGACCGAGACCAGCTCGTCCAGGAACGTGGCGTTCTCGTCGTGGGCGATGACCGACGTCAGGACGACGTCGTCGAGCAGGTTCCACTGGCGGGGGTCGGTGACCTGGGTGCCACGGCCGTGCTCGATCCTGACCAGGCCCTTCTCCTGGACGATCTTCACCGACTCGCGGATCACGGTGCGGCTGACGCCGAACTCCTCGCACAGGTCGCCCTCTGACGGGAGCGCGGAGCCGGGGCGGAGCGTGCCGCGGACGATGTCGTCGACGAGTTGCCCGACCACGGTGGTGCCCAGCTTGGCGGGGCGCTCGCGGCGCGATCGGCGAGCGGGTGGGCCGGGCTGCGCGACGTCGCCGGTCCACGGGCCTGCCGGTGCGTGCTGAGTCAACGTGCCCTCCCGAGCACTGATGGTCCCGATCTTCGGACCAGCTTGATTATAGGCCATTGTAAAGACATCACACGTATGATGTCATATCTCGAAACGCGACGTTTACGTACCTCACTTCCGTCCCCCTGCCTTTCGCTCACGAGGAACACCAATGAGACGACGCAGTCATGTCCCGGCGCCGGCGATCACCGCGGCCGCGGTCCTGATCGCCCTCACCGCTTGCGCCCCGCCCAGCCCCTCCGGCACCGCGAAGACCGCCGCGGCCACGCCGGCCGCCGGCTCCCCCTACGGCTTCGCCCCGGCCCCGCAGCAGGCCGGCAAGCTCGTGGTCTGGGTGGACTCCACCCGGCTGGACGCGGCGAAGGCGTACCAGGCCGCGCACCCGGACGCGCAGCTCGACATCGTCACCTACGACGGCAACGCCAACGGCTCCAACACACTCAAGACCAAGGTCCAGCTCTTCAACCGGGCCGGCGACGGCTGGCCGGACGTCGTGTTCACCACCGACAACAACACCGCGTCCTGGGCCTCCCAGGGCGACGACGCCTTCGTGGCCCCGCTCGACAAGGGACTGATCGACCAGAGCACGCTGAGCGGGTTCGCCAAGGGGGCGCTCGACGTGTGCACGGTCGGCGGCAGCGTCTACTGCCTGCGCAACGACCTGGCCCAGGTGGTGCTCTGGTACAACAAGAAGCTCCTGGACAAGTTCGGCTACGAGCTGCCCAAGACCTGGGAGGACTACCAGGCGCTGGGCGCGAAGGTGGCCGCCGAGCACCCGGGCTACCTCATCGGCACCGCGGGCGACGCGTGGGCTCCCGAGATCTACATGTGGGGCGCGCAGTGCCCGGCCAACCAGGTCACGGCGGCCAAGGCGATCACCGTCAAGGCCACCGACCCCGCGTGCGTGCGGGCCGCGAAGCTGATCGACACGCTCGTCGCCGGCAAGACCATGTCCATGCTGCCCCTGTTCGGCCCCGACTTCGCCAAGAACCAGGGCGACAAGGTCCTCATGCTGCCCGGCCCCGCCTGGTACGGGGGCGCGGTGTTCCAGGGCACGCTCAAGACCCCGAAGGGCGAGCTGGCGGTCGGCGACGCGCTCCACTGGGCCGACCAGAGCCCGCCGGTGACGGGCAACGTCGGCGGCGGCGCCTGGTGGATCTCTCGGCACAGCGCCCGCCTGGACGCCGCCAAGGACTTCGTCACCTGGGTCACCACCGCCGACGCGTACCAGGTGGAGAAGTCGCCGGGCTACCCCGCCCACTCCGCGGCGGCGGCCAAGTGGATCGCCAAGCAGCAGGACAGCGGCTACTACGCCGGTGACATCGCCGCCCCGATCACCGCCGCGGCGGGTCAGGTGTGGCCCGGCTGGGGCTCGCCGGAGTTCAGCCAGGAAGCGGTGTGGGCCAAGACGGTCATCCCCGGCCAGACCGCGGGCAAGACCGTCGAGTCCCTGCTGCCGGAGTGGCAGACCGCGATCGAGCAGCAGGCCCAGGTGTCGGGCTACCAGGTCACCAAATGAGCGCATCCGCGATGACCGCCGCCGGCGTCCACGCCAGGAGCCGCCCGCGCTCCTGGCGGCCGGCGGCGGGGCACGTCTTCGTCTCCGGGTACGTGGTGCTGCTGGTGGCCTTCGGCATCGTCCCGACGGCGTACGCGCTCAACCTGGCCTTCACCGACGCCGACGGGCGCTTCGCCGGGGTGGCCAACTTCGTGCGCACCGCCCAGGACTACCGGTTCCTGGCCGCGGTCGGGCACGTCGGGACGTACCTGGTGCTGTGGCTGGTCATGCTAACCGTGCTGGTCCTGGTGCTGGCGCTGCTGGTGCACCGGCTCACCGCGGCCTGGCCGCGGGCGGTGCTGCGCTTCGTCTACTACGTGCCGGGCGCGCTGGCCGGCGCGTCCAGCGTGCTGCTGTGGCTGTTCATGCTGGACCCGTCCGTGAGCCCGGTCGACGGCATCGTCCGCACGCTGTGGGGCTCGACGTTCGTGGCCGTGGTCGCCCCGGGCCACCTGCCGTGGCTCTTCACGATCATCGCGTTCTGGACCGGCGCGGGCGGCTGGATCGTGATCATGTACGGCGCGCTGAACAGCATCCCGCACGAGGTCATCGAGGCCGCGCGGGTGGACGGCGCCGGCCCTGTGCGCACCGCACTGCGCGTGCAGTTGCCGATGTTGCGCAAGTGGATCGTCTACATGCTGATCCTCTCCCTCGCGGCCGGCACCCAGCTCTTCGTCGAGCCGCAGCTCATCTCGCAGGCCAGCTTCGGCGTCGTCGGCACCGACTACTCGCTCAACCAGCTCGCCTACCTGTACGCCTTCGACCACAACGACTTCAACGGCTCGGCCGCCATCGCGATCGACCTGCTCATCGTGGCGCTGTGCTCCGCCGGTCTCTTCGTCGCGCGGGGAGGGCTGTTCGATGCCGACTGACCGCCGTCCCCGGTCGATGCGGGCCGGCCATCCCGCCCGCACGGCGCTCCGGGCGCTGATCGCCGCCGTGCTGACGGCGTTCGCGCTGTTCTTCGTGCTGCCCATGGTGTGGCTGGTGCTGGCCGCGACCAAGACCCCGGCCGGCCTCATCCGGGACAATCCGCTCGCGCCGGGCTCGATCTCCGCGCTGCTGGACAACTGGCGGCACCTCATGGCCTTCCAGGACGGCGCCGTGGCGACCTGGATGGGCAACTCGGTGCTCTACGCCGTGCTGTCGGTGGCGATCACCCTGCTGGTGAGCATCCCGGCCGGGTACGCGCTCGCCCTCATGAGCTTCAAGGGCCGCCGCCTGCTGCTGATCGTCACCCTCGTGGTCATGCTGATGCCGGCCACCGCGCTGGTGCTGCCGATCTTCCTGGAGTTCAGCTACATGGGGCTGGTCAACACGACGGCCTCCGTGGTGCTGCCGATGTCGTTCTTCCCGTTCGGCGTGTACCTGACCTACATCTACTTCTCCACCAGCGTCCCCGCCGAGCTGCTGGACTCGGCGCGGCTGGACGGCTGCAGCGAGTCGGCGACGTTCGTGCGGGTCGCCCTGCCGCTGGCCAAGCCGGTGGTGGCCCTCGTCGCGTTCTTCAGCTTCGTGACGAACTGGAACAACTTCTTCCTGCCGTACGTGATGCTGCCGAACAGCGACAACTACCCCATGCAGGTGGGGCTGACCCAGATGCTGTCGGCGACCCCCTCCTTCAATCCCGTCGTGGGCGCCAACGCCGAGGTGCAGCCGCCGGAGCTGGTCCTGGCCACCCTGCTGTCGATCGCCCCCGTCCTGCTCGTCTTCCTGTTCTCGCAACGTTTCCTGGTCGCCGGCCTGACCGCCGGCGCGACCAAGGGCTGATCTTGAGGAGTCCGCACCGCATGACGCACCGCATGACCACCGTGACGGCCAGCGTCCCCGTCCTCGATCCCCCGGCCTGGGCGCTGTCGCAGCGGGCCCTGCTCGACCTGCTCGACAGCGGGTGGCGGCTGTTCTCCGCCCGCTACACCGGCCCCGACGGCTCGCTTCGGTACGACGGCCGGCTGTCCTCGCGCGACGGCGCCGACGACTTCTTCGAGCCGTTCTTCAACTGGCCGCAGCTCTACCTCCTGGGCGGCGCGGACGACCTGCTGGAGACCTGCGCGCGGCACTGGCACGGCGTGGTGGCCCAGATGACCGGCCTGGGCATGTTCGCCGACGAGTTCGAGATCGGCTACGACTGGTTCCACCAGGGCGAGAGCCTGCTGTTCACGTACTTCCTGACCGCCGCCGACCCGGCCGCCTGGGCCGCGCGGGCCACCCGGTTCGCCGACCTCTACCTCGACCCGGGCAAGGGCAACTACGATCCGGAGCGCCGGATCATCAAGGCCCCGCACAACGGCAGCGGCGGCGCCAGGGAGGGCGTGGCGGACTCCCCCGCCTACCCGTGGACCGAGGCCGAGGCCGCCCAGTACGGCTATCCGCTGGACTGGCTGCTGCCGGCCGGCGAGCCCGTCCCGCCGCTCGCCGACGACCCCCGGCTGGGCGCGGAGATGCAGCGGCGCCTCGGGCGGGGCGACGCGGCCGGCAACCTGAGCGTGGCCGGGCTGGTCTGCAACGCCTACCTGGTCTCGGGCGAGGAACGCTACGCCGCATGGCTGCGTGAGTACGTCGGCGCCTGGCAGCGCCGGGCCGAGGACAACGACGGCATCGTCCCCGACAACGTCGGCCTCGACGGCGTGGTCGGCAGCGCGCTCGACGGCCGCTGGTACGGCGCGCACTACGGCTGGACCTGGCCGCACGGCCTCTACAGCATCGGCCAGGCGGCGGCCGTCGGCGCGCTGAGCGCCGCGCTCGCCACCGGCGACGACCGGTATCTCGGCTTCGTCCGCTCCCTGCTGGACGCGGTGATCGAGCGCGGCGTCAAGCAGACCTTCGACGAGAGCGACTCGGCCAACCAGGGCCGCTGGCGTGCCCACCTCGGCCCCGGCGCGTACGTCCCGACGCTGCTCGTGCCCTACCGGCACAGCGACAAGGGCTGGTTCGACTACAACCCGATCCAGACGTCGGTGCCGCTCGCGCTCTGGCACCGCACCGGCGCGGCCGAGGACCGGGCCCGCCTCGACGCGCTGCGCGCCGCGTCCGGCTACGACTGGGCGACCGTGCGGCCCTTCCGCGACAAGGAGGAGGCCGGGCACGAGGAGCCCTGGTACGCGTACCTGTGCGGCGACAACCCGGACTACCCCGAGCGCATCCTGGCCGCCGCGCACGCCCAGGCCCGCCGCCGCATCGCGCTGCTGCTCGCCAACGCCGGCCGGGACCTGCCGGAGGAGGCCATCCACCTGTGGCAGAACGTCAATCCGGTGGTGACCGAGGCCCTGACCCAGCTCATGTGGGGCGGCCCGCAGGTGGTCTACAACGGCGGCCTCCAGCAGGCCAGGGTCCGCTACTTCGACGCCGAGCGCCGCCGTCCCGGCGTGCCCGATCAGGTGGCCGTCCTGGTCAGCGCGATCGAGCCGGAGGCCACGGTGGTCACCCTGGTCAACCTGTCGGCGACCGCCGATCGGACGATCATCGTGCAGGCCGGGGCGTTCGGCGAGCACGAGATCGTCACCGCCGCGGCGACCGCGGCCGAGCCCGGCTGGACCGGCCACGACACCGAGTACATCCACCACGAGCCGGTCGTCTCGGCCGTCGAGCACGCGGTGGGCGGGCCGCACCTGACCGTGGTCCTGCCCGCGGGCACCACCGTCACGCTGACCCTGCGGCTGCGGCTGTGCGCCCACCGGCCGTCGTACCGGCTGCCGTGGGAGGACCGCGCCGCCTGAGACGCGCGGCGGACCTCAGCGCCTGGGCCGCCTGAGAGGTGCGGGCGGACCTCAGCGCCTGGGCCGCCTGAACACCGCGAACTCGGCCAGCAGCCCCAGCGCCGCGCCCCCGCCGAAGGCGAGCAGCTCGTCGAGCCCCAGAGCCGGGTCCCGATTCGTCAGCAGCGTGACGGCCACGTTGCCGACGATGACGCCCGCGATGACGAGGATGACGAGCCGCACCGCCGGCCAGGCGGATTCCCTGGGCAGGTCCTCGCTCATGAGAAACGCACCTCCAGCAGTAGGCTGCCTACATATATGAACATGTAGGCAGCCTACACCTCCGAGCCGGCCGGAAATCCGGTCGACAGGCGGGCCCGCGGTGCACTGTGATGGTCGCGGCCATCCGCCTACCTCAGGAGCTGCTCTTGGCGACCGCGAGCACCCGCCCGCCGATCACGGCCGCCCTGGTCAGGCGCCTGGTCGAGACGCAGTTCCCACGATGGGCCGCGTTGCCGCTGGAGCCGGTCGACCCGGCCGGCTCTGATCATGTGATCTACCGGCTGGGCGCGGAGCTGTCCGTCCGGCTGCCTCGCCACGCCGACGCCGTCGGCCAGGCCGAGAAGGAGTCGGAGTGGCTGCCCCGGCTCGCCCCGCACCTCCCGCTGGCCGTCCCGGTGCCCGTGGCCGTGGGTGAGCCCGGCTTCGGCTATCCGTGGCGGTGGGCGGTGTCCCGCTGGCTGGCCGGCGAGGTGGCGACCGTCGAGGCGCTGGCCGGCTCGTCCGCGGCCGCCGTCGAGCTGGCGGCGTTCCTCACCGCCCTTCAGCGGTTCGCGCCCGAGGACATGCGGGCCGCGAAGGGCCGCGCGGACCTCACCGGCCGGCCGCTGGCCGGCCGGGACCGCGCGACCCGGGCCGCCATCGCGGCGACCGGCGGCGTGTTCGACGCCACGGCCATGACCGAGCTGTGGGACGCGGCCCTGAGCGCCCCTGGCTGGGATCGCCCTCCGGTCTGGTTCCACGGCGACTTCCACACCGGCAACCTGCTGACCGCCGGCGGCCGCCTCAGCGCGGTCATCGACTTCGGCGAACTCGGCATCGGCGACCCGGCCTGCGACCTGATCATCGCCTTCACCCTGATGTCGGCCACCGGCCGGGCCGCCTTCCGCGCCGCGCTCGGCGTGGACGACGCCACCTGGACCAGGGGGCGCGGCTGGGCCCTGGCCACCGGCCTGAACGCCTACACCTCCTACGCCGCCGTCAGCCCGGGGGTCGCCGCGCAGACCACCCGCCAGATCACCGAGGCCCTCATCGGCTGAGCCACTCTTCTAGAGCTCGCTGCCCGGGCACTTCGCGAAGTTGAGGCCCGGACCGTACCTGACGTTGTCGACCGACATCCAGCCGTACGTGCCGGTGCCCTTGACCCGCACGTAGCCCCACGGGTGTCCATGGCTGTTGAGCACCCAGCACTGGACGTACAGCACGGTGCCCCTGGCGACCTTGGTGATGGTGGCGCACCGGCCGCCCGCGTACGGCCCGGCCTTGAGGTTGTACGAGCCGGTCATGGTGACGTAGCCGGGGTCCCGGTTGGCCACCCGCGGTCGCGGGCAGCTGACCTCGGTATCGGTGGCCGCCGCGGCGGCGGGGACGGAGGCGCTGACGAGGGCCGCGGCGGCGATGGCGCCGGCTGCGACGAGGGCCGGAAACGTCTTCGAGTTCATGGCAGCATCGTGCGGCCCGGGTTGTTGAGGAAATGTTGAGCCCGCGTTGAGGCGGCCGGGCTGCTCACGGCTTATGCGGTGGCGGCGTGCCGCTGCCTTACGCGGTGACAGCGTGCCGCCGCCTTACGCGGTGGCGGCGTGCCGCCGCCTTACGCGGTGGCGGCGTGCCGCTCCAGGAAGGTGTAGACGTCGGCCTCGTCCACGCCGGGGAACGACCCGGGCGGCAGCGCCGCCAGGACGTGGGAGTTCGCGCGGGCGGACGGCCAGGCGTACCCCTCCCAGCGTTCGGCCAGCTCGGTGGGCGGGCGGCGGCAGCAGTCGCCGGTCGGGCAGTTGGACTTGGTGCGGCTGGTGGTCTCGCGCCCCCTGAACCAGCGCGACTCCTTGTACGGCACCCCGAGCGTGATCGCGAAGTCCCGCTCGCGCGACGGATCCACGTGGGCCACGCAGAAATAGGTCCCGGTGGGCGAGTCGGAGTACTGGTAGAACACCGAGAACCGATCGGGCGAGGCGAACACCTGCCGCCCCGACCACTGCAGGCACATCCGCTGGCCCTCGATGGCCCCCTGCTCGTCGGCGGGGAAGACGATCCCGTCGTTCTCGTACGCCTTGTAGATGGTGCCGCCGGCGTCGTTGCGCACGAAGTGGCAGACGAGGCCCAGGTGATGGGTGGCCAGGTTGGTGAAGCGGTGCGCGGCCATCTCGTACGACACCGCGAACACGTCCCGCAGGTCCTCCACCGACAGCGCGCGGGCGGACTTGGCCTCCTGGAGGTAGAGCGCGGCGGTCTTCTCGGGGACGAGGACGGCGGCGGCGAAGTAGTTCGCCTCGGTGCGCTGGCGCAGGAAGTCGGCGAAGTCGCGGGGCTTGTCGTGGCCGAGCGCGAGGTGCCCGAGCGTCTGAAGGAGGATCGTGCGCGGGGTGTGCATCCCGAGCTGCTCGTGCTTGACGTAGATGCGCCGGTTGCGAAGGTCGGTGATGGAACGCACGGAGCGCGGCAGGTCCTGCGCGGTGTGCACGGTATAGCCGAAATGCGTGACCAGGCTCTGGATCATGCTCTGCGACAGGGCGCCCGTACGGTAGCCGACCGCGTCGAGGGCCTCGGCGGCGGCCTTCTCGATCACCGGAAAGTAGTTGCCCACCTCGCGCTGCCTGCGCCGGAGCTCGGCGTTGGCGGCCCTGGCCTCCTCCGGGGTGGCGGTGCCCCTGGCCTGCCTGGCGCGCAACTCGCCGTACAGGCCGAGAAGGTGTTCGAGCACGTCGTTCGGCACGCGGGCGGAGACCTTCAGCCGGGGCAGCCCGAGCGCGGTGTAGATCGGGTCGCGCTGCGCCTCCTCCAGCGCGATCTCAAGCTGGGCGCGGCGGTTGGGCGGCTGGCGGCGCAGCAGCTCTTCGACGGGGACGCCCAGGGCGGTCGCCAGCGACTTGAGCAGGGAGAGCTTGGGCTCGCGCTTGCCGTTCTCCAGCAGCGAGAGCTGGCTGGGCGCCCTGCTGACGCGCGATCCCAGGTCGGACAGGGTCAGGCCGCGTTGTTTCCGCAGGTGGCGAAGGCGCTGGCCAAACGCGATCAGATCGAGCTCCTGCGTCAAAGACAGCGGTTCTTCACCTAGCAAGGGCGCCATGACGGCATCTTAGACAGAAATTCGGCCCATTTTCTAGCCTCTTCAGCCACGCCTCAAGGGCGGGCGTCGAGGGCGCGCGGGCCGAGGTTTCCGCCATCGGATTGGTCTAGGCCAACGGTAAAACTCACGATTTCTTCACTGCTGAATACCCACTGGTAATGCCGATTACGGAAACTTCCACGATTCTTCTCCTCCGCTCGGACTATTGGCGGGACCTCCGGGGGCAGAGACTCGGCGTGAGCCCCCAGGGGACGACAAAGGAGCGAAACCATGAATGATCGCCTCAAGGGAGCTGCTGAGCAGCTACAGGACGAATGGGACAACAACCCCCGCTGGGAGGGTGTCGAGCGCACCTACGGCGCGGAAGACGTGATCAAATTGCGCGGCAGCGTCCAGGAGGAGCACACGCTGGCCCGGCTCGGCGCCGAGCGGCTGTGGGCTCTGCTGCACACCGAGGACTACGTCAACAGCCTCGGCGCGCTGACCGGCAACCAGGCGGTGCAGCAGGTGCGGGCGGGCCTGCAGGCGATCTACCTGTCCGGCTGGCAGGTGGCCGCGGATGCGAACCTGGGCGGGCACACGTACCCGGACCAGAGCCTGTATCCGGCCAATTCGGTGCCTGCCGTCGTGCGCCGCATCAACAACGCCCTGTTGCGCGCCGACCAGATCACCTGGTCGGAGGGCCTTTCCGACGCGCCGCACTGGCTGGCTCCCATCGTGGCCGACGCGGAGGCCGGGTTCGGCGGGGTGCTGAACGCGTTCGAGCTGATGAAGGGCATGATCGCGGCGGGCGCCGCGGGCGTGCACTGGGAGGACCAGCTCGCCTCCGAGAAGAAGTGCGGCCACCTGGGCGGCAAGGTGCTCATCCCGACCGGGCAGCACATCAAGACCCTCAACGCCGCCCGCCTCGCCGCGGACGTCGCCGGCGTCCCCTCACTGATCATCGCGCGGACCGACGCACAGGCCGCGACGCTGCTGACCAGTGACGTGGACCCGCGCGACCAGGAGTTCACCACCGGCGAGCGCACGGCGGAAGGCTTCTACCGGGTCAGGAACGGCCTGGGGGCCTGCGTCGCCCGCGGCCTGGCGTACGCGCCGCACTCCGACCTGCTCTGGATGGAGACCGGTACGCCCGACCTGGACGTGGCCCGCGAGTTCGCCGAGGCGATCAAGGCCGAGTACCCCGACCAGATGCTCGCCTACAACTGCTCGCCGTCGTTCAACTGGAAGAAGCACCTCGACGACTCCACGATCGCCAAGTTCCAGCGGGAGCTGGGGCACATGGGGTACAAGTTCCAGTTCATCACCCTCGCCGGATTCCACTCGCTGAACTACGGCATGTTCGACCTCGCCCAGGGTTACGCCGCCGACGGCATGACCGCGTACGTCGAGCTTCAGGAGGCGGAGTTCGCCGCCGAGGCGCGTGGCTACACCGCCACCCGGCACCAGCGCGAGGTCGGGACCGGCTACTTCGACCTCGTCAGCACCGCCGTCGCACCCGACTCCTCGACGACCGCTTACAAGGGCTCGACCGAAGAGGAGCAGTTCGCGCACTAGCTTCCCCAGTCTCGCCGGCCACCTCCAGGGCATGGGATGGTTCCTCCGGCGAACGGGCCGCGCCAGTCTCCCCCCAGCGCTGGCGCGGCCCCCTTCCCATGCCCACCCACCAGCCGCCCGCCCGCACCCGATCAGCCAACCGCCGGAACCCCCGCCCCACGAAGGCGTCTGCCACCGGCCCGCGAGCTCGCACAGCCCCCGCTCCCCCGAACGGCGGGATGGCGGGATGGCGGGGCCGCACGAACACGCGAGACCGCAGGACCGCAGGACCTCGGGACCACGGGAGGGCGGGACCACAGGAGGGCGGGGCCACGGGATCTCGGGACCGGACCAGAAGACCACAGGACCGCACGCCGCCGGACCGCACAACCACCAGACCGCGCGACCACCCCACCACCGGACTGCGGGGCCCTCGGAACTCCAGGCCTCCGGACCCCCAGGCCATACGGCCACCCAACCACCGGACCGGACCACAAGACCTCCAGGCCGTACCGCCACCCCAACCACCGGACCGGACCACAAGACCTCCAGGCCGTACCGCCACCCCAACCATCGGACCGGACCACAGGACCGCCAGACCACACGGCAACCCAGCCCCCGGACAACGGGACCGCGACCACCCGGTCTCCGGACCACCCGGTCGCTGGACCACCCGACCACCGAACAGCCACCGAACCGCACGGTCACCCGACCACCGAACCGCCAGGCCACTGGGCCGACAAGCCAATGCGGTCGCGGTCGCACCAGACACCGGAACGACGCCACGACGCCACCACAAGCCTCGGGGATGAGTCGGCTCCCCTTCACGTCATGAAGATCCGGTCGAGGTCTCCGTCGGACCGGGCGAGACGGTCGAGGAGGGGTCCGGTGACTCGCCTGGCCCGTCCTGCGGGATCGTGCTGATCGAGTGCGACGGTTGCGGGCAGTCGCGCCTGGCCGCACTTCCGCGCTTCCGCCCCGCTGGGCTCGCGCACTCGCCGGGTCCCTCCTCGCCCTGCTCGCCAGGATCGCTGCTGTTCGTCGGCCGGAACGTGCTCCTGTTTCGGTCAGGCGAGGGGCTGAGCACCGTGAGCGGCCCCTTCGTACGGGTATGCGTCACGAAGATCGTGGGCGCGGCGGGTGATGCGGCCGTGGTGGTCCCGGCCCTGGTGGGTGGGACACCGCCGGTGGGCGAGGCCGTCGGGCGCGCGGTAGAGCCAGCGCTGCCGTAGGGCTGCACGGTGGCCGGGTTACCGCCGGGCAGCAGCGAACCGCCCCCGATACGCATCCCATCGCCGCTCGCCGCCGCGATCACCGTGACGGCCGCGATCGTCACCGTGGCCAGGGCCGCGAAACTGGCATGCGACAAGTGCGCCCCAGCCTTGGCTCTCCTCCTACGCCCTGAGGCACCGCTCCGCGTCGAGCCCGCTTCCGCGCCAGACCCGCCGAAACCACCCTCGTCAGCCCCACCAGCACCTCGCCCACCCAGCCCGCCAGACACCCAGCCCTCAGGGCTGCCAGCCCCCTGCCCGCCGAGCCCGCCAGACTCCCAGCCCTCAGCGCCACCAGCGCCCCGTCCACCGGGCCCGCCGAACCCACCGCCGTCAGCCCCATCAGCACCTCGCCCACCGGGCTCGCCGAACTCCCCACCTTCAGCGCCATCAGCACCTCGCCCACCGGGCCCGCCGAACTCCCCACCTTCAGCGCCATCGGTGCCTCGCCCGTCGGGCCCGCCAGACTCCCGGCTCTCAGCGCCACGAGCACCCCTTCCACCCAGCCCGCCGACCTTCCAGCGCTTAGTACCGCTGACACCTCGTCCATCGGGCTCACTGGACTTCCGGCCCTCAGCGCCACGGGTCCCTAGCCCATCGGGGCCGCCGGAGTCCCAGTCGCCGAAGTCGTTCGCATCTGGGTCGATGGGGCCGTCGTCGTTCCAGTGCCCGGACGCGCCGGAATCCGTGTCGCCGGACGGGCGGGCGAGGCGGACCCGGCCACCCCCAGGCGGGTAAGGGATGGGCGTCCAGATTTCCGCCAGCACCCCCGTCACCGACTGCCGCAGGTCCCACGGAGCTCCCACCCCGCCTGCGGCCAGCAGCGCGCGCAGCAGGTCGGCGGCCTTCGGGCGGTCGGCGGGGTCCTTGGCCAGCGCCGCCTCCACGGCGGGCCGGAGCAGGGCGGGCACGTTCTCGGTTCGGGGCGCGTCGAACAGGATGCGCCTGGTCAGCACATCCGCCTCCCCACCCCCGAACGGATGGTGCCCGGTAGCGGCGAACGCCACCAAGCACCCCCAGGCGAACACGTCGGACGCGGGCATCGCCGTCCCGCCGGTCAGCCGTTCCGGCGCCACCCAGCCGGGGCTGCCCATGACCTGGCCGGCCTGGGTGTGCGCGGCCAGGGTGTCGACGTCGCGGGCGATGCCGAAGTCGATGACTCGAGGCCCGTGCGGAGACAGGAGCACGTTGCCCGGCTTGAGATCCCGGTGCACCAGCCCGGCCTCGTGCACCGCCACGAGCGCGGCGGCGACGCCGAGTGCCACGCCGTAGGCCACGTCGGGCGTGAGCGGCCCTCTGGCCATGACGACCTGGGAAAGCGCCGGGCCCGGGATGTACTCGGTGACCAGGTAGGGGCGATCTCGATCGGTCCCGTCCTCCACGACCGACGCCGTGCAGAAGGGCACCAATCTGCGTGAGAAAGCCACTTCTTCAGCGAAGCGCGCCCGTAGCGTGGCATCGTTGAGATGCACCGCATGCGGCGTCTTGAGTGCCACCAGGCCACCCCGAGTGCGTTCGGCCAGATACACCACTCCCATCCCGCCCGTGCCGAGGCGGCCCAGGAGAAGGTGTCGCCCAATGATGACCGGGTCGCCCACCGTAAGCGGTCGCACGCCAGGAGGCATGTCGCTCGAACCACGCGCCATCCGAGTTTCGCCTCTCCTGTCTGGAACACGGCAAAGCACACTGTGGCCCGCATCCACGGAGGCTTTCCGCATGTCTGTCATAAGGGGTATTGGAGGTAAGGCGTTCGTTCCTCTGCGGTGAGTAAGTGCTGTGGTCTGGTGGTCTGAAGTGGCGTTTTGTCCTTGGCGTGCCTCCAGAGGATGATCACGTTCAGTACGGCGAGAGTCACGAAGATCGGGCCGAAGAGCGCGAACTGGACGACACCGGCGCCAGGTGTGATCGCATCGACCACCTTGATCCGCCCGTAGACGGCCCACGGCTGGCGGCCCACTTCCCGGAAGATCCAACCGCACAGCACGGCCAGGAACGGGAGCGGTATCGCGTACAGGAAGATCTTCGCGCCTCGGCTCGGCCCTCTCTGCTCCTCCGGCCCGCTGGGCGGCCCAACGCCTCTTCCGGAATGCTCCGCGCTCACGGGGTCCTGCTCGCCGGAGTCCACCGTGCGCTGAGCGCTCGTTCCGGAATGCTCCGTACTCACGAGGTCCTGCTCGCCGGAGTCCAGCGTGCGCTGAGCGCTCGTTCCGGCATGGATCCCCATGCCATAGGCGCGTTTCTTGGCTTGCCGGTCAGCACCTCCAGCGGGGACGGGTCTGGCCAGGAAGGGGCCGGCCAGGGCGAGGGCGATCAGCAGGGCACCGATGATCAGCATGGCGAGGAGCGCGGTGGCGGCCCAGGCGGGTGGGATGTAGCCGTCCGGACCGTACGCCGCGACCAGCTCGGCCTGCAGGGCGGCTTGTTCGGTGCCGGTGCCGTCCCAGAGGGCGAGCTTCATCGGCTGCAGTCCTCTGATGAACTGCTGATGACCGGCCGCTGCGACGATCACCATGCCGGGCAGCAGCGCCCACGCCCCGAACCTGACCGACCGGCGATCATGATGGTAGGCGCCGATCCCCGCGACGAATATTCCGGCGGTCACCAGGCCGGCTCCCGTGACGTGCGCGAACGCGGTCCAGGCCGCCGGGTTGACCCAAGGGTCCGCGGACGGGCTCTGCAGGTGACCGTTGGCCACCAGCACGACGTACGCGGAGATGTGAGCGGTCAGCGCCACCACCCAGATCACCGCCAGATGCGCCCACCTCGGCAGCCGGTCCCAGCCGAACAGCCACAGCCCCAGGAACGTCGACTCCACGAAGAACGCCACGATCGTCTCCACGGCGAGCGCGGGGCCGATCTCGGTGGTCAGCCGGCTCCAGTTGAGCGCGAGCTCGAACTCCATCACCAGCCCGGTGACGATGCCGAACGCGTAGTTGACCACGTAGAGCCTGCCCCAGAACCACAGCCTGGCCCGTCTCTCCGCGCTCGGCCGGAACGTCTCGCCGGTCTGCATGACGGCCAGCAGCGTCGCCAGGCCGAGGGTCAGCACGACGAAGAGGAAGTGGCCGCCCGCAGTGATCGCGAACTCCACGCGGGCCAGCGGGAGGAGGTCCATGCGGAGAAGGGTTTCAAGGGGGAGGGTGAGTTCGCGTCAGCCCGTGGTTCGATTTTGTGTACGACTCAGGTCCGACACCGATCGGCGGTGCCGGCGTGTTGCGGCGGGCGGCCCGGCCAGATTGCGGTGGGCGGCCCGGTCAGAGGTCCCGGCGGATCCAGCGTGGTGTGACGAGCCCCGATTCGTACGCCGTCACCACCAGCTGCGCCCTGTCGCGGGCCGCCAGCTTGGCGAGGATGCGGCTGACATGCGTCTTCACCGTCGCCGGACTGAGCACCAGCCGTTCGGCGATCTCCTCGTTGGACAGCCCCGACGCGATCAGGCTCAGCACCTCGCGCTCCCGTTCCGTCAGCGCGCTCAGCTCCGGCACCGGCCTGGTCACCCGGCCGGCGAACTCGGCGATCAGCCGCCTGGTGATCGCGGGCGCGATGAGCGCGTCGCCTCTGGCCGCCACGCGCACCGCGTGGATCAGCTCCATCGGCTCGGTGTCCTTGAGCAGGAAGCCGCTGGCCCCGGCCCGGAGCGCGCCGTAGACGTACTCGTCCATGTCGAACGTCGTGAGTATGACGACCTTCACCCCGGTGAGGGCGGGATCGGTGACGATGCGCCGCGTGGCTTGGATGCCGTCCACGCCCGGCATGCGAACGTCCATGAGCACCACGTCCGGGGTATCGGCGCGGGCGAGGCGTACGGCCTCTTCGCCGTCGCCCGCCTCTCCGACGACGACCAGGTCGGGCTCGCCTTCCAGCATCAGCCGGAACCCCGCGCGCACCAGCCGCTGGTCATCGGCGAGCAGCACGCTGATCACCCTGGCTCACCACCTGGCGCCATCAAAGCGACCCTCCTCGTCAACCGCCCCACCCGACCATCCGCCCGCCGACGGCTCGGGCAGGCGCATGTCGGGTAGGCGGACCCAGGTAGGCGACTTGAGGTAGGTGGCCCCGGCGGGCATGCCGGGCAGAGGCTTGGGACGGGCATGCCGGGCAGAGGCTTGGGGCGGGCATGCCGGGCAGAGGCTTGGGGCGGGCATGCCGAGCAGAGGCTTGGGGCGGGCATGCCGAGCGGAAGCATGGGGCGGATGTGCCGGGCGGAAGCATGGGGCGGATGTGCCGGGCGGAAGCTCGCGGCGGAAGGCCTCGGGCAGGTCGACCCGGGCTCGCGGATCCGGGTTCGCGGATCCAGGTTCGCGGATCCAGGTTCGCGGATCCAGGTTCGCGGATCCAGGCCGCTCCCTCGGCCCCCTCGGGGACGCCGGCTGAGGACGGGTCGCGGATCCTGCCACATGCCATGCCCACGCCACCTCACCGCCCATCCCACCGATGATCACCGTCCCCGGTCCGCGGGCAGCCGGGCCAGCACCCGGAATCCCTTCCCGTTGTGCGGGCCATACTGCAGGGTGCCGCCCAGCCGCGCCACCCGCTCCGCCATCCCCGTCAGCCCGCTGCCTGAGGATTCGGCGTGGACGCCGGAGGGCTCGCCGGGCAAGGGGCTGGCGGAGGTGGCTGAAGGGCCGTTGGGCGGGGGTTCCAAGGGCACGGCGGAGAGGTCGCCGGATCGGGAGGCTGCGGAGGAGCCGTCGGGCGAGGGCCCCGAAGAGCCTCCGGAGAGGTCGCCGGGCAAAGGCCTGGCGAGAGCGGCTGAGGGGCCATCGGGCAGAAGTTCCGAAGAGACCGCGGAGAGGTCGCCGGGCAAGGACCCGGCGGGGACGGCTGAAGGGCCATTGAGCGGGGGTTCCGAGGAGACCGCGGAGAGCTTGCCAGGTCGGGGGGCCAGGCCCAAGCCCGTCGGCAGGCTCTCCGGTGCGGCGGTCGCCTCCGCCCCGTCGTCCTGGACGATGATCGTCAGCTCCCCGCCCGCGACCGTGAGCTCCACCCAGACCCGGGTCGCGCCGGCGTGCCGGGCGGCGTTGGTGAGCGCCTCCTGCACGATCCGGTACGCCGCCAGATCCGCCTCCGGCCCCAGCCGCACCCCCTCCGGCGCGGTGAACCGGACGTCCAGCCCCGCCCGCCGAGCGTTGTCCACCAGCCGCCCGATCCCCTCGGCCCCCGGGTCGTGCCGCAGCTCGCCCACCGTCGCCCGCAGCTCACGCAGCGCCTGAGCGCTCGCCTGCTTGATGGTGGCCAGCGCCTCCTCCGCCTTGTCCGGCCGGTCGGCGAACCGGTGCAGAGCCGCCCCCGCCTGTACGTTGATCAGCGACATCGCGTGCCCCACCGCGTCATGGACGTCGCGCGCGATGCGCAGCCGTTCCTCGATGACCGCACGCCGCTCCGCCGCGGCCAGGTACGCACGGCGGCTGCGGGCGGCGGCCCCGAACGCGATCACCATGAGGAGCCAGCCGGTGATCATCACGAGGTCCCCGGGCGGCATGGCCGTCGTGATCTCCTGCCAGGCCGCTCCGGCGATGGCCACGGCCCCGCAGGCCAGGGCGATCAGCGGGTGCGCCCGGTCGGCGACCGTGTAGAGGGCCACGATGCACGCCACGTAGATGGGCATCTCCGGATAGCCGTTCGCGAAGTACAGCCACGTCAGCGCCATCTCGGCCAGCAGCACGGGCACGGGCTGCCACCGGCGCAGCAGCAGCGCGGCGGCCGCGAGCACGAGCAGCACATGCCCGAACGGCCACATCGGCGCCAGGTCGGCGCGGCTGACCAGGAGGTACAGGACGAAGATGGCGGCTACGGCCAGCGCGACGAGAGCATCGGCGACCAGGCCGCGCGGTCGCCACGGAAGCGCCATGAAAACAGCTTAATCGCGGAAAGAAGTCTTCCGCATGGCCTCCTACGGTGAGCAGGTAAGCCAGCCACAGCAGGAGAAAGCCATGATCCTCGTCACCGCGGCCACCGCCCCCGTTGGCCGTTCCATCGTCGAACAGCTCGCCGCCGCGGGCACCCCCGTGCGTGCCCTCACCCGCGACCCGTCCTCAGCCGGGCTCCCCGAGGGGGCCGAGGTCGTCGCGGGAGACCTGAACGACCCGGACAGCCTGGCCGCCGCCTTCGACGGAGTCACCTCGGTGTTCCTGCTGGCCGCCACGACCGGTTTCGCGCCGGCGTTCCTCAAGGCCGCGGCAGAGGCGGGCGTGCGCCGGATCGTGTTCCAGTCGTCGGGCGCCATCGTGGACGACGCCGAGCCCCAGCCCGACGACATCGCCGCGTTCCACGACGACATCGAGCGGCAGATCCGCGCCTCCGGGATCGAGTGGACGTTCCTGCGGCTCGCGGTCGCCTCCGCCGACGCCCTGCAGTGGGCGTTCGACGTGCCGGGCCAGCTCGAAAAGGGCGACGTGGTACGCGGCCCGTGGGCGGACGCCCAGGTCTCCCCCATCCACCCGGCCGATTTCGCGGCCGTGGCGATCGCCGCGCTCACAGACGCCGGGCGCACGGACGCCGGGCACGCCGGACACACCTACGCGGTGACCGGCCCGCGCTCGATCACGCACGCCGAGCAGATCGCCCTGATCGGCCGCGCCCACGGGCGCGACCTGCGTTACGAGGAGCTGCCGGAGGAGGAGGCGCGCAAGGCCATCAGCCCGTACGCCCCCGCGGACGTCCTGTTCGCCACCTGGTCGAGGCATCGCACGTCCCCCGCCCCGGTGACCGACACCATCGAACGGCTCACCGGCCGCCCGGCGCGCACGACGGAGGAATGGGCCTCGTCCTACCCGATCTGAACCAAGGTCTGAGCCGGGGCCTGAGCCGGCTCAGGAGGCGCGGTCTGAGCAGGGTCAGGAGCGGGGTCTGAACCAGGGGCGGTCAGGAGGCGATGGCGGCGGCTTCCTCGGCCTCCACCTCGCGGTTCCAGTCGCGCTTGACCTCGCGCCACCCCTCGTCATCCACCCCGATCCGCCAATATCCGGAAATGGACAGGCGGTCCATCGCGATCCCCCGCTCAACCCGCAGATACCGGCGGAGCTGCTTGACGAACCCAGCCTCCCCATGCACGAACGCATGCAAGTTCCCATCGGGGAACTCCAGCGCCTGCACCGCCTCCACGAGCCCCTCGCCGACGCGGCGGGAGTTCCGGTAGATCCACACGATCCGCGCGTCGGCGGCACTGCCGAGCTTCTGCTCGTCCTCCGGCCCGTCCACCTCGATCAGCACGTGTGCCAGGACGCCGTCGGGCAGCGCCTCCAGCGCGGTGGCGATGGCCGGCAGGGCGCTCTCGTCGCCCACCAGCAGGTGCCAGTCGGCCGCCGCGTCGGGCGCGTAGCCGCCGCCGGGGCCCAGCAGGTACACGACGTCACCGGGCACGGCCCGCGCCGCCCACGGCCCCGCCAGCCCTTCGTCGCCGTGGACCACGAAGTCGAGCGTCAGCTCGCAGCTGTCCGGGTCCCATGCGCGTACGGTGTAGGTCCGCAGCCGCGGCCACAGGTCCCTGGTCATGGTCTCGCGACAGGCCTTGACGCTGAACGGCTCCGGGTATTGGACGCCTTCGATGGGAAAGACGAGCTTGACGTAGTGGTCGGTCAGCCCTGAGGTGGCGAAGTCCGCCAATCCGTCGCCGCCGACCACGATGCGGATCATGTGCCGCGCGATCCATTCGGTCCGCAGGACGACGCCCCGATGATGGTCCCTGGGCTTCTCAGCCATGGAAACAGCCCCCCTGGAGAAGTTAGGTATACCTAACCTTACACCTAGTGACTGTTTACGTTACGCCGTTCTCCACAAAAGGGGCAGTACATGACGGGCAAAAAGGTCAGGCCGCCGCAGAATCCCCCATCGACTCCGACTGGGCGCCCACCGCTCCCAGGAACTGCGACATGTGCCGGAACGCCAGCCGCGCCTCCGGCAGCACGTCCGCCAGGATCGGGAAGACGTGCGGCATCCTGCGCCATTCCTCGTACCGTACCGGCACCCCCGCCAGCCGCGCCCGCTCGGCCACCCGC
Organism: Nonomuraea rosea; assembly: GCF_039539705.1. Lineage (NCBI taxonomy): Bacteria > Bacillati > Actinomycetota > Actinomycetes > Streptosporangiales > Streptosporangiaceae > Nonomuraea > Nonomuraea rosea. The sequence goes on along the minus strand of NZ_BAABDQ010000005.1, from coordinate 354,350 downwards.
CGTGCCTCCTCCCGCAGCACCTCGGTGGACCCCGTCACGATCATGAGGGGCGGCAGCCCCGAGAAGTCCCCGAGCACGGGCGAGACCAGCGGATCGCGCGGGTCCAGGCCGGAGGTCCAGCGGCGGGCCAGCCACCGCACCCGGCTGGCGGGCAGCAGCGGATCCTGCCACCGGTTCGCCCGGCGCGGGCAGTCCGTCAGATCCGCCCACGGCGACAGGCAGATCGCCGCCGCCGGCTGCGGCAGGCCGCGATCCCGCAGCGCCAGCAGGGTAGCCAGGGTCAGGTGGCCGCCGGCGGAGTCGCCCGCCAGGATGATGTCCTCGGCGGCGTGACCACGCCGCAGCAGGCAGTCGTAGGCGTCCAGCGCGTCGGCCAGCGAGTCGGCCAGCTTGTGCACGGGCCCCTGGCGGTAGTCCAGCGCCAGGACCGGCCGCCCGGCCACCACCGACAACCGCCACGTGATGGATCGGTGCGTGCTCGGCGAGCACGAGAAATAGCCGCCGCCGTGGAAGTAGAGCAGCACCTTGCGCTCGTCGAGCCCCTGGCCGCCCCTGACCCACTCCCCGCCGCACGACGAGAACGCCGCTGGCACGATCGACACGTGCGCGGGATGCGGCACCCGCACCAGCCGGGTCAGATCGCCGAGCCTGGCCGCCCCGGTCAGGGCCAGCGGATGGCGCATCAATAAGGTCGAGGCCGGCTTCAAGGTGCCGCGCATCAGGCTGGTGAGAGCGCGGGCCTGCCAGCTCAAGGGGTAGTCGGGACGAACATCCGCATCGATCCGCATCATCGATCCTCCGATGTATACATTCCCGTAACGTCCTCCTTCCTACCGGCCAGTAAGTATCTCGTCTCTTACACGGATATTTCGGCGCCGTGTCACGCTGTCAGATATGGCCGGATACTCGGGCACTCCGCTGCCACGCAAACTCGGCGTCAAGCCGGGGTCCCAGGTGCTCGCCATAAGCGCACCCGACGGCCTCGACCTGGGCGAACCCGACGCGGAAGTCCACCGCGCCCCCGCAGAGGGCCCGTACGACGTCATCCTGATCTTCTGCCCGGACACCGCGGCCCTCCACGACGCCTTCCCCGCCGCCATGGCGCTCCTCGCCAAGCACGGCGGCCTCTGGGTCTGCTGGCCCAAACGCTCCAGCAAGGTGCCCACGGACCTGTCGGAGAACCCCATCCGTGACTACGGCCTGGCCAGGGGCCTGGTCGACAACAAGGTGGCGGCCATCGACGCCACCTGGTCGGGCCTGCGCTTCGTTTATCGCGTTGCGGACCGCTGACTCCGCGACAGATAATTCCATGCTTCTTGTCGGCAGACCCGTGCGCGGGTCCGGACACGGCTGGTCACCGTGTCATCACACTCCGGAGGTGCAAAACCATACCGCTCTATGCCCGGCTCGTCCGGTACGGCTTCCGCAAACACGCCACCTACCTCTGGGCCGCAGTCGCCGCCGCGTTCACCAACAGCGTGTTCGGCATCCTGCGCGCCTACATCCTCATCGCACTCTGGCAGGCCCGCCCCGGGCTGGCCGGCTACGACGTGCACGACGCCATCACCTTCTGCTTCGTCACCCAGGCCCTCATCGGGCCGATGCAGCTGTTCGGCGGCGGCCTCGGCATCCCCGAGCGCATCCGCACCGGCGACATCGCCCTCGACCTCGTCCGCCCCGCCTCGCTCCAGCTCTGGACCCTCGCCGAGGACGCGGGCCGGGCCTCCTACCTGTTCCTCGTCCGCGGCATCCCGCCCATGCTGGTGGGCGCGGCCGTCTTCGGCATCGTCGTCCCCACGGCTCCCGGGCAGTGGCTGGCCTTCCTGACCGGATTCGCGCTGGCGGTCCTGGTCAGCTTCGGCTGGCGCTACCTCATCGCGCTGTCGGTCTGCTGGCTCGCCGACGACCGCGGCGTGGCCGTCCTGTCGCTGGTGATGACCACCTTCCTCAGCGGCATGATGGTGCCGCTGCACATCTTCCCCGGCTGGCTCGGCGAGCTGGCCAGGGCACTCCCCTGGGCGGCCATGGTCCAGCTCCCCGTCGACCTCTACCTCGGCAAGGCCCCGGTCATGGAGACGCTCGCCTTCCAGACGTTCTGGGCGATCGTCCTGCTCGGGCTCGGCGCGCTCGGCACCAGGGCGATCCGCCACAAGGTGGTGATCCAGGGTGGTTAGGACGTACTTCCTGCTCGCCTGGACGTGGACCCGCGCCGCCGCGGCCTACCCGGCCTCGTTCGTGCTCATGATCGTGCTCGGCTTCGTCATCGCCGCGCTCGACGTCGCGGTCATCCTCGTCATCTTCGCCAACACCACCACGCTCGCCGGGTTCTCCCGCGACGAGGTCATCTTCCTGTACGGCACCGCCAGCCTGTCCTTCACCCTCTGCGACACCTTCTTCAGCAACCTCGACCGGATCAGCCAGCACATCAAGGCCGGCACCCTGGACACGTTCCTGATCAGGCCGGTCAGCGCCTGGATCCAGCTCGCCACCGACCGCTTCAACGCCAACAGGGCCGGCCGGATCCTCCAGGCGGCCCTCGTGCTCGGCTACTCCATCGCCGCGCTCGACCTCGGCTGGCGGCGCGCCTGGATGATCCCCGTCATGGTCGTCACCGGCCTCGTCATCTTCACGGCGCTGTGGACGATCGGCGGCGCGCTGCAGTTCGTCCTCACCGACGCGCCGGAGGTGAGCAGCTCCTTCACCTACGGCACCCACCAGCTCAGCCAGTACCCCCTCAGCATCTACGCCCGCGACCTGGTCGCCGGCGTGACGTACGTGTTCCCGCTGGCCTTCATCAACTGGCAGCCCGGCCTGTACGTGCTGGGCAGGGACGACCCGTTCGGCACGCCCGGATTCATGCGCTTCCTCGGACCGGCCGCCGCGCTGGTCCTCACCCTGCTGGCCGCCGTGGCCTGGCGGCAGGGTCTCAGGCACTACCGATCGACGGGGAGTTGACCATGATCGAGCTCGACCGGGCGGGCCGCTCCTTCAAGGTGAAGAAGCGGATCGTCCACGCCGTGAACGACCTGTCGTTCACCGTGACGCCGGGGGAGTTCGTCGGCTACCTCGGGCCCAACGGCGCGGGCAAGTCCACCACGATCAAGATGCTGTGCGGCATCCTCACGCCCACCTCGGGCAAGGTCCGGGTGGCCGGGCTCGACCCGTCGCGCAAGCGCACGACGCTGGCGCGGCGGATCGGCGTGGTGTTCGGCCAGCGGACGACGCTCTGGTGGGACCTGCCGCTCACGGACAGTTTCGAGCTGATCCGGCACCTTTACAAAGTAGATCGCACAGACTTCAGGTCGAGGCTGCGCGAGCTGACCGAAACCCTGGAGCTGGGCGAGTTCCTGCGCACCCCGGTGCGCCAGCTCAGCCTGGGCCAGCGCATGCGGGGCGACCTCGCGGCGGCGCTCCTGCACGCGCCCGACGTGCTGGTGCTGGACGAGCCGACGATCGGGCTCGACGTGGTCAGCAAGGCCAGCATCCGCGGCTTCCTGCGGCGGGTGAACGCCGAGCAGGGCACGACCGTCCTGCTGACCACCCACGACCTGGGCGACATCGAACGCCTGTGCCGCCGGGTCATGCTGATCGACCACGGGCGGCTGGCGTTCGACGGCACCCTCGACGACCTGATGGCCACGGCGCCCGACGCGTCGTCGATCGAGGACGTCGTCACCCGCCTCTACACCGGGGGCGCCACGATCACCACTCAGTAGTAGCTGCCCTCCGGCGTGGTCTCATACTCCTCGTCAACGTCGTCGTGCCGCCGCGACCAGCGCGACGGCATCAGCACGGGGATGAACAGGACCACGCCGAGCAGGGCGAGCACGCCCGTCGTCAGCATCGTCCGCGCACCGAACCCGGCGTCCCTGACGATCTGGTTCACCGACGCCTCGTCCGGGATCAGGGAGAGCGCCCTGTTCACGTCGAGCGCGTAGATGACCGTCCAGGCCAGCAGCACCATCGACGGTACGAACGTCGCCAGCGGCGAGACCCTCCCCGCCACCACAAGCCCGACGACCAGCCCTATCGCGGCCATCGCGCCGAGCGCTATCCACATCCTCTGGTTGTCCGGCGGGGTCGCCGCCGCGCTGCCGAAAGCCTGCTGAACGGCCCAGCCACCGCCCGCCAGCACGGCCACCGTCACCACCAGCCCGATGAGCAAACCAGCTAAGTGCCGCAACGTTCTCACCTCTATGTCAACGTGGTCGGCACGACCCTAGCGACAAATGCCATTTTCGGACCAGGCCTTGCGCGGCTTGGCGCCTTTTCGGACCAGGCATCACACAGCTTGGCACTCGAGGTCTCATGAGACCCTGCCCCGTGAGACCATGGGGCACACCCATGCATGCGCATCTCCCCCTCAGGCTCGCGCGGACGGCCGCCTTCGCCGCTGTCTGCGTGACGCTGGCCGCGCTCGCCCACGTGCTGGGCGGCGGCTCGGCGCCGGCTCCGTGGATCGCGGGGCTCGGGCTCGCGGCCGTCTCCGGGCTGGGCCTGGTCATGTGCGGCAGGGAGCGTTCGACGGCGACGATCAACCTCGTGCTCGTCGGCGCGCAGCTGGGCCTGCACGAGCTGTTCGCGGGCGACGGGGCGGCCTACGTCACGGTGCACGGGCACGCCGGCCAGGGCCTCGGCGTCAGCGCCGGCATGCTGCTCACCCACGTGACGGCGACGCTGATCACCGGTCTGTGGCTGGCGCGCGGCGAGGCCGCGCTCTGGTCGCTGCTCCGCCGGGCCGGCCGCCGTCTCCTGCTCCTCCGTACGGTCGCCGTCACCTCCGTACGCCCCGCCGCGCCGATCGTGCGCACCAGGGTCGTCCCGCTCCAGCCGGGTTTCCGGCACAGCGTGGCCAGGCGTGGTCCTCCACTTCCCGCCTGACCGTCTGACACCCCTTCATCCCCCGATCATCCAAGTGGAGCTCCGCATGTCCTTCGTACGCCGTGCCGCGACCGTGCTCGCCGCCGTCACCGCCATCACCGCCGGCCTCGCGCTGCCCGCGCTGGCCCACGTCACCATCCAGCCGGGCACCGCCGAGCAGGGCGGGTTCACCAAGGTCGCCTTCCGGGTGCCCAACGAGCGCGACGACGCCTCGACCGTCAAGATCGAGGTCGCCTTCCCCGCCGACCACCCGCTGGCCTTCGTGTCGGTCAAGCCCGTGCCCGGGTGGGAGGTCAAGGTCACGGAGAGCAAGCTGCCGACGCCGGTCAAGACCGAGTACGGCGACCTGGAAGAGGCCGTCACCAAGGTCGTCTGGTCGGGCGGAAAGATCAACCCGGGCGAGTTCCAGGAGTTCGAGGTGTCGATGGGCCAGCTGCCCAAGGACGTCGACTCGCTGACGTTCCCGACGAAGCAGGAATACTCCGGCGGCGAGGTCGTCAGCTGGTCCGACGCCCCGAAGACGGACGGCACCGAGGCGGAGCACCCGGCTCCGGTGCTGAAGCTGACGCCGGCGAGCGCCGAAGGGGCACACGGCTCCGCCTCCGCCTCCGCCAGCGCGGCCCCCGCGGCCGCCGCCCCGTCGGTGAGCCCGGTGGCGGCCGCCGCCACGTCCGGGTCCGCCTCTGACAGCACCGCGCGGCTCCTGGGCGGCGCGGGCCTGGTGGTGGGCATCATCGGCGTCGTGGTCGGCGCGATCGGCCTGCGCCGCCGCCCCACCGCCTGACCAGAAAGCCCAGCCCGGCGAAGCACAGCCCGGCAAGGCTCACGAGCACGGCCCGCCGCCCCCGCCCGGTGATCCGGGCGGGGGCGCGTCACGCTCGGCGTCGGGAGCGGCCGGTCAGGAGGTGATGTCCTTGCCGGAGAAGCGGGCCCACGCGATCGACCCGAACAACACGATGTACGCCCCGAACGCCAGCAGCCCCTCCCCCAGCGCCCCCGCGTCGATCGGGCTGCGCAGCACGGCGTCGAAGTTGGTGAACCTGGTCGGCAGCAGGTACGGCGTGATCGCGTCGAGCGCCGGCACCGCCCGCAGCACCTGGCAGACGATGATCAGCACGACGGTGCCCGCGATGGCCCCGATGGGCACCTCGGTGAACGTCGACAGCGCCACCGCCACCGCGGCCAGGGCGGCCATGCCCGCGCCGACGTAACCGACGGCGATGAGGATCCGCAGCAGCCCGTCCGCGACGGAGATCGTGGTCCCCGACAGCATCGTCACGGGTCCGACGGGAAAGAGGATCAGCCCCGTCACCAGCGCCGCCACCGCCACCACGGCGGTCACCGCGTAGGCGAAGATCGCCGCGTTGAGATATTTGACCAGCAGCAGCCGGGTGCGTCCCGCCGGAGCGGCCAGCAGGTAACGCAACGTCCCCGCGCCGGCCTCACCCGCGATGGAGTCCCCCGCGACCACGCTGACGGCGACCGGCATCAGCAGCAGCACCAGGAACGAGAACGACGCGAACGTCAGCATGAGGCTGTTGCCCGCCACGGCCTGGACGATCCCGCCCATGCCCTCCTCGGCGCCGGCGATCCGCAGCGCGATGCCGAGCACCACGGGGACGAGCGCGACCACGCCCAGCATCACCACGTTGCGCGGCCTGCGGAACGTCAGGCCCAGCTCCGAGCCGAGCAGCCGCCAGAACGACGACGCCATCCTGACCGGCAGCACGGATGCCCCGGGAGCCCCGGGCGCGTCCGGCGCGTGCCGCTCCGCGGAGCGCAGGGTCTCGGTCACCGGTACGAGCCCGGGCATCCGCCGCTCCTGCGCTTCGCCCGCCGCATCGGCCTGCGTGCCAGAAATCGTCCCCACCGTCGACCCGGTCGTCGACTCAGCCGTCGACATCGAAGCCCTCCCCTGTCAGTCCCACGAACACGTCCTCCAGGCTCGGCCGTACGACGGCCAGCCCGCGTACGGCCACGCCCTCCCCCACCAGGGCGGCGTTGATCCGCTCCGGCGCGTGCCCGCCCAGCTCGGCGGTGACCTCGGCGCCCGCGGGCCGCACGTCGGCCAGCCCGAGCGTGCCGAGCACCCGCGCGGCGTCGGCCGCGTCGGGCGTCTCGATCCTGACGCGGGTCACCAGGCCGCCGTTCAGCGAGGCGATCGTGCCCTGCGCGACGAGCTCCCCGGTACGCATGATCGCGGCGTGCGTGCACATCTGCTCGACCTCGGCCAGCAGGTGCGAGGAGACGAAGACCGTGGTGCTTTCGGCGGCGATCTCCTTGACCAGCGCGCGCACCTCGCGGGTGCCCTGCGGGTCGAGCCCGTTGGTCGGCTCGTCCAGGATGAGCAGCTCGCGCGGCCCCAGCAGCGCGGCCGCGATGGCCAGGCGCTGGCGCATGCCGAGCGAGTAGTTGCGGAAGCGCTTGCCCGCGGCGGCCGACAGGCCCACGCGTTCGAGCGCGTCGGCGATCCGCCGCTTCGCGGTGCCGCGTGGCGCGGTCGGGTCGGCGGAGTCGAAGCGCAGCAGGTTCGCCGCGCCCGACAGGTACGGGTAGAACGCCGGCCCCTCCACCAGCGCCCCCACCCTGGGCAGTGCCTGGGCCGGCGGCAGGCCGAGCACGGAGTACGCGCCGGCCGTGGGCGAGACCAGGCCGAGCAGCATGCGGATGGTGGTGGTCTTGCCCGAGCCGTTCGGCCCGAGGAAGCCGAACACCGAGCCGCGCGGCACGGCCAGGTCCAGCGCGTTCACCGCGACCTGGCCGCCGCGGAAGCGCTTGGTCAGGCCCTGGGTGACGATCGCCGCGCCGTCCGCCCCCGGCGGCGGGGCCGCCCCGAAGGGCGCCCCCGCTTCCTGAACGACAGTCGTCACTTGACGCCCGCCGCCTTGGTGATCTCCTCCGGGGTGACCGCGCCGACCAGAAGGCGGCCGTCGTCGGTCAGCAGGGCCGTGACAAGCTTGGTCTTGATCAGCTTGCCCGAGCCCCACGTGCCGCTCACCGGGGTGGCGGACTTGAGCACGGTGTCCAGCAGCGCGGCCGGGTCGCCGCCGCCGCCGAACTCCCTGCCTTCGGGCGTCTCGGCCGGCTTGGCGGCCAGGTCCGACAGCGAGAACGGCAGGACCGTGACGCTCGCCCAGCCCTCGCCGACGACCTTCACCTTGTCCGCGACGTCCTTGGCCTGCTCCGCGTGCTCCTCCTTGACCTCCTCGCGGCCGTTGAAGCCGAGCTCCTGCTCCTCCACCTTGGCGCCCGCGGGCGGAGTGAACTCGAAGTTCTCGGCCGCCGGCGGCGTGAACGTCACCTGGGTGAACCCGATCTGGAACGCCGGCTCGGCCGAGCCCTTGGCGAACACCTGCACCTGGAGCGGGACGTACGTCTCGCCGTCGAGCGCGATGCGTACCTCCTGGACCAGCGAGCCCTCCGCCTTGGGCGCGAGCACGAGCTGGTAGACCGGGCGGCCCGCCACCTCGGCCGTGTTGATCACCCGGACGGCGGTGTGCTGGTCGGCGTTGGCCAGCACCCGCTCGGCCACCTGCTGCGGCGTCAGATCGGTCGGCTGCGGCGTGGCCGGAGCGTGCTCCTGGCGGTCGGCTGCGGCCTTGATCTTCAGCTTGGTGGCCGTGTTGGTGCTGCTGTTCCAGTACCAGGCCTGGTCGCCGTTCACAATCAGGTTGGTCTCACTCAACTGCGTCGGCAAGGCCACCCGCAGTTTGTCGGTGGCGCCGTACCAGACCTTCACCTCGTGCGAGCCGGACAGCAGGCTGAGCGGCGACGCCTCGCCACCGGTCTGCGGCAGCGCCGGCAGACCGAGTGACGCCGTCTGCTGCACGGTGCCGGACATGGGCGGAAGGCCCTTGTCCTTGCTGGTCGCCGCCGCGGCGTCGGCCAGCAGTTGCTGGGCCGACCGCTCCGGCAGCACGGGCTCGCCGCTCACTGCGGCGATGACGGGGCCGGCGCCTATCGCGGCTCCGATCACCGCCGCGGCGGCGATCGGAACTCCCCACCTCACGAACGTGCCTCTGCGCATCTCACTCCTTAACGGTATGTCGATGCTCAGAGCCTGCGTGATGCATCCTGTGGCAGACCTGAGACAGTCTGAGACTGCTCTCAGCCTTCTCAGCGTTGTCTCAGGGCAGGAAAAGGAGAATTGCCTCATGAGAGTACTTGTCGTCGAGGACGAGCGGCGGATGGCAGCCGCGCTCCAGCGGGGGCTCCAGGCCGAGGGCTTCGCCGTGGATCTCGCCCACGACGGCGAGGACGGACTGCACGCGGCCCGGCACGGCGAGTACGACATCGTCGTGCTCGACATCATGCTGCCCAGGCTGTCGGGGTACAACGTGTGCAAGCAGTTGCGCGCGGAGGAGAACTGGGTGCCGATCCTGATGCTGTCGGCCAAGGACGGCGAGTACGACATGGCCGACGGCCTGGATCTGGGCGCCGACGACTATCTGACGAAGCCGTTCTCGTACGTGGTGCTGGTGGCCAGGCTGCGGGCGCTGCTGCGGCGCGACTCCGGGCGGCGGCCGGCGGTGCTGGTGGCCGGCGACCTGTCGCTCGATCCCGCGCGGCGCAGGGTCGAGCGCGGCGAGAGCGCGATCGAGCTGACGCCGAGGGAGTTCGCGCTGCTGGAATACCTGATCCGGCGGCGGGACGAGGTCGTGTCCAAGTCGGAGATCCTGGAGCACGTCTGGGACACCTTCGACACCGACCCGAACGTGGTCGAGGTGTACGTGGGCTACCTGCGGCGCAAGATCGACGTCCCGTTCGGCAAGAACGCCCTGCAGACCGTGCGCGGCGCGGGCTACCGGCTGGCGGGCGACGGTGGCTGACTCCCCGCTGGCCTGGTGGCGGCGTCAGGGGCTGCGGTTCAGGCTCACGGTGGCGGCCGCCACCGTGCTCGCGCTGGCGCTCGCGATCTCCGCGTCGGTGCTGCTCAGCGTGCTGGACCGGACGCTGATCGACACCGTGGACGAGTCCACCAGGCAGCAGGCGCAGGCCGTGCGCGTGGCGGCCGACGCGGGAACGCTGACCAGTCCGATCAGCACGCACGACGGCACGATCGTGCAGGTCATCGACGCGCAGGGGCGGATCACGCACGTCACCTACGGCACCGACCGGCTGGTGCCGCTGCTGGGCGAGCGGGCCAGGGCCAAGGCGCTGAAGAGCGGGCAGGCGAGGATGCTGGACGGGCGGCCGTACGCGATCCCCGGGTTCCTGCGGGTGGTGGTGCTCAGCGCGGACCGGGGCCAGACCGTGGTGGCGGCCAGGCCCATCAGCGAGATCCAGACCAGTCTGGGCACCGCGGGCAGGGTGCTGCTGGTCGGCACGCCCGCGCTGATCGTGCTGCTCGCGGTGGCGAGCTGGCTGATGATCGGCCGTACGCTGCGGCCGATCTCCGCCCTGCGCAAGAGTGCGGCGGACATCACGCACACGGCCAGGTCGCGCAGGCTGCCGGTGCCGCAGTCGCGGGACGAGGTCCACTTTCTGGCCACCACGCTCAACGGCATGCTGGCCCGGCTGGAGGAGGCCGAGCAGCGGCAGCGGGCGCTGGTCTCCGACGCCGCGCACGAGCTGCGCAGCCCGCTGGCGAGCATCAGGCTGCAGCTGGAGGTGGCGCTCGGCCATCCCGAGGGCCAGGACTGGCAGGAGACCGCCGAGGGCGTGCTGGAGGACACGATGCGGCTCTCGCGGCTGGCCGAGGACCTGCTCGCGCTGGCCAGGCTGGACGAGCGCGGCGGCGTGCCCGCCAGGCGTGAGCCGGTCAACCTCGACGAGGTGGTGCGCCAGACCGTCGACCGGTACGGCGAGGCCCGCCTGACGGTCTGCGACCCGGTCGTGGTCCAGGGGGACGCCCTCGACCTGAGCAGGGTGCTGACCAACCTCATGGACAACGCGACCCGCCACACCTCCTCCAAGGTCGAGGTGGCGCTGACGGCCGACGGCGTGCTGTCGGTGGCCGACGACGGTCCCGGCATCCCGGAGCAGGATCGCGAACGCGTGTTCAACCGCTTCACCAGGCTCGACTCCGGGCGCAGCCGTGACGAAGGCGGCACCGGGCTCGGTCTGGCCATCGTGCGCGAGACGGTGCTGGCGCACGGTGGCACGGTCGTGCTGGAGGACGCCGCGCCTGGGCTGCGGGCCGTGGTGCGGCTGCCGGTGTCGCGTTGAGGCAGCGCGAGAACGCTCCCCTGTCCCGTCAAGTCCGTCCCGTCAAGGCAACGCGAGAACGCTCCTCGCCGGCGGCGGCAGGCCAAGGCGAGGTGCGGCGGGTCAAGAGCTGAAGTCGGGCTTCCGATGCTGGCCCTCAGGGGCACGGCGTCGTCGCCGGGCCCCCTGGGCTCGGGTAATCCGGGCCCTGTCCGTGCTTTCGTGGTGCGGTTTTGCTGTTCCGTCTCCGACGTGCCGATCAGTGCGGCTGATCCGGCTTGTGCGGTTTGTGCGGCGTCAGAGGCTCTGTAGCGGGGGGTTCTTGGATCGTTCCGAATCTGGTCAGGCGGCTGTCCCCTTTTCTGCGGTGGCCAGGAAGTCCTGGGCGATCAGCGGCAGGCGCCGGCGAGCGTGCACGACGGCGATGACGCGGCGGACGGCGGGTTCGAGCGAACGCACCGTCAGGCCCGCGCGCCCGGCCTGCTCGGCCATGCCGCGGTACCAGAGCAGCGACGCCTGGCCGGCGCGCACCGCGTTGAGCCAGCCGTTGCGCTCGTCGGTCTCGAGTACGACCACCGGCGTGACGGAGTACTTGCCGAACATCGCGTCGAGCTCCCTGCGCCGCATGCTGCCGCGGGCTGGCAGCGCCAGGCGCATCCCGTGGAGCTTGCCCATCGGCACCGGGTTGGGCAGGTCGAGCCCGGGCGGGGAGATCAGCACGATCTCCTGGCGCTCGAGCGGATGGGTGATGAGGTCGGTGGGCACGGGCAGGTCGGTGAGCCCGAGATCGGCTCGCTGATCCCTGATGGCGGTGACGACGCCGTCTCTGCCGTCGCAACGCACGATGTGCACGCGTACCCCCGGGTGCTCGGCCGCGTAGGCCGGCAGCAGCCGACCGGCGAGGCCGGGCTCGAGGCTGGGTGTGGAGGCGATGCGGAGCTCCGCCTCGGTGATGCCGCCGTGGTTGGCGAGGCCCTCGATCTCATGTACGGCGTCGAGTGCCTCCCTGGCCAATTTGACCACCCGGCGGCCTTGCGCGGTGACCACCACGCCACGGCCTGAACGAGCGAAGAGCGTCATGCCGAGCTCTCGCTCCAGATCGCGGATCGCGCGGGAAAGCGCAGGCTGCGCGATGTAGAGCGACCTGGCCGCGTCGGTCATGGTGCGGTGCTCCGCAGTCGCGACCACATAGCGGAGCTGCTGGAGATTCATGCCAAGAAAGCTAGGACACCGCCCGCCGCCCGGACCGAAAGATAGCGGAGATCACCTCGAATGATTTCGGACTGTAACCGTGCACTGCTACATCCGTGACGGGTGTTAATTGAGTATGCTTTTGCCCCAAATTTGGCAAGGGTCCGACTAGTGGCGGCGCAAAGCATTCCATTCCGGACAACCGCGTGAACGGGGAGACACGGTGACAGGGAACGGGCAATATCCACCCCCGCCACAAGGGCCTGGGCAGCCACAGCGGCCTCCCTCGTTGCCCTGGCCGCCGCCCGGCCATCGCCAGCCGCAGCCGCAGGGCGGTCAAGGCAATCCGTACCCGCCGCCGCCCCAGCAGCCGCCGCCGCATTATCCGCAGCAGCCGATCCAGCCCCCGGGGCAGCCGTACCCGCAGCAGGGACAGCCGTACCCGCAGGGCGGGCGGGCGCCGCAGTACCCGCCCCCGAACCTGCCGCAGTACCCGCCCCAGAATCCGCCGCCGCCCTACGGGCAGCAGCCGTACCGTCAGCCGCCCCCTCCCCCTCCCCCGCCGATGCCGCCGCGGCAGTGGCAGCCACCGCCGCCGCGCAGGAAGTCGGGCATGGGCGTCGTCGGGGTGCTCGCCGCCGTGTTCGGCTCGCTGGCCGCGCTGTTCGTGCTGATCGTCATCGGGGCGGCGATGCTCAAGAGCTCCTCCCGGTACGAGACGACCACGCCGATCGCGATCCCGACGTACGAGCCGTCGGAGCGCGCCACCGACGACGACGAGCCGCTGCCGTCGCGGACGCGCACGCAGGAGCCGACGGACGAGCCGACCCGGGAGGCCACCGAGGAGCCCGAGCCGGAGCCGTCCGTCACCCAGCCGCCCAAGGTCACGCTCAACACGAGCCTGAAGAACAACACGATGTACCGGGCGGGCGTGCTGCCCCGGCTCGACTGCCGGGCGGGCAACGCCAACATCTTCAACCACAGCCAGCTCAAGGCGCTGATCCTGAAGACGGGCCGGTGCATGGACAAGGCGTGGCAGCCGATCCTGGAGAGGCAGGGCATCCGGTTCAGCCCGCCCGGCTACGCCATCGCCGCCAAACGGGGCAGGGGCGCGTGCGGCGACTATCCGTCGGCGGGCAGCATGGTGCCGTACTATTGCCCGCGCAACAACACCATCTACGCCTCCACCTCGGCCATGGCCAGGGGCAACGGCAACTCCCGCGGGTACGGCGAGATCATCGCCTGGCACGGCGGGATCATCAGCATGATGGCCCACGAGTACGGCCACCACGTCCAGAACATCACGGGCCTGATGGACTCCTGGTGGCGCTCGACCCTCGACTCCTCCAGCCAGAGCGGCAAGCTGGCGCTCAGCAGGCGGCTGGAGCTGCAGGCCACCTGTTTCGGCGGCATGTGGATGCGGTCGGTGGCGTCGTCGTACCCCGTCAACTCCTCGGCCAAGAGCCGGCTGTTCTCGTTCTACGCACAGGTGGGCGACTACCCCGGCTGGCCGCGCGACCACGGGACGCCCGCGAACAACAACCGATGGTTCAGACAGGGCTGGGAGCGCAACCAGGCGTACCAGTGCAACACGTGGAAGGCGCCGTCCTCAACGACCTCCTGATGGGCACGTGGTGTTCATCTCAGCTTGGGTACATGTCTCCGATGTCCAGGTATGGGGGCTAGAATCCTGGCAATCTTGTGCCCGACGGGGGACAAACGACGGTTTTGCCTGGTAGGCGTGTGAAGGAGCCGGTGTGAGCAAGCGCGATGGGGTAAACACCGGGCCGGGAGGCAAACCACGGCGCCCCATTCGCCGCCCCCGATCGGCTTCGGGTCCCGCGTCCCGCTCCGCCGCACCGCGTTTCGCCAAGCCGCTCACCACGGCCTCCGTACTCGGGTGGACGGCACTGTCCGCCATCGTGCCCGGCGCCGCGCACCTGCGGGCCGGGCACCGCCGTACCGGGCTGGCGCTGGTCAGCGTGTACGCGCTGATCCTGCTCGCCGCCCTCGGCTACTACCTGACGCACAGCCTGGAGGACCTCACCGCGTTCGCCGGCGACGGGATGATGCTCGCGGTGATCATCGTCGCCTCGGCGGGCGCGCTGGCCTGGTTCGCGCTGCTGGTGACCTCGTACGTCACGCTCGGCCCCAACCGGCTGAACCAGCAGGGCCAGGTGGTCACCGGCATCGTGATCGGCGTGCTGTGCGTCATGGTCATGTCGCCGTTCGCGGCCGTCGCCAACACCGTCCTGACCCTGCGGGGCACGATCCATGAGATCTTCCCCTCCACGTCCGACCCCGACGTCCCCGTCGCGGCCAAGAACCCCGAGGACCCGTGGGACGGCCGGGACCGCGTGAACTTCCTGCTGATCGGCGGCGACGCGGCGAGCAACCGTACCGGCGTGCGGACCGACAGCATGACGGTGGCCAGCGTGGACATCAAGACCGGCGCCACGGTCCTGTTCAGCCTGCCGCGCAACCTGCAGCACGTCCGCTTCCCGACCACCTCGCCGCTGCACAAGCAGTTCCCGAACGGCTTCATGGCCGAGCTCCCGAACGGCGGCCTGCTCAACGAGGTCTGGCAGTACGCCAGCGACAACCCGCAGGTCATGGGCGGCAAGAACAAGGGCCCCCGCGCGCTGATGGACGCCATCGGCCAGACGCTCGGCCTGAAGATCGACTACTACGCGATGATGAACATGTACGGCTTCGCGGACCTCGTCGACGCCATCGGCGGCCTCAAGATCCGGGTCGAGCAGGACGTCAAGTGGGGCGGCCTCTACGGCACGGCGGGCACCATCAAGGCGGGCTACCAGCGGCTGTCCGGCGAGGAGGCCCTCTGGTACGGCCGCTCCCGCGTCAACAGCGACGACTTCTCCCGGATGGGCCGCCAGCGCTGCGTCATCGGCGCCTTCGCCCAGCAGGCCACACCCGCCAAGATCCTGACCAACTTCACCAAGATCGCCGGCGCGGCCAAGCGGCTGGCCCAGACGAACATCCCCCAGCACCTCGTCCAGCCCCTGGCGGCGCTGGCCGTCAAGGTCAAGGACGCCAAGATCACCAGCCTCCAGTTCGTGCCGCCGGAGTTCTACTCGGGCCGCCCCGACTGGGTGAAGATCCGCCAGGCCGCGCGCAAGGCGGTCAGCGACTCGACCCGGCCGGCCCGGCAGGCCAAGACGGCGAACGTCAGCGCCTCGCCGAGTGTCACGGCCACCTCGCCGTCCACGTCGCCCACGCCGACGCGGACCGGCGCCACGCCCACCCAGACCCCGACCAAGAACGGCAGCCAGAAGGCCGGCGCCCAGTCCCTCGAAGAGCTCTGCGGCCTCTAGCGCCGCTGGGCGGGACCTCCCGGCTCCCTGGCCCGGGCCCGCTCGCTCGGGCCCGCTCAGGGCGGCCGCCTCAGCCGGCGCGGCGGAACGTCACGGGCAGCCGTTTCGGCCCGCGGACGGTCAGGCTGGAACGCCAGCTCAGCTCCTCCGGCGGCACGGCCAGGGCCAGCCCCGGCAGCCGGACGACCTCGCTGAGGGCGGCCCGGCCGACGATGCGGGCGAGCATCGCGCCGAGGCAGTAGTGCGGCCCGTGGCCGAAGCTCAGGTGCGGGTTGTCGTCCCGGGTCAGGTCGGGCAGGTCCGGCTCGGGGAAGCGCAGCGGGTCCCGGTTGGCCGCCGCCAGTGACACGAGGATCGGCTGCCCTTCCGGGACGCGGCTCCCGCCGAGCTCCACGGGCTCCAGGGGGAAGCGCCAGGTGGCCAGCTCCACGGGGCTGTCGTGGCGCAGCAGCTCCTCCACGGCCTGGTCCATCAGCTCGGGGCGGGCGCGCAGCAGGTCGAGCCGGTCGGGGTGGCGCAGCAGCGTACAGGCGCCCAGGCCGATGAGCCCGACGGTCGTCTCGACGCCGGCGACGAGCAGCAGGAAGATCATCGACATCAGCTCGGCCTCGGTCAGCCGCTCCCCGTCGTCCGCCGCGGCCGTGATCGCGCTGATCACGTCGTCGCCCGGCGCCCGCCGCTTCTCCTCGACGAGCCCGGCCACGTAGGCGGCCAGCCGCCCGAGCGCCTCCGCCCGGCCACCGCCCTGAAAGCCCCTATCGCCTGCCCGCTCGCCCTCCCCTTTCGCCGGATCCTTCTCCGGATCCTTCTCCGGTCCCTTCTCTGGCCCCTCCTCCGGCTCCTCCCCCGATTCCTCCGAGGACACCACGGCCGCCGTCCACCGCTGGAAGTCCGTACGGTCCGCGTCCGGGACGCCGAGCACGTCGGAGATCGTGGCGAGCTGCAGCGGCGCGGCGAAGTCGCCGATCAGGTCGGCCGGTGACTCCAGGCCGCCGGCGAGCTCGCGGGCGGCCGCCTCGATCTTCGGTCCGAGCCGCCCCAGCCGCCGCGTGGTGAAGAACCCGGAGACCAGGCGGCGCAGCCGGGTGTGCTCGGGCGGGTCCGTGGTGAGCAGGTGGGTGCCCAGCCCTGAGCGGTCCTCCAGGGGCTTGCCCCGCCCCGCCTCCTGCCAGTCGGCCGGCGCGTTGCGCGGGTCCTTGCTGAACCGCGGATCGGCGAGCACGGCGCGGGCGTCGTCGTAACGGGTCACCAGCCAGCCGTAGAGGCCGTTGGGCAGGCGCACGGGGTGCGGGACGCCGGACTCCCGCAACCGGGCGTAGGCGGGATAGGGGTCGGCGAGCAGCCCCTCGTGACCGGGCAGCAGCTTCTCCAGCATCTTCGTCCCCAATGGCTCCTGTGCTACCGGCTTTCCGCGAGTGACCGCCGCGGCGGCCCCCGTGTCCTCATACTGGTACGGACACCCCCGCGCGATCCACCCGTGACGCGCTGCCTCGGACAGGGGACCCCATGACGTCGCCGAACACATGCCGCACGCCCGCGACCCGTCGCGCCCGCCGCGCGATCCGGCTGACCGCGCGGCCGGCGGGACGGTGCGAGAGGTGCTCGGCGGCCTCACCTCTCGCGAAGGCGCGCGCGGGCCTCACTTGGCGAGCTGCCCCAGGATCCACTCCGCCAGCGTGGCGGTCACCTGGCCGTGCTCGGAGTTGTCCGCGTCACACTGGTAGTCATCGAGCTGGCTGTGTTCCGGCGACAGCGACGTGATGTCGGTGTAGAGGTCGACCGTCCACTCCACCGGGTCGTACTGGAGGGCGACGGCGCTCACCGACGGGACGAAGCAGGCCGACCGGTACCGGCTCTCGATCGGCACGCCGAGCTCGTCGGCGAGCAGCCCGTACGAGGCGAGCGTCCCGCCCGGCGCGCCGTCGAAGGGCGCGACGTCGCTGGTGTAGCTCTTGCTCGACCACATCGGCACCGCCCGCATGCCGCCGACGTGCTTCTTCGCGCCGCGGTCCGGCTGGGTGCGGACCGTGGCCCCGACGAGGCCGTCCAGCGCGCTCCACTCGAACACGAGCGCGTCGGGCGGCACGTTCCTGCCTGTTCCGTCGGCGGCCCCGTTGGCCACCCCGAGCTTGCGCGGCCTGACCGGGAACCAGCCCACCCGGCGCAGGTCCTCGATGAAGGCCGTGCGCAGCGGGCTGGCGGTGGAGACAGGCCCGGAGTAGCGGGCGCTCTCGACCCACGCCCACAGCAGTTGCTGCGCGGCGGGGCTCCTGATCAGGTCGGCCGGTCCGGGCTCTCCAGGATCTCCCGGGGTGAGGCTCTCGGAGAAGTACGCGAGCTGCTGCAGGATCAGCGGGAGCCACGCGCCGTTGTGCGGCGTGTCGTAGGACAGGTACGTCATGGTCTGGTGGTCCTCGCCGCGGCTCTCCATCTCCGCCAGCGCGTAACGGGTGATCAGCCCGCCGCTGCCGACGCCGCCGACGATGAGCGGGGTGCTGCCGGCCCGCTCGGCGACGGCCCGCCTGATGCAGGCGGCGGCCACCCCGGCGTTGGCCTGGATGTGCGTGTGCCGGCCGGCGAAGCCGAGCAGCACGACGTCGATGCCCTGCGCGAGGAGCTGGTCGAGCAGGCGGTGCCGCCGGGGCGGGTAGGGCGCGTTGAGGTGGTGCCACAGCGCGGGAAGCCGGCTGGGTCCGTGGCCGAACCCGTCCGCGAAGATCATCGGCTGGACGAGGCGGTCGTGGCCCGCGCCGTAGTGGACGGCGGCGGTCCCGGTGGCGATCTGGCCCCGGTGGGACCAGGCGGAGGTGAGCGCCCACGTGGAGCCCGGCACGGGCGCCTCCCCGGACGCTTCGGTGGCTGGTGCCGCGAACAGCATCCGCTGGGGGAGCACTCCGGCGACCTGCTCCGCGCGGCCCGCGGGCACCGGCTCCGACTCTTGCCGCAGGGCACGCTCGACGTCGATCCTGGCTGCCCCTTGTGTCGCCATGATTTTTCACCTTTTTTCGTGGGTTTACCGGACGTCACCCCCGATCTCTTACCTCCTTATGGAAAAGACAGATTTCCCTTTTCAACGGCAATGATCAATGCACGAATATCCTGGCCGGCATCTCTAGCTCACCTCCGGGCCGACGACAAATCAACCCGCGATGCAGACAATTCACCTGACCGTGGGTCAAGGCGTTACAGAGGTGCAGGAGTGCCGCGATACAGCACGTCAGAACGCCGGGTGCGGAAATCCTCCACACCCGGAAGGTGTCCTTTGCATTCGCCCGAAAGCGCCGGGTCAGCCGACGGCGGCGTTTCTTCTGGGGAGCAGCGCCAGAGCGCCCAGATAGAGGACGGCCGCGACGATCAGCAGGCCCTTGTATCCGATCACCAGCGCCGCATATTCCAGGCAGCCGCCCACCATGGCGCCCAGCAGGTTCGCGCCGAAGGAGGTGGTCGCGTCGGCGGTTTCGGCGAAGCGCTTGGCGAAGACCACGTTCGCGGCGAAGATCGGCAGGAACGCCACCGTGACGGCCGCCACCGCGCGCAGAGGCAACGGGAGCGACAGCAGCCACGCGTTCGGCACCAGCCAGGCCAGCAGCAGCCCGGCGAACAGCACGGCGTACATGACCGGCAGGGGTGGCATGCGGAAGCGGCGGGTCAGCTCGACGGCGGCGAGCACCGCGACGAGCACGCCGGCGAAGACGATCGCGTTGACCACCCACGTGGTGCCGAACAGCAGCGCGAACCCGGTCACGCTCTTCGTCTCCAGCAGCATGAACCCCACGCCGAGCAGGAACAGGTCCGCGTACGGGCGCATCCTGCCGTAGGGGCCGGCCACGAGGCGGACGGCGAGCAGGCTGACGATGAGGATCAGGCCGAGCGTGATGATGTAGATCGGCGGGATCGTCGCGTCCTTGAGATAGAGGAACGGACGGTCGTCGTCGGCCGGCAACGGAGTTCCCGCGGCGGCCCCCGGCCACTCGGTGGCGCACCGCTGGGCCGAGGCGGTCAGGCCGGCGGTGATCACGGCCTGCTGGCCCGCGGTGCTGACCACGTCGACGCACGGCTTGTGGCCGAACGCGCTCTGCATGGTCGAGGCGAGGCGGTCGACGAGCCAGCTCTCGCGGTAGTAGTTGTACATCGAAAACGTGCCGCCCGGCTTGAGGTGGGCGCGGGCGGCCTGCATGGCCTCTTCGGTGAACAGGTAGCTCTCCAGGCGCAGGGAGCTGGCGCCGGAGACGAGGGTGAGCGAGTCGGGCAGGGCGAAGAGGATCAGGTCGTACTTCTCGGCGCTGCGCTCCAGGAAGGCGCGGCCGTCGGTGACGTGGGTGGTGACGCGCGGGTCGTCGTAGGGCTTGTCGGGGTGCACGGAGCCGCCGAGCTCGCGCAGCTTGGGGTCGATCTCCACGGCGTCCACCCGGTTGGCGCCCTTGGACAGCGCGATCGCCACGTCGGTGCCGCTGCCCGCGCCGACGATGAGCACGTCCTTGGGCGGCTTGGTGGTGCGGTCGTACGGGAGCCCGTACTGGGCCTCCCACTGCAGGCGGGCGGCGGCGGGCACGGCCTGCTGGTGGGGGATGCCGTTGACGGCGATGTCGGTGACGTTGACGCCGGCCAGCTGCATCGCCTTGAAGGTGACCTTGTAGTACGGCGACCAGATCGCCCCGGGGGTCAGCGTCTCGGCCAGCAGCAGCCCGACCACGACCAGCGAGGGCACGGTCACCAGGCCGACGTAGAGCGTGCGCGGCTTGGGCATCAGCAGCAGGCCGTAGCAGATGGCCGCGATCAGCCCCCAGAACACCGGGGGTGCGCTCAGGAACGACAGCGCCGTGAACGCCGCGATCCCGGTGAGGCTGCCGATCAGGTCGTAGCGGTAGGCCTCCAGCCGCGGCAGCTCGGGGAAGCAGCGGCCGACCAGCTCGGCGGGCCCCATGAGCGCCACGGCCGCGGCGCAGAAGATGACCGGCAGGATCAGCCACGCGGGCGGGCCGACGGTGCCCAGGCTCGTCCAGTACAGGATGCCCTCGGTGTTCCTGTCCACGGTCACGGGGAAGGCCGAGACGACGACCACCAGGACGGCGAGCACGACCGGCGAGTAGTACGGCTGCCGCCGCGAGCGCCCCACGCGCAGGAACCCGAGCCCGATCCCCAGGAACGAGCCCAGCAACACGAAGTTCGTGAAATAGCTGAGGTGGACGATGTTCGAACCGGTCCACCGGATCAGCGCCAGCTCAAGGAAGAGCATGAACGCGCTGGCGAGGATGAGCCTCGGCCGCACCGCCAGCCAGTGATCCTTTTCCCCGCCAGTGACCGGCTTCTGCGCCTGGAGCGTCATGATGCTTCACCGTAGTGAACAGACCGAAAACAAGGAAGTCTGACGACCCAGAAGAAATGTCGCCCGCTTCGCGTGAAATGCGGCATTATTGCAGGTCAAAACCCCTGAGATCCGCTGGACGCGCACCATCAGATGAAGGAATGTTGGGACGTTCGTTCCCTCCAATCGTCCGGTGGTGACTCATGCGGGTCCTGATTCAGCTCCGCCCCTCTCCCGATCTGGTCGCGGCCGTCGCCGATCCCGGCCAGACCGCCACCACGGCCGACGTCGCCGACGGGCTGCCCGGAGTCGAGCTCGACTCGGCGTTCGTGCCGGTGGCCGTGCCGAGACCCGTTCCGCTCGCGGGCGGCGATCCGCTGTCGCTGAACCAGCCGCTCGACTTCTCGCTGGCCGCCGAGGACGCCTCCGTGCTGGTGCGCGGCACGATCTCGGACGACGAGCTGGCCTCCAGGGTGACGTTGCTGCCCGCGCTCAGGCCCGACGTGGTGGGCGTGTTCGCCGACCCGGTCATCGAGTCCACGCCGGCCTGCGGCGGCGATCCGCCGGTCGGTGACTGGCACGACGTGGAGCGGCTGCTGAACGTGCCAGGGCTGCACGCCGAGGGCCTCGACGGCGCCGGGGTGGCGCTGGCGATTCTCGACACCGGGATCAACGCGGCCCACACGGCCAGGCAGCTCGGCCGGGGCGTCACGCTCGACGCCGCGCGGTGCTGGAGCCCGTCGGGCGTGACGGGCAGGCCGGGCGAGTTCGAGGTCGATCACGGGACGATGTGCGCGTTCGACACGCTCGTCGCCGCGCCGCAGGCCACCTTGATCGACATCCCGGTGCTGCTGTCCACCAGGCCGGGCGGCTCGGCCCTGGACGGGCTGCTGTCGGACGCGGTGGCGGCGTTCGCGCACCTGCGCAACGTGCTCGACGCCCAGCCCGCCGATTCCAGGGCGCTGGTGGTGAACAACTCATGGGGGTCCTTCTCCGCCGAATGGGACTTCCCCGTCGGGCATCCGGGCAACTACTCCGACAATGCGGCGCACCCGTTCAACCTGATGGTGGCGAGTCTCGACCGGGCGGGCGCCGACGTGCTGTTCGCGGCGGGCAACTGCGGGCGCGAGTGCCCGGACGGCCGCTGCGCCTACGCCTCCCGGCCCATCGTGGGCGCCAACTCGCATCCGAAGGCCCTGTCGATCGGCGGCATCGACGTCAACGGGGAGCGGGTGGGCTACTCCTCCCAGGGGCCCGGGCGGCTGACCGCGCGCAAGCCCGACCTCTGCGCGTACACGCATTTCTCCGGGTCCAAGGCGTTCGGCGAGCGCGAGCCCGACTCGGGCACCTCCGCGGCGACGCCCGTGGCCGCCGGGCTCGTGGCCGCGGTGCGCACCCGCTGGCCGTCGACCAGGCTGTCGCCGGCCCAATTGCGGGCGCTGCTGCGGCGTACCGCGGAGGATCGCAGCGAGGTGGGGTTCGACTACGACTACGGCTACGGGATCGTGGACCCGGCGGGGATCATCGCCGCGCTCCAGCGGCGGGCCAAGAGCGTGGCCTGACCAGATCCCGCCCGCTCAGGCGTTCTCCCTGTTGAACACGCGCGTCCCGATCGTCAGGCTGACCGCGGCGAAGACCACGGTCACCGCCGCTCCCACGCCGACGGTGCCCGTCAGGTAGTGCCCGGCGAACAGGTCGCGCAGCGCCTCCAGCACGTACCTGAACGGACTGATGTGCGAGATGGCGTCGAGCCACCCCGGCGCCATCGACATCGGCAGGAAGGAGCCGGACAACAGCACCAGCGGGAGCACCGCGGTGGACATCACGGGCGCGAACAACTGCTCGTTCATGGTCAGCGCGACCGCGTACGACAGCGCCGCCAGGCTGGTGCCGAGCACCACGACGAGCACGAAGCCGGCCGCCAGCCCGAGCACCGGGGCCCGCAGGCCCAGCGCGAAGGCGGCCGCGAGGAGCAGCACCAGCTGCACGACCAGCGTGAGCGCGTTGTTGAGCACGCGGCCGAGCAGCAGCGCCAGGCGGCTGGCCGGGGTGACGCGCATCCGCTCCAGGACGCCGGACCGCCGCTCGAAGACCACGCCGAAGCCCGCCAGCCCCATGCTCACCAGCCCGAGCTGGATGACGAGCCCGGGGACGAGCGTCTCCCACGTGCCGAACGTGGTGAAGATCGGCCCGAACAGCACCAGGAAGAGCAGCGGCTGGATCGCGCCGAAGATGATGCCGACCTTCTGCTTGAGCGTGACGTGCACGCCGTGGCGGAACAGCACCCAGGTGTCGCGCAGCATCAGACGCCCGCCTCCTCGCGCAGCGACCTGCCGGTGATGTCGAGGAACACGTCGTCGAGCGTCCGGCCGCCGGCCTTGAGCCCGGCCGGCGTGCCCTCCGCGACGATCCGGCCGTGGTCGATGATCAGCAGCCGGTCGCAGAGCGCGTCGGCCTCGTCGAGGTAGTGGGTGGTGAGGAACACCGTCATGCCCTTCTCCTCGCGCAGCGCGCGGATGTGGTCCCAGAGGTTGGCCCGGCTCTGCGGGTCGAGCCCGGTCGTCGGCTCGTCGAGGAAGAGCAGGACCGGGTCGTGCAGCAGGGCGAACGCGATGTCGAAGCGGCGGCGCTGACCCCCTGAGAGCGCGGCGGCCGGCTTCGACTCCAGCCCGGTGAGGCCCAGCCTGGCCAGGACCTCGGTCATCTTGGCGGTGGCGGCCTGGCGGCTCAGGCCGTACAGCATGCCTTGGAGCACGAGCTCGCCGGCCGGCGGCAGCACGGGCAGGAGCCCGCCGCCCTGGGAGACGTAGCCGATGCGCCGGCGCACCTGCTTCGCGTCGCCGAGCAGGTCGTGGCCCGCCACCGTGGCGGTGCCGTCGGTGGGGCGCAGCAGCGTGGTCAGCATGCGCATGGTCGTGGTCTTGCCCGCGCCGTTGGGGCCGAGGAACCCGACGATCTCGCCTGGTCGTACGGATATGTCCACGCCGGCGACGGCTTCTACGCCGCCGAAGGTCTTGCGCAGACCTGAAGTCTCAATCATTTTCATCGCCTCCAAAATTAGGGTAGCTGTAATTTTGGTGTCACTGCAACTTAGGTACGATGGAGGCATGGAAGAGGGGCTGCGGGAGCGGAAGAAGCGCGAGACCCGGCAGCGCATCGCGGACATGGCGATGGGGCTGTTCATGGCGCGCGGGTTCGACAACGTGACCGTGGCCGAGGTGGCGCGAGCGGCCGACGTGTCGGTCAACACGGTGTTCAACTACTTCCCCACGAAGGAGGACCTCTTCGCCGACCGGCAGCAGCTGGCCGTGGACCTGCCGCAGCAGGTGCTGCGTGAGCGCCGTCCGGGGGAGGGCGTGGTGCGCGCCTTCCGGCGCGACTATCTCGACGCGATCGACACGCGCGACTGGCGCTACGGGCTCAACATGGGCAGCGACGTGTTCGCCCGGATCGTGGGCGCCAGCCCGGCCCTGGTCGCCCGGCTTCGCGAGCTCCACGTCGAGCGGGAGGCGGGGCTCGCGCGGATGCTGGCCGACGAGCTCGACTCCGATCCGGACGACCTCGTCCCGCAGATGGTGGCGGCGCACGTCCTCGACACCACACGCATCCTGACCGGCTACGCGGTGAGCAGGATGCTGGCGGGAGACGTCTGGGAGGCGATCGCGCCCGATCTGCGGGTGCAGGCGGAGCAGGCGTTCGGCCTGCTCGAATCGGGCCTCGGCGACTACGGCGCCCGGACGCCGCCGGGCGGGCACTGACGCCGCGCGCCCGGATCCCGGCCGGGCGGGCGCTGACGCCGTGCGCCCGGGTCCCGGCCGGTGGGCCGGGGAGTCGCTCAGCCGGTCCGGGCGGGGCGAGCGGGGGACGTCGCTCAGCCCGCCGGGCGGGCGCCCAGCTTGGGCGGGGCGTGGTCTTCGACGAAGCGCTCCAGCTCGGCCGGCGTGACGTCACCGGCGGGCGGCAGCACGATGAGGCGGTCCACCCCCAGGTCGCCGTAGTCGCGCACGGACTGCGCGTCCGGCGGGCGCGGCGGGGTGATCGAGATCCGCAGCGTCGCGGGGTCGCGGCCCGCAGCCGCGGCGGCGGCCCGCAGCCGGGAGATCAGCTCCGCGGCCGCCCGGCGTCCGAGCATCCAGCCGTACCAGCCGTCGGCGTGCCGGGCGGCGCGGCGCAGGGCGGCCGGGCTGTGCCCGCCGGCCACCACCGGGATCGGCCGCTGCACCGGGCGCGGATAGGCATCGACGCCTTCGACGTCCACGTAGCGGCCGTGGAACGCGGGGACGTCGTCATACCAGAGTGAGCGCATGGCCGCGAGGTACTCGTCGGCACGGGCGCCGCGACCCTCCATCGGGACGCCGACGGCGCGCAGCTCCGGCTCCAAATACCCGGCGCCCATCCCGAAGATCAGCCGTCCTTCGCTGATCACGTCGACGGCGGCGAGCTGTTTGGCCAGGATCACCGGGTTGCGCTGCGGCAGGACGAGCACTCCGGTGCCGAGCGCGATCCGCTCGGTCCTGGCGGCGAGGTGGGTGAGCGCGACGACCGCCTCCAGCAGCGGCGCGTCCGGCTCCAAGGGCGAGGGGCCGACCCTGGGACGAGGCAGGACGACGTGGTCGCCGACCCAGAGCGAGTCGTATCCGAGGTCCTCGGCGAGCGTGGCGACCCGCGCCGCGACCCGCGGCTGGGCGCAGAGGTGGAAGTTGGCGGCGAAGAGCCCGATCGTAGGGGTCATCGTTCGATAGTAGAAGAGTTCTACTATCGATGGGAGCGATTATCCGGTTGATATAGCCTGGAGGCGTGGCAGATCAGACGGCGGACGGGTCACTGCGCGGCGGGCTGCCGGCGGGCCTCGCGTCATTGACCGGCTTCCAGCTCTCCAAGTGCGGCTGGTGGCTGGAGCAGCGCCTGGAGGCCGCGCTGGAGCCGCTGGGGATTCGCGTCCGGCATTTCCTCGTGCTGGCGATGCTCAGCTCGTCCGACTCGCTCTCGCAGCAGGAGATGGCCGATTTCCTGCTGCTGGACCCCACGCTGATGGTCGGGCTGGTGGACGACCTGGAGGCACGCGGCCTCTGCACGCGCGCCCGCAACCCCAGCGACCGGCGCCGCTACACCGTCCGCATCACCGAGGCGGGCCTCGACCTGCACCGGCGCGCCCGCGCCCACGCCGACGACGTGGGCGAGGAGGTGTTCGAGCCGCTCTCGTCAGACGAGCGGCGCGTTCTCAGCCGGGCGATCGGCCAGGTCATGGAGCCGTTCTGGGCGGAGCAGAAACTGCGCCCGCGGCACAAGAGCGCCCGCTGACGCCGCTATGACGAGAATCCGCCGGTGATCAGGGCCAGCCCGACGACGGTCACGATGAGCGCGGCGACGAGGATGAGCATCGCCGAGCTGATGATCCCGCAGATGCGACCGGCCTGGACGGCGCTGCGGTTGTCGTAGTAATGGCCGCTTTCGTCGATCTCGCGCAGCGCCGTGTTCCCCATCACCCAGGCGAAGGGGCCGATGAACGTGCAGACCACGAGGCTCAGGATGCCCAGCACGAGGATCGTGGTGCCGTGGGGATGGGTCTGCGGTGGCGCGCCGTAAGCGGACGGGCCGTAGTGCGGATAGGACATGGTGCGCCCGGCCCCCTTCGTTCGGCTGGCGGTCAAGTGGGTTTTATACCACAGTCTCCGCCTTGATCATGTTGCGTCATCATAGTGGGGCAGATGATCAATCTCTTAGGAGCCTCTCCCCGTGCGTGAACGCACCCGCGTCTTCCTCGCCAGCCGGCGTTTCCAGCAGTTCATCGTCGGCGTCATCCTGATCAACGCGGGAACCCTCGGCCTCGAAACGGTCCCTGCCGTGGTCGAGAGCCACGGGCACCTGCTCACCGTGGTCGACCACGTCGCGCTCTACATCTTCGTCGTCGAGCTGCTGGCCAAGGTCTACGTCGAGCGCTCGGCGTTCCTCCGCGACCCCTGGAACATCTTCGACACCCTGATCGTCGCCATCGCCCTCGCGCCCTCGACGGGCGGCCTGTCGGTGCTGCGCTCGCTGCGCATCCTGCGCGCCCTGCGGCTGCTGTCGGTCGTGCCGAGCCTGCGGCGCGTGGTGTCCGCGCTGCTGCGCGCGATGCCGGGGATGAGCTCGATCGTGGTGCTGCTCTCCCTGGTGCTCTACGTGGCCGCCGTCATGGCCACCAAGCTCTACGGGCAGGCCGCGCCCGAGCGCTTCGGCAGCCTGCCGACGTCGTTGTTCACGCTTTATCAGACGATGACGGGCGACGACTGGGGGAACATCGCGAGGGACGTGATGACCGAGCACCCCACGGCCTGGATCTTCTTCACCATCTTCATCCTGGTGTGCACGTTCGTGGTGCTCAACCTCTTCCTGGCGGTGGTGGTCAGCGCCATGGACGAGGAGAGCGCGGAGGAGCGGGCCGCGCTGGAGGACAGCACGTCGAACCAGACCCAGCGGATCCTCGACGAGCTCATCGAGCTGCGCAAGGAGGTCGCCGAGCTACGCCGGCAGAACGTTCTCGACTGAGCCGCCGCGCGGCCGGTAGACGACCCGCCACAGGGCGACGGCCAGCAGCAGCGCGACCACGATCCAGGCGGCCAGCAGGCCGGCGACCGCGGCCACCGCCAGCGGGGCGACGATGGAGGGCACCGCCCAGCCCCAGATCCAGCGCCGCTCCGCCCTGGCCGCCAGGCCGAGCGCGGTGGAGGCGGCGAAGTAGACGGCCAGGCCGCCGCCCAGCACCCAGCCGACGCCGCCGTGCAGGTGCCCGGCCGGCTCCGCCGCGACCACGCCGAGCCCGGCCGCGGTCGCGGTGATGCCCGCCGTCATGGCGAAGTGCGCGGGCAGCGCCACATACGCCCGCAGCCCGCGTTCCGGGGCTCCGGGGACGGCGCTCACGCCGTACTGGAGGGTGAGCCACCACACGGAGACGATCAGGCCGAATCCGGCCACCGCCGCCAGCCCCAGGGCCGGCGTCCAGGAGTGCCCGGAGGAGGCCATCACGACCTGCATGACCCCCTCGCCGAGCACGATGATCACGAACAGCCCGAGCCGCTCCCCCAGGTGCGCCGGGTCGAGCACGGCGGCGGTGAGCGGCTCTGCCGGGTGCGCGGGGCGTCCTGGGCGGGCCCTGCGCTGCTCGCGCAGCTCCAGCCGGTGCCGCTGCTGCCGCATCCCGTCGATCATGCGTTCGGGGCTGCGGCTCTGCAGGATGGAGAAGAGCATGTCGATGACGAGGCCGAGCCCCCACAGCGCGTAACGCCATGGGGGCTCGACCCAGATGGCGGCCAGCCAGGGTGCCAGCCCCGCGCCGAGCTGGGCCGCCGGCCAGGCCGTCATGATCGTGCCGGAGTGCTGCAGAGACTGCGCGGCGCTGATCCGGCAGACGATGTACGCGGCCATGAACCAGCCGTCGTGCGTCAGGCCGGGCGCCATCTCGTGAGCGACGTCCGGCGCGGCGGCGGCCATCACGGCGATGCCGAACATGCCGATCAGCATGCTGCGCACGTGAGTCCGCTCGCCGCGGACGTTCGAGTAGAGCGTGAGCGTCGTCCACACGCTCCACACGGCGTAGTAGAGCAGCACGAACAGCGCCACGTTCGCCCACGTCGGATGTTCGAGCCGGTGCGCGAGTTGCGCGATCGCCACGACGACGACGAGGTCGAAGAACAGCTCCAGCCAGCTCGCGTGGCGCTCTCCCGCTTCTGTCACGGCTAACGAGAATAGAACTCCACGACCAGCTGCTCGTCCACCGGGATGGCGATCTGCTGGCGTTCGGGCCTGCTCGTCATGGTGATGCGCAGGTCGGCGTGGTCGACCGACAGGTAGGGCGCGATGCGCTCGTCGGCATACACCCCTTCGGCGGCGGCCACGAACGGCTGCATCCTGCGCGACCGCTCCCTGACCGTGATCACCTGACCTGGCTTGACCAGGTAACTCGGGATGTCCACCTTGCGGCCGTCCACGGCGATGTGCCCGTGGTTGACGTACTGCCGCGCCGCGTAGATCGACGGCGCCAGGCCGGCGCGGAGCACCACGGAGGCCAGGCGGCTCTCCAGCAGCGTGACCAGCTCGGCGCCGGACGCGCCGGGCTTGCGCAGGGCGAGGTCCCAGTAGCGGCGCAGCTGCCGCTCGGACACGTCGTAGTACCAGCGCAGCTTCTGCTTCTCCAGCAGCCGCACCCCGTAGTCGCCTGTCGTGCGGCGATTGGTCTTTCGTCCGTGCTCGCCCGGCGGGTAGGGGCGCTGTTCGAAGTAGCGGACGGCTTTCCTGGTCAGCGGGACGCCCGCGCGACGCGACAGTCGCACCTTCGGGCCGGTGTAGCGCACGTTCACCTCGATGTGATTAGGTATTCCTTACTTAGGTAAGCCTAACCTACCATTGCTGTTGTACTCAAGGAGGCGTCATGCTGCCGATCCCCGAGCGGGTGCGCACCCTCGCCACGACCGCGAGCGTCGCGAAGCTGTCCGTCGACGGCGCCCCCTCTCCCGCCCGTGGGGGCGTGGACGAGCGGGGGCGGCCCGTGCTCCTGGTGCTGCCCGGCGAATCCCTGCACGGCCTGCGCGAGGACGCCGTCGTCGCGGTGAACCTGACGGCGATGCGCCAGCTGGGCACCATCTCGCATCCGCGTGGCCTGCTGGAGGTGCAGGGGTGGGCGGAGGCCGTACCGGAAGAAGAGGCGCGCGGAGCGGCGGTCGCGGTGGCCGCGCACAGCGCGGACGAGAGCCTGTTCGAGGCGCTGGAGCGGTTCGGCCAGCGGGACGCGCCCCGGCTGCTGCGGCTGGACGTGGGCCAGGTCGTCTACCTGACCGGGCAGGAGTCCGGGCTGCTGGACGCCGACGACTACCTGGGCGCGGCCCCCGACCCGCTGGCCGAGACGGCCGAGCGGGTGCTCGCCCACGTCAACGCCTCGCACCGGCCGCAGCTCACCGCGGGCGTGTCCCGGCAGCTCGGCGAGCAGGCGGGCGAGGTGTGGCTGTGGGAGCTGGACCGCTTCGGCGCGACCGTGCGGGTGGACGAGTCGCTCATCCGTTTCCCCTGGCCGATCCCCGCGCATTCGGAGCTCTGCTTGGAGACGGCGATGCGCGGCCTGCTGTGCACCTGCTGACCGTTTTTGCGCCGATGTCGATCCCCCGATGACGGAGCGGAAGGCGGCCGGGTCGGGACATGCTGGGCGGAACGAGGTCTGGCGGCATGCGGCCGGGTCCTTCGCCGAGTGGTGAGCTTCGGCCGTAGATGATCACGGTTGTCTATGATTTATCGGGACATACCTATACATGGCCCGATGAGTGCGCTTGCGTCTCTACATTTGAACCGTGACCCGAACGCACCGACCCCAGGCCGAGCCCGGCGACCCCGGCGGCGAGTTCACCAACCCGGTCACGGACATCGACCCGGTCACGCGCGACCCGGACCCCTATGCCCACGTGGGGATGGACGCCGAGCTGGGCACAGCCGCTGGGCATGGCGCTGAGCTCAGCGCTGGACATGGTCCTGGGCTCGGCATGGGCACCGAGGCGAGCGCTGGACTGGGCACTGGACCAGGCGCCGACACGGGCTTCGGACCGGGCATTGGGCCGGGTACTGAAACGGGCTTTGGACCGGGCGCTGGGCCGGGCACGCGGGCCGCAGTGGGGGCGGGCGCCGAGCTGGGCGTGCCGGCCGAGCGGGGCCGCCAGGCGTTGATGGCCACCGGCGTACTGATCGGCACGCTGATGCTCGCCATGGCCGCCGTGCTGATCGGCGGATCGTCCACCATGCGGACACTTGACGCGGCCGACTGGCCGGGCGAAGGGAACGGCATGCCCGAGGCATCCGCCCTCGTCAAGCCCACGCCGACGCGGCACTTCTCCACCGCACCCGGCCGTTCTGCGCTGCCCACCGCATCCGGCACGGTCGCCGGCGCGAACACGCCCGCCACCTCAAGCACGCCGTCCGGGCCTGGGGGTCCAGCCGCGGGCAGGCCGGCCTCGGACCCGCCCGCCGACTCCCGAACGCCCGCCGCCTCGCGTAAGTCGCCTGGCCGCACGTTCGCCGCCGAGACGTCCGCCGTCTCACCGATGCCGACGTCCAAGCACGGCCAGGCGGTGGCGCCGGCGCCGGGCTCCGCCGCGACCCCGACGACGAAGCGGACCACCCACCAGCCCACCGCGTCCGGCGCGCCGTCCTCGATCGAGCCGTCAGGCGAGATCGGCGCCAACGCCGAGGTCAGGCACACACCACCGGGCCGGACGAAAACCTCCGCAAGCAAGACCCACCGCCCCCAGACCTGACCCCACGCCCGCCACAGCCTGACGCCCAGCCCCGCACGCGTACCCGTACCTGTCCGTAGCCCCAGCTTGCCGAACCGCGACACCACCGGTTCGCGCTGGCCGCCACCCCCACGCCCCGCTCTCGTGACAACCCACACCCCCTCCTTGTCGACAACCCACACCCCCTCCTTGTTACGGCGGGCCAAGGTCACCGCACGCGCCGCACCCAGTGGCCGCCCGTCATGGCCGGTCGTGAAGGCTCACGGGTCGCTCGCCGTGACGACGCGCCCCCTTGACCGGTTTCCGGGTGAAGATCTTGGACTGCCTTATGGAATGAAGCATTCCGTTCTGCTATTCTGGAACAGAACAAGCCGTTCCGATCTGGAGGCAGAGATGACCGCCCTCGACACCCGCCCGGTGCGGACACCCGCAGAACCGGCCCTCACCGCCACGACGCCCGCCACCGGCACACCCGTCGAGCAGGGCCTCTACAAGTGGCGCTGGCCGGCCCTCGCGGTGATCCTCGCCGGATCGGTGATGGAACTGCTCGACGCCACCGTCACCAACGTCGCGGGCCCGACCATGCGAGCCGAGCTCGGCGGCGGCACCTCGCTCATCCAGTGGCTCGGCGCCGCCTACACCCTGGCCATGACCGCGGGCCTGCTGACCGGCGGGCGGCTGGGTGACATCGTGGGCCGGAAGCGCATGTTCCTCATCGGCGTCACCGGGTTCACCATCGGGTCGCTGCTCTGCGCGCTCACCTTCTCCTCCGAGACGATCATCGCGGCGCGGATCGTGCAGGGGCTGTTCGGGGCGGCGATGATCCCGCAGGGGATGGGGATGATGAAGGAGATGTTCCCGCCCAAGGAGCTGCAGACCGCGTTCGGCCTGTTCGGGCCGGTCATGGGGCTGTCCGCGGTGGGCGGGCCGATTCTGGCGGGCGCGCTGACCAGCATCGACTGGCGGCTGATCTTCCTGATCAACCTGCCCATCGGCGCCGGCGCGGCGCTGGCCGCCCTGCGGTTCCTGCCCGCCTCACGGCCCGTGCGGGGCGTGCGGCTCGACCTGCCGGGCGCGGTGCTCGCCTCCATCGGCACCGTCCTGATCGTGTTCCCGCTGGTGCAGGGTGGCGAGCTCGGGTGGCCCGCGTGGACGTTCGGGCTGATGGCGGCCTCCGCGGTGGTGTTCGTGGTCTTCGCGGCGCATGAGCGGCGCAGGGCAGGGCGCGGCGGTGACCCGCTGGTGGCGCCGAGCCTGTTCGGGAAGCGGGCATTCGTTTCCGGCATGGCGACCGGCACGATCTACTTCGCCGCATTCGCCGGGTTCCTGCTGGTGGTCGGGCTCTACACCCAGATCGGCCTGGGCTACTCTCCCCTCAAGGCGGCGCTGACCGGCGTGCCCTCGTCGCTCGGCATGATCGCGGGCATGGGCGTCGCGCAGGTCTCCAGGAAGTACGGCCGCAGGGTCCTCCTCGCGGGGGCCGTC
Source organism: Nonomuraea rosea (assembly GCF_039539705.1). Taxonomy (NCBI): domain Bacteria; kingdom Bacillati; phylum Actinomycetota; class Actinomycetes; order Streptosporangiales; family Streptosporangiaceae; genus Nonomuraea; species Nonomuraea rosea. Next base: position 321,753 of record NZ_BAABDQ010000005.1, on the reverse strand, counting down.
GTCATGGCTCTCGGGGTGGCCGGTGTGATCGTCATCGCCTCTCCCGGGGTCTCCCCCTGGCAGCTCGCTCCGGCTCTGGCGGTGGCCGGGCTGGGCAGTGGCCTGATCATGAGCCCGTACTTCAGCATCGTGATGGCGGCGGTGGAGCCGGCGGAGACAGGCTCCGCTTCCGGCACCCTGACGGCGTTGCAGCAGGTGGGCAGTGCGTTGGGCGTGGCGCTGCTCGGGACGGTCTACTTCGGCACCGGGAGCGTCCAGGTCACGCTGTGGGTGACGGGGGGCATGATCGCCGTGACCTTCCTGGCCGGGTTGCTGCTGCCCAGGCAGGCTCGCGAGGACGCCGCCGAGCACCCCGCCCACTGAGCGGACGAGCGTCCGCGACGGTGCCGCCGTCCCGGGGCGTGAGACGCCCGCTGAATCCCCCTCTCCCCTGCGGGCCTGCCCTCGGATCGACCCGGGCAGGCCCGTTCGGCATGCCCGGAAGGTCGGCGCGGCGCGCGAACTACCGGATACCGGACCGAACAGCCGACGGCACGCCGCTCGGCAAGGCCGACGGAGCCGCGCTCACTCAACGGCACCCAGCGGTTGGGGACGCGTAAGGCCGCGCACAGGAGTGCCAGGCGTCGGGGCAGGCGGCGGGGCCAGGCGGGTGGCGGTAGGCCGGACACGCGGCCCCGGCGGGCGAGCGCATGAGCGGGGCCGAACGCATGAAGGCAGCGGCCAGGCGCGAGGGCGCCTGGGCGGGGGTCGAACGCGAGCGGGGAACGCGAGCGGGGAACGCGAAAGCATAGGGGCCCAGGCGGGGACCGAGTGTGTGCGGTGTGAAGGTGCTGCCGAAAGAGCCGAGGGCGGTCCCTGGGGCGAGGGTGGGCGTGGGGGCCGGGAGGCCTCTTCAGAACTGGTAGCGGAGCACGGTCCCGGCCAGCCGCCCGGAGCGGGAGAGGTTGACGAGCGCGCACATCAGCTTGTCATACAGCGGTGCGCCCCGGTGCAGTCGCAGCTCGGTCTGGCTGTGCTGCTCTACCTGGCGCAGCCGGTCGTCGAGGCGGGCGACGTCGTCCGGCCCGTCGTGGGTCCACCGCATCTTGATGTCGTTGCGCTCGAAGAACGGCGGCAACCCCTTCTTGGCCTCTCGCCGCTTGACCAGGGACGAGTACGCGGTGAACACGACCTCTCCGCTGGGGAAGTGGTCGGCGACCCGGTGGAGGAGCCGCCGGAGCTCGTCCTCGGGCAGGAACATGAACAGGCTGTCGGCCACGACGATCACGGGCCGGTCACCGGGGATGCGTTCCAGCCAGCCGGGATCCGCGACGCCGGCCCCGACACTGGTGTGGTCGGGCCGCTTCGGGTAGAGGCTGTCCCTGAGGGCGATCATGTCGGGGAAGTCGACGTCGTACCAGGGGTGCCCGGGCGGCGGATCGACGCGGAAGACGCGGCTGTCGAGCCCGCATCCGACGTCCAGCACCGCCGCGCCGGGGTTGTCCGGCAGGAAGCGCCGTACCCACTCGTCCAGCAGACGGGAGCGGGCGGCGATGGTGAAGCGGGTGTAGCGAAGCCGTGCGAACTGGGTGAAGTCGAAGCTCAGCCGCTCCACCACGCCGCCCGCCCAGGAGTCGCGCAGGATCGAGCGCCGGTCCAGGCTGTCACGCCAGCGTGCGTAGAGCGTGACGAACGCGCTGTTGCGGATGCCGGTGAAGTGGGTGTCGGTCCTGTTCATGGCACTTCTCCTCGATCGAGGGCGTCGCCGGCCGCGGCGGCCTCCTGTGGTGTGAGCAGAGGTCGGGAGTGCACGTCGAGTAGGGCCCGCAACAGCCGTAGCTCTCCTTGCGGGCTGGTCAGATCGGCGTCCATGGTGCGGGAGACGTGGTCGTGGAGGACCGCGACGGACAGCGTCATCGCCGTGCGCACCGCCGCGCGCGCTCTCAGGTCGGCCTGCGGGGGAACATCCCTGGTCAGGTCCTCGCGCGCGAGCCACTGCTCATGGATCCGTATGAACTCCTCGAACAGCTCCGTGGCCGCCCCCTCGCTCAGGGCGCGGGCCAGGTAGCGCTGGTAGGGGCCGAGCTCGGCGGAGGGCCGCACGCGGGGGGCCGCGTCGAGGCCGGCGGTCTCGACGCGCTCGTTGAGCCGCCGGAAGGTCTTGATCAGTTGCTTGTCGCACTCGTCCCGCAGGCTCTGCTTGGAGCCGAAATGGTGGCGTACGAGCGAGGGCGCCACGCCGGCGAGCTCGGCGATGCCACGGAAGGTGGTGCGCTCGAACCCGAGCTCGCCGAAGAGCTTGACCGCGGCTTCCCTGATCCGGGCACGGGCGGTGAGGTCCTCGGGATCTGGCTCATTGCCGGGGGTCATAGGTCGGCTGACTCCTGTCTGCGCATGCAATTTGCTGTCTGCCTGGACAACATACTGCACGGTTGTGCAGCATCAAGTGAAGGGGCCTTCGGGGTAGGTGAACGTTTCTTGATGGATAGGGGTGGATTCATCAGCTGAGCCGGCGGTTGGCCGCTGTGCCCGGGAAACCGGCGGCGGCTGGAGGAGCGGCGGCAGCGCTGGGAGGACGAGCGGGCGCGGCTGCGCGGGCTGGTCCACACGCTCCGGCAGCGATCGGCGAACAACGACGCGCTGTCCGGGGCGTATCAGTCGGCGGTCACGCGGCTGGAGAGGTTCGAGCGGGCAGGGCTGCCCGAGCGGGCGCCGAAGGAGCAGAACGTCCGCATGCGGCTGCTCGCGGGCGTACCGGAAAGAGGGTGGTGACCTGCGAGGACCTGGAGCTGACCGGGCTGCTGCGCCCGCGGCTGCTCGCGGGCGAGCCGATCGCGCACACCGGCGTGGCGCGGCTGGGCGCGCGGGTCTCACCCGGGCATTTCGCGCAGACCCACCGGCGGCCGGACCTGCATGGGCGGGCCGCCGCCGACGTGGTGATGTACGAGCACGCCATGACCCGCAACGAGCCATGGCGGCGCCGGCCCGCCATGAGCTGGCTCCGGCGGGCGGGCAGCCGTTCGAGACGCTGCCGGAAGGGCAGGAGAGCGACGAACCGCGCTGGGATCTGCGGGAGAGGCGGCGTCGGCTGGAGGCGGCCGGTCCAAGGTAGCCGCAGCCGGCGAGGGGCCAGGCCGCGGTCGCGTCAGCCGGAGACGGCCAGGCCGCGGTCGCGGCGCAGGGCGGAGACCGTCATGGTCTCGTCCACCGCGTCCGGCGACAGCACGTGGTCCAGCACCATCACCGCGCACCCGCTGATGCCCGCCGCCGCACCCAGCCGGCTCGGCTCGATGCGCAGCCGCCGGGTCGCCAGCGCCGTGGACCGGCGGTAGACGACCTCGCGGATGCTCGACACCAGCGGCCCGAACGCCTCCGCCATGTCCCCGCCCAGCACGACCACCGAGGGGTTGAGGATGTTGACCGCCCCGGCCAGCACCTCGCCGATCCTGCGCCCGGCCTCGCGCACCGTGGCCATGGTCTCGGCGTCGCCGGCCCGCACCAGCGCGGTCACGTCCGCGATCGTCTTGACGTCCTTGCCCCGCGCGCGCAGGTCACGCAGCAGCGCGGTGCCGCTGGCCACGGAGTCGACACAGTCGGTGTTGCCGCAGCGGCACAGCACCCCGCCGCCGTCCAGCACCGGGATGTGCCCGATCTCGCCCGCCGCGCCCATCGCGCCGCGCAGGATCCCGCCGCCGGCGATCACGCCCGCGCCGATCCTGGTCGAGATCTTGACGAACATGAGGTCGTCGAGGTCGGGGTAGGCGCCGCGGTGCTCGCCGATGGCCAGCACGTTGACGTCGTTGTCCACCAGCACGGGCACGGGGAACCGCGCGGAGATGATCGGCGGGATCACCACGCCGGTCCAGGAGGCCATCACGCGAGCGCTCTCCGTGCGTCCCTGCGCGAACTCCACCGTGGCCGGCATGCCCATCCCGACGCCTCTGATCAGCGAGCGGGGCCGGTCGCCGAGCAGGTCGTCCCAGGTGTCCATGAGCAGCGGCAGCACGACGTCGGGCCCCTGCTCCACGTCCATCGCGAAGTCGCGGCCCTCCAGCTCCCGCCCGGACAGGTCGCACACCGCGACGCGCGTGCGGCTGGCGCCGAGCGCCGCCACCAGCACCACGCCGCCGGTGGCGTTGAACTCCAGCCTGACCGGCGGCCGCCCCCCGGTGGAAGGAGCGTCGGTGCGCTCCAGGACCAGCCCGCGTTCGAGCAACTCGCCGACGCGCAGCTGGACCGCGGGGCGCGACAGGCCGGTCACCCGGCCGAGATCGGCCCGCGTCACGGCCTCTCCTGTGCGGATGAGGCGGAGCACCTCGCCACTTGTGGCAAGGGTCGCAGCGGTACGTCGTGGCATCGGTTAAGTGAACCACATGGGCTTAGGTAATGAAAAGTAGCTACTTTTTCATCTCACATGTCAAAACTCTGCTTGTCTAAGACCCGAACTCTCGTTAGTGTCCGTTCTGTCCTTCCTTCGGTAGATCATCGGAGCTCACCACCGTGTCCCCCCTCTCGACCTCACCCGAATCCGGCTCGCACACCGCCGATCTCGTCGTCTTCGGCGGGACCGGTGACCTGTCCATGCGCAAGCTGATCCCGGCGCTCTATCACAGCGACAGGGACGGCCGGCTCTCCCCGGAGACCCGCGTCATCGCCATGTCCAGGGGCGGGCTGACCGACGCGGACTTCCGCGGCAAGGTGGACGCCGAAGTACGCGACCAGGTCCCGATCGACGACCCCGCCGTCTGGCAGCGCTTCCTCGGCCGCCTGCACCACGTGTCGGTGGACGTGGGCGACCACGGAAAAGACGCGGACAGGTCCGGCTGGGGCGCGCTGACCAGGCTGCTGGCCGGGCACGAGCAGCGCGACCGGGTGTTCTACCTGGCCAGCCCGCCCAGGACGTTCGGGCCCTTCTGCCGGGGGGTGGACGAGGCCGGGCTGGTGACGCCGCGCTCGCGCGTGGTGCTGGAGAAGCCGCTGGGCAACGACCTGCCGAGCGCGCAACGGATCAACGACGAGGTCGGCGCCATCTTCGGCGAGCACCAGATCTTCCGCATCGACCACTACCTGGGCAAGGAGACCGTCCAGAACCTCCTGGTCCTGCGCTTCGCCAACGCCTTCCTGGAGCCGATCTGGAACTCCCTCTGGATCGACCACGTCCAGATCACCGCCGCCGAGACCGTCGGGACGCCCGGCCGCCGCGGCTACTACGACCACGCGGGCGCGCTGCGTGACATGGTGCAGAACCACCTGCTCCAGCTCCTCACGCTGACCGCGATGGAGCCGCCGGCCCGCAACGACCGCGAGGCCATCCGCGACGAGAAGGTCAAGGTGCTGCAGGCACTGCGGCCGATCACGGGCACGGAGGCGGACCGGTTCACCGTGCGCGGCCAGTACGTCGAGGCCGGCGGCATGCCGGGCTACCTCGACGAGCCCGCCTCCACGCCGACGACGGAGGCCTCGCGGCGGGTGGAGACGTTCACCGCGATCAGGGCCGAGGTCAAGAACTGGCGATGGGCCGGGGTGCCGTTCTACCTGCGCACCGGCAAGCGGATGCCGCACCGCAGGTCGGAGATCGTGGTGCAGTTCAAGGACGTGCCGCACTCCATCTTCCCCGGCGGCGCGCCGAACCGCCTGGTGCTGCGGCTGCAGCCGGAGGAGGGCATCGAGCTGCACATCATGGCCAAGGAGCCGGGTGCGGGCGAGGTGACGCTGAAGCCGGTGCCGATGTCGCTGAGCTTCGGCAAGACGTTCACGGCGCGGGTGCCCGAGGCGTACGAGCGGCTGCTGACCGACGTGCTGGCCGGGAACCCGACGCTGTTCATGCGCCGCGACGAGGTGGAGGCGGCCTGGCGCTGGATCGACCCGATCCTGGCGGCCTGGGAGTCGTCCGCCGAGCTGCCCGAGCCCTACCCCGCGGGGACCACCGGCCCCGCGGGAGCCCACGAACTGCTCGGCCGCAGCGGTCGCGCTTGGCACGAGGAGGAAAAGTGAATCCCGTCATCCAGGACATCACCGACCGCATCGCCGAGCGGAGCGCCGCCAGCCGGGCCGTGTACCTGAACCGGATCAGGCGCGACGGCGAGGCCGCGCGGGCGAAGGGCCCCGCGCGGGCGCACCTCGGCTGCGCGAACCTGGCGCACGGTTTCGCGGCGGCCTCCGCCGAGGACAAGCCGGCCCTGCGCGGCACGGCCAAGCCCGGCGTGGCCATCGTGACCAGCTACAACGACATGCTCTCCGCCCACCAGCCGTATGAGACGTACCCGCCGGAGCTGAAGGCGGCCGTGCGCAAGGCGGGCGGCGTGGCGCAGGTGGCGGGCGGCGTGCCGGCGATGTGCGACGGCATCACGCAGGGCCGGGCAGGCATGGAGCTGTCGCTCTACAGCCGCGACGTGATCGCCATGGCGGCGGCGATCGCGCTGTCGCACGACATGTTCGACTCGTCGCTGCTGCTGGGCGTGTGCGACAAGATCGTGCCGGGGCTGTTCATCGGGGCGCTGCACTTCGGGCACCTGCCGGCGATCTTCGTGCCGGCCGGGCCGATGGCCTCTGGCCTGCCGAACAAGGTCAAGGCCCGCACCCGCCAGCTCTTCGCCGAGGGCAAGGTGGGCAGGGACGAGCTGCTCGACGCCGAGGCCAAGTCGTACCACTCCCCCGGCACCTGCACCTTCTACGGCACCGCGAACTCCAACCAGGCGCTGATGGAGGTCATGGGCCTGCATCTGCCGGGCTCGACGTTCGTCAACCCGCACACCGAGCTGCGCCACGCGCTCACCGAGGCGGCCGGGCGGCGGGCGGTGGAGATCACCGCGCACGGCTCCGAGTACACGCCGATCGGTGAGCTGGTCGACGAGAAGTCCATCGTGAACGCCTGCGTCGCCCTGCTGGCCACCGGCGGCTCCACGAACCACACGCTGCACCTGGTGGCCATGGCGGCGGCCGCGGGCATCGTACTGACCTGGGACGACCTGGCCCGGCTGTCGCCGGTGGTGCCGTCGCTCACCAAGATCTACCCCAACGGTCAGGCGGACGTGAACCACTTCCGCGACGCCGGCGGCATGCAGGTCCTCATCGGCGACCTGCTGGACGAGGGGCTGCTGCACGCCGACGTGCTGACCGTGGCCGGGCCCGGGCTCGACCGCTACCGCGAGGCTCCCGAGCTGGTCGGCGGCGAGCTGGTCTGGTCGCCGGTCACCGGCGGCAGCTCCGACCTGGACGTGCTGCGTCCGGTCGCGCGGCCGTTCTCGGCCGACGGCGGGATCCACATGCTGGAGGGCAACCTGGGCCGCGCGGTCAGCAAGGTCTCCGCGGTCAAGCCGGAGCACCTGGTGATCGAGGCTCCGGCCAAGGTCTTCGACGACCAGCTCGATCTGCTGCGCGCGTTCGAGGCCGGCGAGCTGGACGGGCAGGACTTCGTGGCGGTCATCCGCTACCAGGGGCCGAGCGCGAACGGCATGCCGGAGCTGCACAAGCTCACGCCGCCGCTGGCCGTGCTGCTCGACAGGGGCCAGCGGGTGGCGATCGTCACCGACGGGCGCATGTCCGGCGCCTCGGGCAAGGTGCCCGCGGCCATCCACCTCTCACCGGAGGCGGCCGACGGCGGGCCGATCGCGCTGGTGCGCGAGGGCGACATCATCAGGCTGGACTCGGCGGCCGGGACGTTGGAGCTGCTGGTGCCGGCCGAGGAGCTGGCCAGGCGGACGCCCGAGGGCCGGCCGCTGAGCGACGCGCAGTGGGTCGGGACGGGGCGCGAGCTGTTCTCGGTCTTCCGCCGGATGGCGGGGCACGCGGAGCAGGGCGCCGGGATCTTCGGGGTGGCCGGCGCCGAGTCGCCGCACCACGGCCCCGGGCTCGGCTTCCCCGCCGAGGCGGGCGCCTCGCACCTGGAGACGGGCGCGCCGGTCGGCGCGCGGCCCGCCGGGCTGATGCGGTGACCGCCTACGTGTGGGGCGTCGCTCACGACCCGCTCTGGGACGGTGTGCGCGTCCGTGGCATTCTTCGGGGTACGGCGAGCGATCTTGACGCCGCCCTGAATGCCGGAGGTATGCGTGAGTGCCTTTGACCTTCCGTGGCTCGTCGCCGACATCGGGGGGACCAACGCCCGATTCGGCCTGGTCACCTCGCTGGGAGCGCGGCCGTCGAACGTCGCGGTCCTGGCCGGGGCCGACTATGCCACCCTCCCCGAAGCCGTAGCCGCCTATCTCGCGGAACACGCGGGCGGAGTGCGGCCGGGGGCGGCCTGCCTGGCCGTGGCGGGGCCGATCGACGGCGACCGCTACCGGCTCACGAACTCGACGTGGGCCGGGTCCGTACGCGATCTCGACGTGCCGTTCGTCCGCCTGCTCAACGACTTCGAGGCGCTGGCCGTGTCGCTGCCGCACCTGGAGGGCGACGACCTGGTGTCGCTGGGCGGCCCGGAGCCCGGCCACGGCGTCAAGGCCGTGCTGGGCCCGGGGACCGGGCTCGGCGTCGGCGGGCTGGTGCCGTCCGAGAAGGGCTGGACGCCGATCCCCGGCGAGGGCGGGCACGTCACGGTGCCGATCGTCGAGCGCAGGGAGCTGGAGATCGTCCAGGCCCTGCAGTCGCAGGGGCTGCCGCACGTGGTGGCCGAGCACGTCCTGTCCGGGCCGGGCCTGGTCCGGCTGCACCGGGCGCTGGCCCAGGTCAACGGCGTCGGCGCGCCCGAGCTGACCGCCTCCGACATCGTGGCCAGGCTGGACGACTCGCTGTGCGCGGAGACGGTCGAGGTGTTCTGCGGGCTGCTGGGCAGCTTCGCCGGCAACGTGGCGCTGACGCTCGGCGCACGGGGTGGGGTGTACCTGGGCGGCGGAGTGCTGCCACGTATCGTGGAACGCGTACGCACCAGTGGCTTCCGCACGCGGTTCGCCGCCAATCCCGACATGTCCGAATATCTAGCGGCCATCGGGACCGCGCTGATCGTCGCGCCCCAACCGGCGCTGACCGGCGCGGCCGCCTGGCTGAGCCAGCGGGCCAGCTCGGAGCTGGTGGGCTGACAACGGCTGTCTCGCGCTGTCCGGACGGCCCCGAATACCGCCCTGAATACGGAAGGCCCCTTCGCGGGCCGATGAGGAGTACGAATCCATGAGCCTGCTCGATCTCGCCCCAGTGATCCCCGTCGTGGTGATCGAGGACGTCGAGACCGCCGTCCCGCTGGCCCGCGCGCTGGTCGCCGGGGGTCTGCCGGTCATCGAGGTGACCCTGCGCACTCCGGCGGCGCGCGAGGCCATCGCCAGGATCGCCGACGAGGTCCCGGAGGCGACCGTGGGCGCGGGGACGATCCGCACCACCGGCGACATCTCGGCGTCCGTGGCGGCGGGGGCCAAGTTCCTGGTCTCCCCCGGCACGACCCTGTCGCTGGTCGAGGCGCTCGACTCCAGCGGCGTCCCGTACCTGCCGGGAGCCGCCACCGTGTCGGAGGTGATGGCGCTGGCCGAGCGGGGGATCAAGGAGCTGAAGTTCTTCCCCGCCGAGGCGGCCGGCGGCGTCCCCTACCTGAAGTCGCTGGGCGGGCCGCTGCCGGACGTCCGGTTCTGCCCGACCGGCGGGATCAAGGTGAGCACCGCGCCCGACTATCTGGCGCTGCCGAACGTGGGCTGCGTCGGCGGCACCTGGCTGACCCCGGCCGACGCCCTCGCGGCGGGCGACTGGGGCCGGGTGGAGAAGCTGGCCTCGGAGGCCGCCGCGCTCCGCTGACGATCCGCTCCAGATCGAGCTCCGCTGACGATCAGCTCCAGATCGACACGTGCACCGGAGGGCGGAAGCGGCTGCGGGGGATGCCGTCGTCCGGGGTGCGCATGATCTGGGTGGCCGCCGGCGTGGTGAGGAAGTCCAGGAACGTGCCGGCGCCGGCCGAGCGGGCCGAGGGCTCCAGCGTGGTGGCGTACCAGTAGGCGGGCAGCGGGGTGGCCGCGGTGTCGATGGCCACCAGCTCGCCCCTGCGTAACTGCGAGGCCACCAGGTGCGCCGTGGCGGGCGCGACCCCGGCGCCCTCGGCGGCCGCCTTCCACGCGGCCGTCTGGTTCGCGAAGACCCGCACCTGCGACTCCGGCACCCGCAGCAGCCGCAGCAGCCGGCTGGTGTCACCGGCCGGGTCGGTGCCCGAGGGGCCGACCAGCCAGTGGTCCCTGCGCCCGCGCGGCGAGCCGACCACGATGAGGTGGCAGCGCAGCACGGGCCGGCTCACCAGGCCCTCCCCCGCCGGCTGGGCCCCGAGCGCGACGTCGGCCAGGCGGCTGGCCAGCAGCAGCGGCACCTCGGCGGTCCCCGCCACGCCGGTGGAGGCGTCCATCGACTTGCGCTGGGTGAACAGGCAGAGCAGCGGGCCCGCCACGTACTCGGCGAGGCCGGCGTCCATCACCACGTGCAGCCGGGCCGGGTGTCCCGGCTGGACGGCGGCCACCGCCTCCGCGCCCAGCGCGACGATCTGGGCGGCGATGCCGAGCAGCCGCCGCCCGCCCTCCGTCAGCACCATCCGGTCGCCGGCCCGTGTCAGCAGCGGGTCCCCGAGGTGTCTGCGGAGCTGGCCCAGCGACTGGGAGACCGCGGGCTCGCTCACGCCGAGCGCCCGCGCCGCCGCCTTGACCGAGCCCAGGCGGGCGACGAAGACGAACGCGCCGAGCTGGCTGAGTGTCACTCCACATTCTTAGATCCCCGGACCGTATTAAGGAATCCCTTATTTACGGATTGTCGCGACAAATCGGATGACAGCAATGTGCAGTCATGCAGGTTCCCGCAAGGTTCGAATACGAAAGAGCCGACAGCGTGCCGCACGCGATCGAGCTCCTCGAGCGGTACGGTCCCGAAGCCAGGATCGTCGCAGGCGGTCACAGCCTCATCCCGATGATGAAGCTGCGCCTGGCCCAGCCCGAGGCGCTGATCGACATCAACGGCCTGTCCGAGCTCGGCCAGATCTCCGTCGAGGGCGACGAGCTGGTCATCGGCGCACTGGTGCGGCACACAGAGCTGCTCAACAGCACCACCGCCACCGACCTTTTCCCGATATTTCGTGATGCGGAGCGAGTTATTGCCGATCCGATAGTCAGAAATCGGGGGACCGTAGGTGGTTCGCTCTGCCAGGGCGACCCTTCTGAGGATTTGTCGGCCGTCTTCTCCGCGTTGCGGGCCTCGGCCGTCATCCAGGGCACGGGCGGGACGCGTACCGTGCCGATCAGGCAGTTCCACGAGGGCCCGTACGAGACCGCCGTCGGGCCGGGCGAGCTGCTGCTCCAGCTCCGCGTGCCGGTCGTGGCGGGCACCGGCAGCGCGTACGAGAAGGTCGAGCGGCGGGTCGGCGACTGGCCGGTGGCGGCGGCCGGCGCGGTCCTCAGCGTCGCGGACGGCGTGATCACGCGGGCCGGCATCGGCCTGACCGCGGTCGGCGCCGCGCACTTCTGCGCACCCGAGGCGGAGGCCAGCCTCACCGGGAGCCCGCCGGGCGACGAGGCGTTCGCGGAGGCGGGCAGGATCGCCGCCGAGCACTGCGAACCGCACGCCGACCAGCGCGGGCCCGCCGACTACAAGCGCCACCTGGCCGCCGAGCTCACCCGGCGCGCGCTGGCCGCCGCAGCAGGGAGGATCTGACATGCGCATCACGGTCTCCGTGAACGGGCAGCCGTACACCAGGGACGTCGAGCCGAGGCTGCTGCTCGTGCACTTCCTGCGCGACGAGCTGGACCTGACCGGCACCCACTGGGGCTGCGACACCTCCAACTGCGGCGTCTGCACGGTGCGACTGGACGGCGTGCCCGTCAAGTCGTGCACGGTGCTCGCCGTCATGGCCGACGGGCACGAGGTGACCACCGTCGAAGGCCTGGAGCGGGACGGGGAGCTGGACGCGGTGCAGAAGGGGTTCGTGGAGTGCCACGGGCTGCAGTGCGGGTTCTGCACGCCGGGCATGCTGCTGACCGCGCGGGCGCTGCTCGACCGCGTGCCCGACCCCGGCGAGGCGGAGATCCGCGAGGCCATCTCGGGGCAGCTCTGCCGGTGCACCGGCTACGAGAACATCGTCCGCTCGATCCGATGGGCAGCCGAGGCGGAGGCGAAGAACGCATGAGTTACGGCCGAATGCACCGCAAAGAGGACGCCCGTTTCATCCGGGGACGCGGCAACTACACCGACGATGTCCGGTTGCCCGGCATGCTGTACGGGGCCGTGCTGCGCAGCCCGTTCGCGCACGCCAGGATCGTCTCGATCGACACCTCGGCCGCCGAGGCGCACCCGAAGGTCAAGGCCGTCATCACCGGCGAGACCCTGGCCGGCCTGAACCTGGCCTGGATGCCCACCCTGTCGCAGGACACGCAGGCCGTGCTGGCCACGGACAAGGTGCGCTTCCAAGGGCAGGAGGTCGCGTTCGTGGTGGCCGAGGACGCCTACTCGGCCCGCGACGCGCTGGAGCTCATCGACGTCGAGTACGACCCGATCGACGCCGTCATCGACGCCCGCCAGGCCCTCGACCCCGGCGCGCCGGTGATCAGGGACGACCTGGAGGGCCGTACGGACAACCACATCTTCGACTGGGAGGCCGGCGACAAGGAGCGGACGACCGCGATCTTCGAGCAGGCCGAGGTCACGGTCGCGCAGGACATGCTGTATCCGCGCGTCCACCCGGCCCCGCTGGAGACCTGCGGGGCGCTCGCCGACTTCGACAAGGTCACCGGCAAGCTCACCGTCTGGTGCCCCACGCAGGCGCCGCACGCGCACCGGACGCTGTACGCGATGGTGGCGGGGCTGCCCGAGCACAAGATCCGGGTGATCTCGCCGGACATCGGCGGCGGTTTCGGCGGCAAAGTCGGGATTTATCCAGGATATGTGTGTGCGATCGTCGGCTCGATCGTCACCGGCAAGCCGGTCAAGTGGATGGAGGACCGCTCCGAGAATCTCATGAGCACCGCCTTCGCCCGCGACTACCACATGCGCGGCGAGGTGGCCGCGACCCGCGACGGCCGGATCCAGGCGATCAGGGTGAAGGTGCTGGCCGACCACGGCGCGTTCAACGGCACGGCGCAGCCGACCAAGTTCCCCGCCGGGTTCTTCCACGTCTTCTCCGGCTCGTACGACATCGAGGCCGCCCACTGCGAGGTCACCGGCGTCTACACCAACAAGGCGCCCGGCGGCGTCGCCTACGCCTGCTCCTTCCGCATCACCGAGGCCGTCTACCTGGTCGAGCGCATGGTGGACGTGCTGGCCGCCGAGCTGGGCCTGGACCCGGCCGAGGTGCGGATGCGCAACCTGCTCAAGCCGGAGCAGTTCCCGTACACCTCCCCCACCGGCTGGGAGTACGACTCCGGCGACTACCCCAAGGCGCTGCGCCTGGCCATGGACATGGCCGGGTACGACAAGCTGCGCGCCGAGCAGGCCGACAAGCGGGCCAGGGGCGAGCTGATGGGCATCGGCATCAGCTTCTTCACCGAGGCCGTCGGGGCGGGCCCGCGCAAGCACATGGACATCCTCGGCCTCGGCATGGCCGACGGCGCGGAGCTGCGGGTGCATCCGACGGGCAAGGCGGTGCTGCGGGTCTCGTGCCAGTCGCAGGGCCAGGGGCACGAGACGACGTTCGCCCAGATCGTCGGGCATGAGCTGGGCATCCCGGCCGACGACGTGGAGGTGGTGCACGGCGACACCGACCAGACGCCGTTCGGCCTGGGCACGTACGGCTCCCGCTCCACCCCCGTCTCCGGCGCCGCCGCGGTCATCGTGGCCAGGAAGGTGCGGGACCGGGCCAAGATCGTGGCGGCGGCCATGCTGGAGGCCTCCGCGGACGACCTGGAGTGGGCCGACGGCCGGTGGTCCGTCGTCGGCGACCCGTCCGCCGGCAGGTCCCTCGTCGAGATCGCCCTGGCCGCGCACTCGAACCTGGAGCTGCCGGAAGGCGTCGAAGGCCACCTGGACGCGACGACGGTCTACAACCCGCCCAACCTGACCTATCCGTTCGGCGCGTACATCTGCGTCGTGGACGTGGACCCCGGGACCGGGCAGGTGAAGGTGCGCAGGTTCGTGGCGGTGGACGACTGCGGGGTGCGGATCAACCCCATGATCGTCGAGGGCCAGATCCACGGCGGCCTGGCCGACGGGGTCGGGATGGCGCTCATGCAGGTGATGGCGTTCGACGAGGACGGCAACCACCTGGGGGCGTCGTTCATGGACTACCTGCTGCCGACCTCGATGGAGTGCCCGTCGTGGGAGCTGGGCGAGACCGTGACGCCCTCGCCCACGCACCCCATCGGCGCGAAGGGTGTCGGTGAGTCGGCCACCGTCGGGTCGCCGGCCGCCGTGGTCAACGCCGTGGTGGACGCGCTCCAGCCGTACGGCGTGCGCCACGCCGACATGCCGCTCACCCCGGCGAACGTGTGGCGCGTCGTCAACGGCGACCCCTTCCGCACGGACCTGGCCATCCCGTGAGCGAGTTCATCGGCATGCCGGTGCCCCGTCCTCGCGGCGGGGCCCCGGTGGCGGACAGGGCGGCGGACCGGGCGGCGGACCGGGTCGCGGACCTGGAGGCGAGGGTGGCCACGCTGCGGTCGCGGCGGGAGCCGTACGTGCTGGCCACCGTCGTCCGGGCGCAGCGGCCGACCAGCGCCAAGGCAGGCGACCGCGCGCTGGTGCTGCCCGACGGGACGATCGAGGGGTTCGTCGGCGGCGTGTGCGCCGCCGACACCGTGCGGGCGCAGAGCCTGCGCCTGCTGCGGCACACCGGGCGGGCGACCCTGCTGCGGATCACCCCGGAGGCGGGCGCGCCGCGCGAGGAGGACGGGCTGGTCGCGGTGGGCCAGCCGTGCCTGTCCGGCGGAACGCTGGAGATCTTCCTGGAGGCCGTGCTGCCCGCGGCGCTGGTCCACGTGTACGGCGACAGCCCCATCGCGCGGGCCTTCGCCTCGGTCGGCCGGGCGATGGGCTACCAGGTCGAGGCGAGCGACGATCCGCTCGCCGCGGTCGCGGCCGACACCTCGGCGGTCCTCGTCGCCTCGCACGGCGTGGGTGAGGAGCCGGTCCTGCGCGACGCCCTGGCCAAGGGCGTGCCGTACGTCGGGCTGATCGCCAGCCGCAAACGCGGGGCGGCGGTGCTGGCGCAGGTGGACGGCGGCGAGCGCGTACATGTGCCCGCAGGTCTGGACATTGGGGCCAGAACGCCTGGTGAGGTGGCGGTTTCCGTGTACGCGGAGATCATCCGTCTTCGCTGAGCCGGGGTAGCGGATGGGCGCGGCCGGGTAGGGCAAGGAAGGTAAAGCCGCAGCCCCGGGAAGCCCCTTCCGCTCCTCGGAAAGCGAAAGGGACCGCAATGCCGACCAAAACGGTCAGTCAGGATCAACCCCTCGACCTCGTCCGGGCGGCGACGCAGCCGGGCAGCCTGGAGCGGGGGATCGACCTCCTCCTCGCGCTCGGCGCCGCCACCCGCCCGGTCACCCTGTCCCAGCTCTGCCGCAGCACGGGCCTGCCGAAGTCGACCGCGCACCGGATCCTGGGCGTGCTGTGCTCGCGCGAGCTGGCCAGGCGGACGGGCAACGCGTACCTGCCGGGCGAGCTGCTGGAGGCGATGGCCGGCACCGCCCGCGCCCGGGTGCCCGGCAGCCGCAGGGCGGTGCTCCCCTACCTGCTCTACCTGTACGAGACCACCAGGCAGACGGTGAACCTGGCCGTACCCTCGGGCTTGGAGGCCCGCTACGTCGAGCGCCTGTACGGCCACAACCGCGTCGGCTCCCGCTCCGACGGCGTGGACCGGGCGCCGCTGCACTGCACAGCGACCGGCAAGACGCTGCTGGCCTTCGACCCGAAGCTGCGCCAGGAGCTGCTCGCGCGCGGCGAGTTCGAGCGGATGACCCGCCGGACGATCACCAGCCTGGCCGGGCTGGAGCGGGAGCTGGCCCAGGTCCGCAGGCACGGGGTGGCGTACGCGCAGGAGGAGTACACCGAGGGCGTGGCCTGCGTGGCCGCCCCCGTCTTCGGCCCCGGGGGGCGCATCTGCATGTCGCTGGGCGTGGCCGCGCCCGCCTCGGCCGCGCCGCTGGCCAAGCTCGGCATCTCCGTGCGCGGCGCCGCGCAGGCCATCTCGGCCGCGCTGCTCGGCGTCTGAGCGTTCCGGCCACCGGAACACCCATGACGGACGTGACCGAAAGTGTTCCGGTGACCGAAACCTGTGATTGCGGACGCGGATTCGTGGCGATCACCTCTGACTATGAACGCCCATTCCGCTCCGGTCACCGTGAAGCCGCCCCGCCGGGCCTGGACCCGGACGGTTCCCGACCGGCGGGAGGCCGCGCGTGCCTAGGGGCCTCCCGAGGGCCACCGCTCTGGAGAGCCTGCGCCTGGCCTCCGCCTTCGTGCCGCCGGGCACCCCGCATGTGACCCCCGGGCGCGACCTGCTGCGGTCCCGCGCCCTGCTGGCGAACCTGGAGGCCGGCTACGGCGGCCGTCCCGTGCTGATCCGCGTGCGCGGCGGCCGGGCGCTGCTGGTCCTGTCCAAGCGCGACGCCCTGCGCGTGCTGGCGGAGGACGACGACTCCTACGCGCCGTCCGTGCACCAGCGCGCCTTCGCCCTGCCGACCGACGTCCTGCGCCCGGCGTTCATCGAGATCGCCCGCGAGGAGGCGCAGGGGATGGTAGGCACGGTGGACCACGCCCGGCTGGGCGCCCGCTGGCAGCGCGTGGCCAGACGCTGCGTCTACGGCGACGGCGCGGCCGGCGACGAGGAGCTCACCCGGCTGCTGGAGGGCGTCACGCGGGCCGGCCGGCGGCGGGCCAGCCGGCGCCAGGACCTCCTGTCCGGCCGCTACGACGCGCGGATCATCGACCACCTGCGCCGTGCGGAGCCGGGCAGCCTGGCGGGACTGATCGCGGAGACCCCCGCGGAGGCCGAGTCGCGCGGGCTCATGCAGGCGGCGTTCTGGCTGATGGGGCTCGGCGTGGCCGCGACGGGGCTGATGCAGACGCTCGCCCTGCTCGCCGCCCACCCGGCCCACCGCAAGGCGGCCCGCGCCGACGGCGACTACCTGCGGGCCTGCCTGCGCGAGGCGCTGCGCCTGTGGCCGCCGGTGCCGGCGCTGTCCCGGGTCACCACCACGGAGACCTCCTGGTACGGCACCACCCTGCCCGCGGGCGTCACCGTGCTCGTGCCGCTCGCCGCGCACCAGCGCAACCCCCGCCTGCCGTACGCCAACGCCTTCGCCCCCGAGATCTGGCTGGACGGCACCGCGGCGGAGGAGTGGTGGGCCATGCCGGGCTGCGACGGCGTGCACCTGACGCTGGCCGTCGGCACGGCCTTCCTCGGCGGCCTGCTGGAGGCAGCCCGCCCCAAGCCGGTGGGCCGGGTCCTCTCCCCGCATCGCCCGCTGCCGCACGCGCTCAACATGGCCACCCTGCGGGTGACGATCCGGCCCGCGCGAAGGCGGCCTGCTCAGGGCTAGTGGCCAACGGACAGCCCCTTCCTCCGTTAGAGTCTGGGGTACAAACGGGATGCCGGGCGGCGGAACGGTTCGGGTCGTCACAGTCACGAGCCGGCGGGAGGAACTGTTCGGGTTGAGACGGGATGACGACGGCGAGAGGACGGCGACGTTGGGGCGCTCCGCAGGCTCTCCGCTGAAGCCGGAAGATCCTCCGGCGATCGGCCTCTATGAGCTGATCAGCCGCCTCGGCTCCGGCGGCATGGGGGTCGTCTACCTCGCGAAGGCCGCCGACGGCTCGCGGGTGGCGCTCAAGGCGATCCGCCGCGACTACACCGCCGATCCGGTCTACCGGGCGCGCTTCAACGAAGAGGTCTCCAACGCGCGCAAGGTCGCCTCGTTCTGCACGGCCCGGGTGCTCGACCACGGCGAGGACAACGGCGTCCTCTTCCTCGTCACCGAGTACATCGACGGCGTCTCGCTGGAGGACCACCTCATCGAGCACGGGGCGCTGTCCCCGTCCGTGCTGCACGCGGCCGCCGTGGGCGTCGCCGCCGCGCTGACCGCGATCCACGCGGCCGGGCTGGTGCACCGCGATCTCAAGCCCGCCAACGTGATGCTGACGCTCGCCGGTCCCCGGGTGATCGACTTCGGGCTGGCCCGGTCGACGCACGTCGACTCCCGCCACACGAACGCCGGCATGGTCATGGGCACGCCTGGCTGGATCGCTCCCGAGCAGGTCTTCGAGGGGCGTACGAGCCCGGCGGGCGACGTGTTCGCGTGGGGGTCGCTGATCGCCTACGCGGGGCTGGGCGGGCATCCGTTCGGCGAGGGCGACGCTTACGTGATGGCGGCCAGGGCCCGCACGGCCCCGCCCGACCTGCGGGGGCTGCCCGCGCCGCTCGACCGGCTGGTGGCGGCGGCCATCCATCCCGACCCGGCGCGGCGGCCCGCGGCCCGGCAACTCCTCCTGGAGCTCGTGGAGGCGGCCGACGAGCCGGCCGCGCAGCTCGCCGCGACCAAGCACCTGACCAGCGCGTGGAACGCGTCGGAGTTCCCGCCGCTGGCGCAGATGCCGCAGGCGCCGCACCGGATGCCGCCCGACCGCACGGGCGCCGTGCCCGGACCGGGGCGGCAGCAGCCGCCACGGCACCCGGAGGGGCGGGGCCCGCGTCCCGAACGCCGCGGCCCGCACCCCGAGTCATCCGCCCGCAACCCGCAGGACCCGCCCCAGCCGCCGCCCGTCGAGCGCACCGGGCCCGTGCCCGGCACGGGGCGCGGGCTCCAGCCGCCGCCCGTCGAACGCACCGGTCCGCTGCCGGCCGGTCACGGGCCGCTCCCCCACCCGATGCCGCACCACGCGACCACCGGTCAGGGGCCGTTGCCCGGATACCCGCCGGTCAGGCGCAAGCGCGGCCTGTTCGCGGGCTGCCTCACCGCGGTGGTGATCGCGATCGTGCTGATGGTGGTGCTGGTGGCCGTGCTGGCTTGGCTGTGGCGTTCGCCCTCCGCCGGCGCGGACGGGCCGGTGCAGGACGGCAGGCTGCGGTTCGCGGTGACAAGCACGAAGTGCCCCAAGCCGACGAAGGCGGCGACGAAGCGCACCTGCCAGGTCGGCGTGCAGGTGAACAACATCGGCCAGGAGGCCAGGGTGCTCTACCCGGGCCAGCAGAAGCTGATCGACGAGGACGACGCGCTGCACGGCGGCAGCAAGCTGCTGGACGAGAGCGGCAAGGAGATCACGCCCATCCGCATCGAGGGGGGCCAGGCGTTCACCGGCACGCTGGTGTTCGAGCTGGCGAAGGACCTGGAGCCGGCGGGGCTCGAGGTGCACGACTCAGGGCTCAGCCGGGGCGCCCGGCTCAACCTGGCCGATTGACCGGCCCCCGGCCGCGCGAACACCGGCTCAAGAGCCCGGCTCAGAAGCCTTCGGTCGCGGAGATCACGCCTTCCAGCGGGGCGCCGTCCTGGAAGCGGCGCACGTTCGCGGTGACGCGTTCGGCGAGACCGCGCCAGTAGGCGGGGCGCGGGTTCGCGGAGTGCGGCGTGATGAGGACGTTGTCGAGTTTCCACAGCGGATGCCCGGCGGGCAGCGGCTCCGGGTCCGTGACGTCGAGCGCCGCGCCGCCGATGCGGCCCGCGCGCAGCGCCTCGACCAGGTCGTCCGTCACGACGAGGCCGCCTCTGGCGACGTTCACGAGCCAGGCGTCCGCACGCATGAGCCCGAGCTCCTTGGCCCCGAACATGCCCCTGGTCTCGGGCGTGGCGGGCGCCGCGATGACCACGTAGTCGGCCTCGGGCAGCGCGTCGCGGTAGCGGGCGCGCGGCAGCACGGTGGTCGCGCCCGGCGCCGCGCCGCTGTCGGTGACCGCCACGATCGTGCAGCCGAACGGCTCCAGCATCCGGATCAGCGCGCGCCCGATGCCGCCGCAGCCGACGATCGCGACCGTCGAGCCGGCGAACTCCTTCGCCTGGTTCGGCCCCCACTCCGTCGCCCTGGCCAGGCGGTGCAGCCCGCGCGCCGCCACCAGCATCACGGCCAGCGCGTGCTCGGCCACGGGCGCCCCGTAGGAGCCCGCGGCGGCGGTGAACACCGGCCCCTGATCCCCGGATCCGGCGAAGACGCCGGCGTCCGCCCATCGCTCGACCCCCGCGTGCGGGAGCTGCACCCACCGGATGCGGTCGTGCAGCATCGAGCGCAGCTCCGCCGGGTCGCCGCCGCCGAAGTAGACGATGGCCTCGGCCCGATCGAGCGGCACGACGTCGCCGCCCGCGCGGCGTACGGCGTCGATGAGGGCGGGCACGGGCTCCGGGCCGACGTGGACGGCGGCGGTCATCGAAGAGTCTGGCATTGGGCAGATGATAACACCATTGATTCCAGCGGTACGGATGGTGCATGGCCCCCGCGCACGCCTGAAACTAGCCGGAAAGGGCGCAGGCGCCGCCGTCGAGGAGGCGTTCGACCTCGTTGCGGGCCGACTCCAGGATCGAGCCGACCGCCCGGGCCGCCTCAGCCCTGCGGCCTGCCGCGATGGCCTCGGCCACGTCGAGATGCCTCCTGACGGCGTCCGTGTCGAGCCGCTCCGGCAGGAGCAGCAGGTCCCGCCGGGCCGCGAACAGCTCCTCGGTCACGTCGGCGAGCTGGGCGAACATGCCGTTGCCCGACGCCGTGAGCAGCGCCCGGTGAAAGGCCGCGTCGGCGATCACGAACCCTTGGCGATCACCGGCCCGCGCCGCGCTCGTCAGGGCCCGCGCGTGGGCGATCAGCTCCTGGCGCACGGCGGGCCCGGCGTGTTCCGCGGCCAGCGCGGCGGCGCGCGGCTCGACCTCGGCCCGCAGCACGGCGAGCTCGGGCAGCTGCGCCTCGCGCCGGGGCGAGGCCAGCCGCCAGCGGATCACCTGGGGGTCGTAGAGGTTCCACGCGCTCATCGGGCGCACGGTGACGCCGACGCGGGGCCGGCTGGTGACCACCCGCTTGGACTCCAGCACCCGTACGGCCTCCCGCGCGACCGTACGTGAGACGCCGTAGCGCTCCTGGACGTCCTCCAGCCGCAGCACCTCGCCCGCGCGGAGCTCCTCGGCCGCCAGCGACCGGCCGATCCTGTCCACCACCTGTCCGTGCAGGCCCTGAAGCTCCACGCCGACCTCCGTCGTTCGAATGGGTGTACCGGTCAGCGGGCTCCGGCGAGCCTGGCGAGCAGCGCGGTGACCCGCTCCCCCGCCGCCCGCGCGCCGCCCGAGGTCAACGCCGAGCCCATGCCGCAGGCCACGGCGCCGGCCGCGATCCACTCCGGTGCGTTGTCGATGGTCACCCCGCCGGTGGGGATGGCGGGGACCTGCGGCAGCGCGGCCCGCACGTCGCGCAGCCACGACGGCGACACGGCCGACGCCGGGAAGATCTTCACCGCGTCCGCGCCCTCTTCCAGGGCCCGGACGATCTCGGTCGGGGTCGCCACGCCGGGGAAGACGGGAACGCCGTAGCGGTGCCCGGCGCGGATCACCTCGGGGTTCAGGTTCGGCGAGACCAGGAAGCGCGCGCCGGACTCCACCGCGGCGCGGGCCGCGGCCGCGTCGAGGACGGTGCCGGCGCCGACGAGCGCGCCGGGGCGCTGCTCGGTGAGCCGCGCGACGGCGGTGAGCGCGCGCGGCGTGGTGAGCGCCACCTCCACGGCCTTCAGCCCGGCGTCCAGCACGGCCTGCGCGGCGGCGACCGCCTCGTCGGGCCCCGCGGTCCTGACGATCCCGAACACCCGCTGCTCGGTGACGGCCTGGACGATCTCCCAGCGGTACATGACTTCCCTTCTTCGACGGTGACCTGGTGTCCTGGTGTCCTGGTGTCACCCGTGCTAGCGGTGGACGGTCTCGCCGGTCCCGGTCTTCGCGGCGGCGAACGCGGCCAGCGCGCGGTCCAGGGCCGCCCGGTCGGGCAGCCCGTCGGTGTCGGTGGCGCACTGCACCACGAGCGCCGCGACGGCCGCCGCCTCGCGCAGGCACACCTCGTACGGCAGCCCGCGCAGCAGCCCCGACAGGAAGCCGGCGGCGAACGCGTCCCCCGCTCCCACCGGATCGGTCACGGGCACCTCGAACGCCTCCTGCCGCAGCCCGCCGCAGGTGGCCGACTTGTCGCGATGCTTGATCACGACGAGCCCGTCCAGCGCGGCCGGGTCCACCTGGAGCAGCTCCAGCTCGTCCGCGCCCGCCAGCACCACGTCGGCACGGGCCATGAGCGGCGCGACGCGCTCGCGCCACAGGTCGGGCGGGCCGAGCTTGAGCCGGATGTTCGGGTCGAACGAGATCAGCGCCCCCGCCTCCGACGCCAGCTCCAGCAGCCGGAGGGTGGCCTGGTGCGCGGAATCGGACAGCATGGGAGTGATCCCGGTGACGTGGACGAGCCGCGCGCCGCTCACCATCCCGGGCGCCAGCTCACCGGGCGAGAGCCGGGAGGCGGCCGAGCCCGCACGGTAGTACTGCACGTCGATCGCCCTGGACGGATGGCTGTCACGCAGCAGCAGCCCGGTCGGCGCGTACGGGTCCATGACGGCGTGGCGGGTGTCGATGCCGTCCGCCCTGAGCATCGCCAGCACGGACGTCCCCGCCGGGTCGGCGCCCAGCCGGCCGATCCAGCGCACCTCGTGGCCGAGCCTGGCCAGGCCGGCGGCCACGTTGGACTCCGCGCCCGCGACCGAACGGCGGAACGCGGTGGCGCGTTCGAGCGGGATGCCCGGCTCGGCCAGCATCAGCAGCATCGCCTCACCGCACACCACGACGCTCACAGGGCGAACTCCTCGGTCGTCTTCTGATTGGTGATATCAAATCACGTTGGTCGCGACTCCCGAACTCCAGGCCCAGGCGGCGATGCCGACGCGGTTGGCGGCGTTCACCTTGCGCTGGATGTTGGACACGTGGGTCTTCACGGTCCCGGCGCTGATGAAGAGGGCGGCGGCGATGTCGGCGTTCGTACCGCCGTGGGCCACCAGCCGGGCGATCTCCAGCTCCCGCTCGGTCAGCGCCTCGCGCGGCGGCTCGGGGGCCTGGGCCCGCAGGTGGCGCAGCAGGCGTACGGTGACCTGCGGGCTGATCAGCGTGTCGCCCGCCATGGCGGCCCTGATGGCCTCGACCAGCAGCGCGGGGCCGGACCGCTTGAGCAGGAAGCCGCAGGCTCCGTGGCGCAGCGCCGTGTGCACGTAGTCGTCGAGGTCGAACGTCGTCACCACGATCACCCGCGTCTGCCCGGCGAGCAGGCGGGTGACCTCGAGGCCGTCGCGCCTGGGCATGCGGATGTCGGCGAGCACGACGTCGGGTCTGAGGTGGCGGGCCGCCTCGACGGCGGCGATCCCGTCGGCGGCCTCCCCGACGACGGTCATGTCCGGCTGGGAGTCGATGATGAGCCGGAACCCGATCCGCACGTCGTCCTGGTCGTCGGCGATGAGGACGCGGGTGCTCACTCTGGGATCACCGCCGAGACCCGCCAGCCGCCGCCGTGCGCGCCTGCCGACAGGGACCCGCCTGCGGCGCCGAGCACCTCGGCCAGCCCGGCCAGCCCGAACCCACCACCCCTGCGCCCGGTTCTGCCGGTGCTTCTCGGCGGGCGGCGCTGGGGCGGGCCGCCGTCGTCGTCCACGTGTACGTGCACGTTGTCCCCATTTTTCGTGACATTGATGTTGACGGCGGTCGCGCCGGGCGCGTGCCTGCGTACGTTCGTCAGCGCCTCGGAGACGACGCGGTAGACCGTGGCGGAGCTCTCCCGTGAGAGGTCGTCGGCGTCGATCGCGAGGGTGACCCGGACGGCCGGCGAGAAGCCGTCGGCGAGCTCGCGCAGCCCGTCGAGGCCGGGCGAGTGGCTCCTCGCCGGCTCGTTGAGCATGTGGACGGTACGGTCGAGCGAGGCCATCGCGCGATGCCCGCCCGCCTCGATGCGCCGCAATGCGTCGGCCGCCTGGGCGGGCAGCTCCGGCGCCAGTTGCGCGGCCTGGGCCTGCACCAGCATGCCGCTGACGTCGTGGGCGACGAAGTCGTGCAGGTCGCGGGCGAGGGCGAGGCGCTGGTCGCGTACGGCCTGCTCGACCGCCCTGCGGCGGTGGCCGTCGAGCGAACGGAGGTAGAGCCCCGCCATCGCGGCCCCGGCCGCGCCGAGCGACCAGCCCGCGCAGCCGGCCAGCACCAGCGACGGCGGGCCCGGCCAGATCATCCTGAGCAGGATCACCGAGATGGCCAGCGCGGGCACGAGCGCGGCGGCCGGCGCGCGGCGAGCCGCGAGGGCGGTCAGGACCAGCAGCGCGGGCGCCTCGACGAACAGCCACCAGCCCGCCGTGCCTGTGGTGCCCGTGAGCGGGTGGGCGGCGGTGACCAGCATGGAGCCGGTCCCGCCGGCCAGCGCCAGGTAAACGGAGGACACGCGCGGCACCCCAGGCCGACGCGGCACCCGCGCACCCGGCACCGCCGCCGCCCCCTGCACCCCCGGCATGGCCGTCCTCGCTCGTCCAGCCAGCCTTCCGACAAAGCCCACGCCCTTGACCTTAGGACCCCTCGCGGCTCCCTTGACCAGCCGCCGGGCATGAGCAACGCTGAAGCCTGGAGGGACATCGCGCGTGAGGCGTCCATTCATCACCTTGCTGGCCGCCAGCGCACTCTCCGTCACGGGCAACATCCTGACCATGCTGGCCGTGCCCTGGTTCGTGCTCGACACCACGGGAAGCGCCGGGCTCACCGGGCTGGCGGCGTTCGCGACCACGTTCCCCATCGTCGTCTCCGCGGCCTTCGGCGGGACGATCGTGGACTGGATGGGGTTCCGCGGCGCGAGCGTGGTGTCCGACCTGGCGAGCGGGCTCATCGTCCTGGCGATCCCGGTGCTGTTCGTGACGACCGGGCTGAGCTATCAGGCCCTGCTGCTGCTCCTGTTCGTCCGCTGGCTGGCGGCCACCCCGGGCGAGACCGCGCGCAAGGCGATGGTGCCCGACCTGTCCGCGCTCGGACGCATACGCCTCGAACGCGCGACCGCGGCCTGCGACGGCGTCAGCCGGGGAGCCACGATGGTGGCCGCGCCGCTGGCCGGAGTGCTGATCCTGTGGCTCGGCCCGACGGTGCTGCTGCTGTTCGACGCGATCACGTTCCTGCTCTCGGCGGCCCTGATCGGTCTCGGGGTCCCGCGCGTCGGGCACGAGCGGGGCCCGCGCGAACCGGGTGACTCGGGCGGATACGTGAGCGATCTGCGCGACGGGATGACGTTCCTCTGGCGGGACCGGCTGCAGATGAGCGCCACCACGATGATCGTGGTCACCAACATGCTCGACACGGGCGTGACGCAGGTGCTGCTGGCCCTGTACGCGCGCGAGGCCACCGGCGATCCCCGCGCGTTCGGCCTGCTCACCGGGGCGCTCGGCGCGGGCGCGGTGGCCGGGGCGATCGTCTACGGCGCGGCCGGCGAGCGATTACCCCGCAGGCTGACCTACGGATGCTGCTTCCTGATCGCCGGCGTCCCGCGGATCCTGGTGCTGGCCCTGGGCGCGCCGTTCCCGGTGGCGCTCGCGGTGACGGCGCTGTCCGGGTTCGCGGCGGGCGCGATCAATCCCATTCTCGGCGTCCTGCAGTTCGACCGGATTCCCGTGCGGCTGCGGGCGCGGGTGCTGAGCAGCATCACGGCCGCCGCGTACGCGGGCATGCCGGTCGGCGGGCTGCTGGCGGGCTCGCTCACCGAGCTGACCGGCCTGACGTTCACCCTCTCCGCGTTCGCGTGCGTGTATCTGCTGGCGTCGGTCCCGCCGTTCGTCTTCCGGGCCTGGCGGGAGCTGGACCCGCAACAGCCCGCGAGCACCTGAGGCCCGCGATCATCCGAGCCTGCCAGCGCCTGAGCCCGCCACCATCCGAGCCCGCGGGCAACCTGAGCCCGCCACCATCTGCGCCCGCGAGCTTCTGAGGCCCCGCGCCATCCCCCGAACGGCGGAATCGGCCGTCCGTCCGGCCCCGCGAATCCGTCTTTCGGCAGATGGGCCGGCGGTGCCGCGCCGGTCACGCTGGTGACCATGGAAAAGACATCGACCACCCCGGCCCGCTGGCCGGTGTGGGTGACGTACGCGGCGGGCGGCTGGTCGCTCCTCTACGGCGGCCTCGCGCTCTCCTGGGCCCTGGGCGGCCCCGGCTTCCCGTTCGGCGAGGGCGATCTCCCGGACGCGCGGGCGGAGTCGTTCCTAGGGTCGGCGACCGCGGCGGGCACGGCCCCGGTCCTCGCCGGGCTCTGCTTCGCCGGCGCGCTGCTCGCCCTGCTCATGGCCATGCGTAGCCGCGGCCAGGCCCGGACGGCACGGCTGGGCGGCGCGGCCCGGGTCGCGGTGCTCGTACCGGCCTGGGCGGGCGCGTTCACGCTGGTGGCCCTGATCCCCGACGCCCGGATCATGACGGCGATCGGCTACGCGCCCATCTTCCTCGTCGGGCTGCCGTGGGGCTGGCCGGACGCGGACTACTTCGCGCTCGCCTTCCCCTGGCAGGTCCAGAACCTGCTGCTCTGCACGCTCGGCGGCCTGCTGTGGGCGGGGGCGGCGCTGGCGTACCAGCGGCGCACGGACGGAGCCTGCCAGAGCTGCGGCCGCTCGGAGGCCAGGCCCGCGACGTGGACCAGCCGGGAGTCGGCGGCGCGATGGGGCAGATGGGCCGCCTATACGGCCTTCGTCGTGCCGTTCTTCTATGCGGTCATCCGCTGGGCGTGGGCGCTGGGGATCCCGCTGCTGTTCAGCGAGGAGGGGATCCGCTGGCTGCACGAGACGGGGATGGCCTGGGCGGGGGCGGGGCTGGCCACGTTCGCGGCGGTGGGCGGGGTGCTCACGCTGGGGCTGGTCCAGCGCTGGGGCGAGATCTGGCCACGGTGGACGCTCGTCCGCGCCGGGCGGCCGGTGCCGCGGGCCTTCCCGCTGGTGTTCGCCTCGCTGGTCACCGCGGTGCTGGCCTCGGCCGGGGCGGTGGCGGTGCGCATCACGGACTGGTCGGATCCGGCTGCCTGGCTGGTCAGCCCCATGGCGTACTGGCCGCTCTGGGCGCTCGCCCTGGGGGTGGCGACGCTGGGCTTCCACTACCGCACCCGGGCGGCGTGCCGCCGGTGCGGCTACGGGACGGCAGGCGATCGGCCGAGCAGCAGGGCCTCGGTGATCGGGGACTCGTGAGTGCCGGCGACCGTGCAGGCGTGCGCGCCGGCGATCGCGCCCAGCCTGACGCGCTCCTCCAGCGGCCTGCCGTGCAACGTGCCGTACAGGAAGCCCGAGACGAACGCGTCCCCCGCGCCGTTGCTGTCGGCCACCGGGCCCGGCAGCGGCGCGGCCGGGAAGGCGCGCAGGCCGGAGTCCCGGGTCAGGACGAGGCAGCCGTCGGCGCCGCGCGTGCACACGACCGTGTGGGCGCGGCCCCGATCGAGGATGCCGCGCATCGTGGCGGCCGGGTCGGGCAGCGCGACGGCCGACAGGAACACCAGGTCGGACCGGTAGGCGAAGTCCTTCTGGTAGTCAGCCTCGCCGTCCCAGTCGTGCAGGTCGGTGGAGACGGGCGTGCCGTTCAGGTCCGGGTAGACGTGACGGCAGAAGTCCATGATCGACAGGTGGACGTGGCGCGGCCGCAGGTCCGTGAACAGCTCGCGGGCCAGGCGCTCGTCGGGCGTGACCTTCGGGTCGTAGAAGGAGGTGCGGCGGCCGTCCGGGCCGACGAGCAGGACGCTGCGCCGGGTGCCCGCCGCCGCGTGCCCCCATCGGGAGTCGACGTCGCGCAGCGCGTGCCGGATCAGCGCGCCCTGCGGGTCGTCGCCGATCAGGTCGGCGAACGCGACCCGCAGGCCGAGCGCGTGGCACCCGAGCGCCACGCCCGCGCCGGTGTTGCCGATCCGGTCGACCACCGGCGGCACCTGGTAGGTGTCCCGGTACGGCAGGGGCAGCTCGGGGACGTACACGGTGGTGTCGACCCCGGCGCCGCCGAGGATCAGGATGTCGCGCGTCATGCGCTCAAGGCCTCCGCACCGTGCAGGCGCGTCCAAGCGACGGCGCTCTCACTGCATCCACTGGCCGCACTCCCCTGCCTTCCCTCACCGGTTGACCAGGGGACCGGAGCCGGTGGAGCCGCGGACGACGAGCTCCGGCTGGAAGATCAGCTCGACGTGCTTGGTCTGCGCGCCGTTCACCTCTTCGAGCAGCGTCTGAACGGCAGCCGAGGCCATCGCGCCGATCGGCTTGCGCACGGTGGTGAGCGGCGGGTCGGTGAACGCGATCAGCGGCGAGTCGTCGAACCCGACGACGGACACCTCGCCCGGCACGGACAGGCCCTTCTCCCTGCAGGCGCGGATCGCGCCCAGCGCCATGAGGTCGCTCGCGCACACGATGCCGGTGCAGCCCCTGATGAGCAGTTGCGCCGCCGCGGCCTGGCCGCCCTCGACGGAGAACAGCGAGTGGGAGATCAGCTCGTCCACGTCGGTCGCGCCCAGGAGCTGGGCCATGGACTGCTTGTAGCCCTCGATCTTCCTGATCACCGGCACGAACCTGTGCGGCCCCAGCGCCAGCCCGATGCGCTCGTGGCCGAGGTCGACCAGGTGCTGGACGGCCAGCCGCGCGGCCAGGCGATCGTCGGGCGAGATGAAGGGGGCGTCGATGTGTTCGCTGTAGCCGTCGACCAGCACGATCGGCAGGCCACGGTCGGTCAGGCGGGTGTAGCGGTCCATGCGCGCGGTCGTGTCGGCGTGCAGCCCCGAGACGAACACGATGCCGCTCACACCGCGGTCCACCAGCAGCTCGGTGAACTCGTCCTCGGGCGCGCCGCCGGGGAGCTGGGTGCACAGCACGGGCGTGTAGCCGTGCTGCGTGAGCGCCTTCTCGATGGCCTGCGCGAACGCGGGGAAGATCGGGTTGTCCAGCTCCGGCGTCACCAGGCCGATCAGGCCGTTGCTGCGCTGCCGCAGCCGGGGCGGGCGCTCGTAACCCATGAGGTCGAGAGCGGCCATCACCGCCTGGCGGGTGGCCGCGGAGACTCCTGGCTTGCCGTTGAGGACGCGGCTGACCGTGGCCTCACTCACCCCGGCCTGGGCGGCGATGTCGGCGAGGCGAGCGTGACCGTTCATGTCCCACACTTTACTTTCCACCAGGCCGCCGAATCCCCTGCTCCAGGCACATCGGAGGCGAGCAGGAGCTCCCCTTCGACGCCGAAGTCCACGGGGGTCTCCGTCAGGTTGACGGTGCAGACGAACGGCCCACGGGAGAAGGCCAGCGTGCCCTCGGGCGAGTCGCGCCAGGTCAGGTCGCCGCCGATGGTGCGGCGCAGGCGCAGCGCGGCCCGATACAGCTCCAGGGTCGAGCCCGGGACGCCCTGCTGGGCGGCCACGCTCAGCTCCGACCACTCCGCCGGGATCGGCAGCCACGGCTCGTGCCAGCCGGATTCGCGCGTCCAGGGCAGCGGGACGCGGCACCCGTCGCGGCCGCTGTCGGGGTCGCGCAGCCGCTGCGGGTCCTGGCACAGCTCGTCCGGCAGGTCGAGCACCTCGGGCAGGCCCAGCTCCTCGCCCTGGTAGACGTAGGCCGAGCCGGGCAGCGCGAGCGTGAGCAGCGCGGCGGCGCGGGCCCTGCGCAGTCCGCGCTCGCCGCCGCCGTAGCGGGTGACGTGCCGCTTGACGTCGTGGTTCGACAGCACCCAGGTGGTGGGCGCGCCCACGGACCCGGCCGTGGCCAGCGAGGAGTCGATCACCTCGCGCAACGTGGCGGCGTCCCAGGGGGCGAACAGGTAGTGGAAGTTGAACGCCTGGTGCAGCTCGTCCGGCCGGACGTACATCGCCAGGCGCTCGGCCGTCGGGGCCCACGCCTCGGCCACGCCGATCCGCTCGCCGGGATAGGAGTCGAGGACGCGCCGCCAGGCCCGGTGGATCTCGTGCACGCCGTCGTTGTCGAAGAACGGCACCGGCTCGCTGCCGACCATCCTGGCCTGGTCGCCCCGGCCGATGTCGGGCAGGTCGCGCGGCTTGACCATGCCGTGCGCCACGTCCACCCGGAAGCCGTCCACGCCCAGGTCGAGCCAGAAGCGCAGGATCGACTCGAACTCCCCGCGCACCTCCTCGTTGTCCCAGTCGAGGTCCGGCTGCGCGGGGTCGAACAGGTGCAGGTACCACTGCCCGTCCGCCACCTGCGTCCACGCCGGGCCGCCGAAGATCGACTCCCAGTCGTTCGGCCGGTCGCGGAAGATGTAGCGCTCGCGGTGCTCGCCGCGCAGCGCCTGCTGGAACCAGGGGTGGGCGGACGAGGTGTGGTTCGGGACGACGTCCACGATCACCCGCAGGCCGTGGCCGTGGGCCTCGTCGATGAGCGCCTTGGCGTCCGCCAGCGAGCCGAACAGCGGGTCGACGTCGCGATAGTCCGCAACGTCGTAGCCGAAGTCGGCCATCGGCGAGGTGTAGAACGGCGTCAGCCAGATCGCGTCCACGCCCAGCTCCGCCAGATAGGGCAGGCGATCGCGAACACCGATCAGGTCACCCACGCCGTCGCCGTTGCCGTCTGCGAAGCTGCGCACGTAGACCTGGTAGATCGCAGCGTCCCGCCACCATGCGGTCATAGTCTCCCCCGAACGTCCGGGACAATGAAAGCCCTTGCCGCAAGTTTACGCAAGCCCTTCCACCAACCCCGTATCCGGAAATTTCGGTGTACGGCCACCCAAAACCCCCGACCGAAATGCCATGGAACGAGATTCTTTATGTCAAGGGTGGACATGTAGCGTTAAGGCGCGATGTACTACCTCTTCAATCAGCCTCGTCACAGGTGACACGCAAGGTGTGGGCCCATGAGCTCGGTCGTTCTCGACAAAGTGACCAAGGTGTATCCGGGCGACTACCTGGCAGTCGACCGGCTGAGCCTGAGGGCCGATGACGGCGAGTTCCTCGTCCTCCTCGGCCCCTCTGGATGCGGCAAGTCCACATTGCTCCGCATGATCGCCGGCTTGGAGGAGATCACCGAGGGCGACCTCTGGCTGGACGGCCAGATGGCCAACCATCTTGCGCCCCGTGATCGTGACGTCGCCATGGTGTTCCAGAACGGCGCGCTCTACCCGCACAGGACCGTACGCGGAAATATCGCCTTTCCCTTAGAGATCGCCAAGGCGGACCCGGCGCTGGTGCGCGAGCGCGTCACGGAGCTGTCCAAGGCCCTGCACATCGACGAGACGCTGGACCGCCGCCCCGGCACGCTGTCCGGCGGCCAGCGGCAGCGCGTCGCGATGGGCCGGGCGATCGTCCGGCAGCCCAAGTTGTTCCTCATGGACGAGCCGCTGTCGAACCTCGACGCCGGCATGCGCACCGAGCTGCGCATGGAGATCTCGGCGCTGGTCAGGTCACTCGGCGTCACCACGATCTACGTAACGCACGACCAGGTCGAGGCGCTGACCCTGGCCGACAGGATCGCCATCCTGAATCGCGGTGTCCTGCAGGACGTCGGTACTCCGGCCCAAATTTACAACGATCCAGCGACGGCGTTCGTGGCGGCCTTTCTCAACTCTCAGCAGTTGAACCTGCTCGCGGTCAATGTCAGGACCCCGCAGAACCAATATGTGATGCTCGACTTCGGCCCGCATCAGCTGACGCTGCCCTGGAGCGATCCCAGGGCGTACGCCATCTCGCAGCACACGGGCGGCCAGGTGCTGGTGGGCCTGCGGCCGGACGGGCTGGCCCCGGTGCCGGAGTCGTACGAGGGGCCGTCGTTCTACGGGCGGGTGCGGGCGCTGGAGTACCACGGGCACGAGTGGCTGGCGTACCTGGAGTGCGGGATGCCCGCCGTACCGGTGCCGGAGCCGCCGGATCCGCGCGTGCGCGTCAACGGCGAGAAGAACGGGTCGGGGAAGCTGACCAAGATGGTGCGGCGGCTGTTCTCGCACGAGCAGGTCGAGGAGCGGCAGGAGCAGGAGCGGGTGGGCCAGCACCCGAGCAACAGCGGCATCCACCGCCGCTCGGACCTGATCGTGCGCCTGGGCGGCCGGCCCATGTGGCGCGCCGGCGACGCCGCCAAGGTGGCCGTGGACCTGTCCCGCGTGATGATCTTCACCCTCGACGGCGCCCGCATCGACCCGCCCCGCCGATAACTCCCCCGGAAGTAACCAGCGCGAGCCGCCGAAGCCTGCCGCCGACCGCCACCGTCCCGCCGTATCCGGTGTCACACCCTTCTTTCTCTTACGGCGGAGCCTGGCCGGCGCCACCCGCCATACCCCCGCGGGGCCTCCAGGGAGACGCCCGCTGACCGCCACGTGGCCGGGCGCCGTAACGGCGCACGGATCGGGCGAACGACTCAGAAGGTCCTGGCGATCCGGCGGGCCTGCTCGTCGGCCTGCTTGCGCTCGTTCTCGTACGAGCCCGTCAGCGTCGGGTGATGGCGAATCTCCTGCACGTCGGCGACGCCGGCCCACCTGAGCCAGTCGCCCAGGAACGTCGACTGGAAGTCACTCCCGAACTCGGCGCCGAGCCCGGGACCCCACACGGCGCTGGTGTAGACGACGGCCGCGCGCTTGCCGGTCAGCAGCTGCCGATACCCCGTCTCCGGGTGCACGTCGAAGATCATCCCCGGCTGGCTGACGACATCGACGAACTGCTTGAGCTTGTACGGCACGCCGGCGTTCCACATGGGCACGCTGAACAGATACCGGTCATAGGCGGCGAACCGCTCGAACGTCCGCACGGCCGCCGCCCACGCCTCGGCCTGCTCCCCCTCCGGCGTGCCACCCCCGAACACCGTCATCTTCGCCCCGGCGGCGGCCGGCCCGAACTCGGGGAGCGTGCCGTCCCAGAGGTCGAAGTGATCGACCTCGGAGCCGGGGTGCGCGGCCAGGTATTCCCCGGTGAACGTCTGAGCGATCCCCAGCGAGATCGACTCACCGCCACGCGGCGAGGCGGAAATGTGCAGCAACCTGCTCATGATGCGTCCCATCCCTTTCCGGACTACGGTCCGTTTCTGGTTCAGGACCATACGGACTGCGGTCCGCTTAGTCAAGAAAGGGAACGGTGCACCCGGCGTGCCGCGCGGTGCGTGCCGGGTTACGGGATCACGTCGCCGGGGTCCAGCGGGGGCCGGCCGGGGTGTCCTCGACGGCGACGCCGCCCGCGAGCATCGCCGTTCGCAGCGCGTCCGCGATCTCGTAGCCGCCCCGCGCGCGCAGCTCGGCGCGGAGCGTGAGCAGCGGCTCCACCAGGACGTCCAGGCTCTGGGAGCGCTGGCTCGCGGTCGAGGCGAGCTCGCCGAGCCTGGCGATCAGCAGCCGCATGAGCTCCCTGGCCTGGTCCACGCCCCCGGCGTCCTCCTCGGTGTCCGCGGCCCACTTGACCAGCTCCGCCTCCAGGTCGAGCACGGTCTGCGCGGCCGCCACCATGTCGGGCTTGGCGGCGGCGGCCTTGAACAGCTCCTCGCAGGAGCGGATCGTCTCCTCCAGGGTGACCTCGGCGGGCGCGTCTTCCAGCGCGGGCGGGGGTGGCGCGGGCGTGCCCGCGACGGCGCCCTCGGCCAGGCGGCGGAGCTCGGCGAGATCGGTGCGCGCGCCCGCCGGCAGGACCGTCGCCGAGCCGGGCCGCCGGACGGTCAGGCCGCCCCGGCCCGCCACCCGCACCGACTCCGTCTCCAGGTCGATGACCAGCGCCGTGTGCTCGTCGATCCCGAGCACCGCCGTGCCGGGCGGCAGCTCGCGCTCCATGCGCGACAGCCGGCGCTCCCCGAGGTAGCAGTAGCGGGTGTCGTGGGTGCCGCCCTCGGCGTTGTCGAAGTGCGGGATCAGGACCGCCTGCAGGCCGAGCGGCTCCAGCAGGTCGATGCCCTCGCGCCAATGGGGCTCGGCCCCGACCTTGTAGATCTCGTAGACGGGCACGGTGGCCAGGCCGGCCGTGCAGGCCGCCGCCGAGGCCAGGACCGTCACCCCTTCCCTGGCGCGCACCCGGGCGCGCAGGTCGCCGGCCACGCCCGAACCGGCCCACCGGTCGAGGGCGTAGGTGGGGCTGCCGGGGCCGGAGAAGACCCAGTCGGCGCCGGTGATCCCGGGCGCGACCTCGACATCCAGGCCGACGCTGCGCGCGAAGTATCGGCAGGCGCGGGCGGAGATGTCGGCGGAGTTTTCCTGAAAGGCGTAGGGCGTGTCGAGCAGCACGGCCCGCGCGCCGGGGCGCAGCGTCCGCGCCGCCGCGCGGTGGATCTCCACCATGGTCGGGCTCGTCTCGCCCGATCCCATCAGAACCAGCAAACCGGGCATGGCTGTCGGCCTCTCTCTCGCACGTTCTCGACTACAGCCCGGCGCGCCGGAGTGTTCAAGGGCGGGACCGCATATGCGTATGGAACGTAGTTGCATATGATTGGCAGTAAGTTGTTGGCGGTGACGGGGAGACACGTGGTCTCGGTTGAGACGCTCATGCTACGGGTGGGCACCGACAATCGCTGGTCGTACCGGCAGGCCATTACCCGGCCCAGGCACGGCGAGAGCCCGGACGAGGCCGCGCGGCGGCTCTGCGGGGTCGAGCCGGGTGATCAGCAGGTCGTCGTGCACTCCACGAGCTGGCGATATGAGCCTGACGGCAGGGTCGTACTGACTTATGCGGTGTGTCCTGATCCGGCGCCGTGGCTGCCCGCGGTCGAGGTGCCCGTGCTGGAGATCGCCAGGGGCGAGGCGCCGGCGATGCCGTCACCTGACCGCGTCGCCCTGGCCAACGTGGTCGCGCACGCCGTCAGGCACCTGGCGTTCCTGGTGGCCGAGGACCCCGTCGTGGCCCGCGCCCTGTCCCGCCATCCCGAGATCGGCTCCGCCCTGGAGCCGGTGGGCGCGCCGGTCTGAGCCGCGAGGGGCGTACCGGGCCGCGACGCGGCGGCCCAGCGCCTGCATGGGCTTCTCGACGTACCTGTAGGTGAGGGTGCTGGCGGCCAGGATCACGGCCACGGCCAGCGCGGCCATGCCGAGCTGGTACGGCAGCG
Source organism: Nonomuraea rosea (assembly GCF_039539705.1). Taxonomy (NCBI): domain Bacteria; kingdom Bacillati; phylum Actinomycetota; class Actinomycetes; order Streptosporangiales; family Streptosporangiaceae; genus Nonomuraea; species Nonomuraea rosea. Next base: position 286,949 of record NZ_BAABDQ010000005.1, on the reverse strand, counting down.
CCGCCCGCCGCAGGTCCCCGGTGATCTCCACGAAGTACTTCAGCAGCGGATGGTGCACCAGGTAGAGCGAGTAGCTGATCAGCCCGAGCCAGGTGAGCACCCGGGGCAGCCGCCGCCCGCGCAGCGCCATCCCGCCCGCGAACGTGGCCCCGGCCAGCGCGATCGTGGTGAACCACACGTCAGCCCGCACCCACCACCAGCCGCTCTCGATGGCCCACAGGGGCGCTATCCCGACCAGCGCCGTCGTGACCGCGACGGGCCACAGACGGCCGGCGCCGCGTTCCCACCGGTGGATCGCCGTCCCCGCGAACATCACCCCCAGCACCGCCACCCCCAGCCACGGCACGCGGCTGCTCAGCAGCAGCAACACCACCGCCATCAGGGCGAGCACGCAGGCCGACGCCGTGCGCAGCCGCCCCTGCAGCACGCATCCGAGCCCCACCACGAAGACCGCGCACGACAGGTACGCCGGCCACGCCCCGGCCACCACCGCCCCCGACGCGACCAGCCCGACGGCCACGGAGCCCGCCGCGAACAGCATCGACAGCAGCCCGCTGCGGCCGTGCCCGCCGATCAGGAACAGCGCCGTGACCAGCAGATAGAACACCATCTCGTACGACAACGTCCACATCGTGTCGGCCACGCCGCCGACGCTCACGACGTCGAGCAACATGGTCGCGTGCGCCGCGACCGCGCTCCCGTCGCGTGGCACCTCCCCGCGCACCGGCACCCACCAGGCCACGGCCAGCACCAGGACGATCACGGCGAGGTAGAGGGGGTAGAGCCGGAACAGCCGGCTGATCCAGAACGCGCGCACGTCGCCGTGGCGCTCCAGGGACGTGGGAATGATGTAGCCGCTGACCAGGAAGAACACGAGGATGCCGTAGACGCCCAGGTTGAACCAGTAGGGCCGCAGGCCGGGCAGGAACCAGGGGAGGAGGTGCTCGCCCACCACGGCCAGCGCGCCGATGCCGCGGAGCGCGTCCAGCCAGGCGAGCCTGTTGGACGAGCCGGCGGACGCGGGGGCGACGGCAGGCGGGATCGCGGCGGCTGCGGACACCCGCCTCAACATACCCGTATCGGCGCAACTGATGCTGCGGTTGTCCGGAAGCGGATCACGCCGGGGAGCTACCGGGTGCGGTGGGCGGTCAGGGAAGCGTGGTGGTCGGCGTTCGCGGGACCGTCAGGATCGGTGTGTACGGTCGCCGCCCGCAACCGGGCCAGGTCGTGGATGAGCCGATGCTCCGCCGCCACCGCCACCGCGTGCGCGTCCACGACCGACATGTCGTGATCCACCAGGATCTCCACCTCGGCGTGGAGCGCATGGCCGATCCAGCGCAGCCGTACGGAGCCGACCCGGCGGACGCCCTCGACCCTGGCCAGGATCTGTTCCGCGGCGTCCACGAGGGCGGGATCGACGGCGTCCATGAGCCGGTGGTAGATCTCGCGGGCCGCGTCGCGCAGGACGAAACAGATGGCCACGGTGATCAGCAGGCCGACGATCGGGTCGGCGATCGGGAACCCGAGCGCCGCGCCGCCCGCGCCCAGCAGAACGGCCAGCGAGGTGAAGCCATCGGTTCTGGCGTGCAGGCCGTCGGCCACGAGAGCCGCCGAGCCGATCTCCCTGCCGACCTTGATCCGGTAGCGGGCCACCCACTCGTTGCCCAGGAACCCGATCACCGCGGCCCCCGCCACCCACCCGAGCGCCCGGATGTCCTGCGGGTCGAACAGCCGCATGACGGCCTCGTACCCGGCCAGGGCGGCCGAGGCGGTGATGAGCAGGACGATCACGATGCCCGCGAGGTCCTCCGCCCGGCCGTAGCCGTAGGTGAAACGGCGGTTGGCGGCGCGGCGGCCGAGCGAGAACGCGATCGCCAGCGGGACGGCGGTGAGGGCGTCGGCCAGGTTGTGCAGGGTGTCGCCGAGCAGCGCGACCGAGCCGGAGGCGACGACGATCACCGCCTGGACGGTGGCGGTGATCATCAGGACGGCGAACGAGATGGCCAGCACGCGCATGCCGCGACTGCTGGACTCCAGAGCGCTGTCGGTCTTGGCGGCGCTGTCGTGGCTGTGCGGGGTGAGAGCGTGAAAGGCCCGCCCGAAGACCGCCTTCACACGGCCGCCGCCGTCCACCCCACCGGACGCATGCCCGTGCCCATGCCCGTGCCCATCTCCGTGCCCGTCTCCGTGCCCGTCTCCGTGCCCGTGCCCATCTCCGGCATGGGGCGTTGGAGTGGAATCCCGCTGGTCAGCCATGGCACCCCTCACTTGCGTGATTCATCACGTTTGGCCATGATATGTAGTCATGTACGCACGCGACAACACCTCAGGTGCGGCACCGTCGCAAGAGCAACCCACTCCTGCCCAGGTGAACGCGGCAGTAGACGCCTTTCGCATGCTCAGCGACGGGACCCGGCTGAGGCTGATGTGGCTGCTGTCGTCCGGCGAGCTCGATGTGAACTCCCTTGCCGCATCCATCGGCGTGCCGCGCCCGTCGGTCTCGCAGCATCTGGCCAAGCTCCGGCTGGCCGGGCTGGTGACCACGCGCAGGGACGGGCGGCGCGTGGTCTACCGGGCCAGCGACTCGCACGTGCGGGCGCTCATCGCCGAGGCCCTGTTCCATGCCGACCACGAGATCTCAGGCCTGCCCCGCCACGACTGACCCGGACACCCCGGCCGCGCACCCGGCCGCCGAACGCCGTCCCCGGCGCGACGGCTCGGGCGCGACGGCTCGGGCGCGACGGCTCGGGCGCGACGGGCAAGGGCGTCACCAGCCGACTTTGCCCTTGCCGGAGACGAGCGCGCGGGCGATCACCATCCGCTGGACGTCGTTGGTGCCCTCCCCGATCGCCATCAGCGGCGCGTCCCGGTAGAGCCGCTCGACCACGTACTCCTGCGAGTACCCGTACCCGCCGTGGATCCGCATCGCCTCCAGCGACGCCTTCAGCGCCACCTCCGAGGCGAAGTACTTGGCCATACCCGCCTCCATGTCCACCCGCTTGCCCGAGTCGGCCTGGGCGGCGGCCCAGTACGTGAGCAGGCGCGCGGCCTGGATCTCGGTCGCCAGGTCGGCGATCTTGAGCTGGATGGCCTGGAACTCGGCGATCGGCTGCCCGAACGCGGTCCGCTGGCGCGCGTAGGAGAGCGCGGCGTCGTACGCGGCCTGCGCGACGCCCACCGCACGCGCGGCGATGTTGATGCGCCCGATCTCCAGCCCGCCCAGCACCTGCTGCATGCCCCGCCCCTCGACGCCGCCGAGCAGGGCCGACACCGGGACGCGTACCTCGTCCAGCACCACCTCGCACGTCTCGGTGCCCTTGTAGCCGAGCTTGGGCAGGTCGCGGCTGACGCTGAAGCCCGGCGACGACGGATCGACGAGCAGGACCGACATGCCCTTGTGCGCGGGATCCATGACGGAGGTCTTGACGAGGACCGGCAGCGGGTCGGCGTGGCGGGCGTTGGTGATCCACGTCTTGGTGCCGGTCACGACGTAGTGGTCCCCGTCGAGGACGGCCCGGGTCTGGATGCCCTGCAGGTCGGTGCCCGCGCCCGGCTCGGTGAGCGCGATCCCGGTACGCCGTACGCCGGTGGCCAGGTCCGCCAGGTAGAGGCTCTTCTGCTCGTCGGTGCCGTGCTTGGCGATCATCCAGCAGGCCAGCGAATGGGACCCGATCGTGCCCGCCACGCCCATCCAGCCGCGCGCGATCTCCTCGAAGACCAGCGCGAACGACACCATGTCCGCCTCCATCCCGCCGTACTCCTCCGGCACGGACAGGCCGAACAGCCCCATCTGCTTCATCTTCTCGATGATCTCCGCCGGATAGCGCCCCGAGTGCTCCCACTCGGTGGCCACCGGCACGATCTCCTTCTCCACGAACGCGCGCAGGGTCTCGCGGAACGCCTTCTGCTCGTCGGTCAGCTCGAAGTCCACGTGTCTCACATCCTCAGAGCGGGCCGCTCTCGGCCTGGGGGAAGTAGTCCTTGCCGTGCGGGGCCACGCGCTCGCAGCGGCCGAGGCTCGGCTCGTGAGCGGTCACGGGCGGCTCCTGTTCACACTGATCAGACCGCTCACGTTAATCGTCTGATGATTTGGGGGTCAATTGCTTGCGTACGGGCGAGCCCCCGGTCTACGTTCCAGGCAACGGAAGATCGGGACGGGTGCGGATGACGGCTTTCCGGGCACTGGCGCTGCAGGTCGCGACGCACGCCGTGAACGGGGCGGCCGATCCGCGCGGCGAGATCCTGCGGGCCGTCGAGCGGGTGGCGGGCCGGCTCGCCGGCGCCCGCGCCTGGTACGGGCCGGAGCTGCGGCTGGTGGTGCTGCCCGAATACGTGCTGACCGGGTTCCCGATGGGCGAGAGCGTGGCCGAGTGGCTGGCCAAGGCGGCGCTGGCGCCGGACGGGGCCGAGTATGCGCTGCTCGGGGAGGTGGCAGCGGGGCATTCGGTGTTCCTGGCGGGCAACGCCTACGAGAGTGATCCGCATTTTCCCGGGCTGTACTTCCAGGCGTCGTTCATCCTGGGGCCCGATGGCGGTGTGGTGCTGCGATATCGGCGGCTGCACTCGATGTTCTCGCCGACGCCGTACGACGTCTGGGACGAATATCTGGATATTTACGGCATCGAGGCGGTCTTCCCCGTGGCCGTCACGGAGATCGGCAACTTGGCGTGCGTGGCCTCCGAGGAGATCCTGTATCCGGAGCTGGCCCGGGTGCTCGCCCTGCGCGGGGCCGAGGTGTTCTGCCACTCCACCTCGGAGATCGCCGCTCCCGGGCTCACCCAGAAGGCCGTCGCCCGCCGCGCCCGCGCCGTGGAGAACCTCGCCTACGTCGTCAGCGCGAACTCCGGCGGGCTCGACGGCCTGCCTATCCCGCGCGACTCCACGAACGGCGGCTCCGAGCTGATCGACTACGAGGGCCGGGCGCTGGCGCAGGCGGCCTCGGGCGAGTCGATCGTCGCCTCGGCCGAGCTGGACCTCGCCGCCCTGCGCCGCGCCCGCCGCAGACCCGGCATGTCGAACCTGCCGGCCCGGGTGAAGACGGCATTGTGGGCGCAGGAGTACGCCAGGCACCCCGTCGAGCAGCCCAACGGCCTCGCCGAGACGGCTCCGGACCGAAGCTGGTTCGCCCGCAGGCAACGCGAGATCATCGACCGCCTGTACGGCCCGGCCGACCCCACCCCCTGACCCCGCCAGCCGCCCGCGGGACCGCACAGGGGTCGCGGACATCCGGCCCGCACGGCACGAGGACCCGCCCGACAGCGTGAGGGCCAGACGAGACGAGGACACACCCGACCGCATAAGGCCGACACGGCACCAGGTCACCCCCGGCGCCGTAGGACTCGGACGGCGCGAGGTCACATCCCGGGCGTTCGGGTCAGGTGCGGGTGGCGAGTTTGGCGACCACGTCCACGATGCGGGCGGCGCGTTCCACCTCAGCCCGATGGAACACCGGGCCGTCCGCGCGCGCCACCACCACGTGCAGTCCCTGCGCCACCACCGGCAGCAGCATGAGCTGCATCTCCTGCGCCCCCATGGTGGCGGCCCGCGGCGGCGGCTCCGGCAGGTCGAACTTCTCGGGCGCGGCCAGCGACGCATGCCGGACGGCACCGTCGGCCAGCGCCAGCGCCAGCGACCACTCCGCGCCGCACAGCCCCGGCAGGGCGTCCACCAGCGTGGCGAACCCTCGCGACGGCTCGGCCGCGACGTGCATCAGCAGGTCGTAGTCCAGCGCCGAGCCCGGCACCTCCTTGGTCGGCCAGACGCCCTCCACCCGTACGCCGGGCATGGCGGACAGCCGCTCGCGCGCCTCTGACGAGGTCACCGGGCCGGGCCAGGAGACGGTGAAGTCGTCCACGGCCCGCCCGCCCTCGCGTTCGAGGACGGTGACCTGCAGGATGTCGGCTCCGAGCGCTCCCAGAGCCTTGGCGACCTGGCCGAGACCGCCCGGCCGGTCCGGCAGCGACACCCTCAGTCGCAGCAGCATTGCCGCCCCCTTTCCAGAGGCTCTCACAGTGCCGTGGACAAGTTTCGCGCATGTTCCACGGATATGTCGCACATGCTGCGGTTATATCCCAGGATGAAGGGTTAAGTCCGGATTATCGATACGGGTTGCCCGCAGCGAGCCACCGGCCCGCCCCACCCGGTGACACGCCGGAACCGCCGGGCGAACCTCCCCCGATCCTGCCGTGGAAAGGCTCGCCCGACACCAGGCAAAGCCCCGGTCAGGCCCACGCCCGGTCAGGCGTGGAAGCCGCTCAGGCGCGGGACCGGTCTGGGGCGGACCGGTCAGGCGCAGGACCGGTCAGGACCGAGGCCGGTCAGGCGAAGACGTCCTGCTGGTAGCGGCCGTCCGCCTCCAGCCCCGCCAGCCAGGCGGCCCCGTCCTCGCCGGTCCGCTCCCGGTGCAGGTCCAGCAGCGTCTGCCGGACGGCGGGCGCCATCCGCAGCCCGTCGCCGCACACGTACACGTGCGCCCCCTCCGTGAGCAGCGTCCACACCTCGTCGCCGTGCGCGGCGAGGGCGTCCTGGACGAACCGGTACGGATGCCCCGCCACAGCGGAGTACGCCTCGTGCACCGTCACCCCGTCCCGCGCGCCCCACGCCGCCACCTCGCCGGCGTAGAGCAGGTCGTGGGACGGGTGGCGGCACCCGGTGAACACCTCCGCGCGCCCGGCCGCCCCCGTCAGCGCGCGCTCCTCCAGGAAGCCGCGCAGCGGCGCGAACCCGGTGCCGGGCCCGACCAGGATCACGGGCGTGGCCGGGTCGTCCGGCAGCCGGAACGGCGGCGCGGGGACGCGGACGTAGCCGTAGAAGACCTCGCCCTCGGCCAGCCCGGCGAGGTAGGCCGAGCACATGCCCTGGTAGGTGCCGGTGCCGGACCAGGCAGGTCCCTCGACCAGGCCGACGGTCAGGCGCACCAGGCCGGGGTCCGCGAGGGGTGAGGAGGAGACGGAGTAGTAGCGCGGCTTGATCGGCCCGGCCATCTCCAGGAACACCGGCAGCGGCAGCTCGATCGCCGGGAAGCGTTCGAGCAGCGCCAGCGGGGACAGGCGCTTGGCCAGGATCTCCTCGGCGTAGTCGGCGGTCAGCGCGTCGAGCTGGCCGCGTGTCCACGGGCAGCCGGTGTGCGCGGCCAGCGCCTCCAGGTCCGCCCTGGTGGCCACCTCCTGCAGCTCGGCGAACTCGGTCAGCAGCAGGCCCGCCGTCACCGGCGTGTCCACCGGCAGGTGCGTGGATCCGGCGGCGCGCAGCCGTACCACCTGGTCGCGGGGGACGCGCAGGCTGCGCAGCGCCCACTCCACCAGCTCGGGGTCGTTCTTGGCGAAGACGGCCACGTGGTCGCCCGCCGAGTAGGTGACGCCTTCGGGCAGCCTGGCCACGATGGAGCGCACGCCGGGGCGGGGCGGCTCGATCGAGAAGTCCCAGAGCCCGGCCGGGTCGCCGGTCAGCTCCTCGTTGGAGACGACGGTCAGCGGGAAGGCCCGCTCGGAGACGACCGCGGGCCTGACCTCGGCCTCGCTGAGCACCTCCATCTCGTAACGCGGCCCCACGCTGCCGGAGGCGGCGCTGTACTCCTCGGCCAGCGCCGCCCACAGCCGCGCCGACCACAGGGACACGTCGCCGTCGAAGTCGCCGTCGGTGTCGGCCTCGCCCCGCTCGATCAGCGGCACCGCGCCCGCGCCCGTCAGCTTCTCGAACGCGCGCCGGGGGAAGTCCTGGTACGTCGGCCACTGCGTGTTGCCGCAGCCCAGCACGGCCAGCCGGACGCCGGACAGGTCGGGCAGCGTCTCCAGGGCGTCGAAGCGCTGGGCGTTGTCGGGCGCCTTGCCGTTGTAGGAGGAGGCGACCACGACGAGCAGGCCGCCGGAAGGCGGGCGCAGCTCGTCCAGGGTGGTCAGCGTGGTGGCGAAGCCGGCGCGTCCGGCCCGCTCGGCCAGGCGCTCCGCGATGTCGGCGCTGGTGCCGAGGTTGGAGCCGTAGGCGACGGTGAGCGGCACGCCGGTGACGGCGATGTCCTGCTGCTCGCTCTCCTGCTCCTGGGCGACGGCCACGGCGGCCCGCTCGTGGGCGCGGCGCTCGCGGACCCTGAGGGTGAAGCCGTCCGGCTTGAGGGTGAGGGTCTGCTTGATCTTCATGCGGTAGACGTTCGGGTCGGACAGGGCGAAGCGCCGCAGGATCATCGCCAGCGCCAGCCTGGCCTCGGTGAGTGCGAACTGGCGGCCGATGCAGGCCCGCTCGCCGTTGCCGAACGGCTTGTACGCCCCGGGGTGGTGGTCCTTCTTGTGCTCGGGCAGCCAGCGGTCGATGTCGAACTCCTCGGGCCGCTCCCACGCCTTGGCGTTGCGGTGCAGCGGCGGCAGCAGCACGCCGATGCCCTGGCCGGCCGGGATCTCGTAACCGCCGGGCCCGCCGAGCACGGTGTCCTCGACCGCGGACACGCCGAACACCGGGATCGGCGACCAGAACCGCAGCGTCTCCTCCAGGATGCGGGGGATGACGTCGAGCTTCATGATCGTCTCGTAGGACGGCGGCTCGTCGCCCGGCAGCAGCCGGTCCACCTCGTCGTAGGCGCGGGCCAGGGTGTGGGGCTCGCGCAGCAGGTTGTACAGGGCGAAGGAGAGCAGGCCACTGGTGGTCTCGTGGCCGGCGATCAGGAAGGTGAGGACCTGGTTGCGGATGTTCTCGTCGGACAGGCGGGCGCCGCTCTGCGGGTCTGACGCCTCCAGCATGAGCCCGAGCAGGTCCTTGGCACCGCTGCCGCCCTCGGCGCGGCGCTGCTTGATCACGTCGTCGACGAGCGACTGCATGGTGGCGATGTCGCGCCGGTAGGTCTCCTCGTGCCGGCGCTTGAGCTTGGTGACGAACGGCAGCTGCTGGTTGCGCAGCATGGCCTCGGTCAGCGCGCCACCCATGGCCTGCAGGAACGGGTGCAGATCCGGCGAGTCGAAGGAGTTGAACCGGTAGCCGAACCCGGTGAGCGAGATCGTGTCCAGGGTCAGCCGGGTCATGTCGTCGGCGACGGGCAGGTCATCCCCCTGGCGGCCTGCCCACGACTCGACGAGCTGCTCGGCGACCTCCAGGAACTGCGGGTAGTACGCCTTCATCGAGCGCTGGCTGAAGGCGGGCATCAGGATGCGGTGGGCGTGGCCCCACACCGGCTCGTCCGGCTCGGCCGTGAACAGCCCGTCGCCGCCGAAGTCGCGCACGATCGACAGCGGCGGCCGGATCCGCTTGACGAACCGGCTCTCGTCGCACACCTCCGCGACCAGGTCGGGGTCGTACACCAGGACGACCGTGCGGCCGGCGATCTCCAGCTTGAAGATGCCTCCGGGGTATCCGGCGGCCACCTCCACGAAGTGCTCCACCGGCGAGTGAGAGGGAATCTGCAGCGTGTTGCCCACGATCGGCAGGCCCTGCGGGGCGGGGATCCGCGTCATGAGTGCTCCCTTGAGTAGCCATACACCGTATGGCTGACGCTACCATACGGTGTATGGCAGTGAGCGCGCGCAGGGGTGCACCCCTGAGCCTCGAAGAGATCAGCTCCACGGCGTTGCGGCTGATGGACGAGGGCGGCGTGGAGGGACTCTCCATGCGCAAGCTGGCGGCGGAGCTGAACGTCAACCCGATGTCGCTCTACCACCACGTCGAGAACAAGGAGGCGTTGCTCGGCCAGATCTGCGCCACGGCGGCCGAGCGCATGCGCATGCCGCCGGACGACGGCACGCCCTGGCAGGAGCAGATCAGGGCACTGGCGACCGCCTACCACCGGCACGCGCGGGAGCACCCGGCCATGTGGACCTACGTGCACCTGCACCCGGAGCTCATCGCCGACCGGCGGCTGTCGATCTGGAAGACGCTCTATCGCGTCCTGCGGCAAGCCGGGGTGCCGGAGCCGGAGCTGCGGCGGACGAGCGACGTGCTGCACGCGTTCGTCACGGGGTTCATCATGGGCGAGATCCAGGGCCACATGCCGGACGATCCCGGCGAGATCGAGCGCAACTTCGACACGGCCATCGAGCTGATCATCCACGGCCTGGCGGGCCTCGCGCGGTAGCCGTCAGTTGGAAAACCCAACCCACAGCGCTAGAGTGGGTTTGGTTTTCCAACTGATGAGGAGGCCGCGATGCGCGACGCCGTCATCGTGCAAGCCGTGCGCACCCCGATCGGCCGGGGCAAGCCCGGCGGCGCCCTGGCCGGGACCCACCCGGTCGACCTGCTCGCCCACGCCCTGCGCGCGCTGATCGAGCGCAGCGGCGTGGACCCGTCCCTGGTGGACGACGTCATCGGCGGATGCGTGGACCAGGTGGGCGAGCAGGCCATGAACATCACCCGCCACGCCTGGCTCGCCGCCGGGTTCCCCGACTCCGTGCCCGCGGTCACCGTGGACCGGCAGTGCGGCTCGTCCCAGCAGGCCGTCCACTTCGCCGCGCAGGGCGTCGTCTCCGGCGCGTACGACCTGGTGGTGGCCTGCGGCGTGGAGTCGATGAGCCGGGTGCCCATGTGGTCGAACGTGCCCGCGGGCGCCGACCCCTTCGGCCCCGCCCTGGCCGCTCGCTACCCGGAGGGCCTGGTGCCGCAGGGCATCAGCGCCGAGCTGATCGCCGCCAAGTGGTCGCTCGGCCGCGAGCAGCTCGACGCGTTCTCGGCGGGCTCGCACGCGAAGGCCGCCGCCGCCTCCTTCGGCGACGAGCTCGCGCCGATCGCGGGCCTCGACCGGGACGAGTCGGTACGCCCGGCCACCACGCCGGAGATCCTCGCCGGGCTCAAGCCCGCCTTCGCCGACCCCGGCTACGCCGAGCGCTTCCCGCAGATCTCCTGGTCGATCACCGCGGGCAGCTCCAGCCCGGTCAACGACGGCGCGGCGGCCGTGCTGATCACCACGTCGGAGACGGCGGCCCGGCTGGGCCTGCGCCCGCTGGCCAGGCTGCGCGAGTTCGCCGTCACGGGCTCCGACCCCCTTCTCATGCTGACCGGCGTGATCCCGGCCACGGAGAAGGTGCTTCGCCGCGCCGGGCTCAGCCTGGCCGACATCGACCTGTTCGAGGTGAACGAGGCGTTCGCGAGCGTCGTACTCGCCTGGCAGCAGGAGACGGGAGCCGATCCCGCCAAGGTCAACGTCAAGGGCGGCGCGATCGCCCTCGGCCATCCACTGGGCGCCAGCGGCGCCCGCATCACCACCACCCTGGTCCACGCCATGCGCGAGCGTGGCGCCCGCTACGCCCTGCAGACCATGTGCGAGGCGGGCGGACTGGCCAACGCCCTCATTCTGGAGCGAGCATGAAGATTTCCGGCAGCACCGTCCTCGTCACCGGCGCGAACCGCGGCCTCGGCGCCGCCTTCACCCGGGCCCTGCTCGACCGCGGCGCGCGTACCGTCTACGCGGGCGCGCGCGATCCCGCCTCCGCCTCCGTCACCGCCACCGGCACCGGCACCGGCACCGGGCAGGACCTGATCCCGGTCGCGCTCGACATCACCGACCCCGGCTCCGTCGCCGCCGCGGCCGCCCGCTGCGCCGACGTGGACCTGCTCATCAACAACGCGGGCATCTCCCTGTCGCGCTCCCCAGGCCCGGACCGGGCTCGCGCCGAGATGGAGACCAACTACTTCGGCACGCTGTCCATGAGCCGCGCCTTCGCCCCGGTCCTGGCGGGCAACGGCGGCGGCGCGCTGGTGAACGTGCTGTCGGTGCTGTCGTTCGTGACGTTCCCGCCCGTGAGCACGTACGCGGCGAGCAAGGCGGCGGCCTGGTCCCTGACGAACGCGCTGCGCGTGGAGCTGGCCGAGCAGGGCACGCAGGTGGTCGGCGTGCACGCCGGCTACATCGACACCGACATGGCCGCCGGCGTCGAGGGGCCCAAGATCAGCCCGGCGGAGGTCGCCGGCCTGACGCTCGACGGGCTGGAGGCCGGGGCGTACGAGGTCCTCGCCGACGGCATCAGCCGGGAGACCAAGGCCGCCCTCTCAGGCGACCTCGAGCTCCTCTACCCCGCGCTCGCCACTCGCCGGTAGCGCGGCTCAGTCGCCCACGTCCCAGACGGCCTCGAAGGACGCCTGGGTGATCTCCGTCAGCTCCCAGATCTCCAGCGGCTGGTCGGTGAGGAAGCCCCGCTCGTCCTGCAGGTGCCGCCACCAGTAGCGCCGGGCGGCGCGGTCGGTGCCGACCTCGACCTGCCGGGTCGCCCAGTGCTCGGCGTTGTCGCCCTCGACGCTCTCGAACAGCCACGCCCGCCCGTCCTCGTCGGCCATGTGCCAGTAGTGGCGCGGGGCGTCGGACTCGGCGAGCTGCCGCACCAGCGGCTGGCGAAGATCTGGGACCACGTCCATCACTCTAGAGGTCCGCTCACTGCTGGTACGCCCCCGCGTCCGGCTTGCTCGTCAGCGGCTTGCCGTTGACGTCCTTGCCGAAGGCCCTGCCGCCGTACCAGGCGGGGGTGAGGGCCAGGCCGCGGCCGAGCGCCGGCGAGCCGGGACGCAGCCGCAGGTCCGTGCGGGAGACGAACTTCGGGTCGGCCAGCACGGACTTCGGCCCGAGCTTGAACTTGGCCGTGCGGCCCTTGTAGACGCTGCCGCCCTCGTCGGCGCCCCTGCCGTCCTCCCAGCCGGCTTCGCCGCCGACCACGATGACGTTGTTGCGCAGCTTCAGTATCGACGGCGCGCAGCCGTCGTGGCAGGACCAGCCGATGGTGTCCTTGGCCGGCAGGTAGACCGAGTTGTGCACGGCCACGGTGCCCTTGACCGGGCCGACGATGTGGCGGGGGCCGCGGGTGATGAGGAAGGAGCCGCGGGCGCGGGAGGAGGTCACGACGTTGAAGGCGAAGACGTTGCCAGCGGCGGTCTTGCCCTTCTGGGCGCCGAGCTCGGTGAAGGTCTCGTTGTTCCTGGAGATGTTGTGGGTGACGCGGTTGCGGTCGCCGTTGAAGATCTCGACGGCGGCCCCGTCGGTGCCGTAGTCGTCGCTCTTGGCGTAGCTGCCGGTGATGGTGTTGCCGGTCACCACGTTGTCGTCGCCGTTGAGCAGCACGCCGAAGGCGCCGGAGTCGTTGTCGCCGCCGGAGTCGTTGACGCTCATCCGGTTGTTGCCGGTCAGGACGCTGTCGCGGATGGTGTTGCGCGAGCCGGACGGCGTGACGAAGACGCCGGCGATGTTGCGGTCGGCCTGCACGCCCGACAGCTCGTTGGAGTCGCCGCCGACCTCGAACCCGGACCAGCGGCAGCCGGAGGCGCGCAGGCCGCTGATGCGCCAGTGGCTGCCCTTGACCACCACGCAGTCGGCGTCGGTGCCGCTGATCCTGGGCCGGGCGCCGCCACCGTACGCGTTGACCACGATGGGCTTGGCCGCGGTGCCGCTGGCGGTGAGGGTGAGGCTGCCGGTGAAGGCGCTGCCGCGCTTGAAGCTGACGCTGTCGCCGGGCTTGAGCTCCGCGGCGTTGACCTTGTCGAGCGACTTCCACGCCGTGGCGGCGGTGGTGCCCGCCGACGCGTCGTTACCCGCTCTGGAGTCCACGTAGTAAGTGGTGCCCGCCTGGGCGTAGGCCGCGGCAGGCGCGGCAGGCAGGAGCGCGGACAGGACGGCTACGGAGAGCAACCTCATGTGAGCACACCACTATCTAGTTGAGAGCGGAGGAACGGCAGAGGCAACGGTAGCGTGCTCAGCGTGTGAGGCGCCAGACACGGAGCGAAGGTCCGTCGCCTGGCAGGACGTCTCCGTCCGCGGCGCCGTACACGCCGGTGGCGCGGGCGCCGAGGGCCAGCGGCTCGCCCGGCGCGCGGCGCACGCACACGAGGAGTGACTCCTCGTACGTCTCGCGCGCGAAGACCAGGCAGTCGGCGTCGGCGTGCAGCCAGCGCAGGCCGCCGTGGCGCAGCGCGGGCTCGCTCCTGCGCAGCCCGAGCAGCGCGCGGTAGCCGTCCAGCGTCTCCGCGTCCTGGTCGGCCGGCCGGTCCCACGGCATCGGGGTCCGCGAGTGCTCGCCGTTCACGCCGGTCAGCCCGAACTCGCTGCCGGCGAACACCATCGGCGTGCCGGGCAGCGTGGCCTGCAGGCCGAGGGCGAGCAGGTGACGCTCGCGCGAGCCGGTGACGGTGCGGATGCGCGGCGAGTCGTGCGAGTCGAGCAGCTGCCAGGAGTGCACGAGCGAGCGCCACGACATGGCCGCGGCGAACGTCCGCAGCGTGGCGAGCGTGGCGTGCCCGTCGCGCGCGGGCACGCCGCCCGGGACGCCGAGGAAGTGCTCCAGGTCCAGCTCGGGCCCGCGCAGCCAGGCCCACACGGGACGGGTGAAGCCGCCGTAGTTCATGGTGCCGTGCCAGCCGTCGCGGTCGAGGTCGTGCGAGGCGTCGTGGTTGTGCTCGGCGATGAAGGCGGCCTCGGGGCCGAGCCCGGCCCGCAGCAGGGCGGCGACCTCGTGGTTGCGGTCGTCGGCGGCCCGCCTGGCGGTCATGTTCGCCACGTCCACGCGCCAGCCGTCGAGCGGCCCCAGCCACTTCTTCAGCACGCTCTTCATGCCCGACCGCACGAGGTCGCTGCCCCAGTTGAGCTTGGGGAGCGTCTTGACGCCCCACCAGGACTCGTAGTCGCCGGTGACGGGGTCGAAGTAGAACATCTCCCGCTCCGGCGCGTTCACGTCGGACACGGCGGCGGTGAACCATTCGTGGGTGTCGCCGCAGTGGTTGGTGGTGATGTCGCCGAGCAGCCGCATGCCGCGGGCGTGCAGCGCGCCGGACAGGCGGTGCAGGGCCTCGTCGCCGCCGAGCAGCGGGTCGATCCGGTCGAAGGTGGAGGCGTTGTAGCGGTGGTTGGAGCGGGCCGGGAAGATCGGCGTCAGGTAGACGGTGTCGGCACCGAGGCTCTGGATGTGGTCGAGCCGCCGCACGATGCCGTCGAGGTCGCCGCCGTAGAACTGCTGGGAGGTGCCGGGGCCGCTGGGGATGACCGGGTCCTGGTCCCAGTCGCGGGGCAGCGCCCAGTCGGGCAGCTCGCGCATGGGCCTGGAGCGGTCGAAGCGGTCGGGGAAGATCTGGTAGACGATCGCGTCCGACATCCAGGCGGGCGGCGGCCGGTGGCACACGAGGCGGAAGTCGCTCGCGTCGGTCACGTCGTGCGTGACCAGCCCGCCCGCGGTCAGCCAGGCCTGGCCGCGATCGGTGCGCAGCAGGAAGCGGTAGGGGGTGACCGGGTTGACGGCGGTGATCTCGGCGCGCCACCAGACGTCGGTGGCGCCGTACCCGCCCGCCCGGCTCCTGGTGGCGTCCGCGGACGCCTCGGCGTAGCGCGGCTCGCCGTCGTGCACGGTACGCACGTGCACGGCGGCGACCCCGGCGGCCAGCGGCGCCCGCAGCCAGAGCGTCACCCGCGAGCCGAGGGCGGGCGCCTGGTCGGAGACGTAGAGAGCTGAGCCGTCGTGATGCGGCTCCCCGGCGAACAGCAACGGACCTATCCCTTCACAGCCCCGGCGGTGAGCCCGGAGACGATGTACTTCTGCAACCAGAGGAACACACCCACCGTGGGGATGGCGGTGAGCAGCGTGGCCGCGGCGAACATGCCGAAGTTCGCGTTGCGGTGGTCGCCGGCGATCATGCCGTACATGCCGACGGCCAGGGTCTTGCTGCCGGGGTCGCGCAGGAACACGTTGGCCATGAGGAACTCGCTCATGGTGCCGATGAACGCCAGCAGCGCGGTGACCGCGAGGATCGGCGTGACCAGCGGCATGATGACCCGCCAGAAGATCTGCGCGTGCGTGGCCCCGTCCACGGTGGCGGCCTCGTCCAGCTCCTTCGGCACGGTGTCGAGGAAGCCCTTCATCAGCCAGGTGTTCACGCCGAGCGCGCCGCCGAGGTAGAGCAGCATGAGGCCCCACACGGTGTTGAAGCCGAAGGCGGGGTACAGCTCGGTCACCCTGGTGAAGATCATGAAGATCGTCACGATGGCCAGGAACTGCGGGAACATCTGGATGAGCAGCAGCGCCAGCAGCCCGACGCGGCGGCCCGCGAAGCGCATGCGGCTGAAGGCGTACGCGGCGAACATCGACAGCAGCAGGCTCGCGAACGAGGCCGTCAGCGCGATGAACACCGAGTTGAGGAACCAGCGCGCGAACGGATAGGTGTCGGAGGTGAGCAGGTTCGCGAAGTTGGTCAGGCTCGCGCCGGAGGGCAGCAGGTCGGTGGAGGCCAGCGTGCCCATGGGGTTGATCGCGGCGGAGACCACGAACAGGATCGGGAACAGCGCGAACGCGCACATGACCAGTACGAACGCGTGCCTCAGCGCGATCTTCAGCATCACGCGTAGACCTCCTCCTGCTTACGGGTGCGCCGGAACGCCACGGCCGAGATGAGCGCCACGATCGCGAAGATGAACACCGAGATCGCCGCCGCGAAACCGAACTGGGCGCCGCCCGCCCCGAAGGCCAGCCGGAACGTGTACGTGATGAGCAGGTCGGTGGCCCCCACCTGCGGGCTCTCCGCCGGGAACGGCCCGCCCTCGCTGGTGAGCGCGATCGCGTTGAAGTTGTTGAAGTTGAACGCGAACGACGAGATCAGCAGCGGCGTGAGCGCGACCAGCAGCAGCGGCAGCGTCACCCGCCTGAACGCCTTCCACGGCGTGGCGCCGTCGATCGAGGCGGCCTCGGTCAGCTCGCGCGGGATCGCCTGCAGCGCGCCCGTGGTGACCAGGAACATGTAGGGGAACCCGAGCCAGAGGTTGACCAGGATCACGCCGAGCCGGGCGGTCGCCGGCTCGCCCAGCCAGTCGATGTTGGCCCCGAGCAGCTGGTTGATCAGGCCGAAGTCGCGGTTGAACATGTCACGCCACACCATCAGCATGGCGAAGGCGGGCATCGCGTACGGCAGGATCAGCGCGATCCGGTAGGCCCGCGTGCCGCGCATCCGCGGATGGTGCAGCGCCAGCGCGACGCCCATCCCGAGCGCGAAGGTGCCGAGCACGGAGGCCAGCGCGAAGACCAGGTTCCAGCCCAGCACGCCGGCGAAGTAGCCGGAGATGGTGGGGTTGGTGAGCACCCGGGCGAAGTTGCCGAACCCGACGCCGGCCTGCCAGCCCTGCGCCAGGTGCTCGCCCTTGGCGTTGACGAAGTAGCCCTGGCCCTCGTCGGCCGTCCAGGTGTCGCCGTCGCCCTTGACGCAGTCGCAGGCGGCGTCGTAGACCAGCGCCGCCTTGCCCTGCACGGCTCTGCTGAGCCCGTTGGCCTTGATCACGCCGTCGCCGGCCGGGACGGCCAGCGCGGAGATCTCCTGCCCGCGGGCGGCGGCCTCGGGGGCCTTGAGCACGGTCAGGCCGGGCGCCTGGAGCACCTTGCCGGTGACGCCGACCTGGGCGCCCTCCAGCGGGGACAGCCCTTCGGCGGTGCCCAGGCTCACCTTCTTGGTCACGGGGTCGACCAGCAGGAACACCAGCTCGTCCGCGCGCAGCGCCGTGGTGAGGGCGTACTCGGGCGAGCCGGGGGCCTGGCGGACCGAGCCGGTCTCGATGGCCGTGACGGCGGCCGCCTTGTCGCCGCGGTGCCCGTCGCCGAAGTTCGTGAACGCGGTGGTGACCGTGTAGGCGACGGGGAAGACCTGGAAGGCGATGAGGAAGACGGTGCCGGGCACCAGATACTTGGCCGGGATGAAGCGGCGTGTCAGGTAGAGCCCGGCGACGGCCGCGCTGGCCAGGCCGAGCAGCGCGAGCGAGACCCACGACCCGGTGGCGGCCAGCGGCGGCACGGCGTAGAGCAGGATCGCGGCGGCCACGGCGAGCACCGCGATCCTGCTCACCACGAAGGCCGTGGTGATCTCCCGGCGGGGCCGCGGCCGGCTCGTGGCCGCCGCGGCCTTCTCTCGGACGTCGAGAACCATGTCGTCAGTTCTTGAGCGAGCCGTCGATGGCCTTCTGCGCCGCCGCGGCGGCCTTGGCCGCGTCGCCGCCCTTGACCACGGCCGTCTCCGCGATGCCGAACGGCTCCCAGATCGCCGCCATCTCGGGGATGGCCGGCATCGGCAGGCCGTCCTTGCCCGCGTCCATGAACTTGGCCGCGTCGGGGTCGCTCGTCTGGACCTCCTGCAGCGCGGCGGTCAGCGCCGGGGGCCGCGGGTCGGCCTCGTACAGGGCCTTGGCGACGTCCTTGTTGGTCACGTAGTTGGCCACGAACTCCTGGGCCAGGGCCTTGTTCTTGCCCTTGGACGCGACGAAGAACGACTGGACGCCGACGAACGGGGTGGCGGGCTTGCCGCCCTCGAACGACGGGACGGCGGTGATGTCGTAGGAGATGCCGCCCTTCTTGACCTCGCTCATCGCCCATGGGCCCGAGACGAGGTAGGCGCACTTCCCGCCGGCGAAGTTGACGATGTAGTTCTCGTTGGTGAGCGAGGTGCGCAGGCCGCCGTCGCCCTTCTCGCCGAGCGCCTTCAGCTTCTCGAACGCCTTGACCGAGTCGGGCGAGCCGAGCAGCACCTGCTTGGGGTCGGGGTCGCCGCTGCCGGTGACGCCGAACAGGGCGCCGCCGCCGGAGGCGAAGATCGGGTAGACGTGGAAGGCGTCGCCCTTCTGGCCGACGGGCAGGCAGAGCACCTCCTTGACCTTGCCGGCCGCCTTGAGCTTCTTGCCCTGCGCGATCAGGTCCTCGATCGTGGCGGGCGCGTCGGGCGCGAGCTTGGTGTTGCGGATCAGCGCGATGTTCTCCACCGCGTACGGGGCCCCGTAGATCTGGCCGTTGAACGTCACCGCCTGGATCGCCTTGTCGGAGAAGGCCGCCTTCTGCTCGCCGGTCAGCGTGACCGGGTCGATGGCGCCGTTCTGCACGAGGTTGCCGATCCAGTCGTGCGCGCCGATCATGACGTCGGGGCCGCTGCCCTGCTGGGAGGCGGTCAGGAAGGTCTGCTGGTTGTCCTTGCTGATCTCCTTCACCTCGACGGTCACGCCGTTCTCCGTGCCGAACTGGTCGGCGAAGGGCTTGAGCGGCTTGACGCGGCTGGGGTCGGCCCAGATCACGAGCGTGCCGCCGGCCCCGGAGGTGGCGGGCGCGGCGGCGCTCGCCGATCCGCCGGGCGCCGCCGGAGTGGCCGACGGGGACTCGCCACAGGCCGTGGCGGCGAACGCGAGGGCCGCGAGAGCGGCCACACCCAGAGCCCGCATGCGCATGGGACCTCCAGAGGTCATGGAGGAGCGGCGGCGCCCGCGAGCACCGCCGCCCAAGGATCATTTGTCCGCTTCCGCGGCGTATGTTTCCGGGACGTTAGCGGCTCTTTGCAAGAATTGGAAGAACTTGCGAAAGAGCGTTATCCGATCCACATCCCCCTGCACCCCGCTGACCTCGCAAGGACCACCCGCCAGGGCCCGGAGGTGAAATTTGCAACTTTCCGCAACTTGCGCTTGACCACGTGCGCGAGATCGCGACATCCTGCACCAGAACATCACCCGACATCTCGGGGCATCCGGGGGAAGGACAACCATGCTCGGCAACGACGACTGGTGGCGCGACGCCGTCGTGTACCAGGTGTACCCCCGAAGCTTCGCCGACGCCAACGGCGACGGCATGGGAGACCTCGAAGGGGTGCGCCGCCGGCTGGACTATCTCGCCGGCCTGGGCGTGGACGCCATCTGGCTGAGCCCGTTCTACACCTCCCCCATGGCCGACGGCGGCTACGACGTGGCCGACTACCGGGACGTGGACCCCATGTTCGGCGCGCTCGGCGACTTCGACGCGCTCGTCCGCGACGCGCACGGGCTGGGCATCCGGGTGATCGTGGACCTGGTGCCGAACCACTCCTCCGACCGGCATCCCTGGTTCCAGGCCGGGCTGCGCGACCGTTACATCTTCAGGGACCGGCCGAACGACTGGGAGTCGATCTTCGGCGGGCCCGCCTGGACGCAGACCGCGGACGGGCAGTGGTACCTGCATCTGTTCGCGCCCGAGCAGCCGGACCTCAACTGGGACAACCCGGAGGTGCGCGCCGAGTTCCGCGACATCCTGCGCTTCTGGCTGGACCGGGGCGTGGACGGCTTCCGGGTCGACGTGGCGCACGGCATGATCAAGGCCGACGGGCTGCCGGACGTGGGCCCGAAGGACGGCCGCCAGGCCGAGATGCTGGGCGACGAGCAGGTGCCCTACTTCGACCAGGACGGCGTGCACGACATCTACCGCGAGTGGCGGCCGATCCTCGACTCCTACCCCGGCGGCCGGATGGCGGTGGCCGAGGCGTGGGTGGCCTCGCCCGAGCGGCTGGCCCGCTACGTCGGGCCCGACGAGCTGCACCAGGCGTTCAACTTCGAGTTCATGATGGCGGACTTCCACGCCAAGTCGTTCCGTACGGTGATCGAGAAGTCGCTGAAGGAGGCGGAGCTGGTCGGCGCGCCCACCACCTGGGTGCTGTCCAACCACGACAAGCCCCGCCACGTCACCCGGCACGGCGGCCTGGCCCGCGCCAGGGCGGCCACGCTGCTCATGCTGGCGCTGCCCGGCTCGGCCTACCTCTACAACGGCGAGGAGCTGGGCCTGCCCGAGGTGCTCGACCTGCCGGACGAGCTGCGCCAGGACCCGGCGTTCCGGCGCCGCGGCGAGAGCCGCGACGGCTGCCGGGTGCCGATCCCCTGGACCGCCTCCGAGGGCTTCGGCTGGCGGGACCCGTGGCTGCCGATCCCCGCGTCCTGGGGAGCGTTGTCGGCCGAGGCCCAGGAGGGCGACCCCGGCTCCACCCTGAACCTGTACCGGGCCGCTCTCCGGATCCGCAAGGAGCACCCCGCGCTCGGCGGAGGCACCCTCACCTGGCTGGACTCCCCCAAGGACGTGCTGGCCATCGAGCGCGACCCCGGGCTGGTCGTGGTGCTCAACACGGGCGAGGCGCCGGTCCGCCTCGACCTGGGCGGCGAGGTCCTGCTGTCCAGCGGCCCGCTCGGCGCCGACGGGACGATCCCGCCGGACACCGCGGTGTGGCTCCAGCGCTGACGATTGGCGGAATCTTTCCCTTAACGCGGCATTTGGCGGCAATCACGCTCGGTAACCTCAGGGGGTGGGCGCCCGGTGGACCAGGTCCCTTCGGGGACGCGTCACTTTGATCGCGACGGCCGTAGCCGCCCTCGTGCTGATCCCCGTGGGCATCGCCGGGGTGACGGCGTCGAAGACGCTGGTCGCGGCCAGCGTCTTCAGGGACACCCGGGACACCGCCGAGCGGATCGCGTACGAGATGCGCGGCGGCGCCCTGCCCATGGGCGCCGCCATCCCCGTGCCCATCCCCTCGGTGGACCTGATCCAGGTCGTCGGCGCCAACGGGCGCATCCTGGCCACCAGTGACGCCGCCAGGAACCTGCCGCAGCTCAGCGACGTGCGCCCGACGCCCGAGAACCGGGTCATCAGCACCACGAGCTGCCTGCCGACCGAGTGCCTGCACCTGTCGGCGGTCCGGGTCACCATGTTCAACGACTCGCCCGTCGTCTACGCGGGCCGCAGCACGCCCGAGGTGCTCGCCTCGCACGTTCTGGACGTGGTCGTGTTCGGGCAGGTGGCCGTGCTGATCGCGCTGGCGTCGTGGGCGACGTGGCTGGTCACCGGGCGGGCGCTGCGTCCGGTGGGGACCTTGCGGGCCGAGCTCGACGCCGTGCACGCGGGCGACCTGAGCCGGCGCGTCACGCAGCCGCCGGGCGACGACGAGGTGGCGCAGCTCGCCAGGTCCGTCAACGGCACGCTGGCCCGGCTGGAACGTTCCTCGCTGCAGCAGCGCCAGTTCGCCTCCGACGCCTCGCACGAGCTGCGCACGCCGATCGCCGGGCTGCGCGCCCAGCTCGAAAGCGCCCAGCTCTATCCGGACGACACCGACATCGAGTCGCTGGTGGACTGCGCGCTGCGCGACACCGACCGCCTGGAGGCCATCATCACCGACCTGCTCCTGCTGGCCAGGATCGGCTCCCGGGTGGACGTGGCCAAGGAGCGGGTGGACCTGGCCGAGCTGGTACGCCAGGAGCTGGCCGTACGCAGCGACAAGCTCCCCGTGCGGGTGGACCTGGCCGACGGGGTGACGGTCGAGGGCGTCCGGCTCCAGCTCTCCAGGCTGCTGGGGAACCTGCTGGACAACGCGCAGCGGCACGCCGAGCACGGGGTCCAGGTGACGGTCTCGCGGGAGGAGACCCCTCAGGGCGGCGTGGCGGTGCTGGCGGTCGAGAACGACGGCGCGGAGATCCCGCCGGAGGACCGCGAGCGCATCTTCGAGCGGTTCACCCGCCTGGACGCCGCCCGCAGCCGCGACGCGGGCGGCACCGGCCTGGGCCTGGCGATCGCCAGGGACGTGGCGATGGCGCACCGCGGCACGATCTGCGTGGAGGACTACCGGCGCGGCGCCAGATTCGTCCTGCGCCTTCCGGTCGTTTGACCCCCGATTCCGTAGATTTCCGGCACCCCGGTCGTGGATCATGGATTCATGACGGAACAAGCGCCGCAGGGCGTAGATCCCCACATTCCGAACGCGGCGCGCATGTACGACTTCTTCCTCGGCGGCAAGGACAATTTCCAGGCCGACCGTGAGCTCGCCGAGATGGTGCTGAGTGTGATGCCGGAGGTCCGCGACGGGACCAGGGAGAACCGGGCGTTGATCGGCCGCGTGGTGAAATACCTGTGCGACCAGGGCATCACGCAGTTCCTGGACCTCGGCTCCGGCCTGCCCGCGCAGGAGAACGTGCACGAGGTGGCCCACCGGCACGCGCCCGAGGCCCGCGTGGTCTACGTGGACAACGACCCGGTGGTGGCCACGCACGGCCGGGCCTTGCTGGCCGACCCCAACCGGGTGGCCATGGTGCTCGGCGACGCGCGCCGGCCGGAGGAGATCCTGGCCGCCCCGGAGGTGCGCGGGCTGCTGGACTTCGACCGGCCGGTGGCCGTGCTGATGATGTTCATCCTGCACTTCGTCCCCGACGAGGACGACCCGCACGGCTTCCTGGCGACCTACCGCGACGCGCTGGCGCCGGGCAGCTATCTGGCGATCTCGCACGTGGGCAACGACGTCGCCACCGAGCGCGCGTCCACGATCAGCGACTTCTACCGCAAGGCGAACATGCCGTTCACGCCGCGGCCTGGCAAGGAGATCGCCACCTTCTTCGGCGACTTCGAGCTCATCCCGCCGGGCCTGGCCACAGGTCTGGGGACGGAGGTGACCTGGCCGTTCCGCGACCCCGGCAACCCGGTCTTCGTGGACGAGGAGATGGCTCGCATGGGCTACGCGGGCATCGGCAGGAAGCCCTAGACCTGCGACATCTCCCTGTCGCCTGAGTCCGTCCCCGGCTGCTCGTCCTCGTCCTCGTCCAGCAGCGTGGCCTCGTCGAACGGGGCCTGCCCGGCCAGCACCCGGCCGGCGCGTTCCCTGTCGAACTCGCCCGTCCAGGTGCCGACGAGGACGGTGGCCACGGCGTTGCCGGCGAAGTTCGTCAGCGCCCGCGCCTCGGACATGAACCGGTCGATGCCCACGATGAGCCCGACGCCGTCCACCAGCTCGGGCCTGTGCGCCTGCAGGCCGCCCGCCAGGGTGGCCAGGCCGGCGCCGGTCACGCCCGCCGCGCCCTTGGACGCGATCATCATGAACAGCAGCAGCGCCACCTGCTCGCCGAGCTCCAGCGGCGATCCGGTGGCCGAGGCGATGAACAGCGTGGCCATCGTGAGGTAGATGGCGGTGCCGTCGAGGTTGAAGGAGTAGCCGGTCGGCACCGTGATGCCGGCCACGGTCTTGCTGACCCCCAGGTGCTCCATCTTGGCGATGAGCCTGGGCAGGGCCGTCTCCGAGGACGAGGTGGACAGGATCAGCAGGAACTCCCTGCCGAGGTAGCGCAGCAGCGACCAGAGGTTGATCCTGGCGACCAGCCACAGGACCGAGCCGAGCACCACGCCGACGAACAGCACGCAGGTCACGTAGAAGGCGATCATGATGATCGCCAGGCTCTTGAGCGCCTCGATGCCGGTGGCGCCGACGACGGCCGCGATCGCGCCGAACGCGCCGACGGGAGCGGCCCACATGATCATGGCGAGGATCCGGAACACCAGCCGCTGCAGGTGCTCCACGCCCCGCAGGATCGGCTTGCCCTTGGCGCCCATGGCCTGGATCGCGAACCCGGCCAGCAGCGCCACCAGCAGCGCCTGCAGCACCGAGCCGCTCGTGAGCGCCGACAGGACCGTGTCAGGGATGATGCCGAGCAGGAAGGCGACCATGTCGCCCTCGGAGCCCTTGGCCGCCTCGGCCACCGCGGCCTGCCTGGCGGTGTCGGTGAGCTGGAGCCCCGCGCCCGGGTCGATGACGTTGCCGACCAGCAGCCCGATGAGCAGGGCCACCGTGGACATGGCGATAAAATAACCGAGCGCCAGGCCGCCGACCTTGCCGACCTGGGCGGCCTGCCGGACCGAGCCGACGCCGAGCACGATCGTGCAGAAGATGATCGGGCCGATCACCATCTGGATCAGCGCGACGAAGCCGGTGCCGAGGGGTTTGAGCTCCTTGCCGACCTCCGGCCAGACGAATCCGACCAGGATCCCGAGCAGGACCGCCGCGATGACGGCCAGATACAGGTAACGAGTGCGATCACGCATAGGGGGGTCTCCATGGGGAGGGGAACGTCTGGTTGTGCGACTATGCGCTGCGCAGTGACGCAGGTCACTATTGCGTAAGTTTCGTTCACGGAGAGGCGGCGGAATGCATCGCTGGAGCCTGGCGGGCCAGATGCTGGTCCTGCAGCTGCTCGTGGTCGCCGTCACGGTGGCGGGCGGCGCGGCGCTCGCGCTGGTGCAGGCGCGCGAGCTGCTCACCGACGAGGCGGCGAGCACGGCCAGGGCCGTCGCGGTCAGCGTGGCCGCCTCACCCGACGTGCTGGCCGCCCTGGACGACGCCGAGCCCTCCTTGCGGCTCCAGCCGTACGCCGAACGGGTGCGCGCGGCGACGGGCGTCAACTTCATCACGATCATGAAGCCGGACGGCACCCGCTACACCCACCCGAACCCGGCCGAGATCGGCCGCCCCTTCCTCGGGCACACCGGGCAGGCGCTGGCGGGCGAGACGTTCACCGAGACCTACACCGGCACGCTCGGCGCGTCCAAGCGGGCGGTCACCCCCGTCATGTCCGGCGGCCGGGTGCGGGCGCTGGTCAGCGCGGGCATCACGATCGACAGGATCAGCGCCAGGCTGCGCGGCCGGCTCGCCTGGGGCGGGCTCATCGTGGCCCTCGCGCTGTGCCTGGGCGCGGCGGGGACGTGGCTGGTCACCAAACGGCTGCGCCGCCAGACGCACGGGCTCGGCCCCGTCGAGCTCGGCCGCATCCACGACCACCACGACGCCGTCCTGCACGCCGTCAGGGAGGGCCTGCTCCTGGTGGGCACGGACGGCACGCTGACGTTGTGCAACGACGCCGCCAGGCACCTGCTCGGCCTGCCCGCCGACGCCGAGGGGCGGCATGTGGGCGAGCTGGGCCTGGCCCCGCTGGAGGACGGGATGCTGGCCGGCGACGAGGAGCGCGTCCACCTGGTCGGCGACCGGGTCCTGGCCGTCAACAGCGCGGCCAGCAGGCTCGGCACCGTCGTGACCGTGCGCGACCACACCGAGCTGCAGTCGCTGACCGGCCAGCTCGACGCCGAGCGCGGCTTCGCCGACTCGCTGCGCTCGGCCGCGCACGAGGCCGCCAACCGGCTGCACACGGTCATCACGCTGGTGGAGCTGGGCCGTACCGAGCAGGCGGTGGCGCTGGGCACGGCGGAGCTGCGGGCCGCGCAGGAGCTGACCGACCGGGTGGTCGGCGCGGTGCGCGAGCCGGTGCTGGCGGCGCTGCTGCTGGGCAAGAGCGCGGAGGCGGCCGAGCGCGGCGGCGAGCTGGTGATCAGCCAGGACAGCGAGCTGGACGATCAGGGCCTCGACCCGCGCGAGCTGGTCACGATCGTGGGCAACCTGATCGACAACGCCATCGACGCGGCCGGCCGGGTCGAGGTGCACCTGAGCGCCGGCGCGGCCGGGATCGTGATCAGGGTGGCCGACGACGGGCCAGGGCTGACCGGCCCGGCGGCGTTCACGAAGGGCTGGACCACCAAGGGCGACGGGCACGGGCTCGGGCTGGCGCTGGTCGGGCAGGCGGTGCGGCGGCTCGGCGGCACCATCGAGGTGGCCGGTTCCGTGTTCACCGTACGGCTGCCCGCCCCGGAGCCCGTCCAGAAGTCCGTGCGGGAGCGGGCGTGATGACGGCGGGCGGCGCGATCTCGGTGCTGGTCGTGGAGGACGAGGAGATCACCGCCGAGGCCAACCGCATCTACGTGGAGCGGGTGCCGGGCTTCGCGGTGGCCGGGGTGGTCAGGTCGGGCGTGGAGGCGCTGCGCTTCCTCGGCCGGACGCCCGTCGACCTCATCCTGCTCGACCTGTACCTGCCGGACATGCACGGGCTGGAGGTGTGCAGGGCCGTGCGGGCGAGCGGGCTGATGTGCGACGTGATCGCCGTCACCTCCGCCCGCGACCTGGCCATGGTGCGTTCGGCGGTGTCGCTGGGCGTCTCGCAGTACCTTCTCAAGCCGTTCACCTACGCGACACTCGCCGAGAAGCTGACGCGATATGCCCGGTTCAAGGAGGAGGCGGGGATGGCCGTCGGGCAGGGCGACGTGGACCGGGTCCTGGGGACCCTCAGAGGCACTTCTGAGCTGCCCAAGGGGATGGCGAGGGACACGCTCGCCACGGTGGCCGCCCAGCTGCGGGGGCACCCTCAGGGGCTGGCCGCGCAGGCCGTGGCGGATGCGATCGGAGTGTCCAGAGTGACGGCGCGCCGCTACCTGGAATACCTGGTGGAGCTGGGGGTCGCGGGCCGCGTCCCGCGCTACGGCCAGGTGGGCCGGCCAGAGTTGCTCTACCGGATCCCCATGGAAAGTTAATGGTGGTGATGCTGGCCGTTCAATCCAGCCCTCTAGCTTCTGGGTGCAATCCGATGCACTGAGGAGACACACCTTGCGAGTCCTGGCCGTAGTTCCCGCCCGCGGAGGTTCGGCGGGCGTTCCCCTGAAGAACCTCGCCCCGGTCGGCGGCGTCCCGCTGGTCACCCGCGCGGTGCGGTCCGCTCTCCGGGCCGAGCTCGTGGACCAGGTCGTGGTCAGCACCGACCACGACGGCATCGCCGAGACCGCCAGGCAGGCCGGCGCACTCGTCGTGGACCGCCCGGAGGACCTGAGCGGCGCGACCGCCTCCAGCGAGTCGGCGGTGCTGCACGCGCTGGACGCGCTCGGCGCGGACCCCGAGGTCGTCGTGCTCGTGCAGTGCACGAGCGCGTTCATCGACCCGGAGGACCTGTCCGCGGCCGTGCGCAAGGTGCTCGACGGCGAGGCCGACTCGGTCGTGTCGGGGCTGCCGACGCACGAGTTCCTCTGGACCGCCGCCGGCGCGGGGATCAACCACGACCCGGCCGTCCGGCCGCGCAGGCAGGACCGGGAGGCCCAGTTCCGCGAGAACGGCGCCTTCTACGTCATGCGCGCGTCCGGCCTGCGCGAGCACGGGCACCGCTTCTTCGGCACCACCGCCGTGCAGCCGGTGCCGGCGCAGCACGCGATCGAGGTCGACAACCCCGAGGACCTGGAGATCGTACGCGCGCTCGCCCCGTTCCTCGACCGGCCGGAGCCGATCGACGTGGACGCGGTCATCACCGACTTCGACGGCGTCCACACCGACGACCGCGCCTACGTCGACTCCGACGGCCGCGAGATGGTGCTGGTCAGCCGCTCCGACGGGATGGGCGTGTCGCTGCTGCGGCGCTCCGGCGTGAAGGTGCTCGTGATGTCCACCGAGCACAACCCGGTCGTGGCCGCCCGCGCCCGCAAGCTCGGCGTGCCGGTGCTGCAGGGCCTGGCCGACAAGCGGACCGTGCTGCGCGACTGGCTGAGCATCGAGGGCCTCGACCCGGCCCGCGTGGCCTACGTCGGCAACGACGTCAACGACCTGGGGCCGATGTCCGAGGTGGGCTGGCCCATCGCCACGCCCGACGCCCACCCGCGCGTGCGCGCGGTCGCCCGCGTGGTGCTGACCAGGCCCGGCGGGTCCGGCGCCGTGCGCGAGCTGTGTGACCGCGTCGTGGCCGCCCGCCCCGAGCCGTCCACCGCCGAGGTGCGGGAGCGGCCCGCGCTCGGCCCCGTGGCGATCGGCGACGTGCTGGTCGGCGACGGCGAGCCCGTCTACGTGATCGGCGAGATCGGCATCAACCACAACGGTGACCTGGACCTGGCCAGGCGGCTCATCGACGTGGCGGCCGACGCCGGGTGCCAGGCGGTCAAGTTCCAGAAGCGCACCCCCGCGATCTGCGTGCCCGAGGAGCAGAAGGGCCAGATCAGGCAGACGCCGTGGGGTGAGATGACGTACCTGGAGTACAAGGAGCGGACCGAGTTCGGCTACGACGAATACCGGCAGATCGCGAAATATTGCGATGAGCGCGGGCTGCACTGGTTCGCCTCGCCGTGGGACGTGCCCTCCGTGGAGTTCCTGGAGAAGATGGACGTCCCGGTGCACAAGGTGGCCTCGGCCAGTGTCGCCGACCACGAGCTGCTGCGCGTCCTGGCCGCGACCGGCAAGCCGCTCATCCTGTCGACCGGCATGTCCACGTTGTCCGAGATCGACCGGGCCGTCGAGATCCTCGGCACCGGCAAGCTGATCATGATGCACGCGACCTCGACGTACCCCCTGCCTCCCGAGGAGGCGAACCTGCGCACGATCACCACGCTCAAGGAGCGCTACGGCGTGCCGGTCGGCTACTCGGGGCACGAGCGCGGCCTGCAGATCTCGCTGGCCGCGGTCACGCTCGGCGCGGTCTGCGTGGAGCGGCACATCACGCTCGACCGGACCATGTGGGGCTCCGACCACGCCGCCTCGCTCGAACCGTCAGGCCTGGAGCACCTCGTCCGCGACATCCGCATCATCGAGCAGGCCATGGGCGACGGCGTCAAGCGCGTCTTCCCCGGCGAGGAGGCCCCGAAGGCCCGCCTCCGCCGGGTGACCGTCTGACCGCTCGTACCAGGAGAAACTCACATTGATCACGCTCTCGGTCGTCGTACCGGTGCGGGACGGCGAGCGTTTCATCGCCGACGCGCTCGCCTCGCTCTGCCACAACGCGCGGCGCGACTTCGAGTTCATCGTCGTGGACGACGGGTCCGTGGACGCCACCGGGGAGATCATCGGCGACTTCGCCGGTGATCTTCCGGGGCTGACCGTGCTGCGCAACCCCGCGCCCGTGGGGCTGGCGGACGCGCGTAACACGGGCCTGTCGGCCGCGACCGGCCGCTACGTCACGTTCATGGACGGCGACGACTGGCTCGCCCCCGGCTACCTGACCCGGCTCGTCGAGGCCATCGACGGGCTCGGCTGCGACTTCGTCCGCGTGGACCACGTCCAGGTCGAGGGCCGCAAACGGGTCGTGCACCGTGCCCCGCTGGCGCGGCGTGGCACGGTGCTCGACCCGCGCGACGCGATCCTGCCCGCGGGCGTGCGGACCATGGTGGACTACCCGTACGCCTGGGCCGGGATCTACCGCCGGTCCCTGCGCGACCTGCTGCAGTTCCCCGGTTCGCTGCACACGGCGGAGGACCGGCCGTGGATCTGGCGGCTGCACCGGGAGGCCGCCACGTTCGCGGTGGTGTCCATGGCCGGGCTCTTCTACCGGCGCCTGGTGTCCGGCTCGCTGACGCAGGTGGGCGACGAGCGCCAGCTCCACTTCTTCGACGCGTTCGACCTGGTGTTCAAGGATCTGGAGGCCGAGTTCCTGCCCAAGGCGGTGCGCAACTTCTGCGCGCTGCTCGGCCACCACCTGGAGATCGCCGGCCGGTTCACGCCCGCGCTGCGGGCCCGCTTCGAGGAACGCGGCGCGCAGATGGTGCGCGCGCTGCCCGCGGAGCTGGTGACCGACTCGGTGGCGCGGATGTCCGCCGAACGCGAGACGACGCTGCGGGCCCTGGTGCCCGACCTGCCCCCCAGCCCGCACGTCCGGGTCCGCCGGGACCGGGAGGAGACATAGGTGAAGGTCTTCTACGCCTCGACGCTGTTCGGGGCGATGTCACTGGCCGCCGCCATCGACGACGGCCGGTTCGGTGACGGCCGCCGCGTCCTCATCGTGTCGAACAACGCGGCCATCCCCGAGGTCTCGGCGCCGCTCGACAAGACGCCCGGCTTCGCCGTGCTGCGTTCGCGCTTCGACGAGGTGCACTCGTGGAACGAGCTCATCGCCCCCCTGCACCCGTCCGACTGGCGGGCGCGGGTGATCGAGGTGCCGATGTTCGAGCGGCTCATCCGCTCCCGCTTCGCGCTCGACGGGGTCGAGGAGCTGGTGCTGGAGTCGATCGCGGTGCCGCCCGCGCGGACGATCGCGGGGCTCGTGCGCGACTGCCCGATCACGGTCTACTCCGACGGCCTGATGAGCTACGGGCCGACCCGCGACCCGCTGCCCGCCGAGATCTTCCGCCGCATCGGGCGGCTGCTGCACCTGGACCTGGTGCCGGGCCTGACGCCGCTGCTGCTCAGCGAGTACGGCGTCGCCCCCGCCATCCTGCCCGAGGAACGCTTCCTGTCGATCGTGCACGAGGTGACCGTCACCGCGCCCGACATGATGCCCGGCCGGGCCGTCATCCTCGGCCAGTACCTGTCGGCGCTGGAGATCGTCACGCCCGAGGAGGAGGCGGCGCTGCACGAGACGATGCTCAAGGCGCTGGCCGCCCGCGGCTACCCGGAGGTCGTCTTCAAGCCGCATCCGGCCGCCGGGCGCCGGCACGCCCAGCTGCTGCGGGCCGCGGCCGAGCGGCTCGGCGTGCGGCTGTCGGTGGCCGGGGAGAGCGTGCCGGCCGAGGTGTGCTTCGCGGCGCTGCGGCCCGAGCTGGTCGTGGGCTGCTTCTCCACCGGGCTGGTGACCGCGCGGCGCTACTTCGGGCTGGAGGTGGCCTCGTACGGGGCCGATCTGGTGCTCGACCGGCTCGCCCCGTACGAGAACAGCAACCGCGTGCCGGCCACGATCGTGGACGCGCTGCTGCCCCGGCTGTCGGCGGAGGGCGAGATCACCACGCCCCCCGCCGTGGACCTGCCCGCGCTCGTGCGGGCGGTCGGCTACTGCATGCAGGCCGACACCTATCCGGAGCTGCGGCCGGAGAGCATCGAGTTCGATCCGCGCTACTTCAAGCGCAAGCGGCTGGAGACGCTGGGGTTCGTGGCCAAACCCGGCGCTTTGACCAGGCTCCGCAAGAAGATCAGGTCCGCCATCTGAGCCGCGTGTGTCGCGGGCCCTTCCCCGTCGGGAAGGGCCCTTTTCAGGACAGCGCTTTGAGATAGCGGCGCATCCGCCGCTTGGCCCGGTAGCCCGCCCGCAGCATGGTGGGCGGCACCTCCACCCGCAGCCTGGCCCGGCGCCGGGCGGCGGCGTGCTCGGGGCCGTCGAGCAGCGACCTGGCCGGCATCCGCGGCCGGGAGATCAGCAGCCCGGTCAGCAGCCCCGTCCAGTCGCCGCGCTCCGCGGGATGGAAGTAGTTGGCCGCGCACCACTCCGCCGCGGCCGTGCGGAAGTCACCCTCGGCCAGCTCCCCGAGCGTGCCCAGCAGGCCGCTGCCCTCGAACACCAGATTGATCATCTCGGCGTTCACGCCGAAGTCGCTCAGCACCAGGGACGGCACGCCCAGCGCGATCGCCTCCAGCGCCGCCGTCGAGCTCACCGTGACGAACCCGGCCGCCTGGCCGAGCTGCTCGTGCATCGATCCCGCGGCGAAGGCGAGCCGGCCCGGCTCCCCCATCTCGCGCCACAGCCGCTGGTAGTGGTGGCGCTCGTTGTGCGTCTGCCGCTCGCCCTCCAGCGCCCGCAGCTTGACCACCACGTCCAGGTCGGGACGCGCCCCGGCCAGCTCGGCCAGCGCCAGCAGGATCCGCTCCCGCTGCTCCCGTTCGCGCGGCACCTTGGCCTGGGTCGCGAACACCACCCGGTTCCCGCCCGCGGCGACGGCCTCGGGGCGCAGGAACGGCAGCCTGGCCAGGCCCACCGCCCCGCCCCCGCCGAGCCGACCGGCGATCTCGGAGAACTCGGCCGCCTCCCGCTCGCTGTGCACCACGAACAGGTCGCAGCCGCTGCGGAACAGCCACGCCTTCTCCGTCGCGGGCACCGAGATGCCCGGCAGCCCGCTCACGAACACCGGCCGCGGCCGCAGATCCGCCAGCACCTCCGCCACCAGCACGTCCACCACGGGGCCCGTGCAGGCCACGAGGATCACGTCGGGCCGCGTACGCTCCGCCAGCCGCCGCACGGACCGCGCCGACAGCACCGGTGGGGTCGTCTCCTGCCCGGTACCGGCCGCGCTGCCGTTCACCGCGCTGCCGTTCACCGCGCTGCCCTTCACCGCGCTGCCCTTCACCGCGCTGCCCTTCACCGCGCTGCCCTTCACCGCGCTGCCCTTCACCGCGCTGCCCTTCACCGCGCTGCCCTTCACCGCGCTGCCCTTCACCGCGGCGATGATCTGCTCAGGCGAGGGCGCGATCGGCGTGCGCACCACCACCAGCTCCGTCACCCAGCCCGCGGGCAGATCGCCGAGCAGACAGGCCGCCCATTTCAGATACGAATCGGAGTCGGCGACCGCCAGCACTCTCACCCAGACACTCCAGTCAAATGTGATCGCAGGGCGGGGGCCGCCCTGCTGGTCCACCAGTCATCGGGAACGTCCACGGGCTCGACGGCGACACCGCGCGGGCTGAGCAGCACCCGCAGCGAGGTGATCGCGGTCGAAGGGAGGCTGAGCACCCGCTGGCCGGGATCCAGGCCGCGCAGCGTCAGCTCGGCGGGCACGCCCGCGTCGTGGACGGTGATGCCGGGGCGTTCCCGGATCAGCGCCACGTCGACGGGGTCCTCGCGGCGGTGCGGGTAGTAGGCCAGCGGCTCCCGCGAGGCCAGCTCGGTCAGCCAGCGCAGGTAGTGCTCGCGGTGCACGAGGCCGTTGCGGACGAGCGAGGTGCCGAGGACGACCGTGCGCTCCGCGGGTCCCTCCGCGTTCGGCGGCTGGGCCCGCAGCCAGGCGAAGTCATGGCGTACGAGATCGACGCCCGCCGCGCGGACCGCCTCGGCCAGCTTGTCGCCGACGGGCAGCGCGGTGAAGACCGACACCTTGCTCAGGCGCAGCCGCAGCGCGGCGGCCAGGCCCAGCGCGGAGCGCAGCCTGCCCGGCTTGGCGCGGGCCCGCAGCAGCGGCCGGTACGGCCCCGCGGCCAGCAGTTCGAGCAGCCGGATGGTGGCCAGCCCGTCGTCGACGATCACGACGCGGCCCGGGACGGACAGCAGCCAGCGCACCTGGACCCGGCCGGAGAAGGCGTCGCCGACGGCCTGCACGCGCCGGGGCATGCGCTCACGCGGCTCCGCCAGCTCCAGACCGGCGGGCAGCACGAAAGAGCCCAGCTCCCGCCGCGTGGCCGCCAAGGGCCGTAGTCCCGCACGGGGCACGACGGCGGTCGCGGGTCCGAGGAGCCCGGCATGGTGGGCCTCGATGGCGCACAGCATCTGGAGCGGGGACTCCACCCAGGCCGACGCCTGTTCGACCACTCGTTGTCCTCCCAGCCGGGTGATGGCCCGTTCACGACCGCTTCAAGCTAGCCCGGCCGCCTTAAGCCGCCAGAAACGCTGCGTGAACAATGGAGGGTATGAACTCGCTCATGCTCAACACCGACGGCGTGCAGATCCCGCAACTGGGGTTCGGCGTCTGGCAGATTCCCGCGGACGAGGCCGAGCAGTCCGTCACGGCCGCTCTTGAGGCCGGCTACCGGCATATCGACACCGCCGCCGCCTACGGCAACGAAGAGGGCGTGGGCCGCGCCGTGCGCGCCAGCGGGCTACCGCGCGAGAAGGTGTTCGTCACCACCAAGCTCTGGAACGGCGACCACGGCCGGGCCGCCGAGGCCTTCGACGAGAGCCTGTCCAGGCTGGGCCTGGACTACATCGACCTGTTCCTCATCCATTGGCCCGTGCCGCAGCAGGACAAGTACGTGCAGGCGTGGAAGGCGATGGAAAAGATCTACCGTGACGGGCGGGTGAAGGCCATCGGCACGTCGAACTTCACCGTTCAGGCCCTCACGAGGCTGATGGAGGAGGGGGAGATCCAGCCGTCCATCAACCAGATCGAGCTGCACCCGTACCTGCAGCAGCGGGAGATGCGCGCCTTCCACGAGGCCAACGGCATCCTCACCGAGGCGTGGAGCCCGCTCGGCCAGGGCAAGGGGCTGCTCGCCGACCCGGCGCTGGCGGTGCTGTCGGACAAGTACGGCAAGACGCCCGCGCAGATCGTGCTGCGCTGGCACCTGCAGCTCGGCAACGTCGTCATCCCCAAGTCCGCGACCCCGTCGCGCATCGCCGAGAACATCGACGTGTTCGGCTTCATCCTCGACGCCGAGGACATGGCCGCCATCGGCGCCCTGAACAGGGGGCTGCGCATCGGGCCCGACCCCGACACGTTCAACATGACGTGATGGGTCTACGCTCTCCGGCGTGCGGGATTTCGGCTGGGGAATAGCGGCTACGGGCACCATCGCCCGTAAGGTGGGCGCGGCCATCGCGGCGGAGCCCGGCATGCGGGTGGCCGCCGTCGGCTCCAGGAACCTGGGCAGGGCCCAGGCGCTGGCCGGCACGCTGGGCGCGGATTCGGCGTACGACTCCTACGAGCGTCTGTGCGCCGATCCTGCCGTGGACGCCGTCTACGTGGCCACGCCGCACACCCAGCACCTCCAGGTGGCCGAGGCCGCCATCGCCGCGGGTAAAGCCGTGCTCTGCGAGAAGCCGCTGGCCGCGATCGTGGACGACGCCGAGAAGATGGTGCGCCTGGCACGGGAGGCAGGCGTGTTCCTGATGGAAGCCATGTGGATGCGGTTCAATCCGCTCATCCGGCTCATCGCGGCCGACCCGCGCTTCGGCGACCTCCGCTCCGTGCAGGCCTCCTTCGGCTTCGCCGCCCCCTACGACCCCGCGCACCGCCTGTGGGCGCCAGAGCTGGGCGGCGGGGCTCTGCTCGACCTGGGGATCTACCCGTTCGGCCTGGCGCAGCTCCTGCTGGGGATGCCCTCGGGGCTGCGTGTCACCGGCGCTCTGGCGCCCAACGGCGTGGACGCGGAGGCGGGCGGCGTCCTGCTCTACCCCGGTGGCGTAAAGGCCCTGGTGGAGGTCTCATTGCTCGGGAATTACCCGAACGATGCCCGTGTTGTGGGTACGCAGATGCGGGCGGACATCCAGGCGCCGTTCTGGGCGCCGCAGCGGATCCTCCTCACCGGGCCCTCCATGGAGCCGGAAGAGCATGTGCTCGATCCGGCCGACAACGGATACGCCGGCGAGATCCGCGAAGTCCGTGCCGCGACGGCCGAAGGCAGGACCGAATCCTCGATCATGCCACTTGACGAATCCCTTGCCATGATGGGGCTTCTGGCCGACGCTCGCAGGCAACTCGCCTAGCTGGGCTTTTATGGATTTGTAATCCTCTTGCCTCATGTATTACCTTATGGGGCATCTCGTGGCATACGTCCGGTTTGTCCGGCGATGTCCAACCATCGCACGACACATCACAGGATCGTCCTGTGACCGCTGAATTCGCCTTCGGGCGGAACCGGGGACCCAGTCCTTTGGGGTGAATCGGCACTTCGGTGCCGTAGGGCAGCTTCCACGCCCGAACCCGTCAGCTAACCCGGTAAGCGGCATGGAAGCAAGGAGTAACCCCCTCGATGGCGAAGCACCGTTTCACTGCTGCCCCGAAGATCCAGATCGCCCGCGCCCTCCTCGGCGCCACCATCGCCGCGTCGGCTCTCGGCGCCCACACCATGACGGCCAGCGCCGACACCGCGACCGGCGTCGCCGCGGCCACCGCCGCGCGCCACCCGGACTCCGCCATCGCCGCCCACGAGGCCGGCGCCAAGGGCGGCAATGCCGCGGAGACCAAGGTCAACGTCACCGCCGACCAGGTCCTGGCCTTCGCCAAGGCTCAGGTCGGCACCTCCGAGAACGCCGCCGGCGGCGGCACCAAGTTCCAGCAGTGGTACGCCGGTTCGCAGCGTGCCGCCGAGACCGTCGCCCGTGACGGCGGAAGCAGGACCGCGTACCTGAACGCCGCCTGGTGCTCGATGTTCGTCTCCTGGGTCGGTGAGCAGACCGGCGCCCGCCCGCAGGTCGGCTGGGACGCCTACACCGTCGCCCACGCCAAGTGGTTCAAGGCCAACCACCGCTTCGGCGCCCTGGCCAAGCCCGGCGCCGTGGTCTTCTTCTCCTGGAGCGGCGGCAAGGACCTCAGCGACATCCAGCACGTCGGGTTCGTCGTGAAGGACAACCAGGACGGCACCATCTCGACGGTCGAGGGCAACACCGGCAACGGCAAGGTCGAAGAGCGCGTCCGTCCGAAGTCCCAGGTCGTGGGCTACGGCTACCCGCAGTACGCCTGATCGGCCACCGGCAGGCTCCTTGCCTTCCATGACAGCGAGCGCGCGCCCCGCCCCGGGGCGCGCGCTCGCTGCGTTTTCTGGAAAGCCTCGCCCATGGGTGCTCACCGGTGGGCGAGGCTTTCGCGCTGGATGGCGTACAGGTCGGCGTAGCGCCCGGGGCGGGCGAGCAGCTCGTCGTGGGTGCCCTGCTGGACGATGCGGCCGCGGTCCAGCACGACGATCAGGTCGGCCATCCGCACGGTGGGGAAACGGTGGGTGATCAGCAGGGTGACGGCGGCTCCCCGGGCGGCGCGGCGGGCGGCCTGGGCGTAGCGGGCGAAGACGGCCCTCTCCGCGGGCGCGTCCAGGGACGCGGTCGGCTCGTCCAGCACCAGCAGCAGCGGCCCGGCTCGCATCGAGGCCCTGGCCAGGGCCAGCTTCTGCCACTGGCCGCCGGACAGCTCGACGCCGGCGGCGAAGGTGCCGCCCAGCTCGGAGTCCAGGCCGCGGGGCAGGCCCGCGACCAGCTCCGTGCCGCCCGCCTGCTCCAGTGCCCTCGCCACGGCGGCCCGGTCCGTCAGGCGGGGCAGGTCGCCGATGCCGACGGTCTCCGCGGCGGTCAGCTCGAAGCGCACCAGGTCCTGGAACACCGCGCTGATCCTGGCCCGCCAGCGTTCCGGGGGGAGTTTGTGCAGCGGTGTGCCGTCCAGCAGGATCTCGCCCCGGTCGGGCCGGTAGAGGCCGCAGAGCAGCTTGGCCAGGGTGGTCTTGCCGGAGCCGTGCGCTCCAACCAGCGCCACGGTGGCTCCGGCCGGCAGGTGCAGGCTGACGTCGCGCAGGACCGGCCGGTCCGTGCCCGGATAGGCGAAGGACACCTCCCGCAGGGTGATCCCGTCCCGAAGCCACTCAGGCGGCTCGTACGGCGCAGGCCCGCACCGCGCAGGCTCGGGGCCCGTGGGGTCGGGGCCCGTGGGGTCGGGGCCCGTGGGGTCGGGGCCCGTGGGGTCGGGGCCCGTGGGCTCGGGGCCCGTGGGCTCGGGGCCCGTGGGGTCGGGGCCCGTGGGGTCGGGTCTCCGGGCCGGGGTGCGGGGCGGGGCGGAGGTTCGGGTGCGGGCGTAGGTGCGGAGCCAGGCCAGGCGGGTGGCGGCGCGCAGGCCCGCGGCGACCGAGCCGAGGTGGAAGGCCAGCCGGGAGGCCTGGGTGACGAACTGCACGCCGACCGTGGCCACCAGCACGACGTCCCCCGCCGTGGCGAGCCCCCGCCGGGCCAGCCAGGCCGTGCAGCCGAGCGTGGCCACGTATCCGGTGATGAACACCGCGCCCCCGCAGAACGTACGCAGCGCCGCGCGCGTCCTGGCCCGCGACAGCCCGGCCGACACCTCCTCCCAGCGGTCCCCGGCCATCGATTCCAGCGCCGGGGCGGCGCCGCAGAGCCGTACCTCCTTGGCCGTCTCGGGGGCGGTGACGGACTCGGACAGGTGCTGCTCCAGCCGGGTGGCCTCAGCGGTGCGTTCGGTCGCGGCGTCGATGCGGGCGGCGGCCCCGCGGCGTACCAGCAGCGAGGGCAGCACGGCCACGCCCAGCAGCAGCGGGAGCAGCGGATGGACGGCGGCCAGCAGCGCCACCCCGACGGCGATCTGCACGCCGTGCTCCACTGCCAGGGCGACCGCCCAGACCGCGAAGTACAGCTGCCGGCTCTGTTCGCGCAGCACCTGCAGCTTGTCCAGGTAGGCGGGCCGCTCCAGGTGCTCGACGGTGGGCACGCCGGAGGTCAGGGTGAGGATCTCCTCCTGCACGGCCAGGCCCATCCGCTCGGCGAGCTCCTGCATCAGGGCCAGCTCGGCGCGGCCGAGGGCCACCCCGGCGGCCAGCGCGGCCCCCGCGGCCACGCCCCACCCCGCGCCGGACGCGGCCGCACCCGCGGTGGCGGCGTCGGTCAGCTCGCGGAGCAGGATGCCGACCAGCCCATGACTGACGGCGCCCAGGACCAGGAAGGCCGCCAGGGCGAGGCCGGCTCGCCGGTCGGTCCGCCAGGCCAGCGCCAGCAGCGTACGGAGCGTGCCCCACGCCGTCATCGGGCGCCGCCCAGGAGCAGGCCGGCCTGCATCCGGTACCAGCGCGCGTACCGGCCGTCCAGCGCCAGCAGCCCGGCGTGGCCGCCCTCCTCGGCGACGGCGCCGTCGTCGAGCACGACGATCCGATCGGCCCGGCGCACGGTGGCGAACCGGTGCGAGATGAGCACGAGGGTGCGGCCACGTGTGCGTTCGAGCAGCCGCTCGAACACCTCTCGCTCCGCCCGCGCGTCCAGATGGGCGGTGGGCTCGTCCACGACCAGCACCTGCCGCCCGGCGTTCAGCGCGTAGACGGCGCGGGCCAGCGCCACCTTCTGCCACTGCCCGCCGGACAGGTCGCGGCCGCCGGTGAAGGCGCGGGACAGCGGCGTGTCCAGCCCGTCGGGCAGACCGTCCAGCAGGTCCGTGGCGTCGACCGCCGTCAGGGCGGCCAGCACGTCGGCGTCCGTACCGTCGAAGGCGGGGTCCCCGAGCCGGATGTTGTCACGCAGCGGCAGCGGATAGCGCGCGAAGTCCTGGAACACCACGGCGGCATCCGGGATCGGGACGACACGGCCCTCCTGCGCCGGGTACAGGCCCGTGAGCAGCTTGGCCAGCGTGGTCTTGCCCGCGCCGTTCAGCCCGACGACGGCCAGCCGCTCGCCTGGCCGGATCCGCAGGTCCAGCCCCTTGAGCACCGGCGCCGTGCCGTTGGGGTAGGTGAAGCTCACCCGCTCCAGGCAAGCGCCGGTGAACGCCGTACCGGACGGGACGGCGAGTGGTACAGCGGGCGGTACGGAGGGCAGGACGGCGGGGGCGGGCCGCAGGAGCCGCAGGGTCGCCTCGTACGGCCTCGTCCCGTAGGCGATCTCGAACATCTGGAAGCTGCCCGCCCCGTAGGCGAAGACCAGCAGCGCCGCCAGCACGCACTGGGCCAGCGCGCCTGCCCCCAGGGCCCCGGCGGCCGTCAGCCAGGCCAGCGTCGCGAGCACACCGGCCGCGCCCAGCAGCTGCAGCCCCAGGATCCACCCGTAGCCGAGCACCGCCCGGCGACGGCCCCGCGCCCGCGGGGCCACGAAGGCCCGCATCGCCGCCGCGTACCGCCCGATGAAGAAGGCCTCCAGGCCGAAGACGCGCAGCTCCTTCGCGGCGCCCGGCCCACCGGCCACCTCCGCCAGATAGTCGGCCCGGCGCCGGAGCAGAGCCTGGCCGGGGCTGTCGGCCAGCGTCTCCACCCCGCCGGGACCCACCAGCATCGAGGTGATCCGCCGGTTCTGCGCGATCGCCGGCGCCAGCGCGAACGGCGCCAGCCACCACACGTGCGCGGCCAGCACCACCGCGCCCAGCAGCGCCGAGGCCAGCCGGCCGGCCTCACCGGCCCAGGCCACCGCCGCCGCCCCCGCCGTCCTGCCGCGGTGGCCGGCCAGCGCCAGCCGTATGTCGGCCTGCACCTCGGCGCTCTCCAGCCAGGCCAGCGGCATGGCGGACACCGCGGCGCGGACGCGGGAACGCAGCACGCCGTCGATCCGCCGGGCCGCCGCCGCCCCGGCCGGCTCACGCAGCGCCGTGCAGAGCTCCTGGGCCAGCAGCACGGCCAGCAGGGCGGCCGGCGGCCAGAGCCCTCCGTGGGAGATCAGCGCGCCGAGCGGCAGCGTGCCGAGCGGCCCCAGCACCGCCGCCCCGGCGGTGAGGATCCCCAGCGGGAGCAGGCGGCGGACGCCCGCGAGCGGCAGCAGTGCGGCGGCCCTCACAACAATCCAATGTGAACACATTGCTTTGTCATCCCGACGACCGTAACCGCGCTACGCTGGAGTCGTCAATCCAATGCGATCACATCGAAAAGAGAAGCCGGTGGACAGGCGCACCCGCGGCCCCGGAGCCCAGCACGAGCTGCGGCGCGAGCAGATCGCCGACGCCGTCCTGACGATCGTCGCCGAGCGCGGGCTGGCCGCGGTGTCGCTGTCCGAGGTGGCCGCCCAGGCCGGCATCTCACCCGGCCGCGTGCAGCACTACTTCCCGGCCAAACAGCAGCTCATCGAGGCCGCCTTCGACCGCGGGAACGAGCTGAGCAGCGCCCGCATCCGCCTGCGGGTCGGCGGCGACCCCGGCTCGGCCGCCCCCCGCACCGTGCTCACCACCGTGCTCACCGAGCTCATCCCGTACGACGACGCCACCCGGGCCCACATGCGCGTGCGCCAGTCGTTCCACGCGCTGGCCTTCGCCGACGAGGCCATCGCGGCCCGGCTGCGCGCCCTCTACGCCGATTTCCACCGGCAGCTCGCCGGTCTCCTCAGCGCGGACCAGCGGGCCGGGCGCGCCGTCGCCGACGACCCCCGCGAGGCCGTGCTCTCCCTCACGGCCCTGGCCGAAGGGCTCGCCGCGTACGTGCTCATCGACCTGACCCCGGCGGCGACGGCGCGCGAACGCCTGCTACGCGCCGTCGCCGCCCTCTACACGGACCTCTGAACGAACATGTGAACCGGCGCCTCTGAATCGGTCCCCGAACGAACCTCTGCACGGACTCCGGGCGGGCGTCAGTGGTCGTCCATGAGGGCCAGGTAGCCGTCCTCCAGCGTCGGCTCGGCCGGGCGGGCGCCCGGGTGCGGCGGGGCGGGCGCCACGACGCGGTAGCGCGTACCCGTCCCCTCCGGCAACGCCGACACCACCCGCCCCTCCCCCGGCGCGTCGCGTCGCCCGCCGGGTTCACTCCAGGAAGAACTTCGCCAGCGCGCCGGAGACCGCGGCGGGGTCGTTCTCCATCGGGATGTGACCCGCGCCCGGGATCCGGACCAGCGTCGTCGCGGGCATCTCGGCCGCGAAGCGCTCGGCGTGACGCACCTCCTGGAAGGTGTCGTCCTCGCCCCAGACCAGCAGCTTCGGCGTCCGGTCCGCCTGGAGCGCGGGGACGAGGCCGAGGGTGTAGCGGCTGTCGGCCGCTCCGGCGAGCGCCATCCACGACCGGCAGACGCGCAGGTCGCGCCAGGGGTCGAGATAGTCGGCCAGCTCGGGCTCCGTCGCGGGGCGGGCCAGCGCGGTGGTGACGGCCGTACGGCGGGCGGCCAGCAGCTCCTCCGTCGTCGTGGCGGCCACCACGGCCGGGTCCCGGTAACGGGCCACGCCCGGCACCGGCCAGGAGTCGTACGTGACCGAGTTGACCAGCGCCAGCCGCCGCACCGCCGGCCCGTCGCCGCCGGCCAGCAGGTGCTGGGCCACCGCGCCGCCGATGTCGTGCCCGGCCACCGCCAACGGCTCGTCCGTCAGAGCGGCGGCGAACCGCCGCACCCACCCGGCCAGCGCCGGAACGGCGGCCGTCGCCAGGGTCAGCTCACCCTCCGACCGCCCCAGGCCCGGCAGGTCCACCGCGACGGGCCGCAGCCCGGCCGCGGCCAGGTCGTCGAGCACCGGCAGCCAGACCCTGCTCCAGTACGTGCCGTGCAGCAGCAGCACCAGCGGGCCCCGCGTACCGGCAGTGAGATAGCTCGTCTTGAGCCCGTCGACGTCGATCGTCATGCGTGAAGACATGGCATAACCATCGTGATCTGATCAGGCCGTGTCAAATACCAACTAGGGTATGCCGGTATGACATTGGCGCAGCTCCGGGTACTCCTCGCGGTGGCCGAGCACGGCGGATTCACCGCCGCCGCCGACCACACCGGCATGTCGCAGCCCGCCGTCAGCCGCGCGATCGCGACGCTGGAACGTGAGCTCGGCGCGGCGTTGTTCGTCCGGCACCGCGACCACATCGCGCTCACCGAGGCCGGCCGCCGCGCGCTCGACCGGGCCCGCGAGACGCTGCGGCACTTCGACCTCATCCGCCCCGACGTGGCGGCCGCCGCCGGGGAGATCACCGGCGAGCTGCGCCTGGCCAGCCTCCCCAGCGCGACGGGGACGCTCATCGCGCGGCTGCTGCGCGCGTTCACCGACCGCTATCCGCAGGTACGGGTGCGCCTGTTCGAGGGCGTCGACGACGACATCCGCGCCTGGCTGCACCGCGGGGCCGCCGAGGTCGGCGTCGTCACCCTGCCCCCCGCCGCCGGGCAGGTCCCGGACCTGCACACCGTCCCGCTCAGCACCCACGACATGGTGGCCGTGCTCCCGTCCGGCCATCCGCTCGCCGGCCGGGAGACCGTCCACCTCGCAGACCTGGAGGGACAGCCCTTCATCCTGACCACCGCGGGCTGCCGGCCGCTGATCATGACGGCGTCCGGCGCGGCCGGGGTGGAGCTCGACGTCGCCTTCGAGGCCAGTGGCCCCGCCGCCATCCTGGAGATGGTGGCCGCGGGGCTGGGGGTCAGCATCGTGCCGACCCTGGGCCTGCCCGCCGACCTGGGCAACGCCGTGACCCGGCCGATCCTGCCGAAGATGACCCGGTCGCTGGCGCTGGCCGTCTCGTCGCAGGCGGATTGCGGCCCGGCCGCCCGTGCCTTCCTGGACCAGGCCGCCGCCTTTACGTTGTAGATTTCTCGGCCAGCGGCTGGGCGGCGGGGGCCTCCGTACGCAGGGGCACCTCCCGTACGAACCAGGCGGCGGCGAAGGCGAGGACCGCCAGGACCGCGGCCCCGATCAGCACGCCCCGCAGCCCGCCGCTGACCGCCTCGCCGACGACGGCGCGCACGGCGGCCGGCAGCGTGGACACCGACTCCGGCGTGAGCCCGCCGCCGCCCGCCAGCCGCGCCGCCTCCTCCGCGCCGAGCCCGGCGGCCATGCCCGACTCCATCCGGCCGGTGTACACGGCGCCGAGCAGGGCGATCCCGAGCGAGCCCCCGATGGTGCGCAGCAGCGTCACGGTCCCGCTGGCCGCGCCCAGGTCGCGGGGCTCGGCGCTGTTCAGCGTGAGCAGCAGCGTGCTCTGCATGAGCAGCCCGATGCCCACCCCCGCGACCACCGTGAGCGCCGAGGCAAGAGCCGCGCTCGTACTGGTGTCCAGCCAGGTCAGCAGCAGGACGCCGGCCACGAGCAGGGCGCCGCCCAGTATCGGGTAGACGCGGTAGCGGCCGTTCGCGCTGATGAGGCGGCCGGTGAGGAGCTGCGCCGCGAGCATGCCGAACATCAGGGGCAGCAGCAGCATGCCGCTGGCCGTCGGCGACAGGCCCTGGGCGAACTGCATGTACTGCGGCAGGTACGCCGTCACGGCCATCATGACCGCGCCCACCAGGAAGCTGACGACCTGCGCGAGCGTGAAGTTGCGGTCACCGAACAGCCGGGGCGGGATGATCGGCTCCACGGCCCGCCGCTCGACGCGCACGAAGGCGGCCAGGCTGACGATCGAGAGCGCCCCCAGGGCGAGGATCTGCGGCGACGTCCACGCGTACGTGCCGCCGCCCCAGCTCGCCAGCAGCGTCAGCGCCAGGATGCCGGTGGTCAGCAGGGCCGCCCCGGGGTAGTCGATCCTGGCCTTGATCCGCTCGCCGACCGGTTTGATCGCCAGACCCACGATCAGCAGGGCGACGGCGCCGACCGGCACGTTCACGTAGAACGTCCAGCGCCAGCTCAGCTGGTCGGTGAGCAGGCCGCCGAGCAGCGGGCCGCCGACGAACGCGACCGGCATCATGGCGCCGACCATCGACTGCACCTTGCCGCCGTCGCGGGGCGGCACGAGCATGCCGATGATCGACAGCGCGCCGACCATCAGCCCGCCCGCCCCGAGCCCCTGCACCGCGCGGAACGCGATGAGCTGGCCGATGTCCTGCGACAGCCCGGCGAGCATGGACCCGGCCAGGAAGATCGCGATCGAGGACATGAACGTGCCCTTGCGGCCGTACAGGTCGCCCAGTTTGCCCCAGATGGGAGTGGTGGCCGCGGCGGCGAGCAGGTACGCGGTCACGACCCAGGACAGCAGGCTCAGCCCGCCGAGCTCGCCGGTGATCGTGGGCAGCGCGGTGCCCACGATGAGCCCGTCCAGCATGGCCAGGAACATGCCGAGCATCAGCCCGAACACGCCCGCGTACATCGACCTGTTCATGGTCAGGCCCCGTAGGGCCGGGCGGCCCTGGCCGTGCGCAGCGCGCGGCCCCACCAGGCGAGCTGGTCGAGCATGGCCTTGGCCGCCGCGTCGCCGCCGGGGTTCTCGGTGGTGCCGTCGGGCCGGATCTGGGCCCAGGGCGCCTGCAGCCCCACCGCGTCGCGCATGGTGACGGCGTGCAGCTCGGCGAAGACCAGGCGCAGCTGCTCGACCGCGCGCAGCCCGGCCGAGAAGCCGCCGTAGGCGACGAACCCGACCGGCTTGGCGTTCCACTCGCGGTTGTGCCAGTCGATGGCGTTCTTCAGCGGCGCGGGGAAGCTGTGGTTGTACTCCGGCGTCACGATGACGAAC
Organism: Nonomuraea rosea; assembly: GCF_039539705.1. NCBI lineage: Bacteria > Bacillati > Actinomycetota > Actinomycetes > Streptosporangiales > Streptosporangiaceae > Nonomuraea > Nonomuraea rosea. The sequence continues at coordinate 242,219 of NZ_BAABDQ010000005.1, read as the reverse complement.
GCGTCCGCCGCCGCGAGCCTCGGCGACACGGCCGACAGCAGCGCCACGGCCTCCTCCGAGGCGGGCGGCTGCCCGAGGACCGGGAACACGGTCGGCAACGGGGTCTCCACCAGGTCGATGACGTCGGTGGTCATGTCCTGGCGCCCGTCCAGATGGCCGCGGATCCAGGTCGCCACGGCCGGGCCGAACCGGCCTTCCCTGGTGCTTCCGAGCAGGACGGCGACGTGCAAGGGGGTCTCCACGATGGAACCTTTCCTTCATGTGTACAACGTATCTACGCTGAGACAACGTACACACCGATGTGTACGTTGTCTACTCCTGATACCTTGTACACGACGTAGGCGGAAGAAGGGTGATCATGGCTGCTCAGAAGGACGAAGCCTCGCTGTGGGAGCGGCTCGAACGTCCCGCGCCCGCGCCGCGCCAGACCCTGTCGCCGCAGCGGATCGCCACCGTGGCCGTCGCGGTCGCGGACGCCGAGGGGCTCGACGCCGTCACCATGCGGCGGCTGGCCACCGAGCTGAGCGTGGCCCCGATGGCCGCCTACCGCCATCTGTCGGGCAAGGACGACCTGCTGGAGCTGATGCTCGACCACGTCTACCGCGAGCTGGAGCTGCCCGGGGAGTCGGCGGGCTGGCGGGAGACGCTGCGCGAGATCGCCGTGCGCACGCGCGAGCTGATGCACAGGCATCCCTGGCTCGCGCAGCTCCCGCCGAGCGCGGTGCTCGCGCTCACGCCGAGCCGCACCGCGGTGGCCGAACGCTCGCTGCGGGCCTTGAGCGAGCTGGGGCTGGACGCCGACACGGCGATGGCCGTCGCCACCACGGTCAGCTCCTACACGCACGGGGCCGTCAGCTCCGAGATCGCGATGCGGCTGCTCATGGCCGGGCAGGGGTGGTCGGACGAGCAGCAGGTGTACAAGAGCCGGGCTCCCCAGCTCACCTACCTGCTCGACTCCGGCCGCTTTCCGATGCTGAAGCGCTACATCTACGAGGGCGTCCACAAGAACGACCCGGTGTGGCAGTTCGAGACCGGGCTCGACTACGTCCTCGACGGGATCGCCTCGCGGCTCTTTCCCCAATAGATTGCGGCGGACGTGTCGATCCGTCCCCCGCTCGTTCGACGCGTCATCGAGACCCGCAGGATCTGCGGGAACGAAAGGGAGACGGCTTCGATGAAGTTCATGATCGTGGGTAAGGCCAGCGCGGAGACCGAGGCGGGGGAGCTGCCCAGCCAGCAGGTCGTCGACGATATGCACGCCTACAACGAGTCGCTGGTCAAGGCGGGGGTGCTGCTGGCCGGTGAGGGGCTCTACCCGAGCTCAGAGGGCGTCCAGATCGCCTACAGCGGGGGCAAGGCGACCGTGATCGACGGGCCGTTCGCCGAGGCCAAGGAGCTCATCGCCGGGTTCTGGCTGATCCAGGTGAAGTCGCGGGAGGAGGCCATCGAGTGGGCCCTGCGCCTTCCGGTGCCGCCGGGGCATGACGGGATCGGGCTGGACGTGTGGCGGGTGTTCGACGCTTCGGACGTACCGGACGACTCGCTGCCGGCGCAGGAGCGCGAACGCGAGGAGGAGATGCGCCGGCGGCTCGTCGGCGACGACACGCCGGCCTGACCGGAGCGCGACGCCCGCGGGTCGCCGGCGTGACCGGACGGCGGGGACGCGCCTGGCGCAGGGCGGGTTGCGGTCGCGGGGCGCGGCTGGTCTCATGGGCCGGTGATGGCATCTTCCGACACGCATCGCGCGATCGAAGCGGTATGGCGGATCGAGGCGGCCCGGCTCATCGCCGGGCTCGCCCGTCTGGTGCGCGACGTCGGCCTGGCCGAGGAGCTGGCCCAGGACGCGCTGGTCGCCGCACTGGAGCAGTGGCCGGAGTCCGGTGTCCCGCGCAATCCGGGCGCATGGCTGATGACCGTGTCGAAGCGCCGCGCCGTCGACCTGATCCGCAGGAACGAACGCCTCGAACGCAACCTGATCGAGCTGGGCCACCGCCTCGACACGGAGGAGGAGCCGCCGGAGGTCGACGAGATCGAGGACGACCTGCTGCGGCTGGTGTTCACCGCCTGCCATCCGGCGCTGTCGGTGGAGGCGCGGGTGGCGATGACGCTGCGGGTGCTCGGCGGCCTGGCCACGGACGAGATCGCGCGCGCGTTCCTGGTGCCGGAGCCCACGGTCGCGCAGCGCATCGTGCGCGCCAAGCGCACCCTGGCCGACAAGCAGGTCCCGTTCGAGGTCCCGCAGGGCGCCGAGCTGGCCGGACGGCTGGCCTCCGTGCTGGAGGTCATCTACCTGATCTTCAACGAGGGCTACTCGGCGACCGCGGGGGACGACTGGATGCGGCCCGCCCTGTGCGAGGACGCGTTGCGGCTGGGGCGCGTGCTGGCGGGCCTGATGCCCAAGGAGCCCGAGGTGCACGGCCTGGTCGCGCTCATGGAGATCCAGGCCTCCCGCTCGGCCGCCCGGGTCGGCCCTTCGGGCGAGCCCATCCTGCTCCTGGAGCAGGACCGAGCCCGCTGGGACCGCCTGCTCATCGGCCGCGGGCTGGCCGCCCTGGAGCGGGCGGAGGAGCTCGGGGGCGCGCACGGCCCGTACGCCCTGCAGGCCGCCATCGCCGCCTGCCACGCCCGCGCCGTCAGCCCCGGGGACACCGACTGGGTACGCATCGCGGGCCTGTACGAGGCGCTGGCCAAGCTGTCGCGCTCCCCCGTGGTCGAGCTCAACCGCGCGGTCGCCCTCGCCATGGCCTACGGACCCGCCGTGGGGCTCGGCCTGCTGGACCAGATCGCGGACGAGCCGTCGCTCAGGGACTACCACCTGCTGCCGAGCGTACGGGGTGACCTGCTGTTCAAGCTGGGACGGATGGAGGAGGCGCGGGCGGAGTTCGGGCGGGCGGCCGCGATGACCCGCAACGCACGCGAGCGCGCCCTCCTGGAGGAACGCGCCGCCGCCTGCTGACCGGCGCCCTGCCGGCCTGCCTGCCGACCGGCCACCCGCCACCCGGCGGCCGGCCGCCGTGCCCGCCGTCACCCCCTGCGACGGCGGGCGGGCGGTCATGGCCGGCCGACGCTCAGGTACGTGAAGCCGAGCGCCCGCATTCCGGCAGGTTCGAGCAGGTTTCGCCCGTCGAAGAGCACCGGCCGCCGCATCACCGAAGCGGCCCGCGCCCAGTCGACCTCCTTGAGCTGCGGCCACTCCGTGACCACGATCGCCGCGTCGGCGCCGTCCATGGCCAGCTCGGGGGTGTCGTAGCGCGTGGTCGAGGACCACGGCTCGACGTCGGCCGGGCGGCCCATCGGATCCCAGCAGCGGACCTCGGCCCCCTCCGCCAGCAGCCGGGCGGCCAGAACCGTGCTCGGCGCCTCCCGCATGTCGTCCGTGCCCGGCTTGAACGTCAGCCCGAGCAGCGCCACCCGCGCGCCGGCCAGCGTGCCGAGCTCGTCCTTGAGCTTCTGGACGGCCCTGCGCTTCTGCAGGTTGTTGACCTCGATCACGGCCGACAGGAGCTGCAGGTGGTAGCCGGTGTTGTTGGCGAGCTGCCGCAGCGCCTCGGAGTCCTTCGGGAAGCACGAGCCGCCCCAGCCGATGCCGGGACGGAGGAAGTGGCTCCCCAGCCGGTGGTCCAGCCCGACCGCGTGGGCGACCTCCTCGACGTCGGCGCCGGTCTTCTCGCACAGGGTGGCGATCTCGTTGATGAAGCTGATCTTCGTGGCCAGCAGGGCGTTCGAGGCGAGCTTCACCATCTCGGCGGAGCGCACGTCCATCACGACGATCGGCCCGTCCACGCCCTCGTGCAGGTCCGAGATCAGCGCGGCGGTGGCCTCGTCGGACGCGCCGACCACGATGCGGTCGGGGTGCATGAAGTCGTTGACCGCCGTGCCCTCTGCGGTGAACTCGGGGTTGGAGGCGTAGCCGACGTGCGCGAGACCGGCGGCGTCCAGCGCGGAGCGCACGCGGCTGCCGGTGCCCACCGGCACGGTCGACTTCACCGCGACCGCACGCAGGTGCGCCGCGCCTTCCAGCGACTTCACCACGGCCCAGACCCGCGAGAGGTCGGCGTCGCCGGACGCGGACGGCGGGGTGTCCACGCACACGTACGCGACCTCCGCACCGTCCAGTGCCTCGTCGAGGTCGAGGGTGAACGTCAGCCGCTCCTTGTTGCGCACGATCATGTCGCCCAGGCCCGGCTCGTAGATCGGCACCTCGCCGGAGCGCAGCAGCCTGATCTTCTCCGGGGCGATGTCCCGGATCGCCACCTGGTGCCCGAGCTCGGCCAGGCAGGCACCGGTCACCAGCCCGATATATCCGGCACCGAACACAGCGACCCGCCGTCGCGGCATGCCAACCATGGACCATCCATTCTCACGCGGCCTGACCGCGAGTCGGACCGCCGCCTGATGAAGTGAGTGCCGAAGCACGTGAAGGATGCCCACCTTAACCCGCATCGCCCTGCCCTCTGGCGCGCAAGGTCACCCTTCGGCATCGCCCCAGGCCGGCGGCCCGCTCTCGGCGGCCGGGCCCCATACCGCGCGCACGCCCTCGCGCGCCCGGGCGTACCCCATGCCGCGCGGGGTGCCGCTCCGCACCCGTGCGGGGCCCGTGACAAGGGGCGCAACCGGGAGAAAGACCCCAGCGTGCGGGTGACATGCCCTTGATGCGACACAAAAGATGTCTCTTGTGGTGGGAGCGCTCCCAATCAGGTCTTTGAGAGGTATACACCTCAAAATCCCCTTTCACGGGGGCAAATCGCACCATTGGTAACGGTTGCGTTTCGGTGGATTGACGTGCAGACCCGCTAAGTGCACCCTTTGTGGGAGCGCTCCCAAAGACTCCCACCGCGGCGGAGCGCGTGCCGCGGTGCACCTCCCCACCATTCACCCGAGAAGGGGTCCACCTATGATGATCAGCAAGCGTCGCGGCGGTCTTGCCGCGGCCTCGGCCCTGGCCGCGGCGGCGCTGACCGTCGCCTCGTGCGGTTCCGGCAGTACGCCCGAATCGTCCAGCGCTCCTGCTTCCTCGGCCGCGGCCGAGCCGGTCACCATCCGCGTGCAGACCTTCGGCGGCGGCACCAACTTCGGCTACAAGAACGCCATCACGAAGTGGAACGCGGAACACAAGGACATTCAGATCAAGGAGGAGCACCTCACCGACCAGTTCGAGCAGCAGTACTGGCCGCAGATGATCCAGTGGCTGCAGGCCGGCAACGGCGCGGGCGACGTGGTCGGCATCGACGAGGGCGGCATGGGCCTGGCCAAGGCGCATCCCGAATGGTGGGCCGACCTCAAGGAGCAGGGCCTTGAGTCCCGCAAGGCGGACTTCCCGGCATGGAAGTGGGAGAACGGCCTGGCGGCCGACGGCAAGCTGTTCGGCCTCGGCACCGACATCGGCGGCATGAGCATCTGCTACCGGACCGACCTGTTCAAGAAGGCCGGGCTGCCGACGGACCGGGACAAGGTCAGCGCTCTCTGGCCGTCGTGGGACGAGTTCATGACGGTCGGCAAGACGTTCCAGTCGAAGGTGAAGGACAGCAAGTTCGCCGACGGCACCAACACGCTCTACCAGGTGGTCCTGTACCAGGAGGCGGCCAAGAACGGCAACGTCACCTACTTCGACAAGGACAACAACCTCATCGTCGACAAGAACCCGGCGGTGAAGTCGGGCTTCGACTTCGCGACGAAGATGAGCCAGCAGGGCCTGACCGCCAAGCTGCGCAACTTCACCGACGAGTGGGCGGCGGGCACCCAGAAGGGCGCGTTCGCCACGGTCGGCTGCCCGTCCTGGATGCTCGGCGTGGTCAGCGGCAACGCGGGCGACGGCGGCAAGGGCAAGTGGGACGTGGCCTCGGTGCCCGGCGGCGGCGGCAACTGGGGCGGCTCCTGGCTGGCCGTGCCCAAGCAGTCCAAGCACCCGAAGGAAGCGGCGATGGTGGCCGACTACCTGACCAACGCGCAGACCGAGGCGAGCATCTTCACCGACTTCGGCAACATGCCGAGCAACACGAAGTCGCAGGCCGACCCCGCCGTGCAGGGCGCGAAGAACGAGTTCTTCAACAACGCCCCCATCGGCGAGATCTTCGCCAAGTCCGCTTCGAGCCTCCAGCCGGTCTTCCTCGGCGTGAAGCACGCCCAGGTCAAGAACGCCATCGAGTCCGTCATCCAGGGCATGGACGACGGCTCGGTCCCCTATGACAAGGCCTGGCAGCAGCTGGTCGACGACGCGGTGAAGGCCGCGGGCTGACTCCCCCGCCCGGCCCGCCGCTAGCGGGCCGGGCTCGTTGCCGCTGAAAGGTCTGTTATGAGTCTCGACACCCTCCCGCGGGCGGTGCGCAACAACCACCGCCGTGATCGGCCGCCCGGCCGCCGCTGGCGTTCCAGACTGGACGTCAAGGCGATGCCGTACGCCCTGGTGTCCCCGTACTTCCTGCTGTTCGCCGCCTTCGGTCTCTTCCCGCTGGCCTTCACCCTGTACTACTCGCTCTACGACTACGACCTGGCCGGCACCACCGAGTGGGCCGGGCTCGGCAACTACGCCGCGCTGCTGGCCGACGAGGACTTCTGGAACGCCGTGACCAACACGGTGGGCATGTTCCTCCTGGCCACCGTCCCGCAGATGCTGCTCGCGCTGTTCCTGGCCAACGCCCTGAACAAGCGCTTCAAGTTCCGCCTGGCGATCCGGATGAGCGTGCTGCTGCCGCTGGTCACGTCGGTGGTCGCGGTCGCGGTGGTGTTCACGCAGCTCTACGCCCGCGACTGGGGCCTGGTCAACTGGATCCTGGGCTGGTTCGGCGTGGACTCGACGAACTGGCGGGCCGAGCGCGTGCCCTCGTGGATCGCGATCGCCACCATGGTCGACTGGCGCTGGACCGGCTACAACGCGATCATCTTCCTGGCCGGCATGCAGACGATCCCAAAGGATCTGTACGAGGCCGCGGCGATCGACGGCGCGTCCCGTCGCCGGCAGTTCTGGCAGATCACGCTGCCGATGCTGCGCCCGACCATGATCTTCGTGGTGCTCAACTCCACGATCGGCGGCCTGACGCTGTTCTCCGAGCCGACCACGTTCTACAACGGCAACGTCGACGGCGGGTCGCAGGGACAGTTCCAGACGGTGGCCATGTTCATCGTCAAGCAGGGCTTCCGCGAGTTCGACTACGGCTACGCCGCCGCGGCCGCCTGGCTGCTGTTCCTGCTCATCCTCATCGGAGCGGCCATCAACTTCCTGTTCGTGCGCAGGATCGGGGGCACGAAATGACCAACTGGTCACCGACCATCATCACCCGGGTCATGCTCGGCCTGGCCGTGCTGGTTTCGGCATTCCCGTTGTACTGGATGCTGGTCATCGCCTCGCGCACCAACGCGGACGCGGTGTCGGTCCCCCCGGCGTTCCTGCCGGGCGGCAACCTGGGCGACAACATCGTCGCGGTGCTGAACAACGAGGACGCGCACTTCCTGCTCGGCCTGACGAACTCGTTCATCGTGGCGACCGTCGTCACCGTCTCCGTCGTCATCATCTCGACGCTGGCCGGGTTCGCCTTCGCGAACCTGAACTTCAAGGGCCGCAACATCCTGCTGGTCCTCGTGCTGCTGACGATGGCGGTGCCGTTGCAGCAGATGGGCGTGGTGCCCCTCTACCGGCTCATGGTGAGCCTGGAGTGGACGGGCACGCTCACGGCGGTCATCCTCCCGTACCTGCTCAACGGGTTCGGGGTGTTCCTGATGACGCAGTACACGCGGCAGGCCGTGCCCATGGAGCTGGTCGAGGCCGCCCGGGTGGACGGCGCCGCCACGCTGCGGATCTGGTGGAACGTCGTGCTGCCCGCCGTACGGCCCGGCATGGCCGTGCTCGGCATCAACACCTTCATGCTCATGTGGAACGACTTCATGTGGCCGCTGATCGTGCTGACGCCCGACAACCCGACCGTGCAGATCGCGATCACCCAGCTCAACGCCCGGTTCTCCACGAACTACACGTTGATCTTCGCGGGAACGGCGTTGTCCATCATTCCGCTCATCGCAGTATTCGTCGCATTCGGCCGTCAGATTGTCGGCGGCCTCATGGAAGGTGCGGTCAAGGCGTGACGACACAAGAGGAACAGACGCGTTCCGGCCTGCGCTTCCCCCCTGGCTTCGCGTTCGGCGCGGCGACGTCGGCGTACCAGATCGAAGGAGCCGTCTCCGAGGACGGGCGCGGCGTCTCCATCTGGGACACCTTCACCAAGACCCCTGGCAGGGTCCTCAACGGCCACCACGGCGACGTGGCCATGGACCACTACCACCGGTACAAGGAAGACGTCGCCATCATGGCGGAGCTGGGCCTGACGGCCTACCGCTTCTCCGTCTCCTGGCCGCGCATCCAGCCGTCGGGCTCGGGCCAGATCAACCACAAGGGCCTGGACTTCTACAAGCGGCTCACGGACGAGCTGCGCCGGCACTCCATCGACCCCTGGCTGACCCTCTACCACTGGGACCTGCCCCAGGCGCTGGAGGACCAGGGCGGCTGGCCCAACCGTGACACGGCCTACCGCTTCGCCGACTACGCGGCGGCCGTGCACGACGCGCTGAGGGACCACGTGCACACCATCAGCACCGTCAACGAGCCATGGTGCGCCGCGTTCCTCGGCTACGCCTCGGGCGAGCACGCCCCGGGCAGGCGCGAGCCGCAGAACGCGATCAGGGGCGCGCACCACCTCAACCTGGCGCACGGCCTGGCCGTCCAGGCGATGGACGCCAGGCGGGTGGGCGGCTGCGTGAACCTGTACGCGATCACCCCCGCCACCGACAGCGCGGAGGACCTGGACGCGGCCCGCCGGATCGACGGTCTGCAGAACAGGTTCTTCCTCGACGCGCTGCTGACCGGGCGCTACCCGGAGGACGTGCTCAGCGACCTGCCGGTGGAGATGGACTTCGTCGAGCCCGGTGACATGAAGACCATCAACGCGCCCATCGACGTGCTGCTCGTCAACTACTACAGCCGCTTCACGGTCTCGGGAGCACCAGGCGGCAAGGCGTCGGCGGCGGCGGCCCCCACGGACTCGGCGTCGCCGTGGGTGGGCAGCGAGCACGTCTCGTTCGTCAACGGCGGCCGACCCGTCACCGCGATGGGCTGGGAGATCGACGAGGGTGGCCTGGTGGAGATCCTCGCCAGGGTGGCGCGGGACTACCCGGCCATCCCGATGGTGGTCTCGGAGAACGGCGCCGCCTTCGACGACGTGCTCGACGAGGGGCGGATCCACGACCGCGAGCGGCAGGCGTACGTCGAGGCGCACCTCGGCGCGTGCAAGGACGCCATCGAGGCGGGCGTGCCGCTCGAAGGCTATTTCGCCTGGTCACTCATGGACAACTTCGAGTGGGCGTGGGGTTACGGCAAGCGGTTCGGCCTGGTTCATGTCGACTTCGAGACCCAGGAACGGCTGCTGAAGGACAGCGCGCTCTGGTACTCGGAGATCATCCGGCAGAATAGGCGCCATGAACCGACCGACTCTTGAAGCAGTCGCAGCTCGGGCCGGTGTAGGCCGGGGCACGGTGTCGAGAGTCATCAACGGCTCGCCGAACGTCAGCGCCAGGGCCCGCGAGGCTGTCGAGCTGGCGATCCGCGAGCTGGGCTACGTGCCCAACCGTGCGGCGCGCGCACTCGTGACGCGCCGCACGGACACGGTGGCGCTGGTGGTGTCGGAGTCGCAGTTTCGCGTCTTCGACGAGCCGTACTTCGCGGGCACGATCCGCGGGATCGGCTCGGCCCTCGCGGAGACCGGCCTGCAGCTCATCCTGGCGATGGCGCGCTCGCCGGAGGAGCACGAGCGGCTCGAACACTACCTGACGGGGCAGCACGTCGACGGCGTGCTGCTGCTGTCCCTGCACGGCGCCGACCCGCTGCCGGGCAGACTCGAGGAGATGGGCGTGCCGACCGTGCTCGGCGGCCGGCCCGTCGGCCTCGACCCCTACAGCTACGTGGACATGGACAACAGGGCGGGCGCCCGGCAGGCGGTCAAGCATCTGATGGGCCTCGGCCGCACCGGGATCGCGGCGATCGCGGGGTCCCAGGACATGGGCGTGGGCGTGGACCGGTTGTCCGGCTACCGCGACGCGCTGCTGCCCTCGGGCCTGCCGGAGCTGGTGGCCTACGGTGACTTCTCGGAGCACAGCGGCGCGGCGGCGATGACCGAACTGCTGGCGGCGCACCCCGACCTCGACGCGGTCTTCGCCGCCTCCGACCCGATGGCGCTGGGCGCGATGCGCGTGCTCAAGGCCGCGGGCCGGGCGATACCCGGCGACGTGGCCGTGATCGGCTTCGACGACTCCAAGGCCGCCCTGCACGCCGAGCCGCCGCTGACCACCGTCCACCAGCCCACCGAGGCCATGGGCAGGCAGATGGCACAGCTGCTGGTGGCCCGCATCAACGGCGAGGAGCTGCGCCAGCCCGTCGTGATCCTCGACACCCACCTCGTGCGCAGAGAGACGGCTTGACCAGGCGTTACCCTGGTTTTGCCGTCCCCTGTGGCGGCCCCCGCAGCGCTCGAAGAAAGGACCTGCCGTGCCTCAGCTCGCCGCAGCCGGCTACACCGCGCAGATCAGCCGGCGCGGCGCCGCGCTCAGGATGCTCAGGCACGGCTCGCGTGACCTGGTCACCACCTGGCCGGAGGAGGGCCCGGTCCCCTACTACGCGGGGACGATCCTGGCCCCGTGGCCCAACCGGGTGGGCGGGGCGCGCTACACCTTCGGCGGGCAGATCCACGAGCTGCCGGTGAACGAGCCCGAGCGCGGCCACGCCCTGCACGGGCTGGTCTCCGGCGTCGACTGGGAGGTCGCCGAGCTGCTGTCGGCCGAGGACGACCACGCCTTCGCCCGGCTCACGCACGCGATCGCCCCGGCCGCCGGCTACCCGTTCTCGCTCGCGCTGCAGGTGCTGCACCGGCTCGACGCGGGCGGCCTGACCACCACGGTCACCGCCCGCAACACCGGCGACCGGGCGGCCCCCTACGGCTGCGGCCCGCATCCGTGGCTGCTCGGCGACGAGCTGCACCTGGCCGCCACCCAGGTCCTGGAGACCGACGAGCGGCTGCTGCCCGGGGCGCTGTCGGCCGTTCCCGGCTCGCGCTTCGACTTCGGCCGGCCGCGCGAGCTCGACGGCACCGTGATCGACCACGCCTTCACCGGGCTGGCCGGCGGCGAGGCCCGGGTGGGCGGGGTGCGCATGACGTGGGATCCCCGGGTGCTGCCGTGGGTGCAGGTCTGCACGAGCCGGCAGCTCGGCTACGAAGGGGTGGCGGTGGAGCCGATGACGTGCCCGCCCGACGCCTTCAACTCCGGCACCGACCTGGTCGTCCTGCGTCCGGGCGACGAGCACGTGGCAAGCTGGACGATCAGCGTCGCCTGACACCAGAGAGGGGTCCCGTGGACAGTAGGACGAAGCGCCGGTTATCCGCGGCGGAGCTCGACGCGCTGGCGCGGCGGGCGGTGGGCGCGGGCGTGACGTCGGCCACCGAGCTGACCGACGGCTACGCCAACGCCGTCTGGCGGCTGCTGCTCGACGACGGGCGCGAGGTGGTGCTGAAGCTGTCACCGCCGCCCGACCTCGACCAGCTCAGCTACGAACGCAACCTGCTGCGCATGGAGGCCGCCGCCTACGAGCTGGCCCTCAAGGCGGGCGTCCCGATGGCGACGCTGCTGCGCGCCGGGTTCGACGATCCGGTGCTGGGCGGCGACTACCTGCTGCTGAGCGCCCTCGACGGCGTGTCCTGGAACGACGTCAAGCCCGAGGGCGAGGACGCGCTGCGCAGGGAGTTGGGCGGCCATCTGGCCAGGTTCAACGCGGTGACCGGCGAGGTGTTCGGCTACCCGCACGCCGGGATCGTCGGCGCGACCTGGCGGGAGGCGTTCCTGGCCATGGTGGCGGCGCTGCTCGGCGACACCGAGCGCTTCCCGACGCCGCTGCCGCGCCCGGCCGCGGAGATCATGGCCGTGTTCGAGGCGGCGGCGCCGGTGCTGGAGGAGGTGACGACGCCGCGGCTGGTGCACTTCGACGTGTGGGCGGGCAACGTCTTCCTCGACCTGAGCGGCCCGCCGCGGATCCAGGCCATCATCGACCATGAGCGGGCCTTCTGGGGCGACCCGATCGCGGAGTTCGTCACGCCGACGATCTTCGGTGAGCTGACGGAGGACGACCCGCTGCTGGCCGGCTACCGCGAGGTGACGCCGCTGGAGCTGACCCCGGGGGCGCTGGCCAGGCTCGACCTCTACCGCGCCTACCTCTACCTCATCCTGCTGGTGGAGAACGGACCCCGGCAATACCCCGAGGAGGCGTACGCCAGGGTCCGCGATCTGGCGATCAGCTCACTGGGCGGGGTCCTGGACCGCCTCGTAAGCGCCTCCCCCGGCCTCGCGGGCTCCGGCTCCGGCGTGTAGTTTCGCGCACTGGCCGGCCCGCGCGCCCGTGATCTTGTTCGGCACGCCGAGGTCCACCGGCGCGGGCGTGTTCCCCGAGCAGGCGAGCGCGCCCTTGACCGTGGTGCCCGACAGGATCGGCGCCGTGTTGCCGCGCAGCAGCGCGGCCCCGCGCACGTCGGCGCCCACGACGGTCAGGGAGCGGGTGCCGCTGACGCTGAGCGCGCCGCTGAGCCGGGTGCCGAGCAGGTGCACGGCCGCGGCTCCCGCGGCGGTGAGCGTCCCGGTGATCCGGCCGCCCGTGGCCACCAGCGAGGCGCCCGCCTTCACCGTGACGGGCCCGGTGACCTGGGCGTCGTCGAGGCAGGTGACGCCCTCGGCGACGCCGAGCGGGCCGCGGTGGACGCCGGTGACGGTACGGGTGCAGGCCGGCGGCGGGGCGACGGTGGTGACGGTGAAGCTCTTGGCCTTGCCGTAGTTGCCCGCGGCGTCGATGGAGCGGTACTCGATCTCGTGGCGGCCGCGCGGCAGCTTGCCGTACACGAGGGAGTCGATGACCGTGCCCTCCTCCGTGAACGTCCACGGCAGCTCGGAGGAGGTGGGCCAGCCGAAGTAGTTGAACCAGCCGTCGCCGTCCACCCTGGACTCCGAGACCACGTAGCCGTCGCGGTCGTCGGCGCCGGTGAGCCGCATCGAGAACGGGCCGTTGTAGACGTAGGTGTCACCTGATCGGGCGAGCGGCTCGGACAGCTCGTACCGGGTGGCGGGCGCGGCGGCGTCGACCGTCCAGGTGAGCGTGCTCGCGCCGAGCGCCGCGGTGAGCGTGTGCCGGCCCGGCTTCAGGTCCAGCCCGCCCAGGTCGAGGTCGGCGCCCTCGCCGGCCTTGGCGCCGTCCAGCGTCCAGGTGACCTCGGGCAGGCTCGCGGCCGGATGGGTGGTCTCCACGTACACGACCTCGTCGCGGCCGAGCGGCCGGTCGGCAGGCGTGGAGGAGAGGAAGGCGGGCTCGGCGCCGTCCGGCGGGGTGGTCAGCGCGGTGTCCACCGTCCAGGTGCGGGTCCTGGTGATGGCGGCCCTGATCGCCGGGTCCCTGACGAAGCCGGTCGGGTCCGTGACCGTGGCCTTGACCGTGTGCGTCCCCGGCGTGAGGGAGAGGGTGCGCAGGTCGAGGGCGTCCCGGTCGCCCGGGAGGTCCCGGCCGTCCACGTTCCAGGCAGTGGTGAGGGAGTGGCTGACCGGGCGCATCGGCTCGACCCACAGCACCCGGTCCGCGCCTACGGGCGCGTCCACCGGGGCGGAGTCCTGGATGACCATGGTCTTGGCGGTGATGCGCTGGACCATGGCCTCGCGGCTGACCTGGTCGAAGTAGTAGCCGAGGGTCTTCATCATCGAGTGCCTGCTCGGCCGCCAGACGCCGGTCGTGTAGTAGAGGCCGCCCTCGAAGCGGCCGATCGGGCCGCCGGACTCGCTGGTCTCGCCCAGCCAGCGCCACCACTTCTTCTGCTGGTCGCGGAGCTGCTGCTCGGTCAGCAGCGTGTGGTGGGCGCTCGGCGGCTCGCCGCCGGTATAGGCGCCGCCGGGGACGCCGCGCTGGTAGTAGTCGTACTCGTCCTGCAGGCCGCCGAGCGAGTGGCCCAGCTCGTGCGGGCTGATCAGGGCGGACATGCTGTTGCTGCCGGAGGCGGTGGCGTACGAGCCGCCCGCGCCGCCGTACGTGCCGCTGTTGCCCAGCGCGAGGATCTGCCTGTTGCCGGACACGGTGCCGGTGACCAGGTCGGCGTAGCGGGTGGCGGCGGCGTTGTCCATGGTGATCAGGCGCTGGACGCTGCCCGGGTTGCAGCGGCCCCAGAAGCCCATGCTGAGCGGCGTCGTACGTCTCGGCGCGTCGAGCCCGGGGTCGCAGCTGATGCCGGACTCCCCGGAGACGATGTCGATCCGGTAGACGTTGATGTAGTTCCGGTAGGACTTGAACGGCTCGATCGACCACATCACGTTCAGGTGCCGGTCGGCGTCGGCCTTGAACTTCGCCTGGTCGGCCTCGGTGTAGCCGTCGCCCATGATGATCAGGTTGAACCGTTTGGCCGGGGCGCCGGTGACCTGCACGGGCACGACGGCGGCCGCGCCGGGCTCGGCTGAGGCATGAGCGGCGGAGACGGATAACTCGGGAAGCACACAGGACACGGCGGCGGCCAGGATCAAGGCCGCGAATCTACGCATGACATGCACTATCTGCCCGAATCATCCCAGTCGTCCATGCCCAGCCGCCCCCGATTTCCGGCCACAGCGCTCCCCGCGCTCCCGGCGCTCACGCGCTGGGCAGCGCGGCCAGCATGACGGGCGGCGTGGTGGGACGCTCGGAGCCGGCGGCCGGCTCGACCGTGAGCGCCACGTGGTCGTCGTCGCTCAGGGGCGTGAGCAGCATGGGCCCGGTCAGGCCGTCCTCCGCGGGGCCGATCATCCCTGCCGGACGCGTACCGCCGGGGCCCATCAGCCACAGCTCGTACGCCCTGGAGGCCGGCAGTTCCGGCAGGCCCGACGAGGCGAACACCATGCGCCCGGCCGCACGCGAGATCACGACCGTGCCGGTGCCGCCGGAGGTGACGGGCTGCCGCATGGTCTCGGCGTCGGGCGCGGCCAGCACGGCGATCAGCTCGTCGTTGCGCGCGTTGGCGTCGCCCAGATCGCGGCGGGCGTCGAAGGCGACCACCCCGAGCGCGATCGCGGCCGCGGCGGCCACCGCCGACAGCCCGGCCAGCACCCGCGACCGCCCGCGCCGCAGCGGGACGACCTCACCGCCCTCATGCGGCACGGGCGGCCGCCAGGGTGGCGCCGCGAACTCCCGGACCTCCCGGACGTCTTCCGGCGGCAGGCCGAGCGTCGGGGCGTCCGGGAAGGCATCCAGGTGCGCCGTCCCGAGAATCCGGGTCACCGGCGGGCGCCAGATGGTCGGGCTGTCGTCGAAACCCTGCTCTGGCCCCTGTTCCGGGCGTCCTGAGTGCTGCCAGGGCTCCTCGCCCGGACGTTCTTCGGGGGCTCGCGAACGGTGTGCGGCGTCGAGGAGTCTCCTGCGCAGCGCGGCGGGCGGCGGCTCTGCCACCGCTTCGGCCAGCCGGGCGGCCGTCTCCCGCAGATGCCGCACCTCGTTCCCGCATCGGGAACATGCGACCAGGTGCTCCTCGAACAGCACCCACTCGGCGTACGGCAGTGCGTGCACGGCGTAGGCGCCAGAGAGGGTGTGGAGTTCGTCGTTCATTTCCACTCCCCATGTGAGAGGCGGCTCACGCATGTACTTCGGCCGTTCGGGCATGTCGGATGGCCGCGGGGCCTTGTTCATTTCTCCTGGCTTTGCGACAATCTCATTAGGTGATGAATTATGAGCTGTGTGATAGCGGGCGGCGGGCCCGCGGGCGCGATGCTGGGACTGCTGCTGGCACGAGCGGGAGTCGAGGTCACACTCCTGGAGAAGCACGGTGACTTCCTCCGCGACTTCCGCGGCGACACGATCCATCCGTCCACGCTGCAGGTGCTCGACGAGCTGGGCCTGGCCCAGGAATTCCTGGAGCTCCCACACCGCAAGGCGTACGGGCTCAAGCTGGTCTCCGACACCGGCGACATCAGCCTGGCGAACCTGCGGGGCCTGCCGGGCACATTCGACTACATCGCGTTCGTCCCGCAGTGGGACTTCCTCAAGCTCGTCACGTCGGCCGCGAGCCGCTACCCGAGCTTCCGGCTGCTGATGAACGCCGAGGCGTACGGCCTGATCCGCGAGGGCGGCACCGTGCGCGGGCTCCGCTACCGGGACGCGTCGGGCGAGCACGAGATCAGGGCCGACCTGACCGTCGCCGCCGACGGCCGCCGTTCGGCCCTGCGCGAACAGGCCGGGCTCGTGCCGCAGGAGCTCGGCGCGCCGATGGACGTCGTGTGGTTCCGGCTGCCCAGGCTGGAGCAGGATCGCGACGACACGTTCCTGCGGGTCTCCAGCGGCCACATGATGGTCGCGATCAACCGGGAGACCTACTGGCAGCTCGCGTACCTGATCCCCAAGGGCGGGTACGGCGAGCTCACCCGCGGCGGCATCGACGCGCTCAGGGAGCCCGTGGCCAGGCTGCTGCCGTGGATCACTGACCGCACCGGGCAGATCGAGAGCTACGACGACGTCAGCGTGCTCACCGTCGCGATCAACCGGCTGCGCCGCTGGCATCGGCCGGGGTTCCTGTGCATCGGGGACGCCGCGCACGCCATGTCGCCGGTGTTCGGGGTGGGCATCAACCTGGCCGTGCAGGACGCGGTGGCCACCGCCAACCTGCTGGCCGGCTCGCTCAGATCCGGCGCGCCGATCCCCGAGGCCACGCTGCACCGGCTGCAGCAGCGGCGGATGCTGCCCACCAGGCTCACCCAGGCGGCCCAGCGGGTGGTCCAGAACCTCGTCATCAGCAGGGCGCTCAAGCGGCGGTTCAACGCCTCCCGGCTGCCACGGGACCTGACGAAGGTGCCGCTGGTCAACCGGCTGGCGCCGCGCTTCCTGGGGTTCGGGATCCGGCCGGAACACGTCCAGGTCAAGGAAGTTTGACCGTCCGCATACGCGTACGCGGATAACTGCCTTCTCACAACGTGGACAATGGGGTCGGTAGCGCCGAGCCAGTGGAATACCCTCGTATCTCGTGAGCAGCAATCTGGTGGACCTCGATTCCTGGCGAGCCCTCCCCGCGGCACAGCAGCCCGACTGGCCCGATCGCGGCGAGCTCGACAAGGTCGTCGCCGAGCTCGGCGGCCTGCCCCCTCTGGTCTTCGCCGGTGAATGCGACCAGCTCAAGGAGCAGCTGGCCGCCGTCGCCCGCGGCGAGGCGTTCGTCCTGCAGGGCGGTGACTGCGCCGAGACGTTCTCCGGCGCCACCGCCGACAACGTCCGCAACAAGCTCAAGACGCTGCTGCAGATGGCGATCGTGCTGACCTACGCCGCCAAGGTGCCGGTCGTGAAGATCGGCCGGGTGGCGGGACAGTTCGCCAAGCCGCGCTCGAAGGGCACGGAGGTCCGCGGCGGCGTCGAGCTGCCGGCCTACCGGGGCGACATGGTCAACGGCTTCGACTTCACCCCCGAGTCGCGCAAGCCCGACCCGTGGCGGCTGCTCAAGGCCTACCACTCCTCGGCCGTGACGCTCAACCTCGCCCGCGCCTTCACCAAGGGCGGCTACGCCGACCTGCGCCAGGTGCACGCCTGGAACCAGGACTTCGTGGCCGAGTCCCCCGCCGGCCGCCGCTACGAACAGCTCGCCAGGGAGATCGACCAGGGGCTGGCGTTCATGCGGGCCTGCGGGGCCGACCCCGAGGAGTTCCACACGGTCGAGTTCTACTCCTCGCACGAGGCGCTCATCCTCGACTACGACCGGGCGCTCACGCGCATCGACTCGCGTACGGGGCTGCCGTACGACGTGTCGGCCCACATGGTCTGGATCGGCGAGCGCACCCGCCAGCTCGACGGGGCGCACGTCGACTTCTTCCGCCGCATCCGCAACCCGATCGGCGTCAAGCTCGGCCCGACCACCGCGCCCGACGAGGCGCTGGCGCTGGTCGAGCGGCTCAACCCGGCCAACGAGCCCGGACGGCTCACGTTCATCACCCGGATGGGCTCCTCCAAGATCCGCGAGCACCTGCCCGCGCTGGTCAAGGAGGTCACCGCGGCCGGCGCCCAGGTGGCCTGGATCTGCGACCCGATGCACGGCAACACCTTCGAGGCGCCGAGCGGCCACAAGACGCGGCGGCTCGACGACGTGCTCGACGAGGTGGCGGGCTTCTTCGAGGTGCACAGGTCGCTCGGCACGCATCCGGGGGGCATCCACATCGAGTTCACCGGCGACGACGTGACGGAGTGCGTCGGCGGCGGGCACGAGATCGTCGAGACCGACCTCGGCACGCGCTACGAGACGGCCTGCGACCCGCGCCTCAACCGCAGCCAGTCGCTCGACCTCGCCTTCCGGGTGGCCGAGCTCTACCGCGGCTGATTCGCCCCGCCACACCCCTTCTGGACCCCGGCCCGGCCTGCTTCACCGCAGGCCGGGCCTCGGTTCTTGCGGCGGGCGGACGCGGGTGGCCGGTGTGGCGGACGAGGCGGATGGTGATCTGCGTCTCATCGGGGAGCCGACCAGAACTGAATTCCAGTAGGCGCGACTTTTCCACACTATGATCGCCCCGATAAGGCGAAAAATCGGGAGATAACGTGGATAGTGCCCCGGAGGGGGTCGACCCTAACGTCCCCAACGTCGCGCGGATGTACGACTACTACCTCGACGGCAAGGACAATTTCGCGGCCGACCGGGCCGCGGCCGAGCAGATCCTGCAGACGTTCCCCGACACCAAGCAGGGAGCCCGCGCCAACCGGGCCTTCCTGCGCCGGGCCGTGCGTCACGTGGTCGACTCGGGCGTACGGCAGATCGTGGACCTGGGCGCCGGGCTGCCGACTCAGGGCAACACCCACGAGATCGCCCCAGAGGCGCGCGTCGTCTACGTGGACTACGACTCCGTGGTCTGCGTGCACGGCAGGGCGCTGCTGGCCAGACAGGACAACGTGGACTTCCTCCAGGCCGACGTGCGGGAGGTGGACGCGCTGCTCGGCAAGCTGGGCGGCCTGGTCGACTTCGATCAGCCGGTGGCGTTCCTGATGCTGGCGATCCTGCACTTCATCCCGGACGACCAGGCGTACGACATCGTGGGGAAGCTCAAGGACACGAGCGTCCCCGGCAGCCACCTGGTGATCAGCCACGCGGTGGACGGCACCCCGGACACCACGCCACAGGCCCTGGAGATCTACAAGAAGGCCAGGGCCGCGCTCAACCTGCGCGACCGCGACGGGATCCTGCGCTTCTTCGACGGTTACGAGCTGGCCGAGCCGGGACTGACGTACCCGAACGGCTGGCGTCCCGAGGACCCGGACGCGCCGGGCAACGGGATCAACTTCGGGTACGTGGGCGTCGGCCGCAAGCCCTGACCCGCACGGCCCCGGGATGACCCGGCAACACGAGAGCCCCGTCCGGGGGACGGGGCTCGGCCGGCGACGTCAGCTCTTCCCGGCCTTCTTCAGCTCCTCGCTGAGCTCGGCCCTGATGGAGTCCATGTCGAGCGCCCGCACCTGGCGGATCAGGTCGTCGAGCGCCGGGCCGGGGATGGCGCCGGCCTGGGCGAAGACCACGATCCCGTCACGGATGGCCATCAGCGTGGGGATCGAGCTGATGTCGAAACCCTGCGCCAGCCCCTGCTCGGCATCGGTGTCGATCTTGCCGAACGTGATGTCGTCGTGCTTGTCCGACGCCTGCTCGAAGATCGGCCCGAACTTCTTGCACGGCGGGCACCACTCGGCCCAGAAGTCGAGCAGCACGATCCCCTTGTCCGCGATGTCGTTGAAGTTCGTCTCGGTCACTTCGATAGTCGCCACAAGTGGCTCCTCGTTCGTCGTTGAAGTCTGTCGTAGCGGTGGTGCATCCGTTGTCAACCACGTACCCACCACCAGCATTCCATGCTCCCAGGGGCCCGCGCCGGGCCTCCTGGGAGCAGGGTCCCTTGCGGCTACCGGCCGCCCGGCAACGTCAGGCCGACGACCAGCGGATCGTGGTCGGAGGAACGGTAGGCGTCCGGCTGGTAGAGGCCGGGCGGGTTGAACTCGGTGTTGTAGTCGAGGATGCGCGGCTCGTCGGAGTTGATGTGCCAGATGGTCGCGCTGGTCACCCGCTTGAGCAGCTGCCGGCCGACGAGCGCGTGGTCGAGCTCGCCCGCCAGCCCGTCGAACAGGTAGCTGTAGCGCAGCGGCGCGGGCACGAACCTCTTGGTCACGCTGGTCAGGCCGCCCGCCTCAAGGGTGTCGATCGGGTCCTCCGCGCCGTAGGCGTTGAGGTCGCCGAGCACGAGCGGGCTGGGCAGGTCCTGGTCCTCGATGAGCCCGAGCAGCGCCTTGGCCTGCGCGACGCGGGTGGCGTTCCAGCAGCTCTGCCCGTCGCCCTGGTCGGCGTCCGGGCCGTCGGCCGGGCAGGTGCCCTTGGACTTGAGGTGGTTGACCAGCATCGTGAACGGCTGGCCGCCGGCGGTCCTGCGGAAGGTCTGGATCAGCGGCGGGCGGCTGAACACCGCGTCCTGCGACGAGGTGGCCGCGCCGACCGGCGTCAGCTTGGCCGGCTTGTAGATCACGCCGACCTGGATGGCGTCGGTTCCGGGGTACGGATGCGTGAGCGCGGCGTACGTGCCCGCGCCGACCTCGGCGTTGACGGCGTCCACCAGCGCCTGCAGCGCGGTCTGGCCGTTGTTCTCGACCTCCATGAGCCCGACCGCGTCGGCGTTCAGCCCCTTGAGCGCGGCCACCAGCTTGGCGAGCTGGCGCTGCTGCTCGGCGACGGTGGTCGCCCCGCGCGAGCCGATCGTGGTGAACCAGTTGAGGGTGTTGAACGAGGCCACCTTGACGTTCCCGATCACCGGGAACGGCTTCGGCAGGCGCGGGTTGGCGTTGTGGTAGCCGATCGGCTTGGTGGGCTGCAGCCGGTAGGCGCCGAAGCCGTACCCGAGCACGCCCGTGATCCCGAACGCCACGTCGCCGGTCCGCACGATGGGCGGCAGGGTGGCCGGGTTCTCCCTGCTGGAGCCGTCGTCGACGAGCAGCGAGCGGCGCTTGTTCAGCGCCGGGTCCACGCCCGGCCGGTCGGTCGGCTGGAACAGCCGCCCCTGGGAGGACAGGACGACCTCGCCGAAGCGGCCCAGGTTGTAGTGCTCGCTGACGGTCAGCACCTGCGGGAACGTGAGCAGCATGTTCTCCACCGGCTCCAGGCCGGCGGACGGCAGCTTGTACGGCTGCGCCGCCACGCTGCCGGTGCCGCACACGTCCACGGCGGTGACCGGCGACAGCTCGGTCCACCCGTTGAACTCCGTCGCCCGGCCGGTCACCAGGACCCGGTCGCCGACCTTGACGTCCTTGAACGACTCCCGCGCGAAGGCGAACAGCCCCTCGGACGTCGCGGGGTCGGCGTCAGGCTGCGGATCCTGCAGGAAGAACCCGCTGAGCTGGTCGGTCCGCTGGAAGTCGGCGGTGACGACGCCTTCGACCCGCACGGTCTGGCCGGCCAGCGGGGTGGCGTCACCGCCGCCCTGCACTTGCGCGACGCGATGGGAGGCGGGGGTGTCGCAGGGGGCGGCCGGATCGGCCAGAGCCGGTGAAGGAGCCGCGAGGAGGGAGATCGGGAGAACTGCCGCGATCAGTGCCATCAGCGGTACTCGGGATAATGCGCGCATGTCCGGCACTTTAGGGCCATTTTAGAGCGCATTTTTCTACATAAAAGTGGATAGAACATTAAATCGTCGAACCTTGACATCGGCCACCGGGGGTATGACCA
Organism: Nonomuraea rosea; assembly: GCF_039539705.1. Classification (NCBI taxonomy): domain Bacteria; kingdom Bacillati; phylum Actinomycetota; class Actinomycetes; order Streptosporangiales; family Streptosporangiaceae; genus Nonomuraea; species Nonomuraea rosea. The sequence goes on along the minus strand of NZ_BAABDQ010000005.1, from coordinate 220,476 downwards.
GTCCATGGACTGGGTAACCTGCGCGTATTCGGCTGCCTGCACCGGAATCGCCTGCCGGCCGTCCGGCTTGTGCCTGGCACACCTGTCACCAGAACAACTCCAGGAAGCGCTCCTGGGGCTGTCCCCCGGCCGCCTGCTCGACCTGCGCGGCACGACCATCTCCGGCGATCTTCTCTCCAGGATCCTCGACGCCACCGGCGCGAGACCCGGCAGGACCCGGCTGGAGCGCGTCAGGTTCACCGGCGACGTCAGGCTGTCCGGCGTGACGTTCGCGGGCGACGTGTCGCTCGACGAGGCCACGTTCGAGCGGCTGGCCTCGTTCTTCGGGGCCCGCTTCGACGGCAACGTGTCCCTGGCCGGGGCCAGGTTCACCCGCGAGCTGTCCTTCCACGGCGTCGCCGTGCGCGGTCACCTCTCGCTCGACCGGGCCGTGATGTCGCGTGACGCCCTGTTCAGCCAGGCGGTGCTCGGGCACGGGCTGTCGTGCGAGCGGGCCAGGTTCGACGGGTACGCCACGTTCGACGGCGCCCGCGTCGGCGACGGGGCCGCCTTCCGCGGCGCCCGCTTCGGCCGTACCCTGTCCTTCCGCAAGGTCAGCGGGCACGCCGGGTTCGAGGCCGCGCACTTCGCCGCCGACGCCTACCTCTCGGCCACCGGCCGGCTCTCCGTCGCCAGGGCGCGCGCCGACGGGATCCTGGACGTGGCGGTCGCCCGCTGCGGCGTGAACCTGCGCGGCGTCGAGGTGACCGGCACGACCACGTTGCGGCTGACCGACTCGCAGGCCGACCTGGAGGGCGCGGTCCTGCGCGGCCCCGCCACCGTGACCGGCAGGGGCAGGTCCACGCTGACCTCGCTGCGCCAGGTGGAGGCGGCCAGCCTCACCCTGTTCGGGCTGGACCTGTCCACGTGCAGGTTCGCCGGTCTCGCCCACCCCTCGGGGGTGCGGGTCAAGGACTGCACGTTCGCGCTCACACCGCGCGGCGTGCGGGTGAGCCTGCGCTGGCCGATGCTGCGCTGGTTCTCCCGCCGCCGTGCGCTGGCCGACGAGCACACCCTGCGCGGCTGGGGTGAGGCCGGCGGCGCCGGCACCACGCCCGACCGGCTGGCCACGCTCTACTCCGGCCTGCGGCCCAGCGACAGCGCCACCTCGGCCGACTTCGCCTTCGCGGCCATGGAGATGCGCCGCCAGGCCGGTCACCGCTGGTGGCTGTCGCTGTCCTGGCTGGTGTGCGGCTACGGCATGCGCATGGGCCGGGCGGCGGGCTGGTTCGCGCTGCTGACGGCGCTCGCCGCGGCCGTCCTGTGGTCGTCGGCCTCCCACGCCGAACGCCAGGCCGAGCCGCCGGGCCCGGCCGCGCACCGCTGACCCTCAGAGCTCCTCGACGATGGCGGCGATGGCGCGGAAGTGCGACGAGCGCCATCCGCCACCCATGATCCGGCGGGAGAGCTGCTGCACCTCGTCGTCGGGGTCGAAGCCCTCATGGTCGAGGAACAACCGCGTCCCCTTGCCCTCGGCCGCCAGCCGCCAGGTGACCGTCCAGTCCGCCCGCTTGCCGTCGCTCCAGCTGATCTTCATCAGCTCCCCGGGTACGAGCTCCAGCACCTCGCAGTAGACGACCCCGTCGAACCCGACCTGCTTCTTCGGCGTCGTGGTGAAGGTGAACCGGTGCCCGACCTCGGCCTTGAAGTCGTTGGACATGAGCCAGCGGGCGAGCAGCTCCGGCTCGGTGAGCGCCCGCCACACCTTCGCGGGCGGGTGCGCGATGAACTGGTCGAGCCTGATCGCGCGCAGGTCCTCGGTCGTCTCTCCATGGGACATCTCAGCTGGCATCGCCGGGTGCACCGTCCTCTTCCATCTCGTCGAGCAGGGTCGTGAGGTTGGCGAGCTTCTCCCGCCAGAAACGTTCGTAGGGGGTGAGCCAGTCGCGGATGTCCATGAGCGGCGCGGCCTCCAGCCGGTAGTGCCGTTCCCGCCCCTTGCGGGTCTCGGCCACCAGCCCGGCGTCCCTGAGCACCTTGAGATGCTCCGACACGCTGGGCCTGCTCATGTCGAACCGCTCGGCCAGCCGGCCCGCGGGCTGGGCGCCCTCGTCGAGCAGCAGCCGCAGCAGCTCGCGGCGGGCCGGGCTGGCCAGCGCCGTGAACACGTGGTCGGCCGTCATGCCTGGCTGACCACGTACCCGTTGCCGAAGGGGTCCTGGAACAGGAGCTGGCGGCCCCACGACTCGTCGCTCGGCCCCTCGAAGGCGGTCGCGTTCTCGCTCAGCCGCGCGGCCAGCGCGTCCAGGTCGGGCGCGGTCACGACCAGGCCGCCGATCGGCGCCATGGCGGGGAACCAGGAGGCCAGCAGCAGGGTGGTCGCGCCGCCCTTGGGGGCGACGGTGAGCCAGCGGCCCATCGGGAACGGGTTGTCGGTGCGCACCTCGAAGCCGAGCACGCCGGTGTAGAAGGCGAGCGCGCGCTCCTGGTCGGCCACGGGCACGGTGACGGTGGCGATTGCGGAAATCAGCATGTGGGACACTATACGTAGGAAATTTCCTACTTAACAACCCTTCGGCGAAATATCAGGGAGTTCCCGGATGGGCCCCCGAGGGCCGCCCTCCTAAACTTGGGGCCATGCGCATCGACGACTACGTGGCCGACCTGAACCGCGCGCTCTCTGGTCCGCACGGGCCGAAGCGGGACATGGTCGTCGAAGCGCGCCACAGCCTCTCCGACACCGCCGACGCCTTCGAAGCCGACGGGCTGGAGCGGCTGGAGGCGGAGCGGCTGGCCGTGGCGGAGTTCGGCCGGGTCGCCGAGATCGCGCCGGACTACCAGAGCGAGCTGACCGCCCTGTCGGGGCGGCGGCTGGGCGTCCTGCTGTTCGTCAGCGTCCCGGCCACGGTGCTCATGTGGTCGGTGCTCTGGCGGCTCTACCCCGCCACCGAGGAGGCCTGGGCCCGCCAGCCGAGCTGGTTCTGGCCCGTCTCACGCCTGCTCGACGTCCTCCAGCTCGCCACGGGCGTGTACGGCGGGCTGGCGCTGCTCGCGCTCAGCCGGGGCGCGCGGTGGATCCGCCGGCCGCACCTGGTGACCAGGTCGCTGGGCGTGATCGTCTGGGCCGCGCTGCCGATCACGGCCGGGCTGGGGCTGCTGCTCTCCTACGGGGCGGACTCCCCCAACACCCTGACCGCGCTGCCCACAGCGCTGGCCAACCTCGTGACCTCGGCGCTGTGGGGGATGCAGATCTACGGCGCCACGCGGTGCCTGCGCATCACGCGCGCGTCCCGTCCCAGCGCCGAACCCCGCTGACCGCCTTCTTCAGCTCGTGGCGCTGACCTCCGCTGCCCGTTGTCAGCTCGTGGCGCTGACCTCCGCGCGCAGCACGTTCCCGATCACGCTGGCGAACTCCCGCCAGGCCGACCGCTCGCCCGCCAGCTGGCTGCGGCCGGAGGCGGTCAGCCGGTAGGTGCGGCGTTTGCGCCCGCCCACCGTGGCCCACTCGCTGGACAGGTAGCCGACGCGCTCCAACCGGCGCAGGGCCGGATAGACGGTGCCCGTCGGCACGCTGAGCGCGCCTCCGCTGCGCTCCTGCAGCGCCTCGATGATGGCGTAACCGTGCAGGGGCTCACCCTCGAGCACCGAGAGCAGCAGCGCGTCCATGTGCCCGCGCAGCGCGTCTGGATTCATGACTCCGATCCTAGACACCGATTCAACATGTAGCCAGTCTACATGTAGGCTCTCTATATGTAGGTACGCACAACAACGGAGTCGTGATGGATGTACTCGAACTGGCCCGTACGCAGTTCGCCGTGACGGGGAGCCTGCATTTCCTGTTCGTCGTGCTCACGCTGGGCCTGGCCCCGCTGGTGGCGATCATGCACACCCGCTGGGTCCGGTCGGGCGACCCGGTGCACGAGCGGATGACCCGGTTCTGGGGGCAGATCTATGTCATCAACTACGCGCTGGGCATCGTCACCGGACTGGTGATGGAGTTCCAGTTCGGCCTGTCGTGGAGCGGGCTGTCCCACTACGCGGGTGACGTGTTCGGCGCGCCGCTGGCCATGGAGACGCTGGTGGCCTTCTTCCTGGAGTCCACGTTCCTGGGCCTGTGGATCTTCGGCTGGGGCCGGCTGCCCAGGCGGGCGCACCTGGCCTGCATCTGGCTGGTGACGCTGACGGCGTACGCGAGCGCGTTCTTCATCATGGTGGCGAACTCGTACCTGCAGAATCCGGCCGGATCCGTGCTCAGGAACGGGCGGATGGAGCTGGTCGACTTCGGCGCCCTGCTCACGAACAAGGCGCTGCTGTACTCCTTCCCGCATGTCATCGGGGCCGGGCTGTTCGCCGGGGGCATGGTGCTGGCCGGCGCCAGCGCGTACAAGCTGCGCCGCCGCACCGGCGAGCTGGAGTTCTTCTCCGCGTCGCTGCGGATGGGCGTCGGCGTGGCGGGCATCGGGATCCTCCTCACGATGATGTCCGGATACCTGCAGTTCAGCGGCGTGCAGGAGGGCAAGTTCAACGGGAATACGGGCGCGGCGCTCTCGCTCGCGTTCATGATGGAGATCGGGCAGCTCGTCGGCCTGTTCGTGCTGCTCGTGCTGCTGCCGCTGATCCGCAGCCTGCCCCGGCGGCGCTGGGCGCATCCGATCCTGATCGCGATGACGCCGCTGCCGTTCCTGCTGGCGATCGCGGGCTGGGGGGCGCGGGAGATCGGGCGGCAGCCCTGGATGATCTGGGAACGCCTCAGCGTCGCCGACGCCATGTCCCCCGGGCTGACGCCGGGCATGATCACGGCCTCGTTCATCGGCTTCGTGGCCGTGCTGGGGCTGCTGGCGGTCGTCGACTACGTGCTCATCGCCAAGGTGATCAGGCGCGGTCCCGGCGACCTGGCCCTCGGCGCCGCCGCGGATGAGCCCCGGTCCCCCGCCCTGAGCTACTGAGGAGTCAACGTGGATGTGATCTGGTTCGTCGTCTTCGCGGTGCTGTTCGCCGGATATTTCGCCCTTGAGGGGTTCGATCTGGGGGTGGGGCTGCTGCTGCCGGTGCTCGGCAGGACGCGTGAGGGCCGCGATCGCATGGTGGCCGCCGTCGCGCCGTACGTGCTGGCCAACGAGGTCTGGCTGGTGGCCGTGGCCGGGACGCTGTTCGGGGTGTATCCGCTGCTGGAGGGCGAGGTGCTGTTCGGCCTGTACCCGCTGGTGGTGGCCATGCTGCTGAGCTGGATCCTGCGGGACGCCGGGCTGTGGTTCCGGCGCAGGCTGGACGGCTTCCGGTGGCGGGGGTTCTGGGACGCGATGATCGCGTTCGGGTCGCTGGGGCTGTCGTTCTGCTGGGGGATGGCCCTGTACGCGGCGGCCACCGGGTTCGAGAGCCCGCCGGTGCATCCGCTCGGGGTGCTGCTGGGAGTGGTGGTGACGCTGCTGTTCGCCTTCCACGGGTGGACGTTCCTGGCCTGGCGGACGCCCGGCGTGTTCGGGGCGTCCAGATCGGGGCGGTCCCTGCTGATCTCGGGCGTGGTGGCCGCGCTGCCCGCCGTCGGTGTGCTCGCGGGCGCGATGCCGTACCTGCTGGAGCACAGCGCGCCCGCCGCCACGTTGAATGTGCTCAGTGTCATGGCGCTGCCGGTCGCACCCGTCATGCTGGGCGCGCAAGTATGGGTATGGCGGACTTTCCGGCCAGGGAAGGACGCCGTCCCGCTCCCGTCGTTCTTCTGAGGGCATGTGCATAAGGATCTTCTGCGGCTCATGCGGGCCGAGCGGTCGGTGCGCCGCCACCTGACCGTGACCATGGCCGCGGCGGTGCTGGCCGGGCTGCTGGTGCTGGTGCAGGCCGAGCTGCTGGCCGGGGTGCTGTCCGGCAGGTTCACCGCCGTCGCGCTCGCGGGGCTGGCGGGGGTCGTGGGCGTGCGCGCGCTGCTGGCGTGGACCCAGGGCGTGTTCGCCGGGCGCACCGCGACCGGGGTGAAGTCGGCGCTGCGCCACCGGCTGCTGGGCCGCCTGCGCGACCTCGGGCCCGCGCGGCTGGCCGCGCACCGATCCGGCGAGCTGGTCACGCTCACGGGGCGCGGCCTGGACGGGCTCGACGCCTACCTGACCGGCTACCTGCCGTCGATCGCGGTGGCCGCGGTGGTGCCGGTGGCCGTCCTGGTCCGGCTGTTCGCGGCCGACCTGGCGAGCGCGGTGATCGTGCTGGTCACGCTGCCGCTCATCCCGGTGTTCGGCGCGCTCGTCGGCATGACCACCAAGGCCGTCACCGAGCGGCAGTTCCTGGCGCTGTCGCGGCTCGGGGGGCACTTCCTGGACGTGGTGCGCGGGCTGCCGACGCTGCGCGCGTTCGGGCGGGCCCGCTACCAGGCCACCGTCATCCGGCAGGTGGCCGACGCGCACCGGAGCGCCACGATGCGGACGCTGCGGGTGGCGTTCCTGTCCTCGCTGGTGCTGGAGCTGTGCGCGTCGCTGTCGCTGGCGCTGGTGGCGGTGCCGATCGGGCTGCGGCTGCTCGGGGGGTCGCTGGATCTGACGACGGCGTTGCTGGTGCTGCTGCTGGCGCCGGAGGCGTATCTGCCGCTGCGGGCGATGGGGACGCGGTTCCACGCCTCCATGGAGGGGGTGGCCGCCGCGGACGCGGCGTTCGCCGTACTGGACGAGGCCGGTGACGACGAGCCTGACGGGGTACGCCCGGCCGCCGCGCCGCCGGGTGGCGCCCCCGAGATCCGGCTGGAGAACGTGACCGTGCGCTACCCGGGCCGGGACGGAGCCGCGCTGGAGAACGTCTCGCTCACCATCGGGCCGCGCGAGCGGGTCGCCCTGGTGGGTGAGAGCGGCGGCGGCAAGAGCACGCTGCTGCACCTGGTCCTCGGCTTCGTCCGCCCGTCCGAGGGCCGGGTCCTCGTCGGCGGCGTGGACCTGCGCGAGCTGGACCTGGCGGCCTGGCGGGCGCGGCTGGCGTTCGTGGCCCAGCGCCCGCACCTGTTCGCCGCGTCGGTGGCCGGCAACATCCGGCTCGGGGCCCCTTCCGCCACTCTCGACGACGTCCGCCGGGCCGCCGCGGCCGCGCACGCCGGCTTCGTGGCCGACCTGCCCGAGGGGTACGACACGGTGGTGGGCGAGCGCGGCGCCAACCTGTCGGCGGGACAGCGGCAGCGGATCGCCCTGGCGCGCGCCTTCTGCCGGCCCGGCGCCTCGGTGCTGCTGCTCGACGAGCCCACGGCGCGGCTCGACGGGCGCAGCGAGGCCGCCGTGGTCGCGGCCACCGCGGACCTGGCCGAGGGGCGTACGGCGGTCATCGTCGCGCACCGGCCCGCCATGATCGACCTGGCCGATCGCGTCATCCGCGTCCACGAGGGCCGCATCGTCTCCGACACGACCCACTCCACCGACCCATCGTTGCCACCGGGGCGCGATCACGCCGCGGCGGCGCTGCCGGGGCCGGAGGACGAGGAGGCACCGACGGCGGTGCCGAAGGACAGGGAGCCGCCAGCTGCGGCGATCCCGGCGGACGAGGAGCCGCCGGGGCGCGATGAGGTCGCGGCGGCGCTGCCGAGACCGGAGGATGGGGAGGCGCCGGGGCGCGATCATGTCGCGGTGGTGCGGCGGGAAGGGAGCGGGCGGTGAACCGGCGTATGGGAACGCGGCTCCTCTGGGCCGTGCTGGCGGGAGCGGCGGCCGACCTGGCCGGGCTGGGCCTGATCGCCGCAGCCGCCTGGCTGATCACCCGGGCCGCCGAGCAGCCGCCGCTGGCCGCGCTCAGCGTGGCGATCGTGGCGACGCGAGCGTTCGCCACGAGCAAGGGCGTCTTCCGCTACGCCGAGCGCCTCACCGGCCACGACGTCGCCCTGCGCGCCCAGGCGGGCACCCGCGAACGCCTCTACCAGGCCCTGATCCCGCCCCAGCAGCCCCGCCACGGCGGTGCCGACCTGCTCAGCCGCATGGTCGACGACACCGAGGCCGTGCAGGACCTGCTGGTGCGCTGCCTGCTCCCCGCCGCCGCGGCGGCGGTGGCCGGGCTGGCGGCCGTCGTGATCGGGCTGACCGTCCTGCCGGTGACGGCTCTGGTGCTGACGGCCGGGCTGGTCCTGGCCGGGGTGCTGCTGCCCGCCGGCACGGCCGCCGCGGCCCGCCGCTGGTCGGCCAGGATCGCGCCGGCGCGGGCGGCCCTCGCGGCCCGGGTGGCGGACCTCGTGCACGGGTCCGCGGACCTGGCGGCGTACGGGGCCGACGACGAGGCGCTGGCCAAGGCGCTGGCCGCCGACGAGGCCCTGGCCGCGCTCGAACGCCGCCAGGCCCGCGTCCACGCCGCCGCCCTGGCGGGCGGCACGCTGGTGCAGGGGCTGACGGTGGCGGCGATCGTCCTGCTCGCTCAGTCGGCTGGCGCCTCCTCGGTCGGCACGGCCGTGCTCGCGCTGACCTCCCTGGTGGCGTTCGAGCCCGTACTTCCCCTGGCGGCGGCCGGCGAGCGCCTGGCGGGCATCACGGCCGCGCTCAGGCGGCTGCGCGAGGTCCGGTCCGCCACCCCGGTGATCGCGGAGCCCGCCGCCCCCGCGCCCGTCCCCTCGGGCCCGCTGACCGTCGAGATCGACAACCTGGTGGTACGCCACTCCCCCCGCCCCGCCGCCGCGGGCACCTTCGCCACTCCCGGCACCTCCACGGCTCCGGGCACTCAAGCCACTCCTGCCGCTGAGGGCACTCCGGGCACTCCCGCGCAGGATGGCGGGCGGGCTGCGGTGGACGGGGTGTCGTTGCGGCTCGGGCCCGGGCAGCGGGTGGCGATCGTGGGGCCCAGCGGGGCCGGTAAGAGCACGTTGCTGGCCGCCCTCATGCGCCTGGTCGAGCCCGAGTCCGGCGGCATCCGGGTGAACGGCGTGGACCTCCGCGACCTCGCCGCCGACGACGTGCGTACGCTCATGACGGGCCTCACCCAAGACCCGTACATCTTCCGTGCCAGCCTGCGCGACAACCTGCGCCTCGCCGGCCCCGAGGCGGACGACGAGGCGCTGCGGAAGGCCGTACACGATGCCCGGCTCGGCGGCTGGGTCGAGCGGACCGGATGGGACGCCGAGCTGGGCGAGGACGGCAAGACCGTGTCCGGCGGCCAGTTGCAGCGGCTGGCCCTGGCCAGGGCGCTGCTGTACGACCCGCCCGTGCTGCTCCTCGACGAGCCCGCCGAGGCGCTCGACGAGGAGACGGCCGACCGGCTGATGGCCGATCTGCTCGACGTCACCAGGGATCGCACCACGCTGCTCGTGACGCACCGCCTCAAGGGCCTGGAGACGGTCGACGAGATCGTCGTCCTGGACGAGGGCCGGGTCGTCCAGCGGGGCACGCACGACGAGCTCGTCGCCGCCGCCGGCTACTACCGCGACCTGTGGGAGTCCGAAGTACTCACCCGCAGGTAAGCCTCCGTCCGACCTCTTGGGTTGAGTTTGCGCGGCCATCTGGTTTAAAGTACAAACCAGTTTAAGACTTCGAGGAGTTTGCGATGGCGGACAACAACCCCGCGCCCAGTCCGGAGGAGATGCTCCGCGTCATCGAGGAGCAGAGCGTCGCCACCGCGAAGATGCTCTTCCCCAACCCGGTCCTGTTCTACCTGCCCTGGGGCGTGGCGTGGCTGCTCGGCTTCACCGCGTTCTTCCTCAGCTACGGGCTCGGCGGCCGGCCGTACGCGCCCATCTCCCCGATGCAGGCGCTGGCCGTGCTGATGGGCGCCCAGCTCGTCGCGGGGGCGGTGACCACGTTCTGGCTCGTGCGGATGAACAGGCCCGTTCGCGGCGACAGCACGGCCAGAGGCGCGATGTACGGCTATTCGTGGTTCGCCGGGATGCTGCTGGTGGCCGTGCTCGCCAGCCGGATCACCCCCATGCTGCCGCCCGCTGAAAGGGGGCTGGTGTGGGCGGGCGCGTCGATGACGGTGGTGGCGCTGCTGTACATGGCGGGCGGCGCGATCTGGCTGAGCTGGCCGATGTTCTTCGTCGGCTCGTGGGTCGCCGGCGTGAACGCGCTCGGCATTCTGCTCGGCCCGGGCTGGCACGCGCTGCTGACGGCCGTGCTCGTGGGGGGCGGGTTCATCGCCGTGGCGGCCTTCCAGAGGCGCCGCGCATGACGACCGAGAACGCTCTGCCCGACCTGGATCCCGTGATCCACGCGCAGGCCAGGCTACGGGTGGTCGCCGCGCTCAACGTCCTTCCCGAGGGCGACGAGATGGCGTTCGCCTCGATGAAGGACCTGCTCGGCATGACCGCGGGCAACCTGTCCGTCCATCTGACCAAGCTGGAAGAAGCCGGATATGTCCGGATCATCAAGACGCACAAAGGCCGTACCCCGGTGACGTTCCTGGCGCTCACCAAACGCGGGCGGCTGGCTTTCGAGGACTACACCAAGGCGATTCGCGCCCTGCTGGACAACGCTGGAGGAATCACATGACGGTCCTCGCCCGGGCGACAGAGGTCACCCGCCGCTACGGCGACGTGCTGGCGCTCGACCGCGTCTCGCTCGACATCCGGGCCGGCGAGCTGGTCGGCCTGCTCGGCCCGAACGGGGCGGGCAAGTCCACCCTGATCAACCTGTTCGTGGGGCTGCGCCGCCCGACGTCCGGCACGGTCGAGCTGCTCGGCGGCTCGCCCCGGGATCCGGTCGCCAGGCGCGGCATCGGCGTCACCCCGCAGGAGACGGGGCTGCCCGAGTCGTTAAGGGTCGGCGAGATCGTCGACTTCGTGTCGGCGCACTTCCCCGAGCGCGCGGCCAAGGGCGAGCTGCTGTACCGCTTCGGGCTGTCCGATCTGGTCAAGCGCCAGGTCGGCGGCCTGTCGGGCGGCCAGAAGCGGCGGCTGGCGGTCGCGCTGGCGTTCGCGGGCAAGCCGCGGATGGTGTTCCTGGACGAGCCCACGACCGGACTCGACGTCGAGGCCAGGCGCTCACTGTGGGACGGCATCAAGGCCTTCCACGACGACGGCGGCACGGTGCTGCTCACCAGCCACTACCTGGAGGAGATCGAGGCCCTGGCCAAGCGGGTGGTCGTGGTGGGCGGCGGGCGCGTGCTGGCCGACGACACGATGCAGGCCGTACGCGACGTCGTGGGGGTCCGGCGCGTCTCGTTCGCCGCGGGAGAGGTGCCCGAGCTGCCCGGGGTGATCGGGTCCGAGCGCGAGGACGGCCGGATCAACCTGGTCACCACCGACCCCGACCGGCTGGTCGTCGAGCTGGTGCGGAGCGGCACGCCGTTCTCCGGCCTCGAGATCAGGCCGACCACCCTGGAAGAGGCCTTCCTCGCCATCACCTCGAAGGAGACCGCCGATGTCTAGCCTGATCGCCGCGCACACCAGGTTCCTCATGATCGAGCAGCTCAGGGTGCCGATCGGCCTGCTGGCCAGCGCGCTGTTCCCGGCCATCTCGATGCTGGCGTTCGTGGTGCCGTTCGCGGGCGACGACCCCCAGGCCGCCACTATGGCGACGGGGTCGCTGATGTTCTTCGGAGCGATGTCGGGTGCGCTGATCGCGCTCAGCATCTCGGTCGCCATGGACCGCGAGCAGCCGTGGAACCCGTATCTGCGCACGCTCCCCGCCGGGCCGTTCCCCCGCTTCGCCGGGCGGATCCTGGCCACGCTCGCCGTCATGCTGCTCTCGGTGATCCCCGTGCTGCTGGTCGCGGCGTTCTTCACCGAGGCGACCATCACGCCGCTCCGGCTGCTGCTCGGGCTGGGCGTGCTGATCGCCGGTGGCATCCCGTTCATGCTGCTCGGCCTGTTCATCGGCTTCATGCTGACGGCCAAGGCGGCCATCGCGGTGTCGCAGCTGCTGTTCTTCCCGCTCGCGATCCTCGGCGGGCTGCTGCTGCCGCCCCAGATCCTGCCCGGCTTCATCGAGGTCGTCTCGCCGTACACGCCCGCGAGGGGTGCGGCGGAGCTCCTGTGGTGGGCGATCGCGGGGAACGACCCGAACGTCACCGCGCTGATCGCGCTGGCCGGGTGGACCGTGGCGGCGGCGGCCGGTGCGGCGTGGGCCTACCGCCGCGACGAGGGCCGCCGCTTCTCCTGAATGGGGGGGTGTGCCGCCGAGTCCGCAGCGATCTCAACGGCACACCCGTCCATGAGGGGGTCCTGTTATTTCTTCTCTTCGAGGGTGACGGTGGCCTCGCCGGCCTTACCGTCCCTCATATATGTGATCTTGACCTGTTGGCCCGGTTTGAAACCTCTGACCTGCCCGACAACCGTATCGCCCCCGTCAACCGCCTTGCCGCCGATTTGAGTGATGAGGTCGCCCTGCTTCAGACCCGCCTTGTCAGCAGGGCTGTCCGCGGTGATCTCCCTGACGAGGGCTCCTGGCACGTCGCCCGTCGCGTCCGTGACGCTCACGCCGAGGAAGGCGTGGCTGACCTTGCCGCTGCTGATGAGCTGCTCGGACACCTGCTTGGCGGTGTTGACCGGGATGGCGAAGCCGACGCCGCCGCCGGCCGCCTCCGAGGCGATGGCGGTGTTGATGCCGATCAGCTCGCCCGCGGCGTTCACCAGCGCGCCGCCGGAGTTGCCCGGGTTGATCGCGGCGTCGGTCTGGATCGCGCCGCCGATGGTGGTGGTGCCGCTCGCCTGGCTCTGCTGCTGCTGTCCCCAGCCGGGCGGGATCTGCTGCTGCTGCTCGCCGCCGACGGTGAGCGTGCGGTCGAGCGCGCTGACGATGCCCGCGGTGACGGATCCGTCGAGGCCGAGCGGGCTGCCGATGGCCAGTACGGCGTCGCCGACCTTGAGCTGGTCGCTGTCGCCGAGCGTGGCCCCGGTCAGCCCGGAGACGCCTTCCGCCCTGATGACCGCGAGGTCGGTGGCGGGATCGGTGCCGACGACGGTGGCCTTGGCGGTCTTGCCGTCGCTGAACTTGACCGTCATCTGGCCGCCGCCCTGACCGGCGCCCACGACCACGTGGTTGTTGGTGAGGATGAGGCCGTCCTCCGACAGCACGACGCCGGAGCCCTCGCCGGTCTGGCCCTGGATCATCACCACGGTGGGCTGCACCTTGGCGGCCACCTCGGCGACGGTGAGCTGGCTGGAGGCCGGCTTGAAGACCGGGCTCGGCGTGCTGCTGCTCGCCACGGGCTCGGTGTGGAAGGAGTTGGCGATGGTGGCCCCCACGACGCCCCCGCCGACGGCGGTGACCGCCAGGGCGAGTCCGGCGATGGCCTTGCGTCCGGCGGCGAAGCCGGGTCGTTTCGGTGGCGCGGGTGGCGGCGGAGGCGGCTGCTCCATCATGATCGTGTCCCGCCGGGGGAAGCCCCCGGCGGCCGGCGGGGTGTCACCGAACTGGCTCCACCCGGTGCCCTGCTCGCGAGGCTCGTTCGCGTCCATCTGTCATCTCCTCAAGTCCCGATGACTCAAGAGTGCCAAGTGGCGCGTAAGACCTGGTTAAGCCAAAGATCAGAGCTTCATGAAACGATTCACGGCCGCCTTATCGCCGCTGCTGGCCGCCGTGCGGGGCCGCGCAGAATTTCTCAGAACGGCCCTGAACCCGGCGGTCAGTCGCTCCGGGCGGGCCAGTATTCGTCTCTCAGCAGGCGCTTGTACAGCTTGCCGGTCGGATGGCGGGGCAGCGCCTCGCGGAAGTCCACCGACTTGGGGCATTTGTAGTGTGCCAGATGTTCGCGGCAGTACGCGATGAGCTCCGACTCCAGCCCCGGCCCCGCCTCGTCCAGGGACACCGGTTCGACCACGGCCTTGACCTGCTCGCCCATCTCCTCGTCCGGCACCCCGAACACCGCCACGTCGGCCACCTTCGGGTGCACCGACAGGACGTTCTCGGCCTCCTGCGGGTAGATGTTCACGCCGCCCGAGATGATCATGTACGAGCGGCGGTCGGTCAGGTAGAGGAAGCCGTCGGCGTCCAGGTAGCCGATGTCGCCCAGCGTGGTCCAGCCCCTGCCCAAGGGGTCCTGCGCGGAGCGGGTCTTGCCGGGGTCGCCGTGATACTCGAAGCGGCCGCCGTTCTCGAAGTAGATCGTGCCGTGCTCGCCCGGGGGCAGGTCCGCGCCGTCCTCGTCGCAGACGTGCACCACGCCGAGCAGGGAGCGGCCGACCGTGCCCTTGTGCTGGAGCCAGTCCTGGGCGTTGACGTAGAGGAAGCCGTTGCCCTCGGTGCCCGCGTAGTACTCGTGGATGATCGGGCCCCACCAGGCGATCATCTGGTCCTTGACGGGGACGGGGCAGGGGGCGGCGGCGTGGATCGCGTACTTGAGGGATGAAATATCGTGCTTTTCCCGGATTTCTGGGGGCAGCTTGAGCATCTTGATGAACATCGTGGGCACGAGCTGCGAGTGCGTGACCCCGTACCGCTCCACCAGCTCCAGATATCGCTCGGGGTCGAAGCGCTCCATGACCACCACCGTGGCGCCGAGCCGCTGGAACGTCATGCTGTAGCGCAGCGGCGCGGCGTGGTAGAGCGGCGCGGGCGAGAGGTAGACGCTGTCCCCCGAGGGCGCGAACAGCGCCTCGATGAGCTTGAACAGCAGGCCAGGCTCGGTGAGCGGGCCGTGCGTCGCGGCCAGCTTGACGCCCTTCGGCCGGCCCGTGGTGCCCGAGGAGTAGAGCATGTCCGTGCCCGCGCACTCGTCCTCGATCGGGGTGGCCGGCAGGCCCGCGACGGCCTCCTCGTACGACTCGAAGCCCTCGGCGGCGCCGTCGAGCATGAGCCGCAGCCCGACCCCGGGGGTGGCGGCGGTGATCGAGGTGGCCACGCCGGCCAGGTCCGCGCTCGTGATGAACGCCCGGGCGCCGCAGTTGTCCACGATGTAGGCCAGCTCGTCCGTCTGCAGCCGCGAGCTGACCGGCGTGTAGTACAGGCCCGAACGGTGCGCGGCCCAGGCGACGACCAGGAAGAGGGGGTGGTTGGCGAGCATGAAGGCGATGTGGTCGCCAGGCCGCAGCCCGGCCGCCCGGAACAGATGGGCCAGCCGGTTCGACTCCTCGTCCAGCTCGCGGTAGGTGACGACCCGCCCGGAGCCCGCCATGATCACAGCGGGCTTGTCGGGGGTGACTGCTGCGATGGCTCCCGGATGCATGAACAGAACAGTATTCGGCTGATCGCCCGCCGCGCCAGGACCCGCGCGGACACGCCGAAGCCGCGGCCTCCTCGTCGAGGCCGCGGCTTGCGCGCGGATCAGGCGGCCGCGACGTACACGTCCTTCCAGCCGGAGTGGTAGCCGGTCGGACGATGGCGGTCGCCCCTGCTCACGTCCACGTAGATGTGGGCGGCGTTCTTACCGGACAACGAGAAGTCCTTCGGGCGCTTCGAGCAGTTGGCGAAACTCTTGAAGAAGGCGGAGCCGTCCTTGTTCACGACCTTGAACGTCTCCCAGGCGCACTTCCGCTTGCCCCACCATTTGTCGTTGGTGAGGGTGCTGTGCACGGTGTGGAAGTGGTCGGTGCGCCATTCCCACGTCCACTTCTTGACCTTCTTGACGACCCACTTGCAGTGCCTGTCGCCCTTGCGGTCCTTCTTGCAGACCCACTTCTTGACCAGGGCCCATTTCCAGGTCCAGTGTTTCGACCGCTTCTGGTCGACGGTCACGGAACCGCTGGCCGCGGCCTTGTGATCGCTGGAGTGGTAAGGCCCCCAGAAGGTCTTGTGGGAGGTCGTGGCGGATGTTGCGGGCGTGGCCGTCGCGTCTGCGGCGACCGGGGCGGCCACCGCCACCATTGTGGCGGCGGTGACGCCGAGAATGACACGTGCGGCGAAGTGCATTCCGGGGCCTCCTCGGGAGAGGTTTTGGTGACGCCGCCTTCGTACGCCCGCCGGATTGCGCCCCGCTTACAATTCGCTGAACGTCATAAAACCTTGGATAAGGCGGTTTTCCCGATCACTCGGCGGGGATGACGGAGCCCGCGTACTTCTGCTTGATGAAGTCCTTGACCTTCTGGTCCTGGAGGAGCTTGCCGAGAGTGACGATGTTCGCGTCCTTCTCGTGGCCGGTCTGCACGACGAGGCCGTTGACGTACGGGTTGCCCTCGGTCTTCTCCAGCACCAGCGCCTCCGACGCGGGCTTGAGCCCGGCCTCGATCGCGTAGTTGCCGTTGATGACCGCGGCGTCCACGTCCTCCAGCGAGCGCGGGAGCTGCGCCGCCTCCAGCGGCTTGAACTGCAGGTTCTTCGGGTTCTCCACGACGTCGCGCTCGGTGGCCGCGGTGCCGGCGCCGTCCTTGAGCTTGACGATGCCGTTGTCGGCGAGCAGCTTGAGCGCGCGGCCCAGGTTCGTGGCGTCGTTGGGCACGGCCACGGTGGCGCCGTCGGCCAGCGCGGACGCCGCGGTGATCTTCTTGGAGTACAGGCCGAGCGGCTCCAGGTGGACCGGCGTGACGAAGGTCAGCTTGGTGCCCTTGGAGGCGTTGAAGTCATCGAGGTACGGCTTGTGCTGGAAGAAGTTCGCGGCGAGCTGGCCCTCGTCGAGCTGCACGTTCGGCTGCACGTAGTCGGTGAACTCCACGACCTCGAGCTTCAGGCCGGCGGCCGGGGCCAGGTTCTCCTTGACGAAGTTCAGGATCTCGGCGTGCGGCACCGGGCTGGCGCCGACCTTCAGCACCGTGTCGGCCGACTCGGCGCTCTTCGTGCCCGCGCTGGTCGCGGACTGCGACGTACCGCATGCGGCGAGCGACAGAGCCAGCGCGACAGCACCCACTAGGCGATGAAATTTCATGATTTTTCCTTACTTATGCGATAGGCGCCGGGCGACCCAGTCGCCCAGGCTCTGCAGGAGTTGCACGATCACGACGAGCAGCACGACGGTCACGATCATCAGCAGCGTCTCGAACCGCTGGTAGCCGTACCGGACGGCCAGGTCGCCCAGGCCGCCGCCGCCGAGCGTGCCGGCCATGGCGGAGTAGCCGATGAGCGCGACGACGGTCACGGTCAGGCCCGCCACCAGGCCGGGCAGCGCCTCGGGCAGCAGGACCTTGCGCACGATGGTGGTCCGGCTCGCGCCCATGGCCTGGGCCGCCTGCACCACGTCGGCGCCGACCTCCCTGAGCGCCGTCTCGACCAGCCGCGCGAAGAACGGCACCGCGCCGACGGTGAGCGGCACCACGAACGCGGCGGTCCCGATCGTGGTGCCGACGACGACCCTGGTGAACGGGATGATCGCGATCATCAGCACGATGAACGGCAGCGACCGCCCGATGTTGACCACGAACCCGAGCGCCGACTTCAGCGCCGGGACCGGCCGCAGCCCGTCCCGGTCGAACACCACGAGCGCGACGCCGAGCGGCAGGCCGAGCAGCGCGGTGAACAGCGCGGACCATCCGACCATCTGCGCCGTCTCCAGCGTCGCCGGCCAGAGCAGCGGCAGCATCTCTTCCCAGGTCACGAGCCCTCCTCCCCCGTCACTCCGGTTGTGGTCACGGCGTTTGCGGTCACTGCGCTTGCGGTCACTGCGCTTGTCCGCATCACGCGCCCACCATTTCCACGATCAGTCCCGACTCGCGCAGGTAGGCCAGGGCGGCGGCGCTGTCGGCGCCTTCGAGGACCACGCGCAGGCGGCCCACCGAGCCGCCGGCCAGGTCCTCGATCGAGCCGCCCAGGATGCTCAGGTCCACGTCGAACTTCCTGACCAGCTCCGACACCACCGCCTGCCGCGGATCGCCGGTGAACGTCACCGTCACCGACCCGGCCGGCGCGGGCTCGGGCAGCGGGAAGATCTCCCTGGTCAAGCGCGACCCGGGCGTCCTGATGAGGTCGGCGATGGCGCCGGACTCCTCGATCCGCCCCCGCGTCATGATGGCGACGGAGTCGCAGACGCTCTTGACGACGTTCATCTCGTGGGTGATGAGCAGGATCGTCAGGCCGAGCTCGGTGTTGAGCCGCTTGAGCAGCGCCAGGATGGACTGCGTGGTGGCCGGGTCGAGCGCGGAGGTGGCCTCGTCCGACAGCAGCACGGACGGGTTGCCCGCCAGCGCCCGCGCGATGCCGACCCGCTGCTTCTGGCCCCCGGAGAGCTGGTGCGGCCGGTCCGTCCCGCGGCCTTCGAGCCCGACGAGTTCGAGGAGCTCGGCGACCCTGCGCTCGCGCTCGGCCTTCCCCACGCCCATCACTTCGAGCGGGAAGGCCACGTTGCCCGCGACCGTGCGCGAGGAGAGCAGCGCGAAGTGCTGGTGGATCATGCCGATGCGCTGCCTCGCGCGGTTCAGCTCGCCGCTGCGCAGCGCGGTCAGGTCCTGTCCCGCGACGGTCACGGTGCCCGCGGTGGGGCGTTCGAGCAGGTTGACGCAGCGCAGGAGCGTGCTCTTGCCGGCGCCGCTCTGACCGAGCACGCCGTAGATCTCGCCTTCGCGCACGTGCAGGTCGACCCCGTCGAGCGCGACGGTGTCGCCGTACAGCTTGCGCAGGCCGGAAGCCTGGATCACGAAATATCCCCACGACTGAGAGCGGCCGCCTACGGGGCCGCGGAAACGTACATCACCGGTAGAAGCGGGGCAGCGTCAGCGCGTGCCCGGGTGGAACGGCAGGTGGCTCAGCCTGCGCAGCATGAAAACAGGTGCGATCATGACGACCTTCGGGGAGAACGGGCGGGCGGTGTGCTCTAGCGGATGGGCATTCGCCCCATACGCGGGCTGCGACAGGCGGCCGTTCGCCTCATACGCGCGCGACGACACGCAGCGTCGCGGTGGGCGCCGGGGTCGTTCGCGTATGCCTCGTTCACGCCGTTGCTAACGACGTCCCTATATCCCCCTATTCCCCGTCTGTTTCGTGATCTGAGTCACGCTCTGCTGCCGTGACCCGGGTCATGCTCCGCCACCCATGACCTGGGCCACGCTCAGCCCTCGTGACCTCAGTCACGCTCCGCCACGAGGAAGCCGCCCTTGCCGGTCGAGGGCCTGCCGTACTCGGCCGCCAGCGCGGCGCGTCCGACCGTACGGGTGCGCCAGCCGCGCTCCTCCAGCCAGGCGGCGGCGTCCTCGCCGAGCCCGCCCCGCCACAGCTCCGCGACCCGCCGCAGCTTCGGCATGGCCCGCACCCGCTCCATCAGCCTGGCCGCGGCCTCCGCGTCGTGCTCGAACGCCAGGCTGCTCCCGCGCGCCGACAGCTCGCCGACGCGGGTCAGCAGCCGGGCCGACTCCTCCGCGTCGAGGTAGATGAGCAGCCCTTCGGCCAGCCACGCGACCGGCTCGGCCGGATCGAACCCGGCCGCGCGCAGCGCGCCCGGCCAGTCCTCGCGCAGGTCAGCGGGCACGGCGACGCGCTCGCACGCCGGCCGCGCCCCCATCTCCGCCAGCACCGCGTCCTTGAACGTCAGCAGCTCGGGCAGGTCGATCTCGAACAGCCGCACCCCCGGCGCCCAGTCCAGCCGGTAGGCCCGGCTGTCGAGCCCGGCGGCCAGCAGCACGACCTGGCGGCAGCCCGAGCCGGTCAGGTAGCCGTCGAAGAACCTCGTGCGGAACGCCAGGTGGTCGGCGAACAGCTCCCCCGACGCGCTGGCGTAGTCGGCGGCGGCGACGAAGGCTCCCGCGTATGCGTCCTCGAACAGCCGGTCGGGCCGCTCACTCTCGCGCGCCCGCACCCAAGCCGCGCCTACCGCCGTGTTCGACACACCCGTCAGATCAGTCATATCGCTGACGATACATCTCTAGCGATATGATGTCAGCCGTGAACGTGGCACGACTCCGGCGCATGGGCCGGCACTTGATCGAGTTGTCCAAGTCGGCGGCCGGGCCGACCAAAGGGCCTGCGCTGACGCCGGGCGAGGAGGCGGTGTTCGAGGACGTACTGCGCCATCCGGGCAGCGCGGTCGGGGAGATCCAGGCGCGTACGGGGTTCGTGCAGAGCCACGTGTCGGCGTCGGTGGCGCGGATGCGGGAGCGCGGGCTGCTGGAGACCGCGCAGGACCCGGCCGACGGGCGGCGTACCCAGGTACGGGTCACCGACGTGGCGGTGCAGGCGGTGCTCCGGCGCGCGAACCTGCCGGTGGAGGAGGCCGTACGGGCTGCGGTGCGCGACGACGCGCGGGCGGAGCGGGTGCTGGGGCTGCTGACGGAGCTGGAAACGCTGCTCACCCACGAGGACACGGACTGACCCTCGAAGGCGCGGCCACCTCCGGACAGACACACGCGGAGGACGTTCCCGGACAAGCACTCACACCCGGGACACCAGCCGATCTCCGAACAGACACGCACGAGGACACCGGCCATCCACCCGGCAGGCACCCATGCGTACACCAGCCACCCGCCCGGCAAGGCGCGCATGAGGATGCGCCCCGCCGTACCCGGGAGGCCGGGTGCGGCGGGGCGCGGGGTGGGTCAGGCCGCCACCGAGGAGGCGACCTGAGCCGGGGCGAGCGCGATGTCCAGCACCTCGCGCACGTCGCTGACCGCGTGGATGGTCAGCTCCGCGCGGACCTCCTCGGGCACGTCGTCCAGGTCCGGCTCATTGCGGGCCGGGATGAGCACGGTCGTGATGCCCGCCCGGTGCGCCGCCAGCAGCTTCTGCTTGACGCCGCCGATCGGCAGGACCCGCCCGGTCAGGGAGATCTCACCGGTCATGGCCACGTCGCTGCGGACGACGCGTCCCGACAGGAGCGAGGCCAGCGCGGTCGTCAGCGTCACACCGGCCGAGGGGCCGTCCTTGGGCACGGCGCCCGCGGGGAAGTGGACGTGGACCGAGCGGTCCTTCAGCGCGGTGACCGGCAGCTCCAGCTCCGCGCCGTGCGAACGCAGGTAGGACAGCGCGATCCTGGCCGACTCCTTCATCACGTCGCCGAGCTGGCCGGTCAGCGTGAGCCCGGTCTCGCCGGTCTCCGGGTCGGCCAGCGACGCCTCGACGTAGAGGACATCACCGCCCGCACCGGTCACCGCCAGGCCCGTCGCCACGCCCGGCACCGAGGTGCGCTGGGTGGCCTCGGGCAGCGACGACTCGGGCACGAACCTCGGCCGGCCGATGTAGCCCACCAGGTCACCCTCGCCGACCGTGACGCGCAGCTCGTCGCCGTCCGTCGTACCGGCCGCCACCTTGCGCAGGATCCTGGCGACCGAGCGCTCCAGGGAGCGGACTCCGGCCTCGCGGGTGTACTCGGCGGCCAGCTTGCGCAGCGCCTCGTCCTCGACCTTGACCTCGTCGGCGGTCAGCCCGGCCAGCTCCAGCTGCCTGGGCAGCAGGTGGTCGCGGGCGATGGCGACCTTCTCGTCCTCGGTGTAGCCGTCGAGCGTGACGACCTCCATCCGGTCGAGCAGCGGCCCGGGGATGGCCTCCAGGACGTTCGCCGTGGCCAGGAAGAGCACGTCGGACAGGTCCAGCTCCACCTCGAGGTAGTGGTCGCGGAACGTGTGGTTCTGTGCCGGGTCGAGCACCTCCAGCAGCGCGGCCGTCGGGTCGCCGCGGTAGTCGGCGCCGACCTTGTCGACCTCGTCGAGGAGAACGACCGGGTTCATCGAGCCGGCCTCGCGGACGGCGCGGACGATGCGGCCGGGCAGCGCGCCGACGTAGGTGCGCCGGTGACCGCGGATCTCCGCCTCGTCCCGCACGCCGCCGAGCGCCACGCGGACGAACTTGCGCCCCATCGCGCGGGCCACGGACTCGCCCAGGGATGTCTTGCCCACTCCGGGAGGGCCGGCCAGGGCCAGCACGGCGCCGCTGCGGCGGCCGCCCACCACCCCGAGCCCCTTGTCCTGACGGCGCTTGCGCACGGCCAGGTGCTCGATGATGCGGTCCTTCACGTCGGACAGGCCGGTGTGGTCGGTGTCGAGCACGGTCCTGGCACCGACGATGTCGTAGTTGTCCTCGGTACGGTCGTTCCACGGGATGTCGAGGACGGTGTCGAGCCAGGTGCGGATCCAGCCGGTCTCCGGGGACTGGTCGGAGGTCCGCTCCAGCTTGTCGACCTCCTTGAGCGCGGCCTCGCGCACCTTCTCCGGCAGGTCGGCGGCCTCGACGCGGGCGCGGTAGTCCTCCTCCTCCGTCTCGGCGGAGTCGCCGTTGAGCTCCTTGAGCTCCTTGCGCACGGCGGCGAGCTGCTGGCGCAGCAGGAACTCGCGCTGCTGCTTCTCCATGCCCTCCTGGACGTCCTTGCGGATCGTCTCGGCCACGTCGAGCTCGGCGAGGTGGTCACGGGACCACTCGATCAGCCTGGCCAGCCGCTCGGCGGGGTCGGCCGCTTCGAGCAGCTCGACCTTCTGCGCCGTGGTCAGCCAAGGGGTGTAGCCGGAGCTGTCGGCCAGCACCGAGGGGTCGTCGATCGTGTTGACCTGGTCGACCACCTGCCAGGCGCCGCGCTTCTGCAGAATCGTGGTGGCCAGGGCCTTGTACTCCTTGGCCAAGTCCTGGGCGCGCTCGCCGACGGCGACCGTGTCGATCGTCTCGGCCTCGACCCACAGTGCGGCGCCCGGCCCGGTCGTGCCGGTGCCCACGCGGACGCGGTTGACGCCGCGCACCACCGCCGCGGGCTCGCCGCCCGGCAGCCTCCCGACCTGCTCCACCACTGCCTGCACGCCGACGGCGCCGTATCGGCCGTCGATCCGGGGAACGAGGAGGACCTGTGGCTTGTTACCACCGGATGCACGGGCCGCGTCTATGGCGGCGCGCACCTCGGAGTCGGACAGGTCCAGCGGAACCACCATGCCCGGCAGGACGACCTCGTCGTCCAGCGGCAGGACCGGGAGGATCAAGCTCTCACTCATGCGAACTCCAAAGGGTTGAGTTATACCGGCTCAACTCATCGGAGCCTTGCGCTGTTCCCTTCATTGCCGATGTTCGCTCACGGCGATCGTAATCATGTAAGCCATACCTGCGGGTGAGGGCGGATCAAACCCTGGTGTGATGCCGGGCGGATGCCTTGAACGTAAGGTTGACCAGGTGATCCCCGCCCAGCGTGCCCCCGAGCCCGGCACCCGTCGCGCCCACGGCCTCGCCCAGGCGATCCGCCACCACTCCGCCCCGAAGCCCCCGGAAGCGGCTCCCCAAGGACCGGCCGAGCCCACCCCCGGCCCGCACCCGCCCAAGCCCGGTCGCGCCTCGCACGCGCAGCCCCGCAATCACGTGGTGTCCAGCAGAACCGTCGCCAACAAGCAGCCAAGCGTGTACGACTGGCGCCCCTCCGACGAGCAGCCGGCGTGGACAGCAAGATCGCCACAGGCAAACAGCCGGGCACGGACAACCAACAATCCGCACGCAAGCCACCAGACGCAGACGGCAGGGCCGCCACGGGCAGGCGGCCGTACGTGAGCGGCGGAGGCGGCGCGAGCAAGCAGCCAGGCGCGAGCGACGGGGGCGCTGCTGGCAAGCGGCCGCGCACGGACGGCGGAGGTGCCGCCGACGAACGGCCGCGCATGGACACCGGGAGTCCCTCGGACGAGCGGCCGCGCATGGACACCGGGAGTCCCTCGGACGAGCGGCCGCGCACGGACGGCGGAGGTGCCGCCGACGAACGGCCGCGCATGGATGCCGGGAATGCCGCGGACAAGAGATCGGGCGTGGACGGCGGAGGCCTCAGCGGTGGGTGGTCCGGAATGGCGCGTCGCGTCGCGTGGACGGTGGCGCAGCCGTTCGGGATGGCGCTGTTCCAGGGCGATGCCGAGCCTCCGCCATCCTCTCGGCACCTGGCGTTCAAGGGGCCGCGCTGGGCCGAGAGAATCGTGCCGCTCGGGATGTTCAACCTGGTCCAGGTGCTGGACTTCGTGCTGGCCTTGATCCTCTACGGGACCACACTGTCCATGGCGGCCGAATGGAACGCCGACGCCGCACACCACGCAGGCGGCCCCTCGCCGATCTGGGAGGGCTTCGTCTACCTCATGGCTCTGGCGGTCTCGCTGCCCGTGGCCCTGCGCGACCGCTGGCCGCTGGCCGCCTGGCGGGTCGCCGCCGTCCTGGTGCCCGTCATCGTCTGGACCACCGTCACGATCGGCCCCAACGAGCCGCCCTACGTCTTCTCGGCGATCGCGATGTACCTGCTGGTCCTCTACTCCGTCGCCGTCCGCTGCGACAGGCGGATCACGCTGGCCGTCTGGATCATCACGGTCCTCGCCGGCTGGATCATCCACCCCAACTCGATGCCACTCGTCACCGTCGTGGTGTCGGTCGCGGTGCTGTTCGGCTACAACGTACGCGTCAGGCGCTCCGCCACCACCCGGCTCGTGGCGGAGGAGCGCCGTTCCCGGCTGGCCGAGAGCGCCCAGGCCGTACTGGAGGAGCGGGCCCGCATCGCCCGCGAGCTGCACGACGTGGTGGCGCACCACATGTCGGTGATCGCGATCCAGGCCGAGGCGGTGCCGCTGAAGGCGGCGGGCGATCCGGCACAGCTCGAAGCGGGGCTGGCGGAGATCCGGAGCCTCTCGCTGGAGGCGATCACGGACCTGCGCCAGGTGCTCGGCGTCCTGCGGGATCAGGAGGGCCGGACCGACACGGCGCCACAGCCCGGGCTCGACCGGGTGGACGAACTGGTCGAGAACGCCCGCGCCGCCGGTCTGGCGGTGCTGGTCAAACGGTCCGGCCCGCTCGACACGTTGCCGCCTGCGGTGGGGTTGTCCGCATACCGAATCGTCCAGGAGTCGCTGAGCAACGCGATGCGCCACGCACCGGGAGCAACCGTCGCGGTGGACATCCGGCTGGCCACCGGCCCGGCCCCGGGAACGGACCCGGGAACGGACATGGGGCCCGGCACGGAATTGGGCACAGAATTGGATGCGGAGCCGGGCACAGGGCTGGGCACAGGGCTGGGCACAGGGCTGGGCACAGAGCTAAATGCCGGGCCGGACCTCAGACCGGACGTCGCGTCGGACCCCGGGTTAGGCGTCGGGCCGGGCACTGGGGCGAGCGGCGGACGAGAGCGGCGCGAGCTGCGGCTGCGCGTGGCCAACGGGCCTGGCACGGCACCAGGCGCGACGCCCGGGGCCGGGCAGGGGCTGGTGGGCATGCATGAACGCGCCGCGCTGCTCGGTGGCACGATCGAAGCCGGGCCGCAACCCGGCGGAGGCTTCGAGGTGCGCGCGACGCTACCGCTCCAAGAGGCGCAGGCGGCCACATGAGGAGGAACGTGGTCACGAACCGCTGGCACGCGTGCGGCCGGGACGCGACCGCCAGCGCATGTGCGGTCGGCGCGAACGGCCGGGACACGGCCGGGACACGGCCGGCACGCGTACGGTCGGCGAACGGCCAAGGCAGGTGCAGTCCGCGTACGAACGGCCAGCTCACGTGCAGTCGGCGCGAGCGGCCGGGACACGAACGACCGGGATGCGTGCAGTTGGCGAACGGCCAGCGGGCGAATGGCCGGGACACTTGCAGTCGGCACATGGACGGTCGGCACGTGTGCGGTGAGAGGGTGCGTGCGATGGGGGAAGGGGAGAGCGGTTGATCCGGGTTCTGATCGCCGATGACCAGGGCATGGTCCGCACGGGGTTCACCGTGTTCCTGAGCGCGCAGCAGGACATCGAGGTCGTGGGTGAGGCGGCGAACGGGCGGGAGGCCGTGGAGCGGGCCGCGGCGCTGAGCCCCGACGTGGTGCTGATGGACGTGCGGATGCCGGTCATGAACGGGCTGGAGGCCACCAGGGAGCTGTTGTCGCGACCGTCGTCGCCGAAGGTGCTCATCCTGACCACGTTCGACCTCGACGACTACGTCTACGAGGCGTTGCGGGCCGGGGCCAGCGGGTTCCTGCTGAAGGACGCCTCCGCCGCGCAGCTCGCCGAGGCGGTGCGGGTGGTCGCGGCCGGGGACGCGCTCATCGCCCCGGCGATCACCAAGAGGCTGATCCACGAGTTCGCCAGGCTCGGAGGGCCGCGGCCGGCGTCGGGGCGGCGGCTGGGCGAGCTGACCGAGCGGGAGACAGAGGTGCTCACGCTGGTGGCCCAGGCGCTGTCCAACCAGGAGATCGCGAGCAAGCTGTTCGTGGCGGAGCAGACGGTCAAGACGCATGTGGGGCGGATGCTGATGAAGCTGGGGCTGCGCGACCGGGCCCAGGCGATCGTCTTCGCCTACGAGACCGGCCTGGTGCGTCCGGGCGAGTGAACGAGGGTCCCGCCAGTGTGCCCGCAGGGCCGTGAGCGTCCGGATTTCGCAGCGGGTGCGGGCAAGCCGCGAGCATAAGGCGTCCCGGGCGTGAGGCGTCCCGGGCTTGAGGCGTCCCGGGCTTGAGGCGTCCCGGGCTTGAGGCGTCCCGGCGGTAAGGCGCTCCGGGCGTGAGGCGTCGCGGGCTTGAGGCGTCC
The DNA here is from genome assembly GCF_039539705.1 of Nonomuraea rosea. Lineage (NCBI taxonomy): Bacteria > Bacillati > Actinomycetota > Actinomycetes > Streptosporangiales > Streptosporangiaceae > Nonomuraea > Nonomuraea rosea. Next base: position 194,342 of record NZ_BAABDQ010000005.1, on the reverse strand, counting down.
GGGGCGCCTAAGTGCAGGTCGTACGTGGGCGCGCCATGGCGGGCGAGTGCATGCCCGCGTGCGCAGGCTGTAGCGTGCGCATCGCCTGCCGGTGAGCACGCTCCGAGAGCGCAGGCCGTGGCGTGTCGCGCCCCCAAGGGAGGCTGTAGCGGGCGGATGCCCTGTTCGTAAACACGCGCTCGGAAGCGCAGGTCGTAGTATGCGGATCCCCTGCTCGTGAGCACACTCCCCAGAGCGCAGGCCGTAGCGGACGCATGCCCTGCCTGTGAGCACACCCCGAGAGTGCGGGCCGTAACGTGCATGTCCCCTACTCCCCTGTGAGCGCGCTGCCCCGGGAGCGTAGGGCGGGGGGTCGGGTTACACGGTTGCGTGGTTTCGCTCAGCCGACGTCCGCCGTACATTCGGCTGATGGACCCGGTTGAGCTCTTTCGGCAGGTGGCGGCGACGGTGCCCGCTTATCGGACGTTTCTGGCGGAGAATCGCATCGATCCCGCTGAAGTCGTGACGATTCGGGATTTCGAGCGGCTGCCTTTGACGACCAAGGACAACTACGTTCGCCGTCATACTCTGCCCGATCTGTGCAGGGACGGCGTGATCGGGGACATGATCGCGGTCTCCTCGGGCTCGACCGGCGTGCCGAGCTTCTGGCCGCGTTCCGTGTCCGACGAGGAGGTGATCGCCGCGCGCTTCGAGGAGGTGTTCCGTGACTCCTTCGCCGCTCGCGAGCGCCGTACCCTGGCCGTGGTCTGTTTCGCCCTCGGCACCTGGGTGGGCGGTCTGTTCACCGTCAACTGCTGCCGTCTGCTGGCCGCGCGTGGCTATCCGATCACCGTGGTCGCCCCCGGGACCGACCGGCGGGAGATCGCCCGTGTTCTCCCCGAGCTGGCGCCGCACTTCGATCAGGTGGTGCTTCTGGGATATCCGCCGTTCCTGAAGAACGTGATCGACACCGAGGACCTCCCCTGGTCCGACTGGGACGTCAAGCTGGTCACGGCGGGCGAAGTATTCAGCGAGGAGTGGCGCAGCCTGGTCGCCGAACGGGCGGGGATCGCCGACCCGGTGCGCGGCATAGCCTCCCTGTACGGCACCGCCGACGCGGGCGTCCTGGGCAACGAGACCGCGTTGTCGGTCGGGATCCGCCGGTTCCTGGCTGCTCGCCCGGATACGGCCCGTGAGCTGTTCGGCGAGTCAAGGTTGCCGACGCTCGTCCAGTACGACCCTGATGTGCGCTTCTTCGAGGAGCATGAGGGCACGCTGCTCTTCTCGGGTGACAACGGCATCCCGCTGATCCGCTATCACATCGCCGACGAGGGTGGGGTGATCCCGTACGAGCGGCTGCTGGAGTTCGTCGGGCGACATGGGTTCGAGCCTGAGGCGGAGGGGCTGGGCACGGCCGCGGGTGCGGAGCGGCCGTTCGTCTACGTCTTCGGTCGCAGCCACTTCACCGTGTCCTACTACGGCGCGAACGTCTATCCGGAGAACATCGCGGTCGGACTGGAGCAGCCGGAGGTGAGCGGTTCGGTGACGGGGAAGTTCGTCATGGAGGTGGTGGAGGACGCGGCTCGCGACCGGCACCTCACGGTCACGGTGGAGCTGGCGCCCGGCGAGAAGCCGTCCGACGAGATCGCCCAGGGCGTGGGGGCCTCGATCCTGGCCCAGCTTCTGCGGCTGAACAGCGAGTTCGCCAACTATGTGCCTGTGCCGCAGCAGGTGCCGTTCGTCCGGCTGCGTGAGGCAGGTGATCCTGAGTACTTTCCGCCTGGTGCCAAACATCGCTACACCCGCTGATGTCACGCCGCCAACCCTCGGTATTGCTCTCGGAGAGGGAGAGGGAGAGGGAGAGGGAGAGGGAGAGGGAGAGGGGGTGGCGGCGGAAGGCGGGGGCGGTAGGCGAAGGTGGAGGCGCTAGGTGAGGGCTGAGGTGGTCGCGGCTCGTTGGATGGAAGTGTTTTGTCCGGCTCCTTTGAGGGGCGAGCGCGCCGACAAAGGGATAGTGGCGGGGCGGAGGGTGCGGCGAGCCGGGGCTGTCGTGGTCGGTCGGTGGGCGGGATGTGGCGATCGGTCGGTGGGTCGGGGCTGTGAGATCAAGTGGCGGGCCGGGCTGTGAGATCAAGTGGCGGGCCGGGGTTGTGGAGATCCGTCGGTGAGCTGTCGGCGATCGGTCTATGGGCTGCCGTGCGAGCTGGGGGTGGTCCTCGTGCTGTGGTACGACCAGAGTTTTCCCTAGTGCCGTCCCTGGGGCGGGAGCGGGCGGGCGGGCTTACCGTCGATGGGTCATCGCTCTCCCTCTCACGGCAGGTGGCGGCTCATGCTGGAAGATCTCGACCAGGTGTTCGCCTGGCTGCTCGCGACGCTCCTCCGGCCCACGTCCGGCCTGTACGGCGAATTCGACCTGCAGCCGGGCGATCAGGACCCGGCTCCCGGGCGGCCCGCGCGGTACGGCGGTCAGGAACGCCCGGCGCTCGGCGACGCCACGCATGTCCGTGACCTGCACCGGGACCTGCGTGAGATGGGCTTCCTGCTCGCCCCGCAGGACGCGACGACCTTCACCACGGCCACGTGGCTGACGGTCATGGAGTTCCAGCGGTACAGCTCGCTGCCCGACTCCGCCGCCGAGCGAGAGCCCGCTGCCGGGATCCTCTCCGAGGCGCTGACGGTGGGCGGCGGCATCGCGAAGGTCGGGCCCGGCACCGCGTTTCCTGCGGACCCGCCGTTCCGGGTGCGCATCGACGACGAGGTGCTGGAGATCATCGCCACCCGCGGGCCCGGCGTGGCGGGCAGCGCTGGTGGGCTGAGGGTTGTGCGCGGTGTGGAGGGGACGACCGCCGCCGCGCATGCCAAGGGTGCCCCGGTGGAGTTGATCCGATGGTCGGACCGTCTCGTCCCGGTGCCCGCGCGCTTCTACGAGCGTTATGCGGAGCCGATCACTGGTGTCGTCAACGCGTGGACCCGGTTCGTGTTGCGCCGGTGGAAGCAGAAGCGGCGACGGTGTCCGGTCGTGGTGGAAGCGTGGGAGATGCGTGAGGGGCAGCCGGATCGCATTCACCTGATCCCGGCCTCCGATGGCCTGCCTGCGCGCAGGGCGGACAACGTCTGGGGACACGCCGAGGTCGTCTCGACCGCTCCGCGTTTCTACGTCCGCGATCTGACGCGGACCTGGCCGCGCCCGGCCCGCCCACCCGTCGCGCCCGCGCATCCGGAGCTGGACGTGACCGGTGACTACCGCGTGCTCGGCGACTATTCCGGCCCGCGCTCCTGGCCGGAGCTCGGGCACACCTGGCGTCCTGAGGGGGAGATGCTGCCCGAGCACCTGCTGCCTGTCTCCGCGACGAACGCCTCCGCGCGGGACCGCTCTGCGCGAGATACCTCCGCTCAAGGCGCCTCCGAGGCCGGCGCCCCTGCGCGAAGCGACTCCGCAGACAGCCACCCTGCAGGCAGCGCCTCTGCGCGAGGCACCTCCGCGCGAAGCGGCTCCGCAGGCAGCGCCTCTGCGTGGAGCGGAGTTGCGGCCGGCGCTGCCGCCCCGCGCGCGCAAGGTCCCACGCTGCAGGAGTTGCTCGACTCGGGCGAGCCCGCCGCGCTCAGCACGTACAAGGTGGTGCGGGCGGTGAGTGAGGTCGAGGCGGTGGGCTACTTCGACGGCCTGAACGCCTACGACCGCGCGTTCATCTCGCTGGGCCCGTGTCATTGGACGGCCGGCCTGACGAGCGCCCCCGCCCCAGCGAGCCCTGTGGAAGGGGGCGAGTTGTGGGGTTTCGTGTCGTTCCTGAAGTCCGCCGACCGGGTCGCGTTCGTCCAGGCGCTCGGCCGGTTCGGCGTCGACGCCGCCACCCCCTGGGGGAAGAACGGTGCGGACCTGTTCAATCCGAGCCAGCGCAAGTACTCCTCGCGGCCCACCGTCCCGAAGGAGGGCGGCGGAAGGCGGGACCTGGGCACGGTCGAGGAGTACGACATGTTCCGCGGCTGGCACTGGTTCTACCGCCTCCAGATGGCCACCCGTACCGTGGACGGCTTCCGCCGCGCGATGTGGCACATGGCGCGGCTGCGGATCCGCGACATCGGTGAGACGCCGTGGGACGGGCCCGCCGATCCGCCTGTCTGGACGGTGCCCGACCCGCAGGCCCCCGGAGGGAGCCGGCCGGCGCGCATCAAGGATGTGATCAACTCTGAGCGCGGGATGGCGATCGTCTACCGCTGGCACATCAGGGCCCCGGCCAACATGGTGTCGGCGGGCCCGGCCACGGAGGCGCCGGCCACCAGGCGTATCGGCCGCGCGGGCCCCGTCCTGCGCGCGGTCTACGAGGCGGCCGCCAAGGACAACGCGACGCTCTTCGCCGGGACCCCCGACATCTGGGGCGACGCGGCCGAGCAGGCGCTGATCACGCAGTTGCGCCGGCAGGGCGGGGCCTCGGTCGAGTACGTGCATGAGTGGCCCCGCCTGGCCTCCAGGAACCGCGGCTTCACGCTGCCGGTCGAGATCCTGCCGGAGGCGTCCGACGGTGAGGGCCGCCGGCTCGGCCTGGCCAGGCGCTCGTTCGTCCTGGACACGACGGGCCTGTCCCTATGAGGGCGAGCGAATTATTCCAGGGGCCGGCGCCGCCGTTCAGCCTGGACACCACAGGCCCGCGCCGCCGCTCAGCCCGGACACCACAGGCCCGCGCCGCCGCTCAGCCCGGACACGACCGGCCCCTATGAGGGGGCCAGGGCCGCCGCGATGCGGTCCTCCGCCCAGGGCACCATGAGGAAGCCGCGCTTGACGGTCAGCACCTGCACCCCGGCCGTCCACGACTGGATGCCCGGCACCGAGGCCAGGGTGCGCGAGGTGAAGTGGTGCAGGTCGGCCGTGGTCGGCACGATCACCTCGCAGATGAGCGACGCCTGCCCCAGCAGGGAGGCGATCATGCGCACGCCGCGCTCGTCCGACAGCCGCTCGGCCACGCGGTCCTGCATGCTCGGCTCGACCGACAGCCAGAGCAGGATCTCCGCCTCATAACCGAGCGCGGCGGCCGGGATGAACGTGGCCACCGTCGCGCAGCCGCGCTCCAGCATGGCCTCCAGCCGCCGCCGGGCCGTGCTCTCGCTGATGCCCAGGCGGCGGCCGACCGACTGGGAGCTGGCCCGACCGTCCTCCCGGACGGCGGCGAGGACGAGGCGGTCGACGTCGTCGAGGTGCCCGCGCTCGCACGTGTGCGCCCGGGGGGTCAGCGCGAACGGCGCCGCCTGCTCCCCCACCACGGGCACGCTCCAGTCGTAGCTCCGCTTGTACGTGTGCAGCACCAGGTCGGCGTTGCTCTGCTGCGCCCCGGGAATGGTGTGCACGAACTCGACGAGCATCGAGTAGAGGTCGCGGTGCTTGGGCGCGACCAGCTCGAACACGATGTCGTAGCCACCGGTGACGATCGTGACGTAACGGATGTCGGGGTTGGCCGCCAGCAGCCCCGCGACCTTGAGCTGGCTGCCCGGCGCGCAGGTCAGCCGCACGATGAAGACGTGCACCGGCCCGTCGTGCTCCAGGTGCGGCAGCACCGCCACCCGCGCCAGCCCGGCGCCGAACAGGTGCTGGGCCCGCCGCGCCACCGTCGTGGTGGAGATGCCCAGCAGCTGGGCGATGTCGGTCCAGCTCGCCCGGCCGTTCAGCTGCAGCGCGGCCAGGATCTTCCGGTCTAGTTCGTCGAGATCTTCCATCGGGGGCATCATCGCGTGTTCAGCGCCGTTCTCAAACCCGGTCGCGGGCCCTGTCCAGGAATTCGCGGACGGTCGCCTCCCACAGCTCGGCCTCCTCGACCTGCGGCGAGTGCCCCGACCGCTCGAACACCCGCAGCTCCGCGCCGGGGATGAGCCGGGCGATGGTCTCGCTGCACTCGACGGGCGTGATCCAGTCGTGGCGGCCGACGGTCACGAGGGCCGGCGCGGTGATGCCGGGGAGCAGGTGCTTGATGTCGTAGTTCGGCTGGTTCACGGCGAACGCGTAGTTGTGCGTCCGGTAGTGGTACGGCGTGGCGGCGGCCCGCTGCTCGACCTTGGCCGGGTCGTAGTCGTGGTCGTAGAGGGGCAGGATCTCCCGCCAGCAGTCGCGCAGGTCCTCGTCGTCGCGCACGGTGCCGGACATGATCCGGTCCAGCTTGGCCTGGTCGATCGCGACCCGGGAGGAGGCGGCGGCGTTGCGGGTGGCCAGCTCCTGGTTGGCGTTGTCGGCCGAGGTGTCGCGCAGCACGACCGCGCTCACCCGGTCGGGGTGGCGGGCGGCGTACTCCATGGCGATGAAGCCGCCGTACGAGCCGCCGGCGATCACCACCTGCTCGGCGCCGAGCCAGCGGCGCAGGCCCTCGACGTCGTCGACCCACTGCTCGTGGGTGCAGGGGCCGTTCTCGCCGCTCGCGCCCGAGCCCCTGGCGTCGAAGACGACCACCCGGTACGCGTCCGCCAGCCGGCCGAAGCTGGCCTTGGGCTCGGCGAGCGAGCCGAGCCCGGGGGCGCCGTGATGGGCGATGATCGTCCGCTCGCCCTCTCCGAGCACCTCGACGTTGAGCTGGTTGCCATTGATGTCGACGAACAACGTGTTGCCTTTCAGATGATCACGTCGGTGAGCTCGCGCGGGTACGCCGTGAGCCTGCGCGGCCCGGACCCGGTGACGAGGACGGTGTCGGAGATGCGGTATCCGGCGTGGCCCGGCACGTACACGCCGGGCTCGCTGGACAGGATCATGCCGGGGGCCAGCTCGGTGGCGTCGCCGTCGGACAGCCACGGCGGCTCGTGGAAGCCGAGCCCGATGCCGTGCCCCTGCCGGTGGCGGATGTGCTCGCCGAGCCCGGCCTCCTCGATCACCTCCAGGCAGCGGCGGTTGGCCTCCTCGCAGGAGACGCCCGCGACCAGGGCCTCGGTGCCGATCTCCTGTGCCTCGCGGACGGTCTCGTAGTAGCAGGCCTGCCGGGTCGTGGGCTCGCCGATGACGAACGTGCGCTCGCTCTCCACGAACCTGCCGCCGACCGCGCAGCCGAGCGAGAGCATGAACGTCTCCCCCGCCCGCAGCCGGTCGCCGCCGGGCAGCCGGTGCGGCTGGGCCGAGTTGGGGCCGCCGTAGACGAGGCCGCCGGTGAGCATGGGCACGACGACGACGTCCTCGTGCCTGGCGTACATGAGGCGGGAGCCGTGGGCGATGACGTGGGCGGCCAGCTCGGTCTCGGCGGGCAGCTCGCCGCCCGCCTCCACGGCCGCCCTGACCAGCTCGACGCCGGCCGCGATCATCTCGTCGGCGATGCGGGCGGCCTCCTCGTGCAGCGCGATCTCCTCGGGCTGCTTGCGCAGCCGCACGCGGCCGACCGCCTCGGAGTCGCTCCAGCGGGTGGCGGGGAACGCCTCGGCCAGGGCCCGCGTACGGGCCACGCTGGTGGAGGGCGCGTACGCGGCGGCGTCCGGGACGCGTACGTGCCCGGCGAGCACCGCGAACGGCGACCTGACCCCGGGGAACTCCGGATAGGCCACGATCTCGGCGCGGGCCCGCTGGTCCTCGGCGTACTCGCGCTCCAGGTCGGGCACGAGCAGCACCGGGTCGCCGTCGATCGGCAGCCAGCAGGCGACGGGCCGCTCGTTCGGGAAGTGGTGGAAGCCGGTGAGGTAGGCGACGTCGAGCGGGTCGTCGAGCATCAGGGCGGACAGACCGGCCGCGGACATCTCACCGCGTACCCGGTCGAGGACGCCGGAGTAGAAGGAGGCGGGCAGTCTCTGGGAGAAGGTCATGAGTCGTTCCTGTGGTTGCGGGCGTCGTTGTAGGCCACGGACAGCAGGGTCGTGGACAGGACGAGCAGCAGGATGGCCAGCGACGGGAACAGGGTGGTCCACCAGGCGGAGGCCAGCGAGCCCGACTGCTGCGCCTTGTGCAGGATCGTGCCCCAGGACCAGCTGTTCGGGTCGCCCAGGCCGAGGAACGACAGGCCCGCCTCGGCCAGCACGGCGCGGGAGGTGGTGAGCACGACCGACACGCCGACGACGGGGATGACGCCGGGCAGCAGGTGCGTGCGCACGATCCACAGCGACGAGCCGCCGACGACCTTGGCCGCCGACACGAACGGCATGGGCACGATGGACAGCGCCTGCGAGCGCACCACGCGGGCCACCTCGGGCCAGCTGAACAGCGCGATCACCACGGCCAGCGTGCGCACGCTGGGCCCGGCCAGCGCCGCCACCAGGATCATCAGCGGCAGCATGGGCAGCGACAGCGACAGGTCCACCAGCACGCCGAGCGGGGTGTCGAGGCGCCGGAAGTAGGCCGCGCTGATGCCGATCAGCAGGCCGATCACGATGGCCAGCACGGAGGCGCTGACGCCGACCGCCATGCTGACCCTGGTGCCCCAGACGACCTGGGCGAACACGTCCTGGCCGATGTCGTCGGTGCCGAACCAGTGCGCGGCCGAGGGCGGCTGCGAGGTGTCGGCGCCGTACCCCTCGGGGAAGGGCGCGATCAGCGGCGCGAAGACGGCGACCAGGGCCAGCAGGAGCAGGACGATCGCGCTGGCCACGCCGAGGGGGTTGCGGCGGAAGGCGGACCAGGTCCGCTGCCGGGGGGTCGGCTCGACGGCCGCGTCGGGCATGAGCGCGGTCATGAGGTACGCACCCTGGGGTCGAGGATTCCGTAGGCCACGTCGGTGATCAGGTTGGCGACCACGACGGCGGCCGCGAGCAGCACGAACGCGCCCTGCAGGACGGGGAAGTCGAGCTGGCCGACCGCCTCGTAGACGGCGCGGCCGATGCCCGGGTAGGCGTAGATCGTCTCGGTCAGCACCGCGCCGCCGACCAGGGTGCCGAGCTGGAGCCCGGCGATCGTGGTCGTCGGCAGCAGCGCGTTGCGCAGGGCGTGCTTCCACACGACCTTGCCCGGACGCACGCCCTTGGCCTTGGCCAGCGAGACGTAGTCCTCGCCGAGCGCGTCGATGAGCGTGGTGCGCATCGTCAGCACGTACCCGCCGAGCTGGATGAGGACCAGCGACAGGCACGGCAGCACCAGGTGGTGCAGCATGCTGAGGGTGGCGCCGAAGCCGGTGGCGTCGAGGTCGACCGCCCCGCCGATGGGGAACCAGCCGAGCCAGACGCCCAGGACGTACATGAGGAAGATGCCGACGCTGGGCACGAACAGCGACTGCGCGGTGACGCCGGTGAGCTGGATCATGCGGTCCAGCCAGCCCTTGGCGCCGGTGGCGGCGAGCACGCCGAGCGGGATGCCCAGCGCGATCGTCACCACCATGGCCGAGATCGTCAGGATCAGCGTCCAGGGCAGCCGCTCCATGAGGACGGTCGTCACCGGGATCGACTGCCTGAACGACATCCCCAGGTTGCCCTGCAGGAGCTGGCCCAGATAGTCGAGGTACTGCGCGGCGAGCGGCTTGTCCAGGCCGAAGTCGGCCAGCAGCTTCAGGCGCAGTTCCTCGGTCATGTTCGGGTCGGCCACGGCCAGGACCGGGTCGCCGGGCAGCAGGCGGACCAGGAAGAACGTCACCGTGACCGCGAACCACAGGGTGAGCAGGCCGCGGGCCAGCCGGAGGCCGATGAACCGCATGGCGATCAGCTCGCCGGCTTCGCCGAGGCGAGGGAGAGCGGGTTCAGGATGGACAGCAGCTCACTCGGCATCGGCTTGAACCCGGTCCACTTGGCGGAGTGCGCGATGTTGAACGTCTCCACGTACAGGACGTTGTCGTAGACCTGGTCGTGGATGATCCGCGCGGCCTCCTGGATCGGCGCCTTGGCCTCCTCCTGGGTCAGCGCCCGCTGCGCCTGATCGATCAGGTCGTCCAGCTTGGGGTCGCTGACCTGGGCGTAGTTGATGAACCCGCCGGTCTTGAAGGCGAGCCCGAGGTTCGCGGGCGGGTTGTCCATGACCGCCCACGACCCGGCATAGATGTCGAAGTCGCGCTTGGCGGTCTTGTCCAGGTACGTGTTCCGCTCCAGGCCCTGGAGCTTGATCGTGATCCCGGCCTTCTTCGCCGAGTCGCGGACCATCGGGGCCCAGCGGGCGATGTTCGGGTCGGCCTGGTCGTAGATCATGCCCACGCTGAGGTTGGCGACCCCGGCCTCGGCCAGCAGCTTCTTGGCCTGCTCCGGGTCGAAGGCGTACTCCTTGGACGCCGGGTCGGTGTAGGCGGGCAGCGACGGCGTCAGCACGCTGGAGTTGGAGGACTTGGCGTAGCCCTTGAGCGCGATCGCGCGGATCGCCTCGTAGTCCACGGCGTGCGCGAGCGCCTGGCGCACGCGTACGTCGTCCAGCGGCTTGCGCTTGGTGTTGTACTGCAGGTGCGCCCAGCCCAGCGACGGGATCTGCTGCAGCTTGACCTGCTGGTCGTTCTTCAGCTCGGTCGCGGTGGCGGGCGGCAGCACGTTGCCGATCAGGTCGATCTCGCCGTTGCGCAGGGCGAGGACCTCGGTGTTCACGTCGGGGAAGACCCGGAACACGATCTCCTTGACGGCCGGCTGCCCGGGGCCGAAGCCGTCCACGCGCTCCATGATGTAGCGCTGGCCGCGCTCGACCTTGGTCAGCTTGAACGGCCCGGCGCTCACCCAGTTCGCGTCGTTGGCGAACTTCTGCACGCTCGGCGCCTTCTCGAACACGTGCTTGGGCACGATCGGCAGCCAGAAGCCGACGTTGTCCAGGAACGTGCCGTCGGCGCGGCTGAGGTGGAACGCGACCTCGGTGGGCGAGACCGCCTCCGCCTTGTCCAGGGCGGTGATGAGCCCGGCGACCACGCCGAACTTCTCCTTCTGCACCGACGTCACCGAGAACACCACGTCGTCGGCGGTCACCTGCTTGCCGTCGGACCACTTCATGTCGTCGCGCAGCTTGGCGGTGGCGGTCTTGCCGTCCTCGGAGTACGACCATTCGGTCGCCAGGTACGGGACGCGCTTGCCGGCCTCGTCCATCTGGGTCAGGTGCGGGTACATCAGGTTCGTGACCCACGAGTCGGTACGGCTGTTGCCGACGAGCGGGTTGTAGTTGACCACGTCGGCGGTCGTGCCGATGGTCAGCCGGTCCGTACCGGCCGGCGCCTGGGAGCCGGAGCCCGTGTCCGAGCCGGAGCCGCCCGCCGAGCCCGGCACGCTGGGCGCGCAGGCCGCGCTCAGGGTGAGGGCCCCCAGCACGGCCGCCAGGAGAGTGGCACGTCTCATCAGATCCAGACCTCTTCCAGCACGCGCATGACGTTGCCGCCGACGACCTTGGTGATCTCGTCGTCGGAGTAGCCGTGGCCGACCAGCCAGGCGATGATGTTCCAGAAGCACTCGGCCGGGTTCTCCAGGCCGTCCACGTACGCGACCTTCTCGTACGCCTGGCCCGCGTGCGCCTCGTTGAGCGACAGGTGCTCGGCGAAGGTGTCGTGCAGGCCCACGTGGTCGCCGAACAGGGTGTCGGGGCCGAACGCCACATGGTCGATGCCGACCAGGTCCACGCAGTAGGTGAAGTGGTCCATGACCGACTCCAGGCTGTGCCGCGGGTGGTCCGGGGACAGCGTCGTGTGCGGGGCCGCCTCCAGGCCGATGACGCCGCCGCGCTCGGCCGCGGCCTTGATGACGGAGTCCGGCTTCATCCGGTTCGTCGGCCAGACCGACCTGGCGCCCGCGTGGGTGATGAGGATCGGCTTGTCAGAGTGGCGGATCGTGTCCAGCGAGGTCCGGTCGCCCGAGTGGGAGACGTCGATGGCGATGCCGAGCTTGTTCATGCGGCGCACGGCGCGCTCGCCGAACAGGGTCAGGCCGCCGTCGGCGCGCTCCTTCAGGCCGCTGCCCAGGGTGTTGGCCTCGCTGTAGGCGATGCCCATCTGCCGTACGCCGAAGCCGTACAGCATGTCGATCCTGTCGACCTCGTTCTCGATCATGGTGGCGGCTTCCAGGGCGAGCACGAGCCCGATCCGGCCGCCGGCGTGCGCCTCGCGCACGTCGGCCAGGCGCTCGACCTTGATGAGGAAGTCCTGGTGCGCGATGTCCGACAGCCGCATGCCGATGTCGGCGATCACGTCGTTCCACTTCCAGCCCGCCTGGCTGGTGATGCAGCAGGTGCCGTCCATGAGGTTGTCGAAGACGACGGTCATGCCGGAGCGGGCCAGGCCCTCGTATCCGGTGTGGTGGCGGGCGGTGCGGTTGTAGTCGACGGTCTGGCCGATGTCGTCGGGGAAGATCGACGGGTGGTCGTGCAGGGAGACGACCAGGTTGTCGGTGAGCAGGCGGCGTACCCGCTCGGTCTGCTCGGTGGTGAGCTCGGGCCCCTGGTACGCCGGAACCCGGCCGAGCTCGGGCGCCAGGTCGAACGCGCGGTAGTCGGCCCCCGCCTCCAGGTATTCGTAGGAACGGTAGCCCTTGTAGCTCTTCGCGGCTTCCAGCACTTGCTATCCCCTCTTGTCCGATTGCCGGAAGTTTGCCAGGATCAGGCGCTAAAGGCAATATTGAAGTTGTTTTTCGGCACGACAGCCTGAGCCAGCGCCAGGTTTCGTCACATTCGAGAAGGGGGTGCGGTGAGCGAACCACCGGTCCTGGAAATCCGCGATCTCCACGTCACGTTCAGCGCCCACGGACGCGAGATCCCGGCGGTGCGCGGCGTGGACCTGACCATCGAGCGCGGCCAGACGCTGGCCCTGCTCGGCGAGTCGGGTTCGGGCAAGTCCGTGACCGCCAAGGCCGTCATGGGGCTGCTCGACCAGCCGAACGTCCAGGTGCGCTCGCAGGTCGCCAGGCTCGGCGGCCGGGACCTGCTGGCGATGTCCGCCGACGAGCGCCGGGCCCTGCGCGGCAGCGAGATGACCCTGGTCTTCCAGGACGCGTTGTCGGCGCTGAACCCCGTGCTCAGCATCGGCGACCAGGTCGGAGAGCTGTTCAGGGTGCACAGGGGGATGTCGCGCAAGGAGGCGAAGGCCCGCTCGGTCGAGATGCTGGACCTGGTCGGCATCCCGGCCGCGGCCAAGCGGATCGGCGACTACCCGCACCAGTTCTCCGGCGGGATGCGGCAGCGGATCCTCGTGGCCATGGCGGTGGCGCTCGAACCCGACCTGATCATCGCCGACGAGCCGACGACCGCGCTGGACGTGACCGTGCAGGCCCAGATCCTGGAGCTGATCGACCGGCTGCGCCGCGAGCTCGGCACGGCCGTCCTGCTGATCACCCACGACCTCGGGGTGGCCGCGGAGGTCAGCGACCGGATCGCGGTGATGTACGCCGGGCGGATCGTGGAGAGCGGCGAGGTCGGCGAGCTGTACGACCGTCCCGCCCACCCCTACACCGGCGCGCTGCTCGCGGCCATCCCCGACCTGGACAGCCCCGCGTCGGAGCTGCGCGCCATCCCCGGCGCGCCGCCGAGCCCCGCGTCGGTGCCGCCGGGGTGCTCGTTCGCGCCGCGCTGCGACCGGGCCACGGAGGTGTGCGTGAGCACCCGGCCCCCGCTGGCGCCGGTCACCGGTTCGGACCGGCAGGCCGCCTGCCACCACTCGGAGGAGATGCTCCATGGCGCCATCGCCTGAACCCGCCGCGTCCGGCCCGGCCGCGGTCCTGCCCGCGTCCGCCCCGGCGGGAGACGTCGTCCTGCGCGCGACCGGCCTGCACAAGAGCTACCACGGCGGGATGCTGTCCAGGGGCGGCGCGGTGCGCGCCGTCGCGGGCGTGGACCTGGAGCTGCGGGCCGGTGAGACGCTCGGCATCGTCGGCGAGTCCGGCTGCGGCAAGTCGACGCTGGCCAGGATGCTCGTCGGACTCGAACGCCCCGACGAGGGCGAGGTGACCTTCCGCGGGCGGCCGTTCTTCACCCGCGGCGGCGTCCCCCGCGACATCAGGCGGCGCGTCCAGATGGTCTTCCAGGACCCGCTCACCTCGCTGAACCCCCGCATGACCATCCACGACATCGTGGCGGAGCCGTTGCGGGTGCACCGGCTTTCGCCGAACGTCCGTGCCATGCGGGAGCGGGTCGGCGAGCTGCTCACGCTGGTGGGGCTGTCGCCCGACCGGATGAGCCGGTTCCCGCACGAGTTCTCCGGGGGCCAGCGGCAGCGGATCGGCATCGCCCGCGCGCTGGCCACCGAGCCGGACGTGATCGTCTGCGACGAGCCCGTGTCCGCGCTGGACATGTCGGTGCAGGCGCAGGTGGTCAACCTGTTCGCGGAGCTGCAGCGGACGCTCGGCGTGGCGCTGGTCTTCATCGCCCACGACCTGGCCGTGGTGCGGCACGTCTCGCACCGGGTGGGGGTGATGTACCTGGGCCGGCTGGCCGAGGTGGGGCCCGCGGCCGAGGTGTACGGGGCGCCGGCGCATCCGTACACGATGGCGCTGCTGTCGGCGGCGCCGGTGCCGAAGCCGCAGCTCCGCGGCCGATCGCGGATCATGCTGGCCGGGGACCCGCCCAGCCCGGTAGCGCCGCCCCCCGGCTGCCGCTTCCACACCCGCTGCTGGAAGGCGACCGAGCGGTGCGCCGAGGTCGAGCCCGTGCTCGAAGCGGCCGGCGAGCACTACGCGGCCTGTCACTACGCCGAGCGGGGCTGACCCGCGGAGCTCACGCCTCCCGGCGGACGACGACCAGCGCGACGTCGTCCTCGCCGGCCCCGAACGACTCCAGCATCCGGTCGGCGAAGTCCTCCAGGTCGTCCTCGACGGTCTCCGCCAGCCGCCTGGCGTTCTCCAGGCTCTCGTCGAGCGAGAGGCTGCGGTCCTCCACGAGCCCGTCGGTGAACAGCAGCATCGTGCCGCCGGGCGGCAGCTTCAGCCGGTCCACCTGGTACTCCTCCGGCATGGCCCCGAGCAGCAGGTTGCCCAGGCTGTGGTAGGCGCAGCCGGGCCCGGCGAACAGCGGCGGGATGTGCCCGGCGTTGGCCACCTCGACCTCGCCCGTGGCCGGGTCGATGAGCACGAGGCACAGCGTGGCGGTCATGCGCGGGTGGTAGCGCCGCATCATCTGGTTGAGCAGGTCGAGCGACGCGCTCAGGTCCACCTGGGCGATGAAGGAGAATCGCATGGCGTGGCGCAGCTCCGCCATCACGGTCGCCGCGTGCAGGGAGTGGCCCTCCACGTCGCCGATGGCCACCAGCACCCGCTCGCCGATCGGCAGCACCTCGTAGAAGTCGCCGCCGATCTCGACGTTGTCCACGGCCGGCTGGTAGCGCATCGCCACCTGCAGGCCGGGCACCTCGGGGATGCGGCTGGGCAGCAGGCTGCGCTGGAGGGTCAGCGCGATCGCGTGCTCCTCGGTGTAGGCGCGCAGCGCGCCCACGGCCAGCGCCAGCTCCTGGCCGAGCTGGCGCAGCAGGTTGATCTCGTCGGTGTCGAGCGGCGGATCGGCCTCCACCCCCAGGTAGATGGGTCCCCTGGAGTTCTTGGTCCGGCACAGCACACCGGTGCTGAGTCCCTCGAGCTGCACGTCGGGCATGAGCGTGCGCCAGGTGTCGGCGTCGAGCGTGAACACGTGGGTGCGGGTGGTCTCCTTGGGCACCATTCTGGCCAGGCGGTCGAGCAGGTCGGGGGCGGCCGGATGGGCGGTGGCCGGCTCGCCGGGGCGGGCGCGGTAGCGGCGGGTCCTCCCGTCGGGCAGCAGCGCCAGGGTGCCGGAGAAGCGGCCGAGCAGCTCGGCCGAGCCTTCGGCGGCCGCGGTCAGGAGCTCGCCGAAGGTCTCCGACTCGTTCATCCTGAGCGTCACGTCGGCCAGCCTGGCCAGGCGCTCGGCCATGAGCTCCGCTCGCCACCGCGCCCGGTAGTAGCGCAGCATGGCCTCCACCGTGGCGGCGAACTCGGCGGGCTCGATCGGCTCCGCCAGGTACGCGTCGGCGCCGCGTTCCAGGCCCTCGGCCCGGTCGGCCACCGTGATGGCGTTGGCCGACACCTGGATGACGGGGATCGCGGCGGTGGCGGGGTTCGCCTTGATGCGCTCGCACACTTCGTATCCGGGGATGTCGGGCAGCCGCACGTCCAGGACGACCAGGTCCACGTGCCGCGCGGCGAGTGTCCGCAGCGCCTCCTCGCCGCCGTTCGCCTCGACCACCTGGTGTCCCGCCCTGCGCAGCCAGCTCGACAGGATGTACCGCTTGGTCGGTGTGTCGTCGACGACCAGGACAGTCCCCGGCTCAATCACCCTTTTGCTCCTCTCGCCCGGCGGATCGCCTGGAGCAGCTGCTCTCTCCGCAGTCCGTGCTTGGACAGCACCACCCTGTTGTCGGGGGCGCGCTGGGGGGAGATCGTCACCACGACCACCGGGATCCCGCTCAGCGCGTCCTCCTCGGCCATCCGCTGGAGCAGCACGTGGCCGTCGACCCGCGGCATGAGCAGGTCGACCAGGATGACGTCCGGGGGGCCCGCCGTCATCAGGTCGAGCGCGGCGGCGCCGTCGGCGGCCTCGTCCACGTGGACGGCGAAACCGTGCAGCATGCGGCGGGCGGCGGCGCGGAACACCTCGTCGTCGTCGGCGATCAGCACGCGCTCCAGCTCGGGCACGCCGGTGTAGTGCGGCAGCCGCAGCGTGGCGGTGGTGCCCTCGCCCTGCGTGCTGGTCAGCTCCAGCGTGCCGCCCAGCGCCTCGGCCAGCCTGCGCGCGTACGGCAGGCCCAGTCCGGTGCCCCGGTACCTGACCTGGAGCGAGCCCGGCACCTGGTAGAAGTCCTCGAACACGCGGGTCAGGTGCTCCTCCGCGATGCCGATGCCGGTGTCGGTCACGGTGATGACGACCTCGCTCACCGGCCCGTCCAGCCTGGCCTCCAGCCGGACGTGGCCGCTCTGGGTGAACTTGAGCGCGTTGGACAGCAGGTTGCGCAGGATCCGCAGCAGCATGCCCTCGTCCACGTACAGCTCGGCGACCTCCTGCGCCACCTCGTGGCTCAGCACGACGCCGACGCGTTCGCTCGTCGGGTGCATCGTCATGTGGAGCTGGTCGGTCATCCTGGCCAGGTCCACCGGCGCCGGCTGCGGGTCGAGGCGGCCGGACTCCGCCTTGGCCATGTCCAGGAGCTCGCTGACGAGCTCCAGCAGCGTCTGGGTCGAGCCGCCGATGAGGCTCACCTGGTGCGCCTGCTCCTCGGTCAGCGGGTCGCCGCCCGGCCCGGTCAGCAGCCTGACCAGGCCGATGACCGAGTTGAGCGGGGTGCGCAGCTCGTGGCTGACGGTGGCCCAGAAGCGGTTCCTGGCCTCGTTCGACTCGCGGAGCTGGCTGGACTTCTCATCCAGTTCCGCGTACAGGGCCACCACGCCCCTGTTGGTCTCCTCCAGCTCGGTGGAGAGCTGGTTGTACATCGCCAGCACGCCGGAGTTGGTCTCCTGCAGCTCGGCGTTGAGGTGCAGGACGTCCTGCAGGGTCTCGGCCAGCTCCCTGTTCTGCTCGCGCAGCTCGTCGAGCGCGGAGATCGGCGCCAGCCTGGCGAGCTTGCCGCGGACCTCCTCGACCGGAGCGGGCTTCACCCGGGGGCCCAGCCGCTTGACGATCGTGACGCGTCCTTCGGCGAGGGTGACCTCGTCGACCAGCCGGCCGGCCAGCTTCATGCCTTCCGAGCCGGCCAGGTCCGGCCGCCCGGAGTGCTCCAGGGTGATCAGCAGCTCGGCCTCGCCGAGCGCGATCACCGCGGTCGCGCCGATGCCGAGGACCTCCCTGCCCGCCTCACTGAGCGCCGTCGCCACCCGGACCTGGTCCTGCGACTCCAGCCCGGCCAGCTCGGCGGCGGCCCGGCCCAGGCGGCGCAGCACGAAGACGTCCTGGTCGGCCGTGAGCTTGACGCGGATGAGCTCGACCTCCGTCATGTCCCCGGCCTCGCCGTCACCACGCACGCGTCGTCCCTCCTGCTGCCCGCCTCGCGCATCAGCCCGGCCGCGATCACCGCCGGGGTGCGGGAGAACAGGCCGGGCATGGCCGCGGGGTCCCAGCGCGCGGTCAGCCCGTCGGAGTGCAGGACCACGGTGGCGTAGCCGGGCATCTCGTACGCGTACTGCCGCAGGTGCGCTCCCTGCTTCCCGGCGATTCCCGGCACCGACACCATGCCCTGGCGCCCCTCGGCGTGCGCGACCCAGCCGGAGACGTTGCCGAGCCCGGCGAACGTCACGCCGCCCGGCTCGACGCGCGCCACCGCCGCGGCACCACCGCGGGTCCGGGTCAGCCCGCGGTGCAGGTGGTCCAGGATCGCCAGCGGCTCCTGGTCGCGTACCTGAAGGAACAGCTCGACGGCCAGGCGCGAGGCCTGCGCCGCGATGTGGCCGTGGCCCAGACCGTCGCAGAGCAGCACGGTGGTGACGGCGCCGATCTCGGAGATGGCGAAGGCGTCGCCGCAGACCGTCTCCTCGCCGATGGGCCTGGTCACGCCGCTGGCCCGCTGCGGCGGGGCGGCGGCCTTGTCGGCGGTGAAGTGCATGGCGAGCACGGTGCCCTTGCCCGGCAGGGAGTGCACGTCATAGCCGGTGGCGATGCGGGCGATGGCCCCCATGCCGATGCCCAGCGTCCCGGAGGTGGAGTAGCCGTCGCGCAGCGCGCGGCCGATGTCGGCCATGCCCGGCCCCTTGTCCAGGGTGATGAGCTCCACCGTCGCGGCGGCCTCCGGATGCGGGCGGACCATCACGGCTCCCTCCACGGCGTGCTTGACGAGGTTCGACACCGCCTCACTGACGGCCACGGCCGTCTGCCCGATCAAGGTGGCGTCGAAACCGGCCCGCTCGGCAAGCTCGACGGCCTGCCGGCGGACCGCTCCGACCGCACTGGGATCTTCGGCCCGGATCCAGTGCTCCATCGGCGGACTCGTCACCTGGCCCACTTCGTCACCGTCACGGTCGTGCCCTTGCCCGGCGCGGTCAGCAGGTCGAACTCGTCGACCAGCCGGCGTGACCCGCCGAGCCCGAGGCCCAGGCCGGACCCCGTGGTATAGCCGTCGGTGAGGGCTTTTTCCAGGTCGGGGATGCCGGGGCCCTCGTCGTTGACGACCATCTTGAGCCCGCGCCTAGGCCCGTTCTGGACGACGGAGATCCGGACGTCTCCGCCGCCGGCGTAGACGAGGGCGTTGCGCGCCAGCTCGCTGGCCGCGGTCACGATCTTCGTCTGGTCGACGAGGGAGAGGCCGACCTCGACGGCCACGGTCCTGACGAGCTGGCGTACCGCGACGACGTCGGCGCTGCTCGCCACGCCCAGCTCCCGCTCGGCGCTCACGGCGTCGCGCCCCTGATGTGGTCCAGCAGCGCAACCCCCTTCTCAAGATTGAGCGCGGTACGGACGCCGCCCAGGGACAGCCCGAGCTCGACGAGCGTGATCGCCACGGCCGGGCGCATGCCGACGACCACGGTCTGCGCGTCGAGCATGCGGCACATCGCGGCGATCGTGGCCAGCATCCGCCCGATGAACGAGTCGACGATCTCCACCGCGGTGATGTCGATGATCACGCCCCTGGCGCCGTGCGCGACGACGGAGTCGGCCAGGTCCTCCTGCAGGGCCAGCACGGTCTGGTCCTCCAGGTCGAGCTGGATGGAGACGATCAGGATGTCGCCGAGTTTGAGTATGGGGACTCGCTGCACTACGCGTTCTCCGCCCGGACGGTGACCCGCGGGCCCGGCGCGCCGATCACCTTGACGCCGCCGCGCTGGAAGGCGTGCGCGAGCGCGTCGGCCAGCGAGGACTTGGTCACGATGTCGCCGAACTCGATGCCGAGGGTGACGATGGTGTGCGCGATCTGCGGGCGGATGCCGGAGATGACGCACTCCGCGCCCATCAGCCTTGCCGCGACGACGGTCTTCAGCAGGTGCTGGGCGACCTGGGTGTCGACGGCGGGGACGCCGGTGATGTCGATGACCGCGTGCTCGGCGCCGGTGTCGACCAGCGTCTGCAGCAGCTTCTCCATCACGACCTGGGTGCGTGCGGAGTCGAGCGTGCCGATCAACGGCACCGCCACGATGCCCTCCCACAGCTTGACCACCGGGGTCGACAGCTCCAGGAGCTGCTCGGCCTGATCCAGGATGATCTGCTCGCGGGCCTCCACGTACGTCTCGAACGTCAGCAGGCCCAGGTCATCGATGAGCCTGGAGAACCCGATGAACCCGCGCAGCGCGTCGGCTTCACCGTCGGCCTCGACGACCTCGTAGAGCGCTTCCTTCAGGGCGAAGACGCGCCTGGATGTGTCCGAGGGCGTGTGCCCGGCGCGGACCCGCGCACGCGACAGCTCGGAGAGCAGGCCGCGGACGTCCGCGAAGTCGTTCTTGCCCTCTTCGAGTGCGGAGAGCAGCGCCCGGTAGAGCTCCTGAAGCTCCTCCTGCGGCGCTTGGGCGATCTCGCTCCAGCGGCGGACGATCTGCTCCTCGTTCGCACGGAGAAGCTCTTCGATACGTCGCCTGGCTACATCGGCATGAACTGACAAAGATCACTCCAGATACGGCTGCTGGCAATGTGCTCGTATGTTAGTGGGAGAGCCGGTAAATCAGGGACTCCCGATTTGACCGACGGGTAGTGACTTCTGTGCGCTGGCTCACCTCCGGCGGCGGCATCCGGCCGTGGACCGGCATCACCACGACCGTCCCCCAAACCTAGGGGTGGCGCGAGAGTGTCCGAGGTCACTCTCTGGTATTACGCAGAGATTCCGACCGTGCGGTGACGCGGGCGGCCGGGCCGCCGGCGCCGCACCTCTTGACTTCCCTATTCCTGGGTACGAGAGAGGGGAGGCACGCTTTGCTGACATGGTGTCGTCATCAGCTTGACGCACGCCGCCGATGTTTGTGACACTTCGTCATGAAACCGTAGTGCGAGTAGAGGTGGGCCGTGACGACGTCGTTCTCCGAGACCTTGAGAAACGCCACATGGGCCGACCATGAGTCGGCCGAGTCCGAGAGCTATCTCTCGGAGCTGATGGCCGGCCGGCTGAGCGAACACGAATACGGCGAGATGATCGCCCAGCACTATTTCGCGTACCTCGCCCTTGACGGAGTGTCACGGGAGCTGGCCGCGCACCCGGTGGCCGGCCGGTTCGTCTTCCCCGAGCTCTACCGGGAGCGGGCGCTGGAGCGGGACCTGGCCACGGTGTACGGGGCGGGCTGGCGCGACCGGATCGCGCCGTCCAAGTCCACCCGCACCCTCGTCGCCCGCATCCACCAGGTGGCCGACTGGCCCGGCGGCTACATCGCCCACCACTACACCCGCTACCTGGGCGACCTGTCCGGCGGGCAGTTCATCAGGATGGAGCTGCAGAAGATCTACGGCTACGCCAAGGGCGGCGGCGTCGACTTCTACATCTTCGACGAGCTGGGCAGCCTGCCCCGGTTCAAGACCGAATACCGGTCGCGGCTGGACGAGCTGGAGCTGGACGAGCGCGAGGAGCAGCGGATCATCCGCGAGGTCAAGCTGGCCTACCAGCTCAACACGGAAGTGCTCGCCGAGCTCCTGCACGTCGTCAAGGCCGCCGCCTAGACAGGCCGGGCGGTCAGCGGCGCAGCCAGGCACAGGCGTGCGCCGGGAGGAGGCCGTCCGCGACGGGCGCGCTGGCCAGCAGGACCTCCACGTGCGCGGGCAGCGCGACGGCCGCGGCCGTGAAGTTCACCACGCAGGCGAACCCGCCCGGCCGGGCGAAGGCCACGACGCCCGCGCCCGCCTCCAGCCACGTGAGCGTCTGGGGCAGCCCGGCCACCAGGCCGCGGCGCAGGGCGAGGGCGGCCCGGTAGAGGGAGAGCATCGAGCCGGGATCGGCGGCCTGCGCCTCGGCGGTCAGCCCCTTCCAGGCCGCGGGCTGCGGCAGCCACGGCTCCGCGGCGGCCTCGGGAGGCGAGAAGCCGAACGGCGCCTGGTCACCCGACCACGGCAGCGGCACCCGGCAGCCGTCCCTGCCGCGGTCGGTGCGGCCGGACCGTTCCCACGTGGGGTCCTGCAGCAGCTCCTCCGGAAGGTCCTCCACCTCGGCCAGCCCCAGCTCGTCCCCCTGGTAGACGTAGACGCCGCCGGGCAGCGCGAGCGTGAGCAGCGCCGCCGCCCTGGCCCTGCGCGCGCCGAGCTCCGGGTCGCTCGGCGCGCCGTGCCGCTTGTCGCCCATGTCGAACGCGGTCCGCTCCCTGCCGTACCTGGTGACGTGGCGGATCGTGTCGTGGTTGGACAGCACCCAGGTAGGGGGCGCGCCGACGCTCTCGTGGGTGGCCAGCGTGGCCGCGATCACCTCGCGCACCGGCCCGGCCTCCCACGCGCCGACCAGGAACTCGAAGTTGAACGCCGAGTGCAGCTCCCCCGGCCGCAGATAGCGGGCGAACTGGGCGGGCGTCGGCAGCCACACCTCGCCCACGAACACCCGCTCCCCCGCGTACGCGTCCGACACCCGCCGCCAGGCGCGGTAGATCTCGTGCACGCCGTCGCAGTCCTGGTACGGCAGGTCCGCCGGGTCGGGATCGGCCCCGGCGTCGGGCAGCCCGTCCTTCTTGACCAGCCCGTGCGCCACGTCCACGCGGAATCCGTCCGCGCCCCGGTCGAGCCAGAAGCGCAGGATGTCCTCGAACTCCGCGCGCACCTCCGCGTTCTCCCAGTTCAGGTCGGGCTGCTGGGGCGCGAACATGTGCAGGTACCACTGCCCGTCGCCGGCCGGCGTCCAGGCCGGGCCGCCGAAGTAGGACTGCCAGTCGTTCGGCGGCAGCTCCCCGTGCTCGCCGCGCCCCGGCAGGAACCAGAACCGGTCCCTGGCCGGCCCGCCGGCGAGCGCCTCCTGGAACCAGGGGTGCCGCTCGGAGCAGTGGTTCGGCACCAAATCGATGATGATCCGCAGGCCGTGGGCGTGCACGTCGGCGATGAGCTCCTCGGCCTCGGCCAGCGTGCCGAAGACGGGGTCGATGTCCCGGTAGTCGGCGACGTCGTACCCGGCGTCGGCCATCGGCGAGACGTACCACGGGGTGAGCCAGAGGGCGTCCACGCCCAGTTCGCGGAGGTAGGGCAGGCGCCGCCGGAGCCCGGCGAGGTCGCCGATGCCGTCTCCGTCGCCGTCGGCGAAGCTGCGCACGTAGATCTGGTAGATCGCGGCCGTGCGCCACCAGGCGGCCGGGGTGAGGGCCATGGACATGCTCTCCTGACTGTCGCTGTTGCGTGGATGTGTGCGGGCGTCCCGCGCTCGGCGCGGGACGCCCTCGTGCCGGATGGCCGCTACCAGCCGCTGTTGCCCTGTCCGCGGACGAAGGTGTAGCCGGCCGGGTTGTTCAGGCCGCCGGCGGCGGCCCCGGTGACGGTGACGTGGCTCGCCGTGGCGCTGCCGGCCGCGTTGGCCTCGATGCCGTACGTGCCGGCGCCGGCGATGGTGACGTGGTCGAGGGTGAGGTTCGAGATCGTCTTCTGCCAGCTCAGCAGCAGCCCCTGGTAGGTGCTGTCGTTGACGGTCACGTCCCTGACCACGACGGGCGCCGTGATCTCGCGCGACTCGGCGTAGATCCACACCGCGCCCTGGCTGCTGTTCCAGTCGTTGTTCCAGCCGCCGGTCCTGGTCAGCGTGTTGCGCTGGACCGAGGTCGTGCCGCTGAACGGCTGGGACTGGTGCCAGGTGCTGATGGCGATGCCCGCGGCGGTGTAGACGGTGTCGGAGAACAGGTTGTCCTCGATGCGGTTGCCGTTGCCGCCGTAGATCGCCGCGGTGTTGGACAGCATCGGCAGCGTGGCGGTGTTGAAGGTGAACGCGCTGCCGGTGACCGGCGTGGTGTGCGACCACATGGCCAGGGCGTCGTCGCCGGTGTTGCGCAGGACGCTCTGGTCGACGCGGGTGCCGGTGACCGCGTCGTTGAGGTTCACGCCGTCGGCGAAGGTGTCGCGGATGCGGACGCCGGCCACGTACAGGCCGTCGGTGCCGCCGTTGACCCACAGGCCGACCTTGGCGTGCTCGACCCAGACGTGGTGGATCAGCGAGCCGGTGCCGAAGTTGCCCTCCATGGCCGCGTCGGTGGTGACGACGCCGTCCGGGTCGCGGTAGCGGACGTCGCCCGCGAAGGTGAAGTCGGCCAGCTGCACGTTGCCGCCGACGGCGTAGAAACCGCCGCGGCCGTTGCCGCCCCGGATGGTGGTGTGCCACATGCCGGCGCCGCGCACGGTGACGCCCGCGACGTTGATCCGCGTGCTCACGTCGAACGTCCCCGCCGGGATCCACACGCTCGCGCCCTGCGACTTGGCGGCGCTGATCGCGGCGTTGATCGCGGCCGTGTCGTCGCCGGAGCCGGGGACGGCGCCGTGGGCGGTGATGTCCACGGAGCCGGCGGGCGCGGTGTAGGCCGGCGCCACGACCTCGGTCTCGACCAGGTCCACGGTGACGGGGGTGGCGCCCTCGTTCTGCAGCTTGAGCACGGTTCCCGCCGGGTAGGCGGGCAGCGTCTTGCGCACCTCGTCGAAGAAGCGGTGGCCGCCGCCGAGCGCCGGGTCGTTCGGGAACGGGTAGTTTCCGTACACCCAGCTGTAGGCGGAGGTCAGGGTCAGGTCGGTGACCTTGGCGCCGTTCGCGTAGACGGCCAGCGGGGCCGTGGCGCCGGTGCCCGCGGCGTTGTCCGGGATGGAGTAGCGCACGACGATCGCTCCGGCCGGGCGGGTGAGCGTGAACTGGGTGTACTTCCCGGCCCCGTCCAGGCGGACGGCGCGGCGGCCCGAGGACTCCGAGGCGATCGTGCGGTAGGCGCGGTCGGGGCCGAGCACGGTGCCGTTGGTGGTGCCGTTCTCCGCCTCGTACGCGGTGTAGGGGACGGTGGCGCCGCGGGCGGCGAGGGTGCCGGCGCCGGCGACGCTGATGCCGTCGAGCGCGACGCCGCCGCCGGTGTCGCCGCCGTCGAACTGGTAGCCGATCAGGTTGAGGCCGGCGCGCAGGCCGAGCGTGTGGGTCGTGGTCAGCCAGCCGCTGCCCGCGGGCAGGGTGAGCCGGCCGGTTTTGACGCCGTTCGCGTACGTGCTGAGCGTCCGCGCGCCGCCCGTCGCGTTGGCGTAGCGGACGGTCGTGACGGCGTCGCCCGCGGCGGGCATGGTCACGGTGCGGATCACGCGGGCGCCCGCGCCGGTGAAGCCGGTGACGTAACCGGTGCCGCTGTAGCCGCCGGTCGCGGTCGCGACGCTCGTGCCGCCGGACAGGAACGCGCTCTCCATCTCGTACGGCAGCGCCGCCACGGGAGCCGCGACCGTGATGCCGTCCAGGTTGACGTTGCCCAGGTCCGTGCTGTCGAAGCGGTAGGCGATCGTGTTGGCGCCGGCGTCGAGGGTGAGCGTCTCGTCCCGCGTGCCCCAGGCGTTCCAGGCGCCGACGGCAGGCAGCGGCGTCTGGCGGATGCGGGAGCCGTTGACGTACACGGACAGCGACATCGGCGCGCCGGTGCCGTTCGCGTAGCGCAGGCTCACCACCGCCGCGCCCGCCTGGGCGGCGGAGACGGTGAAGGTGGTGGCGGCGCGGCCCTTGTTCCCGTCGGTGTACCCGGCGACGAAGCCGGTGCCGGTGTAGCCGCTGTGCTCGGTGCTGACCGCCGCGCCGCCCGACAGGACCGCGGACTCGGCCTGGTAGGTGGTGGCGGCGGCTTGAGCGGGGGCGGCGAGCACGCCGAGGGAGACGATCGTGGCGAGTAACAGTCTTCGGAGCATGGCGAACTGAACTCCTTACCTTTTTCGGGGGGTGTGGGCGCCCGGTCAGCCCTTGAGCGCGCCGGCCGACAGCCCGTTGAGGATGCCGCGCTGGAAGATCATGAAGATGACGATCATCGGCAGGCTGGCGATGGCGAGCGCGGCGAACATCTCGTTCTGCGGGACGTACCCGGTGAACGCCATCCGGCTCAGCGCCACGCTGAGCGACTGCGCCTGGGGGTCGCGCAGCACCAGCAGCGGCCAGAGGAAGTCCTTCCAGGCCCCGATGATCGCGAAGATCGACACCACGGACAGCACCGGCCGCGACAACGGCAGCACGATGCTCCACAGCACGCGCAACCGCCCGGCGCCGTCGATGGCCGCCGCTTCCAGGAGGTCGGCGGGGATCCGGTCGAAGAAGCGCTTGAGCACGTAGATGTTGAACGCGTTGGCCGCGGCCGGCAGCCACAGCGCCCACGGCGAGTCGACCAGGTTGACGCCGAAGATCGGCACGTCGACCACGGCCAGGTATTTCGGCACCAGCAGCGCGTCGGCCGGCAGCATGAGGCTGGCCAGGATCAGGCCCAGCACGACCTTGCCGAACAGCGGGCGCAGCTTCGACAGCGCGTACGCCGCCGCCACGTCCACGACGAGCGTGACCAGCCAGACGCCGGCCGTGTAGAAGGCGGTGTTGAGCAGGAACCTGCCGAGGTCCAGGCGCTCCCACGCGACGGCGAAGGTCTCGGGGTGCCAGCTCCCCGGGACGAGCGTGGGCACCGGCTCGGCCAGCTCGGCCGGGGTCTTCATGGCCCCCGTGACCATCCAGTACAGCGGGAAGACGAAGATCAGCGCGAACAGCACGGCCATCGCCGCCAGCACGATCCAGTAGACGGCCCTGCGGTGGCCCCTGCTGAGGTCGGCCTGCGAGATCAGCGTCCGCGTGGCCGCCTCGCGGCGCGCCCGCCGTACGGGAGGCCGGGACGGGGTGGCGGGCGGGGTGGCGGGCGGGGTGGCGGCCGGGCGCGCGGTGGTGAGGGTCATCTCAGTCCTTGTCACGGGTCAGGCGCAGGTACGCGGCCGAGAAGGCGCCCAGCACCACGAACAGCAGCACGCTCATCGCCGCCGCCAGGCCGAAGTCGTTGTTGACCGTGAAGGCGTAGCGGTAGACCAGCACCATCACCGTGATCGTGTCCGGGTTGGTGGTGCCGGTGAGCTGGTACGGCTCGATGAACACCTGCATGGTGGCCACGATCTGCAGCAGGAGCAGGACCAGCAGGATGAAGCGCATCTGCGGCAGGACGACGTGCCTGATCCGCTGCCGGACGCCCGCGCCGTCGAGCTCGGCGGCCTCGTACAGCTCGCTGGGGATGGTGGCCAGGCCGGCGAGGTACATGATCGTGGCGCCGCCCATGTTCGCCCAGGTCGAGACGAGGACCAGGGAGATCATCGCCATCTTCGGCGACTGGGTCCAGTCCGAGGCGGGCAGGCCGAGCCCGGTCAGGATCGCGTTGAACAGGCCGGAGCCCGGGTCGTAGAAGTACTGCCAGAGCAGCACGCTGACGATCGGCGGCAGCATGACCGGCAGGTAGACGGCGATCCTGAAGAAGCCCCTGAGGTGACGGAACTCGTTGATCACGATGGCGACCACGAACGGCACCGCGTAGCCGAACAGCAGCGCCAGCCCCGTGAACTCCAGCGTGTTGCCCCAGGCGGTGAAGAACAGCGGGTCGTCGAACAGGGCGCGGAAGTTGTCCCAGCCGACCCAGATCGGGTCGGTGACGAAGTTGACCTGCTGGAAGCCGAGGATGACGCCCCTGACCAGGGGATACCAGGAGAACAGGGCGAAGCAGGCGACGCCGGCCGCGAGGAAGGCCCAGGCCTGCAGGTTGCCCGCGACCCTGCCGCGCGGTTCGGTGCTCTTGCCGGCGACGCGGTGCCGGTGCGGCGCGGTGCTGACCGCCATGGAGTCGTTCCCTTACTTGACGGTCGACAGAATCTGGTTGACCTGCTTCTCCGCATCGGAGAGCAGCTGAGTGATGTCGGCGTCCTCGTCGGTCAGGACCTTCTGCATGACCGTGTCGAGGGCGGCGTAGATCTGCTGGGCGTTCGGCGGCTCCAGCTTGACCGGGATGCGGGCGAGCGCTTCGGCGAAGGGCGCGAAGTTCTCCGTGGGGATGGTCGCGTGCTTCTTGGTGGCGGCGAGCTGCTTCTGCTCGGAGCCGCCGGTCCACACGTTCGGCTCGGGCAGGCCGACCGGCAGGCCCTTGGCCGCCGACCGCTCGTTGTCGGCGTCGATGCGGTCGGGGTTCTTCTTGAACGTCAGCCAGGCCAGCCCCGCCTTGATCTTCTCCGCGCTCAGCCCGGCCTTGAACATGTAACCGCTGCCGCCGCCGAGCGTGCCCTGGCCGCCGGGGATCGGGCCCATGCCGTAGTCGTCGTAGGTGCCCTTGAAGCGGGTGACGGTGTTGGTGAGGTCGCCCGTCGAGCCGATCTGCTGGCCGAGCTTCTCGGTGGCCATCAGCTTGACCAGGTCGTCGTACTCCAGGAGCTGGCGCTGCCCCATCGAGTCGTCGGTCCAGCGCATGTCCTTGAGCTGCTGCAGGACCTGGCGGCCCCGGTCGTCGTTGAAGGCGGCCTGCCAGGCGCCGCCGCCGTCCTTGACCGCGACGTCGCCGCCGAGGGAGTAGATCTCGGCGGTGAAGTGCCAGCCGCCGGTGTTGGACTTGCTGTAGTCGCCGTAGCCGACGACGCCGCCGCCGAGCGCGGAGATCTTCTTGGCGTTCTCGCGGACCTCGGTCCAGGTGGCCGGCGGGCGGTCCGGGTCGAGCCCGGCCTTCGCGTACAGCTTGCGGTTGTAGAGCAGGCCGAGGGAGTAGTTGTCGTCGGGGAGCCCGTACACCTTGCCGGCCTGGTCGGAGAAGACCTTCATCAGGCCCGGCTTGTAGTCCTTGGTGACCGGGAATCCGGCCAGGTGCGGGCTGATGTCCGAGACCTGCCGCTTGGCGATGAGGTTCTGGGCGTCGGTGAGGTAGACGTAGAAGACGTCTTCGAGCTGGCCGCCGGCGATCTTGGCGCTGAACGTCTGAGGGTCCATGAAGCCCTCCTTGGCGTCGATCCTGACGCTCGGGTTCTTCGCCTCGAACGCCTTGACGTCGGCCTCGAAGACGGCCCTGTTGTACTCGTCGGTCGCGGGAGGCAGCCCGTTGACCGTGATGGTCACCGGGCCGCCCGGCGACGCGGCGGTCTCGGCGGCCCCGCCGCCGCACGCCGTGGAGGCCATGGTCGCGCAGAGGGTCGCGCAGACGGCCAGTGACTGCCCGATGGGCTTGCCGCGCTTCATCACTAGCGATCCCTTCCGTGGGTGGAACCCCTTGTGACCGGTTCCGTGGATGGACCTGGGCAGCCCGGATCGCCAGCGGTACGCGGGTGCCGCCGTTCGTGTCAAAGGCTGGTTGCCGACGTGTCGACTGGAGGTTTCTGAGCGCCGAGGTGTTGCCCAGAACCGTAGAACCGCACTCGCCGGATGTCCAGAGAGTGACGCAAGAATCTTGCTGTGATATGAAATTTACTGACAGACCCTCCGGGCCGCCGGCAGCCGCTAGCGGGCGGCTCCGCCGGCGCACATGCCGGTGGAGCCGCGCACGATCAGCTCGGGGTCGAACAACACCTCGTCGACGGGCACCACATGGCCATGGATCTGCGACATCAGGGCGGCGACCGCCGCGCCGCCCATGGCCGCGATGGGCTGGCGCACGGTGGTCAGCGGCGGGTCCGTCACGTTCATCAGGCTGGAGTCGTCGAACCCGACGACGGACACGTCCGCGGGGACCCGCAGCCCCAGCTTGCGCACGGCCCTGATGGCGCCGAGCGCGAGCGCGTCGCTGGCGCACACCAGGGCGGTGACGCCCTCGCCGCCGACCAGCCGCCCCGCCGCGTTGGCGCCGCCCTGCATGGAGAAGATCGTGTGCGCCACGAGAGAGCGCCACCCCAGGTCACCGCGCTCCTCGGCATGCGCGGCGTACGCGGCGAGCTTGCGCGCGGACGGGACGTGCCCGACCGGCCCGAGTATCAGGCCGATCCGCTCGTGGCCCAGCGCCCGCAGGTGGCCGAGCGCCTGCTGCACGGCGACGCCGTCGTCCACGCAGACCCTGGGCACGTCGAGGTTCTCGTCGGCGGCGTTGATCAGCACGATGGGCAGCTTCCGCTCGCGCAGCGCCTTGACCTGGGCCGGCCCCGCGTCGGCGTAGCTGCTGCCGATGAAGACGATGCCGCCGACGTTCTGGGCGAGCAGCATCTCGACGTAGTGCGCCTCCGGCAGCCCGTCGGCGGTGCGGGTGCACAGGACGGGAAGCAGGTTGTGCCTGATCAGCTCGGTGACGAGGAGCTCGGCCATGGCGGGGAAGATCGGATTCTGCAGCTCGGGCAGCACCAGGCCGATGAGCGGGGCCCGGTCGTTGCGCAGCTTCTGCGGGCGCTCGTAGCCGAAGACGTCGAGCGCGGTCAGCACGGAGTCGCGGGTGGCCTGGGCGATGCCGGGCTTGTCGTGCAGCACCCGGCTGACGGTCGCCACGCTCACCCCGGCGAAGGCGGCCACATCGGAGAGTCGTCTCGGCATGAGGGGATGTTACAACGACTACTGCAAGAATGAAAATGAGTTACGCAAAAAATCGACAGTTACGTGACGGCGCTCGGCCGCCTGTCTCAAGGGGGCGGCACGTGACGGGCGGGGCGGCCTACCATGGGAGCCATGCCCCGCATCTCCGCCGCCACCATCGGCGAGCACCGCGCCCAGACGCGCGACCGGATCCTGCAGGCCGTCTCGCGCCTGTCCAAGGTGCAGGGCATCGACGCCATCTCGATGACCGACGTGGCCGGCGAGGCGGGCATCACCAGGACGGTCCTGTACAACTACTTCCCGGACAAGGCCGCGCTGCTGCTCGCGTTCACCGAGCGGGTCACCCAATACTTCATCGACAGCTACGAGCGGGAGCTGCCCGCGGGCGCCTCGCCGGCGGACCGGTTGCGGGCGTTCGTCCGGCTCCAGCTCGCCGGGCTGCTCGCGCACCCGCACCCCGGTGCGGCGGATCTCAGCGCGGCGCTGGGCCCCGACGCCTACCAGCAGCTCGCCGAGCACGTCGCGCCGATGCAGCGGATTCTGGTGGAGATCCTGGACAACGGCGTCGAGGCGGGCGACTTCCGGGTGCTCGACATCGGCGCGACGGCGCGGATGATCATGGCGGTGGTGGGGGCCGAGCGGGTGCCGCTGATCAGCGGCGAGGTGACGGTGGAGACGGCGGGGGCGCTGGTGTGCGAGTTCGTGCTGCGGGCCCTCGGGAGCGCGCAGTCCCGCTAGGAGCCTGTGCAGCGGGCGCTCGGGAGCGCGGCGCGGGGGCGCGGGCCCTCCGGGGCACGGCGGTGACAGGATTGGACCATGACAGAAGGCCCCAACGAGCTCGCGGCGAACCACCACATCGAGCTCAAGTCGGCTCGCGGCCGGTGGATCCTCGGGGCCACCGTGCTCGGCTCCGGGCTCGCGATGCTCGACAGCACCGTGGTGAACGTCGCGCTGCCGTTCCTGGGCAAGGACCTCGACGCGGGCATGGCCGGGCTGCAGTGGACGATCAACGCGTACACGCTCACCCTGGCGGGGCTGATCCTGCTGGGCGGGTCGCTCGGTGACCGGTACGGCCGGCGGAAGGTCTTCCTCATCGGCACCGTCTGGTTCGCCGTGGCCTCGGCGCTCTGCGGGCTGGCCCAGAACATCGAGTTCCTGATCGCGGCCAGGGCGCTGCAGGGGATCGGCGGCGCGCTGCTCACGCCGGGCTCGCTGGCGATCATCCAGGCGTCGTTCATCCGGCACGACCGGCCGCGGGCGGTGGGCGCGTGGTCGGGGCTGGGCGGGGTCGCCAGCGCCATCGGGCCGCTGCTCGGCGGCGGGCTGGTGCAGACGGCCGGCTGGCGGTGGGCGTTCCTGATCAACCTGCCGTTCGCGGCGCTCATCGTGTTCGTCGCGCTCCGGCACGTGCCGGAGAGCAAGGACGAGCAGGCCGCGGGGCGCTTCGACGTGCTCGGCGCGGTGCTCGCGGCGCTGGCCCTGGCCGGGATCACCTACGGGCTGATCCAGAAGGGGGTGTCGATCCCGCTGGTCGTGGGGCTGGCGCTGGGCGCGGCGTTCGTGGTGACCGAGATCCGCAGGTCGCCCGACGCGCTGGTCCCGGTGAGCCTCTTCCGCGATCGCGTGTTCTCGGCGGTGAACGTGGTGACGCTGATCATGTACGCGGCCATGGGCGTGGTGTTCTTCCTGCTCGTGGTGCAGCTCCAGGTGGTCTCCGGCTTCTCCCCCATCGTGGCCGGGCTGGCCATGCTGCCCACGACGATCCTGATGATGCTGCTGTCGGCCAGGGCCGGAGAGCTGGCCAAGCGGGTCGGGCCGCGCTGGCCGATGACGATCGGGATCCTGGTGGCGGGCGCCGGGTTCCTCTGGATGAGCACGATCGGCTTCCACGCCTCCTACCCGTTCCAGGTGCTCCCGGCGGTCACGGTCTTCGGCCTCGGGCTGTCGGGCGCGGTCGCGCCGCTGACGGCGACCGTGCTGGCCACCGCCCAGGAGCGGTACGCGGGCACGGCCAGCGGCATCAACAACGCCGTCGCCCGCACGGGCAGCCTGCTCGCGGTCGCCGCCGTGCCGCCGCTGGTCGGGCTGGTGGGCGACGCGTTCGAGAACCCGCCGGTGTTCGACGCGGGATTCCGGACCGCGATGCTGATCAGCGCGGGGATGATGGTGCTGGCGGCGCTGATCACCTTCGTGACCATCAGGACCAACGTCCTGATGGACGATGACGACGACTAGCCGGTCCTGTTGGCGACCATATTCCTATCCTGGACACGATGTCTAGCGTTGCTATGATGCAGCCATGTCCGCCATCGCGAAGCGCCGCGAACGTGAACGCGCCCAACGCCATCAGCTGATCATCACGACCGCCCGCGAGCTGGCCGAGGCCGAAGGGTGGGAGGCGGTGACGACGCGCAGGCTGGCCGAGCGCGTCGAGTACAGCCAGCCCGTGCTCTACAGCCACTTCAACGGCAAGGACGCCATCCTGAGCGCCGTCGCCGTCGAAGGCTTCGGTGAGCTCGCGGCCCGCCTGCGGCATACCCGGCTGGCCGCCCCCGAGCCGCCTCAGGCGCTGCACGCGGTCTGCCGTGCCTACCTGGAGTTCGCGACCGAGCAGCCCGCCCTCTACCAGGCCATGTTCGTCCTGCCGACCGATGTGAAGTTCGCGCACGCCGAGACGCCGGCCCCGCTGCGCGCCTGTTTCGACGAGTTCGTGAGCTGCTTCCCTCCGGACGACCCGCGACGCGAGCTGTTCGCCGAAGTCACCTGGAGCGCGTTGCACGGCATGGCCGCCCTGTCGGAAAGCGGCCGGATCCCCCCGAGCGCCCAGGCGGAGCGGCTCGACCTGCTCGTCACCCGGATCGCCGGCCCACCGAGCGGCTGAGCCGCTAGAAGGTGAACGCCTGGCTGCGGACGCTGTTGTCGAAATTCGACAGCAGCAGCTCGGGCTCGCCGACCGAGCGGATGCCGGGCAGCCTGGTCAGCAGCTCACGGAACATCGTGCGCATCTCCTGCCTGGCCAGGTTCGCGCCGAGGCAGAAGTGCGGGCCAGGCCCGCCGAAGCCGACGTGCGGCTTGGTGTCGCGGGTGATGTCGAACGTGTCCGCGTGCTGGAAGACCGACTCGTCGCGGTTGGCCGAGCCGTAGAACAGGACCACCTTGTCGCCCTTCTTCAGCTCCAGGCCGCGCAGCGAATAATCCTCGGTGACCGTGCGCCTGAACTGCATGATGGGCGACACGTAACGGACCATCTCCTCGATGGCGCCGTTGATGTGCCGGTCGAAGTCGCTCAGCAGCAGCTCGCGCTGCGCCGGGTTCTCCGTGAGGAGCCTGATGCCGTGGGCCATCGTGTTACGCGCGGTCTCGTTGCCCGCGACCAGCAGCAGCGCGAAGAACGAGCCCAGCTCGCGGTCGGCGAGCTTCTCCCCGTCCGGGTTGGCGTTGACCAGCAGGGAGACCAGGTCGCCCTTGGGGTCGGCGGCGCGTTCGTGGCCGAGCTTGATGACCATGCGCTGGAGCGCCAGCAGGGCCAGCATGTTCTGGCCGGCCATCTGCACGCTGCGTGCCAGGCTGGGGCGCACGCCGGTGTAGGCGGTGGAGACGTCGACGTGCTGGTGGACCTTGTCGCGCAGCTCCTGCGGGATGTCGAGCATGTCGCAGATGACGTGGATGGGCAGCTTGGCGGCCACCTGGGAGACGAAGTCCCTCGGGCCCTCCGCCACGACGCCGTCCACGATGCGCGCGCAGGCGGCCTCGATGTCGCTCTGCAGGTTGGCCAGCATCTTCGGGCTGAACGAGCGGGTGACGATCCTGCGCAGGCGGGCGTGGCGGGGGTCGTCCATGTTGACCATCGACTCGCCGAACACCTGCTTCACCCAGCCGGGCGGCTCGGGGTTGGTGACGGCGGGCTCGCTGGAGAAGATCTTGGCGTTGCGGCTGGCCTCGACCACGTCCGCGTGGCGTACGAGGGCGTAGAAGCCCTTGCCTGAGCGGAGGAACGGCACCTTCTTCTCGGGGAAGAACACCGGAAGCTCCTGTTGCCGGAGCTGGGCGAAAGCCTCATTTCGCTCTTTAAGGGATTTGCGCCAGAAATCCAGATCCGCGAGATCGATGTCCACCCGTCTATCCTGGCACGTTCCCGGCTCAGCGGGACCCGGCGGCCGATGTGCATCCTGCCCTCCTGGCCCGTTCTCGCGGCGTTCAGGCACGGTTCGACCGGTGTGGACATTACTTCCGGTATGAATGCGCTGCTCGCCGCCTGCCTGGTTCTTCCTCTCGCTTCCGGTACGGCCCCCGCCGCGGCTCACGCGTGCGGCGGGCACCCGCTCGACTTCGACGGCGACGCCCGGCCCGACCTCGCCGTGGCCGCGCCCTACGACGGCTCCAGGGCCGGATCGATGACCGTGATCTACGGCTCGGGGAAGAAGGTGAAGCTCTCCCAGGAGGGCGCGGAGCCGGGCGACTCGTTCGGGTCGGCGCTGGCCGTGGGCGACTTCGACGGGGACCGCTGCGCCGACCTGGCGGTGGGGGTGTCGGAGGAGTTCGCGGGCGAACGGGTGCCCGGCGGCGACGGGAACGGCGTCGTCCAGCTCTACCACGGCTCCCCCGGCGGCCTGGTGGCGGGCAGGCAGCTGGCGCTGGCCAAGCCGTCGAGCGATCGGTTCGGGGCGTCGCTGGCGGCCGGGGACCTCGACGGGGACGGCAGGGACGAGCTCGTCGTGGGCGCGCCCAGCCACCGGTCGGGCGGGGCGGTGACGGTGTACTGGATGAAGGGCCGCAAGCCGTACCAGATCACGCAGAAGACGCCGTGGGTGCGGCAGGCGGCGAGCGTCACCGACCAGTGGGGGGCGGCGCTGGCCACCGGCGACTTCGACGGCGACGGCCGGGACGAGCTCGTCGTCGGCGCGCCCGCCGACAGCGTCAAGCTGGACGGGCAGGGCTCGGTCACCGTGATCGACGTACGCGGGCGGCGGGCCCGGCAGCTCACGCAGAGCACGCCGGGCATCAAGGGGGCCTCGGAGAAGTGGGACGGGTTCGGCGCGGCGCTGGCCACCGGCGACTTCAACGGCGACGGCCGGTCCGACCTGGCCATCGGCGTTCCCGGCGAGGGGCTCAGCGCCAACCAGCGGGCCATGGACTACGGCGACGGCACCGTGGACGTCCTGTACGGCTCCCGGGGCGGTCTCAGCGCCTACAAGAGCGAGGCCTGGTCGCAGAACTCGCTCCAGGGCGTGCCGCGCTACTACGACCGGTTCGGGGCGTCGCTGGCGGCCGGGGACTTCAACGGCGACGGCCACGACGAGCTGGCCGTGGGCGTGCCCGGTGAGAAGGCGGTCCAGGTGCTCATGGGACGCGCGTCCGGCGGGCTCACCCGGGCCGGGAACCTGCTGGTCAAGGGCGAGGGCCGGGACTTCGGCGCCTCCCTGGCGGCGCTCCCGCAGGGCGGGCGCTACCGCTCGCTGGCCAAGCGGCCGCCGCTGTACGGGCTGGTGGTCGCCGCCCCCGACCAGGGCCTGGTCCTGTACGCGCCCGGCGCGCGCAAGCCGGGCCTGCGGCTCGGCAAGGTCCGCCGCCTCAGCAAGGGCACCGGCCTGTACGGCTACGCCTTCGGCTGAGCTTCCACCACCTGAGCCTGCGTCAGCTCGGCTGAGCTTCCACCACCTCAGCCTGCGTCAGCTCGGCTGAGCTTCCTTCGGCTGAGGCGGCGTCAGCTCGGCAGGGCTTTCTCCGGCGTAACCGCGGCCTGCCCGTCGACGGGCAGGATCACCCGGAACAGAGCGCCCTTGCCCGGCCGGCCCTCCGCCACGACGATGCCGCCGTGCGCCTCCACCAGCGTCGCCGCGATCGACAGCCCCAGCCCGGACCCGCCCAGGCTGCGCGCGGGATCGGCCCGGTAGAACCGCTCGAACACGCGCTCCGCCACCTCCGCGGAGAACCCCGGCCCTTCGTCGGCCACCTCCACCACGGCCTGGTCGCCGTCCACGCCGACCCGCACCTGGAAGGCCGTGCCCGGCGGGGTGTGGGTGAGCGCGTTCGTCACGAGGTTGTTGAGCACCTGCCCGAGCCGCGACTCGTCCCCCGTCACCATCACGTCGCCCTCCTTGCCGAACAGCCGGACCAGCTCGATCCGCCGGTCGGGCGCCAGGGTCTGGGCGTCGATCACCGTCGTGGCCGCCAGGCTGAGCAGGTCCACGGGCCGCATGGCCAGCGCGCGCCGCTGGTCGAGCCTGGCCAGCAGGAGCATGTCCTCCACCAGCAGCCCCATCCGGGCCGCCTGCCCCTCGATGCGGCTCAGCAGGCGCACGGCCTCGGCCAGGTCCTTGTCCTCCCCCAGCCGGTACAGCTCCGCGAACCCCCTGATCGACGTCAGCGGCGTGCGCAGCTCGTGCGAGGCGTCGGCCATGAACCTGCGCATCAGCTCCTCGGAGCGCTTGGCGGCCGTGGCGGACGCGCGGGCCGACTCGGCCGCCGCCTCGCGCTCGCGCGCGGCCGACTCGATCTGGGCGAGCATGGTGTTGAGCGAGCGGCCGAGCTTGCCGACCTCGGTGGTGCCGGCCCAGAGCGGCACGCGGCGCGACAGGTCGCCGCCGGCGATGTCCTTGGCCGTACGCGCGATCTCGCCGAGCGGGCGCATGCTCCGGCGTACCAGCCAATAACAGGCGAATCCGAGCACGATGAGCGTGCCGCCGCCGCCGACCGCCACGATCAGGCCGAGCTGGGAGACCGTGCCGTCCACGTCGCCCAGGCTGATGGCGAACACCCGGCTCTCCCCCAGCCTGCCGGGAACGGCGACCACCCGCCAGCTCGGGCCGCCCGCGGCGCGGGAGTCCACGGTGAAGGGCCGCCCTTGGCGCGCGACGACGTCGGCGCCGGTCAGCCGGGGCAGGGCGGGCGTGTGCTCGTCGGTCGACTCGCTGAGCGTCCTGATCGCGACGCCGCCGGAGTCCAGCAGCACCGAGTGGAACAGGCCGAAGAGGCGCTGCGGGCGCGCCTCCGGGCGCAGGTCGGGGGGCGGCGGCACGTCGCGTACGGGCCTGCTGGCGGCGCGCAGCTGCTGGTCGACGCGCTCGACGAGGTAGCCGCGCAGCAGCCGCACGGCGAACAGGCCCGTCAGGGTGATGGCGAGGGTGACCAGGAGGAGGGTGGCGGAGACCAGCCGCAGCCAGAGCGGGGTCCGCGCGAGCTGCTTGCGCACCGCGAGCCACCGCCTCAGCGCGCTCCCCTTCCGCTGCGCGCCTTTGTCCGCGGCGCCCTTCCCCGAGGCGGCCTGCGCCGTGGCGCTCTTTCCCGAGCCGCCCTGCTCCGGGGCGCCCCTTCCGTTGGAGCTCATACGCGGGGCGGGCGGAGGATGTAGCCGACTCCGCGCAGCGTGTGCAGGTATTTGCGCTCGCCGATGTCCACCTTGCGCCGCAGATAGGACACGTACGACTCGACCAGCCCGACGTCGGTGCGCCAGTCACCGTTCCAGACGTGGTCGAGGATCTGCGTCTTCGACAGCACCCGGCCGACGTTCAGCATGAAGTACTGCAGCAGCCTGAACTCCGTGGGCGACAGCCTGATCGGGATGCCGTCGCGCCAGACCTCGTGGGTCTCCTCGTCCAGTTCGAGGTCGGCGACCTGGAGGCGGTTCGGCGGCGGCGTCCCCCTGCGGGTCCTGCGCAGCACGGCCCGGATCCTGGCGATGACCTCCTCCAGGCTGAACGGCTTGGTCACGTAGTCCTCGCCGAGCCCCAGCCCGGCGAGCCGGTCCTCCGGCGTGTCCTTGGCCGTCACGAACAGCACCGGCACCCGGCGGCCACGGGACCGCAGCCTCCCGGCGACCGCCAGGCCGTCCAGGTCGGGCAGCATCACGTCGAGCATCACCAGGTCCGGCGTGCTCTCCTCCGCCACCCGCAGCGCCTCCATGCCGTCGGCCGCCGTCAGCACCTCGAACCCGGCCATGCGCAGGCTGGCCGAGAACAGCTCCCTGATGTTGGGCTCGTCGTCGACCACCAGCAGCCTGGCCTCGGGTTCGTTCATCGCGGGCCTCCTCCCTGGAATCCCTGCCCGCCCTGGGTGATCGACGCCGCGGCCACCGAGCCGTCGCCGCCCTGCTGGCCACGCACGACCACCGAGGTGCCGGTCTCCAGGTCGGACACCTTACCGGGCTTGGAAATCTGGACGGTGGTCTGGTCCGTCGTGGTCACCGTGACGGTGGCGCCGTCCGTGGTCTTCACGTAGACCTTGCCGCCCTCGACCTTCTCCACGGTGCCGACGGTGCCGCCGCCCATCCGCTGCCCGCCGCCGGGCTGCTGCTGGCCGCCACCCGGCTGCTGGCCGCCGCCGGGCTGCTGGCCGCGCTGGTTGTAGCCGCCGGGCAGCTGCTGCTGGCCGTACCCGCCCGTGGAACGTTGCGGCCCGCCCGCCACCGTGGCGGCGGGCGTGCCGAACAGCTTGCCCGCCTGGATGCCGATGAGCACCCCGGCCACCAGGACGACGCCGGCGGCCAGCGCCAGGGTGAGCTTCGACGGGCCCCGCCTGGGCTGCACGGCGAGCTCTTCCCGCAGGTCGTCGGGGAACGGGGAGGAGTCCAGCTGGTCCATGCGATTCTCCTTGGTCATGGCGCGAGTTGGGGGGCGCGAGTTGGGGGCGCGAGTTGGGGGCGCGAGTTGGGGGCGCGCTGTCCGTGGCGCGGGTCACTCGTGGCGCAAGGCCTGGATCGGCCTGAGCTTGGCCGCCCTGTTGGCGGGATAACTGCCGAAGAACAGCCCGATCCCCACCGACACGCCCAGCGCCAGCGCGACCGACGACGGCACGAGGACCGGCTCGATGCCGGCGATGGTGAACCTGGTCCCCACGAACGCCACCAGCACCCCCGACAACCCACCGACCAAGCTGAGCAACGTGGCCTCCAGCAGGAACTGGCCCAGGATCGCGCTCCTGGGCGCGCCGATGGCCTTGCGGATGCCGATCTCGCGCGTGCGCTCGGTGACGGTCACCAGCATGATGTTCGTGATGCCGATGCCGCCCACCAGCAGCGAGATCGCGGCGACCGCGCCGAGCAGCACGGTGAAGGTGCCGGTCGCCTCACTGACGGTCTCCTGCAGGGTGGCCTGGTTGAGAATGCGGTAGTCGGCGTTGTCGCCCGTGATGCCGTGCCGCTGGTTGAGGACGGCCGTGACCTCGGACTGCGCCGTCGTCGTCGCCTCCGCCCCCGACGCCTGCACCACGATCGAGCCGAGCGAGCCGAATCCGCTCAGACTCTGCTGTACGGCGGGCAGCGGCGCGATGGCCACGTCGTCGGCGTCCTGCATGCCGGTGGACCCGGCCTCCTTCAGCACGCCGACGACCGTGAACGGCACGCCGGACACGCTGACCTGCTTGCCGATCGGATCGACGGTCCCGAACAGCTCCTCCACCACGGTCTGGCCGAGCACCACGACCTTCCTGGCGGCCACCACGTCGTCGTTGAAGAAGTAGGTGCCCTTGACCACCGGCTTGTTGGTGGCCTCGAAGTAGCTGGGGTACGTGCCGACGAACTGGGTGATGGCATGGCTGGCGGCGCCGTACGCGGCGGTCGCGGAGGTGGCGTTCACGACGGGCGAGACGCTCTTGACCGACGGCGCGAGGGTCTTGTCGGTCAGCGCCTTGGCGTCGGCCAGGCTGAGCTGCCTGGCCTGGGTGCGCGGCCCGGTGTTCCCGCCGCCGCCCTGCACGCGCCCGCCGCCGCCACCGCCTCCGCCGCCTCCTGAGAAGGACGGCGAGATGGTGAGCGTGTTGGCCCCGAGCCGCTGGATGTTCTTCTGGATGCTCTGCGAGGAGCCCTCGCCGACGGCGACCAGCAGGATGACCGCGGCGACGCCGATGAGGATGCCGAGCGTGGTCAGCGAGCTGCGCATCTTGTTGGCCAGCAGGCCGCGCAGCGCGAAACGGAGGATCTCGAACTGGTTCATCTGGCCGCCTCCACCATGCGCGGCGGCGGGCCGTCCACCGGCGACTGGCGGCGGTCCTCCACGATCTCGCCGTCCACCAGCCTAATCACCCGCTTGGCGTGCGCGGCCACGTCGTCCTCGTGCGTGATGATCACGATGGTGCGGCCGGACTCGCTGAGCCTGTCCATGATCTGCAGGACGTCTTTCGTGGAGGCGGTGTCGAGGTTGCCCGTCGGCTCGTCGGCCAGCAGCAGGGCCGGCGCGGTGACCAGGGCCCTGGCCACGGCCACGCGTTGCTGCTGGCCGCCGGAGAGCTGGTTCGGCTCGTGGTGCACGCGGTCGGTCAGCCCGACCTGCTCCAGCGCGGCCAGCGCCCGCGCGCGCCGATCGGCCTGGCCGACGCCGCCGTACACGAGGGGCAGCTCGACGTTGGCCAGCGCGCTCATGCGCGGGATCAGGTTGAACGACTGGAAGACGAACCCGACCCTGCGGTTGCGCAAGATGGCGAGCTGGTGCTCGTCCAGATGGCCCACGTCGGCGCCGTCGATGAGGTACGTGCCGGAGGTGGGGATGTCGAGGCAGCCCAGGATGTTCATCAGCGTGGACTTGCCGGAGCCGGAGGCGCCCATGATGGCGAGGTAGTCCCCGCGCTCGACGTCCAGGCTGATCCCGCGCAGGGCACGGACCTTCGCGTCTCCGTCGCCGTACTCCTTGACCAGGTCCTGCACGCGCAGGACGGGCGCCTTTTCGCCGCTCCCGGGAGCGCTCACGTGCGTCCTGCCACCCATCTCGGATGCGTTCGCCCGCGCCTTGCCACCCGCCTCAGAGGCGTTCGCCCGCGCCTTGCCGTTCGTCTCGGGGACGCCCGCCGGCGAGGTGCCGTCCACCTCGGGGGCGCTCATCGCCCGCCTCCGGCGGGAACGCCGCCGCCGGGGAATCCGCCGCCGCCGCCGAACTGCCGCTGGTTGCCGCCGGTGGTGCTGGTCGTGGTGGCCGGCGGCACGATCTGGTCACCCTCGGACACCCCC
The DNA here is from genome assembly GCF_039539705.1 of Nonomuraea rosea. Taxonomy (NCBI): domain Bacteria; kingdom Bacillati; phylum Actinomycetota; class Actinomycetes; order Streptosporangiales; family Streptosporangiaceae; genus Nonomuraea; species Nonomuraea rosea. Next base: position 153,296 of record NZ_BAABDQ010000005.1, on the reverse strand, counting down.
GACTTGATCTCGGTCATCGTGGTGCCCTGCACGCCGACCTCGACGGGAGTCCTGGTCTGCCTGCCGTCCTTGAGCACGGTGACCGAGGTCTGGCCGCCGCTGGTGGAGATCGCCGTGGAGGGCACGGTGACGACGTTCTCGGCCTGGCCGACCACGACCGCGACCGTGGCCGTCTGGCCCAGCCGCACCTGGCTCGGGACCTTCGTGAACGTGACCGTGACCGGGTACTGCACGACGTTGTTGCTGGTGGACGCGACCGGCTCGATCTGGGTGACCTTGCCGGTGGCGGTCACCCCGGGCAGCGCGTCGAACGTGATCGTGGCCTCCTGGCCCTGCTTGAGCTTGCCGACGTCCGACTCGGTGAAGGTGCCGACGAGCTGCAGCTTCCCGACGTCGGCGAGCTCGACGAAGCTGCTGGAGGCACTGGAGCCGCTGGAGCCGGAGCTCTGGCTCGCGCCGGAGGCGGCGCTCGTCGCACCCGAACCGGATCCTGAGGTGCCGCCCGAGCCTGAGCTGGTCCCGCCGACCGAGCCGTTCACCGCGGTGATCGTGCCCTTGAACGGGGCCTTCAGCACGGTGGCCGCGACCGTGCGCTGCGCCTCCCTGTAGGAGTTGCGCGCCTTGATGTAGGCGGCGTAGAGCTGGGCCGTATCGGTCCCATCGTCGAGGGCGCTCTGGTACGTGGCCTGCGCCGCCGACAGGCTCTCCTGGGCGGCGGAGTCGTCCAGCCTGGCCAGCAGGTCACCCTTGGCGACCTTGTCCCCGGCCTTGACGTAGATCTTCTCGACCGTGCCGCTCGTACCGAACGAGAGCGAACGGGACTGGGAGCTCGCCACCGCGCCCGACGCGGACACCGAGGCGGTCACGGAGCCGCGGCTCACGCTCACCGTCCTGACGGCCGTCTCGCTCTCCGATTGGCCCGTGCCGAGCTGGGTATAGGCGAACACGGCACCGCCCAGCAGGAGCACCGCCAGCGCTCCGTTGGTCATCAGCGCTCTGCGCCTTGTCGACACCTTCACAGCGGGTGACCCTTGCACACAATGCTGCGCCGCAGCCGCGAGCTAGCTGAACGTTCGCTGACAGGTCCAAGGCTCGCCGCGGCACACAGGTAACTCTTAGGCTCCTCGCAGCCTGGCGCAAACCTGCTCCGCCAGGATGGGCCCTCATGAGACCGACTTTCGTGCTGGGCGGCCTCGCCCTGGCCGTGCTCGTCGCCGGATCCGGCCTGGCGCTGGCACTCCGCGACGACGACCCCGCCACCGTCCAGGTCCGGCTCGCCTCGGCGCAGCGCGGCCAGATCACGGCCTCGGTGAGCGCGGCGGGCAGCACGGTGGACGGCTCGCGCAGGGACCTGGCGTTCGGCTCCTCCGGGACGCTGACGAAGGTCTACGTCAAGGTCGGCGCCAAGGTGAAGAAAGGCCAGGTCCTGGCCAGGATCGACAGCCGGGGGGCGCGGGAGGCGTACACGGCGGCCAAAGCCGACCTGGCCGCGGCCGAGGAGGCACAGGAGAAGGCCGCGGCCACATCCACCGCTGCGCCCACCACTGGGCCCACCACTGGGCCCACCACGGGCGGCGGCACGCCCGCGGCCTGCACCCCGGCCGGGAGCAACGCCACTCCGGCGGGCAAGGCGACGGGCACCCCGGCCGGCACCCCGGCCGGCACTGCGACGCCTGGGGCCACGACCCAGCCGGCCGGCACCACGACATCCACCGCTGGGGGCAGCCCGGCCGCGACGGCCCAGGCGACAGGTGGCGCGGTGGACGGCAGCGCCGTGAACAGCACCGCGACCAAGAGCAGCGCACCTGCCACCGGGAGCGGGACCGGCAGCGCGACCAATGGCGGGACCGGTGGCGGGGGCGGCGCAAGTGCGGCGAACGGCGCGTTCGGGCCGACGGCACCTCCTCTCAAGGGCGAGGGCGCGACGCCGACCTCCTCACCGCATCCCACGAACACGCCGACGTCCGGCCCCACGGGACCCGAGCCCCAGCCGACGGTGACGGTCACGGTGACCGCGACAGTGACGGCTACGGTGACGGCCACCCCGACGGCCACCGTCACCACCACGGTCACCCCCACCCAGGCCGGCGGTTCCCCGACCGGCGGGACCGGGCAGTCCACCGGCCGCCCGTCCGCGTCCGCCAGCCCGTCGGCGACGGGCTCGCCCACCGGCAAGGCCTCGACCAGCGCCAAGCCGTCCACCAGCGGGAAACCGTCGGCCAGCGGCAAGCCCACGGCCGGCGCCAAACCCTCGTCCAGGACCGCCACGACGGACGGCACCCGTCCGTCCCAGAGCTCCTGCAACCGGAGCACGGGCACAGGTACTACGGGCACCGGCAATACGGGCACCGGCACGAACCCGGGCACCGGCACGACCGGCGGTGGCAACACCGGCACGGGTTCGGCGGCCAAGAGCGGGGTCAGCGAGGACCAGGCCGCCGCGAACGTGGACCGCGCGGAGGCCGCGCTGGAGCAGGCCGCCGACGGCGTACGGGCCACCCGCATCCTGGCCCCCGCCGCGGGCACGATCCTGTCGGTCGCGGGCGGCGTCGGCGACAGCGCGGGCACCAGCACCTTCATCAGCCTCGGTGACCTGAACGAGCTCCAGGTCCAGGCCATGGTCACCGAGTCCGACGTGAACCGGCTGAAGCTCGGCCAGCAGGCCCAGGTCACGCTGGCCACCCGGAGCGGCGAGCGGTACGAGGGCACGGTGACGGCGATCGCCCCGACGGCGACCGTGGACGGGCAGCTCGTCCGCTACTCGGTCACCCTCGCCTTCGGCAAGCCGCCGACCGGGCTCATGCTCGGCCAGACCGCCTCGGTGACGGTCACCACGGACGAGGCCGAGAACGCGATCTACGTGCCCGCCGCGGCGGTGCGCAGCAGGTCGGACGGCACCCAGGTGGTCACGGTGCGCTCCGGCGACCGGGACTCGGCGAAGGTGGTGCAGACGGGGGTGCGCGGCGACCAGTACGTCGAGGTCACCTCGGGCCTCGGCGAGAGCGACCAGGTGGTCATGTCGGGCGGCACGTCGGGCGAGTTCCCCGACGGCACCTGGCCGGACGCCTGACCCAGAGCACCCGTACGGCCCCGACGAGGTCGGCCGAAGAGTGGACGCCTGACCCAGAGGCCCGCCGAGGCCCGCCGGAGACCGGACGCCTGGCTCCGGAGAACCCGGACGGGCCCGATGAGGTCCCCACGAGACCGGACGCCTGCCCCGGCGGCGCGTCCGGTTGAGCGAATCTTCAGCGGGCTCCCAGCGAACCTTCAGCCAACGCGGGAGCCCACGCGCCCGCTCAGCCGAAGCGGGGAGCCCTGGTCTCCGCGCAACGGACGCGAGGAGGCCCGGCGCTCGCTCAGCCGACGCGGGGTGCTGCTGCCTGGGCGGCGGCGGCTGCGCCGGTGGTGGCTGGGATGGTGAGGCGGTGGGCGGTCTTGGCGCGAGCCCCCTTGCGTGAGATGTAGTCCAATGTCCGGAAATCAACGGAAATCTCGTCGCGAGTCAGCCGCGCCATCAGATACCCCCGCCGCTGATCGATGTACGAGATGTGCGGGTTCTCCTGCAGCGCCTCCGCGATCCACGTACGGTCCCGATACCCGTCACCGTCGCTGGCGACCGACGACGCCACCAGCTCTCTGGCCACCACCGGCGCGTCCGGGTCGTCGAAGTCGGTCTTCAGCTCGGCCAGGTGGTGCATGTGCGCGTCCCCCGTCAGCACCACCGGGTTGGACGTGCGCGCCAGCGACCCCAGCAGCCGGGTCCGCTCGGCCGCGTAGCCGTCCCACGAGTCCAGGTTCACCTCCCGCCCCGGACCGACCTTGTAGTCGCGCTGCGCCATCATGATCTGCTGGCCGAGCAGGTTCCAGCGGGCGTCGGAGCCGCGCAGCCCGCCCTCCAGCCAGCGCCACTGGTCGGCCCCGAGCAGCGTCCGCTCGTCCGCCAGCCGGTCGTCGCACCCGGCCCGCACGCCGTCCAGGCACGCCTGGTCGTCGCGGAACTGCCGCGTGTCGAGCAGGTGGAAGCGGGCCAGCGTTCCCCAGGAGACCCGCCGGTTGACCCGCAGCACCGCCCCCTGGACGCTGGCGCGGCGCAGCGGCATGTTCTCGTAGTACGCCCTGAACGCGTCCGCCCTGCGCCTGGCGAACCCCGGCGCCCCCGTGCTGGAGACGGGCCCGGCCCAGTTGTTCTCCACCTCGTGGTCGTCGAACGCCACCAGCCACGGCGCCACCGCGTGCGCGGCCTGGAGGTCGTGGTCGCTCTTGTACTGGGCGTGGCGCAGCCGGTAGTCGCCCAGGGTCTCGCACTTGCCCGGCGTGTGGGTGCGTACGCGGCCGGCCAGGGCGGTGTAGCCGCTGGGGCCGTACTCGTACATGTAGTCGCCGAGGAACACCACCAGCTCCGGCTCCTGCTCGGCCAGGCGGCGGTAGGCGGTGTAGTAGCCGTGCTCGTAGTGCGCGCACGCGGCCACCGCGAACGTGAGGGGTGTCTCCCCCGCGGGCGTCGTCCTCGTACGGCCCGCCGGGGAGAGCCGGCCCTCGCTCTTGAAGCGGTAGAAGTAGTCGCGGCCCGGCTCCAGCCCCTTCAGCTCGACGTGCACGCTGTGGGCGTCGCGCGCCCTGGCGGAGGCGGTGCCCGATTCGACGATCGTGGTGAAGCGCTCGTCGGCCGCGACCTGCCAGGCCACGTCCACGTCGCGGGCGGGCATGCCGCCGCGGCCGTCGCCGCTCAGCGGGTCGACGGCCAGCCTGGTCCACAGGACGAAGCCGTCGGTCGAGGGGTCGCCGGAGGCCACGCCCAGGGTGAACGGGTCGGCTGCGAGGGTTCTGCCCCGGGAGGCGGCAGCCGCCGGGGTGACGGACTGAGGGAGAAGAAGGCCGGCTGTCGCCGCTGTCAGAAAGGCTCTGCGGTCCACGTTCACAGGTATGTCCGCCCGCGCTGACCCGGCCGTGACAGCCGAGTCAAGCGTGGATGAACAGCATCAGTCGTCCAGTTCTCGCAGGCCCTCCGCCCATGATCCACCGTCGTGCCGCCGGTGGCGGATCACCGGACGCGGGTCAGTGCCGCCGACGACAGATCACCGGACGCCGGTCAGTGCCTCCCGCAGCGCGGCGGCGTCGGTGAAGTGCAGGCCGGTCATGCCCGCCGTCTCCGCGCCCGCGACGTTCTCCTGGCGGTCGTCGATGAAGACGATCTCGGCGGGGTCGGCCTTGAGCCCGCGGGCCATCTCGTCGTAGATCTCCCGGTCCGGCTTCACCAGGCCCATCCTGCCGCTGTAGAAGCGGTGCCCGATCGCGGCGATCCACGGGAGCTGGTCCAGGCCTTCCCCGAGGACGGCGGGCGCGTTCGACAGCAGCGCCACGTCACGTCCTTCCTCGATGAGGTCGCCGAGGACGGCGACCGTGCCCTCGTCGGGGTAGGCCCAGCTGGTGAGGTCCATGGCCACCAGACGGGCTGTCTCCGACGGGGTGGCGGGCCGCGCGAGCACCGCCGACCAGTAGGCGAGCGGGCTCAGGGTGGCCCGGTCGAAGTCCAGGCGGTGCTCCCAGTAGCGGCGCTTGAACGCCTCGGGCTCCGCATCGACCGCCCGCGCCATCGCGTCGGCGTCGGACTCGGGCTGCGGGAGCGACAGGACGCCGCCGTAGTCGAACACAATCCACGTCATGCCAGGAATGGTCGCAGATGCGGGTCCAGCGCCGGGCAGCCCAGGTATTTCTCCACCGTGTGGAAGTCGATCCAGTCCAGATTGACCAGTTCTTCGGCGTCGATGCCGGTGAAGCTCTCGCGCAGCCCGGGCGGGATGGCGGCGATGTCGTCCTTGTCGGCGATGTTCACCCAGCGCTTGACGCCCTTGGGGCGCTCGCCGCGGCCGTTGATGGGCGCGGGCAGCAGGCGCTCGAAGATGACGTTGCGCATGCCGAGCGGGCTGCCGAGGGTGAGCAGGAGGTCGACCTCGATGTCCGGGTTGGCCCACAGGGTCTCGTACGCGACGACGCTGCCGAGCGAATGCGCGATCACCACCTTCGGCCGGTGCCGGTGGAGGACGTCGGCCACGGCCTTCCTGCACCTCTCGCGCTTCGCCTGGTCGGTCAGGTACGTCGCCACCTCGGGCGCGAACAGCTTGGCGAACGCCTCCGACCTGCTGTCCAGCCGGGTCAGCAGCCAGCCGGTGACCGACTTGAGCACGCCCGTGACGTGCTCGCCCACGCCGAGGTTCTTCGCCCAGCCGGCGAGGACCTGCTGCGCGGAGCTCTCCATGGCCGCGAACGACTGCGGCGCCGCGCCGCGCTCCTTGCCCGCGTGCAGGTGGTGCGCGAAGTAGGCGATCTCGCTGAAGTACGCCCCGGCCTCGCCCCCGAGCGCCAAGTGCAGGTAGCGGTCCCACTTGAGCCGCATGGCCTCCTCCGCGCCCGTCGCCGAGCGGCCGGCCTCCAGGTAGTACTTGTACTTGCCGATCCCGTGCACACCGACTATCGCGGTCACCGCGCCTCCCCCACCCCGTGATCTTTCGCGCGATACTGGCATACGCCGCTTGCAAGCGACCGTCAAGACATCGATCCGCTTTAGGCTTGCCTAAAGGTTTAGGTAGAGCTAAAGTGAAGTCATCAGGGACGGATCGTCGAGAGCGAGACCGAGATGACCCTTCGCCGGAGCAATCGCGACGAGGTGGGCGGCCTCGCCCAGGAAGTCGTCGACGAGATCACGTGGTACATGCGGGAGCACAAGATAACCCGGTCCGACCTGGCCGTGGCCATGGGCGTGTCGGCCGGCCGGGTGAGCCAGATCCTGTCGGGCGACGAAAACCTGACGCTCCGCACCCTGGGCTCCGTCATCGACGCACTCGGCGCCCGGCTGTCGTTCACGCTGGGCGACGCCGAAGGCTCGGTCACCGCACTCAACCCACCCGCCTGACCGCCAGAGCAGCGCCGGGGCACGAGTCACGCACGCCATCAGGCCGCACCGGACCTCACCGTGCCCCATCAGGCCTCATCGGGCCCGCCTGACCGCTCCGAGCCCGTTCTCGCGTGCGGGCGTGGGCGGCGCGTACGGCGGCAGCGACCGGTAGCCCGCGCGGTACGCCGAGGCCAGCAGCCGCATCAGGTCGCTCTCCGCGTCGTGCCTGAGCACCCCGTGCAGCCGGGTCAGATCGTTCAGGTACCGCTCGTACCTGGCCATCCGCGTGTGCCGCGACCCGTTCAGCGCCGTGACCACCTTCGCCCGCGTCCCGCCGTCCTCGACCAGCGCCGCGACGTCCAGCCGCCGCTCGATCGCGTCGAGCCTGGCGTGCACCCGCTCCCGCCTGCGCTCGTCGGGGGTGAGCCGCTCGGCGATCCGCTCGTGGTAGCGGTGGGCGGCCAGGCTGAGCTCGTAGACGTTCCAGGAGTCGTCCACCCGCTTCTCGCACCAGACCCGCTGATCCTCGGCCATCGCCTGGTCGAGCCGGGACAGCAGCGACACCAGCCAGAACGTCGCCGCCTCCCGCCCCAGCGAGCGCCGCTCGTCCTCTTTCGCCCGCATCTGGCTCAGCCACAGGCCGCTCGGCGCGATGGCGCCCAGCACGGTGGCCAGGTACTGGTTCAGCAACATTCCGCTCAGCAACGCCACACCGGCGGACATGGAGCCGGTCAGCACGGTGATGAGGATCGCCAGCCGCCGCCCGCCGGGCCCGAACGGCCGCCCCTTGCCCTGACAGCGCAGCAACAGGAACCCGACGGCGGAAACGATGGCCAGCACCACGGTGAGGCCCGCCTGCGCGGCCGAGACAGGCTGCATGGAATGTCGCCTCTCCTGTGGAATGTTCCTCTCATATTCGCAGCGACCACGGAAATTGGAAATGCCGTTGCGGACGGCATATGACGGCCATATACGGTGACACTCTCGTAAAGAACGTTCTTCTGTGAACAGGAGCCCCACGCATGCCCGGCCCGCTCGTCGTCAACAACTCGGTCGTCATCCCCGACGCCGAGCTCGTCTGGCGCTTCTCCCGTTCCTCAGGCCCGGGCGGTCAGGGCGTCAACACGACCGACAGCCGCGTGGAGCTGATCTTCGACGTGGCCGCGACCACGGCGCTGCCGCCGGCGCTGAAGGCCAGGGCGCTCGACCGGATCGGCGGCGACACGATCACGATCGTCGCCTCCGAATACCGTTCGCAGCTGCGCAACAGGGAGGCCGCCGAGCACCGGCTCGCGCAGCGCCTGCGCGAGGCCATCGCCCCGCCGCCGAAGCGCCGCCGCCCGACCAAGCCCAGCCGGGGCGCGGTCGAACGCCGCATCGCCAGCAAGAAGCACCGCGCGGACCTGAAGCGCCTGCGCCGCGAGCCCTGAGCCCACGCCACCGGCCGCGAGCCTGACCTCCGGGCAACAGGCCGCGAGCCCTGAGCCTCGCGCAACAGGCCGCGAGCCGCCGGGCCGCCGTCCCCTGAGCCCTGCGGGCCGCAGAGGCGTCAGAGCGACAGGGCGGGCTCCAGGATCTCGGCCGGGCAGAGCTGCCCGACCACGGCCCGCACCTGCTTGCGCAGGTCGGGCGAGGTGAGCCGGCCGTCCTCGTCGAAGTGCGGGCAGGCGGGCGAGATCACCAGCTCGGCCCCCGTCACCACCGCGCCCGCGTGCTGGAGCTGCTTGTAGAGCTCCGCCTGGGCCCACATGGCCCCGCAGGCCCGCGCGCTGGCGCTCATCACCGCCACGTGCTTGCCCGACAGCCCTTCGCGGGCCGACATCCAGTCCAGCGCGTACCCCAGCTCGATCGGCAGCAGGCTGTGCTCGGGAGCGGTCAGCAGGACCGCGTCGCACCCCGCCACCAGCCCCAGCAGCCGCCGCGCCGTGGCCGGGATCATCGGGCCGGGAGCGTACGGCGGGATCTCGCCCAGCTCCCCCCAGACCTCGAAGCCGGCGCCTCGCGGCAGCTCGCCACCCGCCGCGTCCAGCAGCCTGTTGATGAAAGACCCCGCGTGGAGACTGGCGGCGATCCCGATGATTTTCACCCTTGCTCCCCAGGGGTTCCGTTGTTACCTGGAACCTGCCCGATGCCTGGGATGTCCAAGACCATGGCCCGGTCAAGAGGCGCACTGGCTTTGCCGTCCGGCTGGAGGGTCCCCACCGGCGGCGAAAGCCGTTCGGGTACGCCCGCGGCTCAGCCCCCGGGCCGGCGGAAGATGACGGCCAGCACGCGCAGCGCCAGGATCGCGGCGATCACCAGCAGGTTGTAACCGAGCAGCTGGTACAGCGACGTGGCGCCGAGCACCCGGGGACCCCCGTCGGTGCCGAGCAGGATGACCGCCATCACGCCGGCCGTCGCGCCGAGCACGGTGAGCAGCACCTGGTGGAGCAGCCCCGTCAGGTAACGGCGGTCGCGGTCGTCGGCGAGCAGCCGGACGTTCATGCTGAACCTGCCGTGCTCGGCGGCGCTCGCGATGCGCTCGACGCGGCGGGGCAGGCGGCGCAGCATCGGCAGCAGCGCGGACAGCTCCTGGGTGAGCGACTCCCTGACCGTCTCAGGGCTGACCCGCTCGGCCAGATAGCGGCCGGCGAACGCGCGGGCCTCGCCGATCAGGTCGAACCCGGGTGACAGGCGGACGAGCGTGCCCTCCAGCGTGGCCAGCGCGCGGAAGACGGCGGCCACCTCCGGCGGGATCGACAGCCCGTACGCCGAGACGATCTTGAACAGGTCGGTGAACAACCGGAGGCTGTCCGTGCCGGGTCCCAGATGCCTGGCCATGAGCTGGCCGAGCGCCCGCTGGAGCGCGGCCTCGTCGATGTCCTCCGGCCGCGGCACGACCTCCAGCAGCGCGTCGGTGACGCCGAGCGGGTCCTGCCGGTTCATGGCGAGCAGGAAGCGCTGCAGGGCCGAGCGCATGGCGGCGTCGAGCCGGCCCACGGAGCCGAAGTCGAGCAGGCCCAGCGTGCCGTCGTCGAGCAGCATGAGGTTGCCGGGATGCGGGTCGGCGTGGAAGACCCCTTCGACGAGGATCTGCCGCAGCAGGCAGTCGAGCAGGCCGCGGGCCAGGTGCGGGCCCTGGTCGCGGTGCGCCGTGGTGACCGGCTTCCCCGGCAGGCGCTGCATGACGAGCACCCGTTCGGTGCACATGGCGGTGAACGGGGCCGGGTAGGTGACGCCGCCGCCGCCCGAAGCGGCCACGGCGGCCATGTTGGCCGCCTCGACGCGGAAGTCGAGCTCTTCGCGGACGGCCGCCGCGAACCCCTCCGCCAGGTCGCGCAGCCCGAGCGAGCGGCCCCAGCGGGTACGGTCCTCCAGCGTGGCGGCCAGCCGCCGGACGATGTCGAGATCCTTGGCCACCACCGCGCCGATGCCCGGCCGCTGCACCTTGACCACGACGCTCTCGCCGGTGTGCAGCCGTGCGGTGTGGACCTGGCCGACGGAGGCGGCGGCCAGCGGCGTCCTGCCGAACTCGGCGAAGATCTCCTCCACCGGGCCGCCCAGGTCGGCGGTCAGCACCGGCTCGATCTCCGCCCACGGTGCGGGGGCCACCTGGTCCTGCAGCCGTCCCAGCTCCTCGACGAACTCGGCGGGCAGCAGGTCACGCCGGGTGGACAGGACCTGGCCGAGCTTGACGAAGGTGACGCCGCCGTCGTCCAGCGCCGCGCGCAACGACCCGGCCAGGCGCACCTTGGCCGAGCGGTCCTCCACCCGTTCGCCCCGGCCCCTCAGGTAGGGGCCGAGGCCGTGCCTGATGGCGATCCTGGTGATCTGGGAGTACCGCCTGGCCCGGGAGAGGCGGCCGCGCAGGGAGCGGAACAGCTCCAGCGGCCCCGGCACCGAGCCGGGCGGCACCAGCGCCTCGGCCATCACCAGGAGCACCATCGGGATGAGCACCAGGCACATGACGATGAGGAGCAGCAGCCAGATCGCGCCCGCCTCCGGAACCTGGTCCTGGTCGAGCTCGCCCAGGGAGTTCAGGATCGGCGACAGCACCGGCTGCGCCAGCCCGAAGGCCGCCAGGGCGGCCACGAACGTGCGCAGCCGGCCGAACCTGACCCCCAGCAGCCGCTGCGCCGCCGTGGCCAGCGCGATGATCATCAGAAGGGTGACGAGCCAGACGAAGAGCTGCGCGGGGAGAGCCATGGGCCACGATCCTGGCATGACCATGAGCGGGCCTGCCTCCCCCCTGAGAGGGAATGCCGAGGGGGAATGTCACCCTCTGGCGGCGGCGCGGGCGCGGCGCTCCTCCCTGCGCTCCACGAACCTCGCGGCCGTGGTCTCGGTCTTGGCCAGGAACGCGGCCAGCTCCTCGCGCGCCGTCTCCCCCTCGGCGTCGAGACCGGTCTTGTCGAACACCGCCCACTGCTTCAGCACCGGCATGAGCACGTCGTCGAGGTGGAGGCGCAGGTCGTAGATGCCCTCGTTCGCGATGATCATCGCCTTGCGGGTGAACCCCTCGATGCTCGAACCCGGCATCTGGAACGTGGTGACGACGTCGGTCACCGAGCGCATGGTCTGGTTGGGGTCCAGCTCGAAGGCGGCCTTGAGCAGGTTGCGGTAGAAGAGCATGTGCAGGTTCTCGTCGGCGGCGATCCTGGCGAGCAGGCGCTCGCAGCCCTCGTCGCCCGAGGCCCTGCCGGTGTTGCGGTGCGCGATCCGGGTGGCCAGCTCCTGGAACGACACGTACGCGAGCTGCTGGAGCATGGTGCCGTACTCGGTGATGAAGCCGCTCTCCATGTGCTTCATCCGGGCCCGCTCCAGGGCGACGGGGTCTACGGCGCGGGTGACGGTCAGGTAGTCGCGCAGGGCGGTGCCGTGGCGGTCCTCCTCGGCGGTCCACCGGTGCACCCAGGTGCCCCAGGCGCCGTCGCGGCCGAACGTCGAGGCGATCTCGTGGTGGTAGCTGGGGAGGTTGTCCTCGGTGAGGAGGTTGACGATGAGGGATATGCGGGCGGCCTCGGGGATCTTGGAGTCGCCGTCCTGCCAGGCCTCGCCCCCGTAGATGCCGTCGAAATCGCGGCCTTCGCTCCACGGGATGTACTCGTGCGGGAACCACTCCTTGGCCATTTTCTCGTGGCGGTCGAGCTCTCCCGCCACGACGGGCTCGAGCTCGTGCAGAAGCTCCGTCTGAGTCATCGCCATAAAAGATCTTCTCCTTCAGGTTACGGTACCGTAGGTTAGGCTACCCGAAGGACATACCGGTCAAATAGGGTGGTCGTATGCGACCCAGTGTCCGCGGAGTCCTGCTTGATCACGACGAACGCCTCGTCATCTTCCGGCGTACGGTGCCCGGCCGCGACGTCTACTGGTCCGTGCCCGGCGGGCACGTGGAACCGGAGGACGATTCGCTGGAGCACACGCTGCACCGGGAGCTGATGGAGGAGCTGGGCGCGACCGTCAATGCGGTCACGCCGCTCACCACGGTGTCGTACCGGTGGCGGGGGGAGGTCAAGACCCAGCACGTGTACGGGTGCCGGCTGGTGTCCATGGATCCGGAGTTGCGCAACGGGCCGGAGTTCGAGGATCCGGCGCGAGGGGTGTACGAGGTGGAACGGGTCCCGCTGGACCAGGCGGAGATCACGTCACGGCGGCTGATCCCCGAGGCCGTGGCGGACTACCTGTCCACCACCATCACCACACTCCCCCGGCTCATCACCTGACCCGCACGCGGTCATCGGCGGTCCTCGATCTCCCAGATGTGGTCGATCACGTGCCAGGCGATCCGCCGCAGGGCGTACCGGGGCGGCCAGCCGGTGGTCTGCGGCGGCTCCCAGGCGCGGGAGAGCACGCCGGCCAGCTCCGCCCGCATGGCCTCCCGGTCCGCCGCCGACTTGTACGGCCTGTGCCGGACGTCCACCTTGCGGGCGAAGGCGCGCTCGGCCCCCACCACGTGGTCCACGATCTTGGACAGGTCGCGCCCGCCGCCGCGCGGCCCCTTGCGCAGGTCCTCATGGGAGGCGGCGACGGTCTCGTCGAACAGCTCCCAGGCGGCCCGCAGCAGCGCCACCCCCTGGGCCGCCTCCGCCGCGGGCACCGGCTCCAGGTCCAGGTCAGGCACCGCGTACGGGACGCCGAAGTCCGTGGTGTCGCTGCCCGGCACGCGCGCCACCACGACCGGGTCGCCCGGCGCGAAGTCCAGCCCCGCCCGTGCGGCCACCACGCGGTAGCGCGGCGCGTAGTCCATGAGCCGGTCGATGGCCGCCTCCTCGCCCTTGGCGATCCGGCACCAGCCGGGCCAGTCGAGCGAGCAGGCGAACACCTTCTTCGGGCCTGTCTCCAGGTAGACGCGGGTCATGAGGCCTCAGACTGCCACGTATACCCGTCATCCTCTGTCAGGTTCGCGGCGCGGGTCTCAGATGAGGTCGATGAGGTCTGCCACGGAGTCCACGACGAGGGACGGGCGGTAGGGGAACCGGTCGATCTGGTCGCGCTGCGTGACGCCCGTGAGGACCAGGATGGTGAACAGGCCCGCTTCCATGCCCGACACGATGTCGGTGTCCATGCGGTCGCCGATCATGGCCGTCGTCTCGCTGTGGCCCTCGATCTCGTTGAGCGCGCTGCGCATCATGCGGGGGTTGGGCTTGCCGACGAAGTAGGGGGCGACGCCGGTGGCCTTGGTGATGAGGGCGGCCACGGCGCCGCAGGCCGGCAGGGAGCCTTCCGTGGAGGGGCCGATGGGGTCGGGGTTGGTGGCGATGAAGCGGGCGCCGCCCTCGATGAGGCGGATGGCCCGGGTGATCTGGGTGAAGCTGTAGGTACGGGTCTCGCCGAGCACCACGTAGTCGGGGTCGAGGTCGGTGAGGATGTAGCCGACCTCGTGCAGCGCCGTCGTCAGCCCCGCCTCGCCGATCACGTACGCCGAGCCGCCCGAGCGCTGGTCGTCGAGGAACTGGGCGGTGGCCAGGGCCGAGGTCCAGATGGATTCGGCGGGCACGCTGAGGCCCGCGCCCGCCAGCCGTACCGACAGGTCTCGCTGGGTGTAGATCGAGTTGTTGGTCAGCACCCGGAACTTCTTGCCGGATTCGCTGAGCCGCTTGATGAATTCGTCAGCACCGGGGATCGGCCGTCCCTCGTGGACGAGGACGCCGTCCATGTCGGACAACCAGGAGTCGATCCGCTTACGCTCAGTCACCCGCCCATCGTAGCGAGCGCGCTCAGGCGGCCCCCGCCCGGTGCCGCCTGCGTGCCGCCGCTGGACGCGGTGCCGCCTGCGTGAAGAATGTTCTTCATGTCGTTCACTGAATCCGCGCTGGACATGCGGGACGAGCTCGTCCGGCTCAGGCACTCGCTGCACACCACCCCGGAGCTTGGGCTCCAGCTTCCGCGCACGCAGGAGAAGGTCCTGACGGCGCTGGACGGGCTGCCCCTGGAGATCCAGACGGGCAAGACGCTCAGCTCCGTCACCGCCGTGCTGAGGGGCGGCCGGCCCGGTCCCGCCGTGCTGCTGCGCGGCGACATGGACGCGCTGCCGGTCACCGAGAAGAACGACCTGCCCTACGTCTCCCAGCTGCCCGGGCAGATGCACGCGTGCGGGCACGACCTGCACACCACGATGCTGGTCGGGGCGGCCCATCTGCTGAGCGCGCGGCGGGAGGAGCTGGCGGGCGACGTCATCTTCATGTTCCAGCCGGGCGAGGAGGGCCACGAGGGCGCCAAGCACATGATCGGCGAGGGCGTGCTCGACGCGGCCGGCGCGCGGCCGGTGGCGGCGTACGGGATGCACGTCGTGTCCTCGATGCTGCCGCCCGGGCTGTTCGCCTCGCGTCCAGGGCCGATCATGGCGGCGGCGGACACGTTCTGCGTGACGGTGAAGGGGCGCGGCGGGCACGGTTCGAGCCCGCACCGGGCGCTGGACCCGATCCAGGCCGGCTGCGAGATGGTGGCCGCGCTGCAGACGATGGTGACCAGGACGTTCGACGTGTTCGATCCGGTCGTGGTGACGGTCGGCAGCTTCCACGGCGGTTCCGCGGACAACGTGATCCCCGACGAGGCCAGGTTCGAGGCGACGGTGCGCACGTTCAGCCAGGAGAACCGGGTGCTGGTCAAGCGCCGGCTGGTCGAGGTGGTGAAGGGCGTGGCGGCGGCGCACGGGCTGGAGGCCGAGACGTCGTTCGGGATGGGCTATCCGGTGACGGTCAACGACTCCGGCGAGGCCGAGTTCGTGGGGCGGACGGCCGACGAGCTGTTCGGCCCCGGCCGCTACTTCGTCTCGCCGCAGCCGGTGATGGGCTCTGAGGACTTCTCGTACGTGCTGGAGTCCGTGCCCGGGGCGTTCGTGTTCCTGGGCGCCTGCCCGCCGGAGCGGGATCCGGCCACGGCGCCCTACAACCACTCGCCCGAGGCGGTGTTCGACGACGCGGTGCTGCCCGACGGGGCCGCGCTCTACGCCTCGCTGGCCTTCTCCCGGCTGTCGTAGGCATGCGGGCGTGGGTGGTGGCCGAGCCGGGGCCGATGGCGTCCGGGCCGCTGGAGCTCGTCGGAAAGGACGTGCCGGAGCCGGGTCCCGGCGAGGTGCTGGTGCGGGTCGAGGCGTGCGGCGTGTGCCGTACGGACCTGCACCTGGCCGAGGGCGACCTGCCGCCGCGTCGGCCCCGCACCACGCCCGGCCACCAGGTGGTCGGCCGCGTAGAAGCCTGCGGAGAGGGCGCGGGAGAGCTCACGGGTGAGCGGGTCGGCGTGGCGTGGCTGCGCTCGACCTGCGGCACGTGCCGCTACTGCCGCCGGGGCATGGAGAACCTGTGCCCCGCCTCGGCCTACACCGGGTGGGACGCGGACGGCGGGTTCGCCGAATATCTCGTCGCCAGGGCCGGCTACGTCTATCCGCTGCCCGGCGACGTGCCGGCCGAGCGGCTGGCGCCGCTGCTGTGCGCCGGGATCATCGGCTACCGGGCGCTGGCCCGCTGCGACCTGCCCAGGGGCGGGCGGCTGGGGATCTACGGGTTCGGCGCGTCCGCCCACCTGACGGCGCAGGCGGCCATCGCCCAGGGCACCGTCGTGCACGCGGTCACCAGGTCCGCGGCCTCCAGGGCGCTCGCGCTGGAGCTGGGGGCGGCCTCCGCGGGCGACCGGCCGCCTGAGCCGCTGGACTCGGCCATCCTGTTCGCCCCCGTCGGGGACCTGGTCCCGCCCGCACTGGAGGCGCTCGACAGGGGCGGGACGCTGGCCGTCGCCGGGATCCACCTCACCGACGTGCCCGCCCTGAACTACGAGCGGCATCTCTTCCAGGAGCGCACGCTGCGCAGCGTGACCGCCAACACCCGGGCCGACGGTCGGGCCTATCTGGAGCTCGCGCTGGCGCACCCGCCGCGCGTGACGACGGCGGCCTACCCGTTCGAGTCGGCCGGGCGGGCGCTGGCCGATCTCGCCGCGGGGCAGGTCAACGGTGCTGCGGTGCTGGTCATGAGCTGAACGTACATTTGGTGGAACTTAACTCCACTTCGTACACTCATGAAGGAAAGTTACATTAGCCTCACAACCTCTGGAGATTATTGACGCTGATCGGACGCGATCGTAGTGTCCGGTCATTCCCTACAGATCCTCTAGCAGGTCCGACATCCCCCGGAGCGGCAAATGAAGCGACTGGCAGCGGTAGTGGCGTTGCTGGGCCTTGCCACCGCGACTGCGGCGTGCAGTGGTGGTTCCACCAACAAGTCCGGCGGCTCGGGCGGTGGTGGTGGCGGGCTCTTCACCACGATCGACGTGAACAGGCCAGGTCTTGAGGCATCGGCCCCGGCCAACCCGTACAACCCCAAGGGCAATTCCTTCCCCGGCTACAGCTCCATGAAGCTCGGCTGGGTCAAGAACCACCTCACCGACCCCAACCAGGCTCTCCCCGGCATCGCGGCGAGCTGGGAGATCGCGTCCGACAACTCGGCCATCACGCTGAAGCTGCAGCCGAACGCCAAGTGGTCCGACGGCAAGCCCGTCACGGCCGACGACGTCAAGCTGTCCATCGGCATCGCGTACACGCAGGGCAGCACGGCCTTCTCCGTCACGCCCGGCGCGGCGGGCGCGGCCGCCGAGGTCACGGTCGTCGATCCGCAGACCGTGAAGATCACGCAGGACATGGCCAACCCCAGTCCGAAGTTCGCCCGCGGCGTGCTCGACACGACCGTGCTGCCCGCCCACGTGTGGAGCAGCGTCCTTCCCGCGGACTTCTGGGACAAGCTGAAGGCCGCCCGCGGCGAGGGCGCCGCGGCCGACAAGGCGCGCGAGGAGGTCACCGCGCTGGGCCAGAAGGTCATCGCCTTCGCCCCGGCCAAGGACGTCTCCGCCGGCCCGTTCGTGCTGGAGCGGGTCAACCCCTCCGAGGCGCTGCTGGTCAAGAACACGTACTTCTACAACGCCGCGAACGTCGCTCCCGCGCAGGTGAAGTTCCTCAACTACACCGGCAACGAGCAGATCTGGAACTACCTCACCGCGGGCAAGCTCGACCACGCCGGCTTCACCGCCGCCCCGACGGACGTGATGAACCGGATCAAGGCCGCTCCCGGCGCCGAGGTCATCAAGGGCTACTCGCCGGTGGCCGTGAGCATGGCGTTCAACCAGTCCAAGAAGCCGTACGACAACGTGCACGTGCGCAGGGGCCTGGCCTACCTGATCGACCGCGACCAGGTCACCAAGGTCGCCTCGCCCGAGGGCGGCACGCCCGCCGTCACCACCAGCGGCATCCACCAGAAGGCCGCGCAGGCGTGGATCCCCGACACGGTGCCGCAGCTGGAGCAGTACAAGCCGGACGTGGCCAAGGCCGAGGAGGAGTTCAAGCAGGCCGGCCTGACCAAGAAGGACGGCAAGTGGACGCTCGCCGACGGCAGCGCGTGGAAGGTCTCCATGCACGCGCCCTCCGGCTTCTCCGACTGGCTGTCCGCGCAGGAGAACATCAAGGGCCAGCTCGTCAAGGCCGGCGTCGACGCCGAGGTCGTGACGACCGCCGACTACCCGCTCTACCTGGAGGAACTGGCGGCCGGCAAGTATGACGTCGGCTTCTGGCTGATGGCGCTCGGCCCCGCGCCGTACGACATCTACCAGCGCCTCTACGGCGCCTCCAACGGCTGGACGAACGTCGCCGGCAAGGTGACGCACGCCGCGCCCGGCAAGACCGGCAACTGGATGGGCGGCCCCGAGGAGATCGAGGTCGACGGCGCCAAGATCAACCCCGGTGAGCTCACCGGCAAGCTGAACTCGGCCGACGAGGCGGCGGCGAAGCCGATCATGGCGCAGCTCGCCAAGGCCGCCAACCAGGACCTCCCGGTCATCCAGCTCTGGGACTACGTCAACACCCAGTTCGTCAACAACAGCAGGTTCACCGGCTGGCCCCACGACGACTCCATCCTCCGCATGGGCACCGGCGTGCTCCCGTCCGGCGTGTGGAT
This sequence comes from Nonomuraea rosea, assembly GCF_039539705.1. Lineage (NCBI taxonomy): Bacteria > Bacillati > Actinomycetota > Actinomycetes > Streptosporangiales > Streptosporangiaceae > Nonomuraea > Nonomuraea rosea. The sequence goes on along the minus strand of NZ_BAABDQ010000005.1, from coordinate 134,990 downwards.
CCAGCAGGGCCTGATCAAGGCGAAGCAGTAGCCTATGACGCTCATCGCACGGCGACTCGCGGGCCACCTGGCCCGCGGGTTCGTCATGATCCTCGTCGTCGCGACGATCAGCTTCTTCATCATCAACAACATCCCCGGCGACCCGATGGCCGCCAGGTACGAGAAGCTGATCGAGGGCGGCATGTCGCCCGAGGCCGCCTCCCAGGCGGTGAAGGTGCTCTACGGCTTCCTGCCGGACGGCACCCTCTGGGAGCAGTACAGGGACTACATGGCCGGACTGCTCCACCTGGACCTCGGCGTCTCCGTCACCAGGCCGGGCACCCCGGTGCTCGACGTGCTGACCGACGCCGCCAAGTGGACCGTTCTACCGGTGCTGCTGGGCACGCTGCTCAGCTTCATCGTCGGGGTGCTGCTGGGCGTGTACGCGGCCATCAAGCGCACCGGCAAGCTGGGCGACGCGCTGGCCATCTCCGGCTCGCTGCTGCACGGCATCCCGCAGTACGTGCTGGCGATGCTGCTCGTGGTGATCTTCGCCACGCTCATCCCGATCCTGCCCGCCGACGGCTCGGTGGACATCCTGTTCGAGCCCGGCTTCAACGCCGGCTACCTCGGCTCGCTCGCCGAGCACGCCGTGCTGCCGGTCCTGACGTACGCGGTGTCGGCCTACGGCGGCTGGATCCTGGCGATGAAGTCGAGCGTGGTCACGGTGCTCGGCGACGACTTCATCCTGGCCGCCGAGCTGCGGGGGGTGAAGCGCTCGATCGTCTTCCGCTACATCGCGCGCAACGCGATCCTGCCGCTGTTCACCATGCTGGCCCTGTCGCTGGGCCTGCTGCTCGGCGGCGCGGTCTTCATCGAGAAGATCTTCAACTATCCCGGTCTCGGCTGGCTGCTCATCAGCGGCGTCCAGGACCGCGACTACGCGCTCATGGGCGGGGCCTTCCTGCTGATCACCGCGGGGACCATCGTCGCCAACATCGTGGCCGACCTGTTCTACACGGTGATCGACCCGCGGGTGCGCAGCGGAGAGGAGGCGTCGTGAGCGCCACGCTCATCCCCGAGGCGGGCCCGGCCGCCACGACCATGCGCCGCAACTTCTGGAACGGCGTCTGGCGCGTGATGCGGCGCAAGCCCAGCCGCATGGCCGGGGTGGTCATCATCCTCGGCTTCGCCCTGATGGCGATCTTCGGGCCGATGTTCCTGCCGGAGAACCTGCCGGGCAACGCCAACGCGATCACCCAGCCACCGAGCTGGGAGCACTGGTTCGGCACCGACCCGCAGGGCAAGGACGTGGTCGCGCTCGTCATCAAGGGCTCGCGCTACGTCCTGCTGACCGCCGCGGTGACCGCGCTCATCACGGTCGTCGTCGGCACCTCGCTCGGCCTGTTCTCCGGGTTCAAGCGGGGCCGCTGGGACACCGTGCTCATGCGGCTCACCGACATGAAGCTCACCATCCCCGGCCTGCCGCTGCTGCTGGTCCTCGCGACCGTGTGGAAGTTCGGCAGCCCGGTCCAGATGGGTTTCGTGCTCGGCCTGCTCGGCTGGGGCGGCGTGGCGCGGGCCGTGCGCTCGCAGACGCTGTCGCTGCGCGAGCGCGGCTTCATCGAGGCGGCGCGCGGGCTGGGCCTGTCCACCAGGCACATCATCGGCAAGGAGCTGCTGCCGAGCATGGCGCCGTACATCGCGATGAACATGCTCATCGCGGTCACCGGCGCCGTCTACTCGCAGGTGGGCCTGTTCTTCCTGGGGGTCCTGCCGTACGAGTCGGACAACTGGGGCGTCATGCTCAACCTCGCCGTGTTCCAGGCGGGCGCGATGATCACGCCGAACGCGCTGGGCTACCTGCTGGCGCCGCTGCTGGCCATCCTGCTGCTCACGCTCGGCATCGTGCTCGTGGTGGACGCCATGGACGAGATCTTCAACCCCCGGCTGCGCGAGGAGTAGCACGTTGGCAGAGCAAGCACCGGGAGTGCGCATCGGCGGCCTCACGGTCGTCTACAAGACCCCCGCGGGCGAGCTGCCCGCCGTCAGGGACGTCAGCCTGACCCTGGAGCCCGGCACCATCACCGGCATCGTCGGCGAATCCGGCTCCGGCAAGTCCACGCTGGCCCTGTCGCTGCTCAACGCCGTCCAGCCGCCCGGCAGGATCGCCGCGGGCAGCGTCGAGATCGACGGGCTCGGCGACGTGGTGGGCTTCGAGGGCGAGCAGCTGCGCAAGGCCCGCGGCAAGCACATCGGGTACGTCTTCCAGGCCGCCCAGAACTCCCTCAACCCGCTCAAGACGGTCGGCAAGCAACTCCTCGACCTGGGCCGCTCACACGGCGTGGACGACCTGCGCGGCCTGGTCCGCGAGGCCAAGGAGCTGCTCGGCCGGATGGGGCTCGACGGGGCCAGGGTGCTCGACTCGCACCAGCACGAGCTGTCGGGCGGCATGCGCCAGCGGGTCGGCATCATGCTGGCCCTGGTGCTCAACGCCCACCTGGTGGTGCTGGACGAGCCGACGACCGCGCTCGACATGATCACGCAGGCGAACATCCTGAAGATCGTCCGTGAGGTGCACGCGGAGCGCGGCCTCACCACGCTGGTCATCACGCACGACATCGGCGTGGTGGCCGAGGTCGCCGACCGGCTCGCCGTCATGTACGGCGGGCGGCTGGTCGAGCAGGGCCCGACGCGGGAGGTGCTGAGGTCGCCCAGTCACCCGTACACCAAGGGACTGATCAAGGCCATCCCCCGGCTCGTCGGCGACATCGACGAGGCCCAGGCGCTGCCGGGCCGGCCGCCGACGCTGACGACCGTGCCGAAGGAGGGCTGCGTGTTCAGGGAGCGCTGCCCGCTGCGCATGGACGTGTGCGACGAGGTGGATCCCGACGCCGTCGCTCATCCGGGGGCGCACGGGTCCAGGATCGTGGCCTGCCACGCCGTGACCGTGAAGGAGCACGCATGATCACCGGGACCGGCGTCGTCAAGACGTTCAAGCAGCGGGGCAAGATGCTCGGGGCCCGCGAGGTGCGGGCGCTGAAGGGCGTCGACTTCGCGATCCCGAAGGGCGGCGCGGCCTCCTTCATCGGCGAGTCCGGGTGCGGGAAGACCACGCTGGGGCGGATCATCGCGGGGCTGGAGACGTACGACGAGGGCGAGATCGTGATCGGCGACGTGGCCATGTCGTCGCTCAAGCCCAAGCAGCGCCAGCCGCACTTCCGCAAGATCCAGATGATCCACCAGGACCCGTACTCGGCGCTGAACCCGACGCGGACCATCCACCAGACGCTGCACGCGCCGCTGAGCCTGCGGGCCGGGCAGACCGGGCGGTCGAAGGCGTGGATCGAGGAGCGGGCGGCCGAGGTGCTGTCGCTCGTCGGGCTGGACCCCGGCTCGGTGCTGGCGCGCTACCCGCACCAGCTCTCCGGCGGCATGCGGCAGCGCGTGGTCATCGCCCGCGCGCTGACCGTCGATCCCGAGATGCTCGTCGCCGACGAGGCCGTCTCCATGATCGACGTGTCGCTGCGGCTGGGCATCCTGGCGCTGCTGAAGGACCTGCGCGAGCGGCTGGGCGTGAGCGTGCTGTTCATCACGCACGACGTGGCCACGGCCCGCTACATCGGCGACGACGGCGAGCTGTACGTGATCTACCGCGGCCAGGTCATCGAGCGCGGGGCGGTGGACACGGTCATCGCCGACCCCGTGCACCCGTACACGCAGTCGCTGCTGTCGGCCATCCCGGTGCTGCACGGCCTGGAGGAGCCGGGCGAGCAGCCGGTGACGCCGCTGGAGTCGCTGGACGAGAGCCGGTCCGACGAGGGCTGCCTGTTCGCCCGCCGCTGCCCGTTCAGGGGCGAGCGGTGCACGAGCGAGCTTCCGCTGCTGCAGGTGACCGAGGGCGTGACGCAGGAGCACGCGTGCTTCTATCCCGAGCGGCGCAGCGTGATCGCGCGGCCCCTGAGCGAGGTGTGATGTCCCACGCCGTACGGACCGCGGAGCAGGGCGCGGCGGCACGGATCGCCGCCGCCGCGCTGACCCTGGACGCCGGGGAGGCGGCCGGCCTGGTCGCGTACCTGTCGGCGCCGCCCGCCGACCGGCGGTGGACGGCGCTGGCGACCGAAGACGGGGTGGTGCTGGCGTCGGTGTCCGCGAAGGACCCGGACGTCGGGCACATCGACCTGCTTGCCGTGGATCCCGCCGCGCAGGGGCGCGGGCAGGGCCGGGCGCTGGTGCGGGCGGCCGAGGAGTGGCTGCTCGGACAGGGCGCGCGGCAGGCCCGCTTCGCCGGGAACCCGCCCTGCTACGCCTGGCCGGGCATCGACGTGCGGTACACCGCCGCCGCCTGCCTGGCCGAGAGCCTGGGCTACGAGCGTTACCACGTCGCCTGGAACATGACGGCCGACCTGTCGGCCGACCTATCCGTGGCCGACGACCTCCTGCGGCTGGAGAAGGCCGGTGTGCGCGTGAGCGCCGCCGGGGATCCGGGCGACGCCGGCCGTGATCGGGTCGCCGCGTTCGTCCGCGAGGAGTGGAACGAGCGGTGGGCCTGGGAGGCGGCGCACGCCACCGGGCTGCACTACGCCGAGCGCGACGGGCGCGTCCTGGCCTTCGCCGCGTGGGGGGCGCGGCCGGGCTGGTTCGGGCCCATGGGCACCTCGCCCGAGGCCCGCGGGCTCGGCCTGGGCCGGGTGCTGCTGCGCAGGTGCCTGGCGGAGCAGCGCGCCGCCGGGCAGTCCAGCGCCCAGATCGGGTGGGTCGGGCCGTTGCGGTTCTACTCGCACGCCGTCGGCGCGCGAGCGGAACGCGTCTTCTGGCTCTACCGGCGCGATCTGGCGTGATGTCGCGCCGGGATGCGAGCCTAACCGCCGTAGAGCAGCCCGCCTTCCGGGTGGCGCGGCGGCGGGCACAGGTCGCGGGGGTCCTCGCCGGCCTCCAGGCGCCTGGTGAGCGTGTCGGAGCCCCACAGGTGGTCCAGGAACAGGTCGGGGCCCCACCAGCGCAGATCGTCCGGGTAGAGCGTGCGGGCGACGTGCAGCATCGACAGGCCCGTCAGCACCGGCCTGAACGCGGCCCTGTCGTGCACGTGCAGCTGGACCCCGCGTACGGGGGTGCCCGCGTGCTTGTGGAACGTCGGCGTGAACCACGTCTCCCTGAACCGCACGCCCGGCAGGCCCAGCGCGGCCAGCGCGCCCGCGAACCTGTCGTCCGCGTACGGCGCCCCGATCAGCTCGAAGGGCCTGGTCGTGCCGCGCCCCTCGGAGAAGTTCGTGCCCTCGAACAGGCCCGTGCCCGGATAGACGAGCGCGGTGTCCGCGGTCGGCATGTTGACCGACGGCATCACCCAGGGCAGCCCGGTCTCGGCGAACGTCATCCCGCGCCGCCAGCCCTCCATCTCGACCACGGACAGATCTGCGTCGAAGCCGAACCGCCCGGCCAGCTCCCCCGCCGTCCTGCCGTGCCGCACGGGCAGCGGGAAGCGGCCCACGAAGCTGGCGAACGCGGGATCGAGCAGCGGGCCCTCCTCCACGGTCCCGCCGAGCGGGTTGGGCCGGTCCAGCACCACGAAGCGCACGCCGAGCCGGGCGGCCGACGCCAGCAGGTCGTACATGGTCCAGACGTAGGTGTAGAAGCGGGCGCCCACGTCGGCGATGTCGAACACCAGCGTGTCCACGCCGGAGGCGGCCACCACCCGGTCGAGCGCCTCGCCCGACAGCGTGTGGGTGTCGTAGACCGGCAGCCCGGTCTTCTCGTCCACGGTGTCGCCCTCGCTGCCGGCCGCCTGGGCGGTCCCGCGCATGCCGTGCTCGGGGCCGAACAGGGCCGTCAGCTTGAGCCCGGCGGCCAGCAGCGCGTCGGGAGTGGGGGTGAGATCGGGCAGGACTCCGGTGGGGTTCGTGATCAGGCCGAGGCTTGCGCCCCCCGCGAGCGAGGGGTCCGCGGCCAGCCGTTCAGCTCCGGTGCGTACGTATGACATGAACCCATTGTCTGAAAGATATTTACAAGAGAGAAGTAAAGGGTGGAAATTAGCGTCATGATTGATCCGCTACCCGAGCTGTCCACCGAGCAGAGCGATCCCCGCTACAGCCAGATCGACCGGCTGCCGACGGAGCAGATCGCCCGACTGATGAACCAGGCCGACGCCGCCGTGCCCGCCGCCGTCGCGGTGGTGGTCCCGGCCATCTCGGCGGCGATCGACGCGATCGCCGCCAGGATGGCCGAGGGCGGCCGGCTGCTGTACGTCGGCGCCGGCACGTCGGGACGGCTGGCCGTGCTCGACGCCAGCGAGTGCCCGCCCACGTTCGGCACCGACCCCTCGCTGGTGCGGGGCGTCATCGCCGGCGGGCCGGACGCGCTGACCCGGTCGGTCGAGGGGGCGGAGGACGACGCCGAGGCGGGCGCGGGCGCGATGAAGGACCTGGAGGTGGGACCGCTCGACTCGGTGGTGGGCGTGTCCGCCAGCGGGCGGGCCCCCTTCGTGCTGGGCGCCCTGGCGGAGGCGGCCGGTCGCGGCGCGCTCACCGTCGGGCTGTCGTGCAACGACGGCGCGCCGCTGTCGGCCGCCGCCGAGCACGCGATCGAGGTGGTCGTGGGGCCCGAGGTGGTGACCGGCTCGACCAGGCTCAAGGCCGGGACTGCGCAGAAGCTCGTGCTGAACATGATCTCGACGATCTCCATGGTCAAGCTCGGCCGTACCTATGGGAACAAGATGGTCGAGATGTCGGCGATGAACAGCAAGCTGGCCGGGCGCGCGCTGCGCATGGTCAGGGACATCACCGGGGCCGACCAGGAGACGGCCGGCGCGGCGCTGGACGCGGCCGGCGGCCAGACGAAGATCGCGGCCGTGATGATCCAGCACGGGCTCGACGCGGCGGGGGCACGTGCGCTGCTGGAGTCGCACGGCGAGCGCCTCAGCGACGCGCTGAGCGGCTGACGGCGGTACGGGGAAGGGGACGGGGATGTCCGATCGGCTGGACGCGATCCTGGCGGACGGGGTGCCGCGCGTGTGCCCGGCCGCGGTCGCGCTGATCGCCGTGGACGGCTCCGTGGCCGCCGCGTCGGCGGCCGGGGAGCTCGTGCGGTACGCCGACGCCCAGGGGAGCCTGGCGGACGACCGTCCGCCGGCCCGCCGCGACGCGATCTTCGACCTGGCCTCGGTCAGCAAGCTGTTCACCACCGCCGTGCTGCTCTCGCTGGCCGAGGAGGGCCGGCTCGGCCTGGACGAGCCGGTGGCCTCCTGGATCCCCGGCCGCGATCCGCGGATCACGCCGCGCCGCCTGCTCACCCACACGGCGGGCCTGGTCCCGACCCGGCGCATCGACCTGGAGCTGCCCTCGGCCGGGCCCGGGGCGCGCATGGCCGCGATGCTGGACACGCCGATCACCCACCCGGTCGGCGGGCCGTACCTCTACAGCGACGTCGGCATGGTCATGGCCGGCCGGCTCGCCGAGGTGGCGGGCGGCGCGCCGCTCGACGCGCTGGTCCGCGCCCGGGTCACGGGCCCGCTGGGGCTGCCCGACACCGGCTACCGTCCCACCGGGCCGGCGGGGGCGCGGATCGCCGCCACCGAGTGGAAGGCCGAGCGGGCCGGGCCTGGGTGCGTGCGGGGTGCGGTGCACGACGAGACGGCCTACGCGCTGGGCGGGGTGGCGGGGCACGCGGGGGTGTTCGCCCCCGCCGACGACCTGCTGGCCTTCGGCGAGGCGCTGCGGCTCGGCGGCGGCCCCGTGCTGCGCCCGGAGAGCGTCGCGGAGATGCTGCGCGACCAGGGGGCCGAAGGCGCCGCGTTCCGCCACGGCCTGGGCGTGCGCATCGGCGACCCGGGCGTCACGGGCCCGCTCGGCCCCGGCGCGTACGGCCATTCGGGGTTCACCGGCACCTCGCTCGTGGTCGATCCCGCACGCGGGCTCACCGTGGTGCTGCTGACGAATGCCGTGCATCCCGTACGGGGACGCGACGGCATTCGTGAATTGCGGAATTCGGTGGCCGCGGAGGCGTTGCGCCTGGTCGATCCGTACGCTGACGCAGACCTTTGACAGCACGTAATTGCAAGACCACAAATAGTGTATTGCTCAGCCCGAAACTGTGTGTGAAGGTACCTGTGAGGAAGCTGAGAACAACGGGGCTTCCGCTAGGTTCCTTTCACCAGAAGGGCCTTGGGCACATATGGGTGAACATCCCGCGTCCCACGAACCGTTACGACTAAACCGATTTATCCGGCGATTTGCTGGAATGGGCAGATTTGGCGTGGTCTGGTCGGGCCAGGTCGTCACGCTCGTCGGAAATTCGGTGCTCCGCTTCTCCCTGGTCATCCAGGCCTGGACGGTCGACCATCAGGTCACCCAGGTCGTCGCGCTCTCCCTCTGCGCGCTGCTGCCGCAACTCCTGCTGAGCCCCACCGCGGGCGCGATCGTGGACCGCTGCCGCAAACGCACCGCCCTGCAACTGGCCGACCTCGGCGGGCTCGTGGCCGTCGGCGGGCTGACGGCCGTGTACTTCCTCGGCGAGCTGCACCTCTGGGCGGTCTATCTGACCGTCGCGCTGCTCGGGGCCGCCGCCGCCTTCCAGTTCCCCGCCCTGTCCTCGGCGGTGCCGCTGCTGGTCGGCAAGGAGCAGCTCCAGCGCGCCAACGGCCTGCTCGCCACCGCCAAGAGCGTGGCCGACGTGGGCGGCCCCGCGCTGGCCGGGCTGCTCGTGGTGACCGGCGGGCTCGGCGCGGTGCTCTGGATCGACCTGCTCAGCTTCGCGATCGCGCTGGTGACCGTACGCGTGGTGCGGATGGAGCGCGACGTTCCGGCCGGGACCGGCGGGCGCAAGCGGCTCGGCGCGGACTCGGCGGAGGGGCTGCGCTACCTGTTCGCGCAACCCAGCCTGCGCGGGCTGATCCTCGTCTTCTTCACGGTCAACCTGGTGATGGTGTTCGGGTTCGCGGTGGTGCAGCCCATGATCCTGGCCAGGACCGGCAGCGACGTCTCGGCCCTGGCCAGTGTGAACGCCGGCATCGGCGTCGGCGGCATCACGGGCGGGCTGCTGCTGGCCGCCTGGGGCGGGCCGAAGAACCGGGTGCGCGGCATGATGCTCGGCGTCGTCGGCATGTGCGTGAGCGCGCAGATCGTGATGTCCGTGGTGGACGGCGTCGTCGCGTGGACGGCCGCCATGCTGCTGGGCGCGCTGATCATGCCGGTGGTGAACGGCTCGATGCAGTCGATCATCCAGACCAAGGTGCCGGAGGAGCGCCAGGGACGGGTGTTCGGGGCCGTCATGTTCGTCTCGCAGATCTCCTCGCCGGTGGCGATGGCCTTGTCCGGGCCGCTCGCGGACGGCGTCTTCGAACCCCAGGCCGCCGCCGGCACCGGCCTCGCCGGTCTGCTCCGGCCCTTCGTCGGCGACGGGCCCGGCAGCGGGATGGCGGCGATGCTGCTGATCGCCGGCCTGCTGGGAGCCGGCGCCGCCCTGTGGGGCCTGGCCCGCCGTGCCGTTCGCCACATCGACGTGCTGACGCCTGACCTGGAGAAGCAACCCGCGGGAGGCTGACCATGACCACCAACCCCTTCGAGGACGAGACCGGCGCCTATCTGGTGCTGGTGAACGACGAGAACCAGCACTCGCTCTGGCCGGCGGACATCGAGGTGCCCGCGGGGTGGCGGGTCGCGCTGGAGGCGAGCCCGCGGGCCGCGTGCCTCGACCACATCGAGACGCACTGGACGGACATGCGCCCGGCGAGCCTGACCGGGGCGTGACGATGGGCGTACCGGTATGGTCCGGGCCCTCCCCGGACGCGCACGACGCCTCCCCGCGCTCGCAGGACCTGCGCGGGGAGGCCGCGGGCGTACACGAGATGTTCGCGCTGCAGGCGGCGCGCACCCCCGGCAGGACGGCGCTGATCAGCGGCACGGAACGGCTGACCTACGCCGAGCTGGACGCGCGGGCCTCGAAGCGCGCGGCCGAGCTCGGCGCGCTGCTCGGGCCGCGGGCCGGCCTGGTCGGGGTGCGCATGGAGCGCGGGATCGACCTGGTCGTCGCGCTCCTGGCCGTGTTGCGGGCGGGCGCCGGGTACCTGGTGCTCGACCCGGACTTCCCCGAGGAGCGGCTGCGTGGCATGGCGGCCGACGCCGGGGCGGCCGCGGTGCTCACCGCGTCGGGCCTCGAACGCCTGCCGCACGAGCCCTCTCACGACGGGCGTGCGGGCATCGCGTGCGTCATGTACACCTCGGGCTCGACCGGCAGGCCCAAGGGCGTCGCCGCGCCGCACCGGGCGATCGTGGCCACGGTGACGGGGCAGGAGTACGTGCCGTTCGACGCGGTGTGGCTGCAGTGCTCGCCGGTGTCGTGGGACGCGTTCGCGCTGGAGCTGTGGGGACCGCTGCTGTCCGGCGGGACCTGCGTGCTGCATCCGGGGCAGCGGCCCGACCCGATGGTGATGGCCCGGCTGGTGGCCGAGCACCGGGTGACGAGCATGTACCTGTCGAGCAGCCTGTTCAACGTGATCGTGGAGGAGTACCCCGGTGCGCTCACCGGCGTGCGCCATCTGATCGTCGGGGGCGAGGCCCTGTCGCCCGCGCACGTCACACGCGCCCTCGAACGGCATCCCGGGCTCCGGCTGAGCAACGGGTACGGGCCGGTCGAAGGCATGATCTTCATGACCACGCACCGGGCGTCCCCCGGCGACGGCCCCGTGCCCATCGGCACGCCGCTGCGCGGCAAGCGGGTGCACGTGCTGGACGCGAAGCTGCGGCCGGTCGCGGACGGGGAGGTCGGGGAGCTGTACGCGGCCGGTGACGGGCTGGCGCTCGGCTACCTCGGGCGGCCGGGGCCGACGGCCGAGCGGTTCGTGGCCGACCCGTTCGGCGCGCCAGGCGAGCGGATGTACCGGACCGGCGACCTGGTCCGGCGGCGGGCCTCCGACGGGGCGCTGGAGTTCGCCGGGCGGGCGGACGAGCAGGTCAAGGTGCGCGGCTTCCGGATCGAGCCCGGCGAGGTGGCCGGGGTGCTGGCGCGGCATCCGTCCGTGGGCCAGGTCGGGGTGGTGGCCAGGGAGGACGTGCCCGGGGAGCGGCGGCTGGTCGCGTACGTGGTCCCGCGCCGATCCTCCGCACCGGGCAGCGCACCGGACGGCGCTCCTGGCAACGCACCGGACTGCGCACCTGTCGGCGCACCAGGCAACGCACCGGGCAACGCACCGGTCGGCGCTCTGGTCGGTGCTCCGGTCGGCGCTGAGGTGCTGCGCGCTCATGCGGCCGCGGCGCTGCCCGACTTCATGGTGCCGTCGGCGTTCGTCGTGCTGGAGTCGTTGCCGCTGACCGCCACGGGCAAGCTGGACCGGGCCGCGCTGCCCGCGCCCTCGTACGAGCCGGCCGGGTCCGGCGCGCCACGCGGGCGGGTGGAGCAGGCGCTGTGCGAGCTGTTCGCCGACGTGCTGGGGGTGCCGGGCGTGGGCGTCGAGGACGACTTCTTCGCGCTGGGCGGCGACTCCCTGACGGTGGCCCGGCTGCTCAGCAGGATCCACACCGAGCTGGGCGCCGAGGTGGGGGTCCGCACGCTGTTCGAGACCCCTACGGTGGCGGCGATCGCCGAGCACGTGCGCGAACAGCTCGACGGCGATGCGCCGGGCGCGGCGGGCGGACCGGACGCGGCGGGAACAGGGGCCGGGGCGGCGGACGGCGTGCCGCTGTCGTTCGCACAGCGCCGGCTGTGGTTCCTCGACCAGATCGACGCGGGCGTGGCCTACAACATGCCCATGCTGGTACGGCTCAGCGGCCCCGTGGACGTGGCGGCCCTGCGGGGGGCGCTGGAGGACGTGGTGGCCCGGCACGAGGCGCTGCGCACGGTCTTCACGGTGCACGACGGGGAGCCCGCCCAGCGCGTGCTGCCGGCCGGCGAGGCACGGCCGGGGTTCGCCGCCGTCGAGGTCCCGGCCGCCGAGCTGGACTCGCGGGTGAACGCGGCGGCCAGGCACCGGTTCGACCTCGGCGGCGAGCTGCCGATCCACTCCGTGCTCTTCACGACGGGACCGGACGAGCACGCGCTGCTGCTGGTCATGCATCACATCGCAACGGACGGGTGGTCGCTGCCGCCGTTCATGCGGGACCTGTCGCGCTGCTACGCGGCCCGGCTCGGCGGCGCGCCCGCCGGTCTCCCGCCGCTCCCGCCGCTCACGACCCGGTACGCCGACTACGCGCTGCGGCAGCGCGAGCGGGTGGGGCGGGTCGCGGAGGCGGAGCTCGCCTACTGGCGCCAGACCCTGAAGGGCCTCCCCGAACGGCTCCCCCTCCCGCGCCGCCCACCACTTCCGGCCGGAACGTCGGGAACGGGCCTGAGCCCTGCCGAGGCGGCGGCCCCGGTTCGGAGCGGAGACCCGAGCCCTGCCGGAGTAGCGGGGCCGGTTCAGCGCGGAGGCCCGAGTCTTGCCGGAGTGGCGGTCCCGGTCCAAAGCGGAGACCCGAGCCCTGCCGGAATGGCGGGGCCGGTTCAGCGCGGAGGTCGGGGCGGGGCGGCGGGCCGGGGGCTGCCGGATGCGGCGGCGGGGACCGTGGTCAGGTGGGTGGGGCCTGAGTTACACGGGCGGCTCGTGGGCCTGGGCCGGGAGCGCGGGGCGACCCTGTTCATGGTGCTGCAGGCCGCCCTGGCCGTGGTGCTCGAACGCGCGGGCGCCGGCACCGACCTGCCCATCGGGGCGCCGGTCGCGGGACGGTCCACGGGCTCGGTGGACGACCTGGTGGGGTTCTTCGTCAACCTGGTCGTGCTGCGTACCGACATGTCGGGCGACCCCTCCGCCGGGAAGCTGGTGGCGCGGGTGCGGGAAACGGACCTGGCGGCGTTCTCGCACCAGGAGGTGCCGTTCGAGCAGGTCGTGCAGGACCTCAACCCGGTGCGGCGGCCCGGCGCGCATCCGCTGACCGACGTGGTGCTGGCGCTGCAGAACAACGCGCGGGCCGAGCTGTCGCTGCCCGGGGTCGAGTCGCGGGTCGAGGTGGTCAGGACCGGGGCGGCCAGGTTCGAGCTGCTGGTCGACGTGACGGACGACTACGGGCGCGACGGCGCTCCTGCGGGGATCGCCGTGACCGTCGAGTACCGTCTGGCCGCCTTCGACGAGCTGGTCATGGAGTGGCTGGCGGACGCTCTCGTACGGGCGCTGGAGGCCATGGCGGCCGCGCCGGACGCGCCGGTCTCTTCGATCGCGCTGCCGGGGCTGCCCGATATTTCGGTGGATCGCGGTACGGAGGGTGCGATGCCGTCCGAGTGCGGCCATCGGGCCCCGCGTACCGACCTGGAGCGAGCGATCGCGGCCGTCTGGGAGGACGTCCTCGGCGTGGGCCGGGTGGGGCTCGACGACGGGTTCTTCGCGCTCGGCGGGAACTCGCTGCGCGCCGTACGCGTCGCGGCCCGGCTCGCTGGTCAGGGCCTGCCCGCCACCGCCGGCCAGCTCTTCACCGCCCCGACGGTCGCCGAACTGGCCGCCCTGCTGTCCACGCTGCAGCCCACGCCCCTGACCACAGCGCCGACCATGTTGCAGGCCGCGCCTCCGGACACAGCGCCGGCCACGCTGCCGGCCGCATCGCCAAGCGCATCTCCGGCCACGCCGCCAGGCACGCCGCCGGGCATATCGCCAGGCACGCCGCCAAGCACACCGCCGCCGCCGTCCGCGACGCCGCCGGGGGCGACGCCGCCGGGGGCGCTGCCCGGCGGGGGCGCGTCGCGGCCGGCAGCCGCCATCGCCCGCCAGCCCCGAGTCCCGCGCAACCGGTGAGGAGCAGGTCCATGGACCTCAGCGTGATGTTCTTCGGCGCGGACGACGCGAGCACCGTCGGCCATGCCACCAAGTACGACGACATCCTGGCGATCACCCGGGCCGCCGACCGGCTCGGGTTCACCGCCGTCTGGACCCCCGAGCGGCACTTCCAGCAGGTCGGGCAGGTCTTCCCGAACCCGGCCCTGCTCAGCGCCGCGCTCGCCGTCGCCACCGAGCGCATCCACGTACGAGCGGGCAGCCTCGTCCTCCCCCTGCACCATCCGCTGCGCGTCGCCGAGGACTGGGCCGTCGTGGACAACCTGTCGCGCGGCCGGGCCGGGATCTCGGTGGCCACCGGCTGGCACTCCAAGGACTTCGTGCTCGCGCCGGACGCGTTCGAGGACCGCAGGGAACGGGCCTTACGCGACATCGGCCTGCTGCGCCGGCTGTGGGCGGGCGAGACGGTGGAGTTCACCGACGGGACGGGCGAGCGGGTGGCGGTGGCCTCGCAGCCACGGCCGTACTCCGCCGCTCTGCCGCTGTGGACGACCACGTCGGGCAGCCCGCAGACGTGGGAGGCGGCCGGGCGCCTGCGCACGAACATCCTGGGCGCCACCATCGGCCAGACCCGCGAGGACCTGGCCGGGAAGATCCGCCTCTACCGTGACGCCTACGCGCAGGCCCCCGAACAGGCGGGCGCACCCTCCCGGGGGATCGTCACGCTCATGGCGCACACCTACGTGGGGGTGACGGACGAGGAGGCGCGGCGGCGGGCGGGCGGGCCGCTGAAGGAGTACCTGAAGTCGTACGTGGCGCAGACAGCCACCAACAAGGCGCCGGCCAAGACGGGCGGCGAGTCGGCGGGCAGGGCTGCGGGCGGGGCGGCGGGGAGGGCTGCGGGTGACGCGGCGGGTGCGCTCACCGGCGGGCAGCTCGACACGCTGGCCGAGTTCGCCTTCCAGCGGTACCTGAGCTGGGGCAGCCTGCTCGGCTCGGCCGAGACGTGCCGCAAGAGCCTGGCGGACCTGGCGGACCTGGGGTGCGACGAAGTGGCCTGCTTCGTCGACTTCGGGCTCGGCGCCGAGGAGGTGCTCGCGGGGCTGGAGCGGCTCGCCGAGCTGCGGGAGGACCTATGAACGAGCTGAACGCGACCAGCGCAGAAGCCCTTGCGAGCACGACCGGCACACGTACCGGAAGCGGGGGCGGGAGGATTGCGGAGCGGTTCGCTGCGCTGGGCGGCGAGCGGCGGGTGGAGTTGCTGCGCCGCCTGGTCGAGGCGGGCAAGGTGGCGGCCGTGCCGGACATCGTGCCGCCGCGCGACCCCGACCGGCCGGTGCGGCTCAGCCCGGCGCAGGAAGACCTGTGGGTGTATGAGTCGCTCTATCCGGACACCGCAGCGCTCAACCTGTGCTGTTCCTACCATTTCGACACCCCCGTGGACCCCGCCGATCTGGAGGCGGCGCTGACCATCGTGCAGGGGCACCACGACAGCCTGCGCATGCGGATCTCGGGCGAGGTGGGCGACCTGCGGGTGGAGTTCCCGGAGGCGGAGCCGTTCAAGCTGGAACGGCTTGACCTGCGCGGCACGGACGTCACCCGGCAGGAGGCCCTGCACGCCTTCTCCCGCCGCACGTTCGACCTCGACGGCGGGCGGCTGATCAGGGGCCAGTTCATCACCGTGGACGACACGCGCGCCACGCTGGTCCTGGCCCTGCACCACATCGCGACCGACTGGTGGTCGTTCGACGTGCTGCACGGCGAGCTGACCGAGGCCTACAGGGCCGTCCGCGACCGCGATCTGCCGGGCCTGGGCCGTCCCGCGATCCAGTACGCCGACTTCGCCGGATGGCAGCGGGAGCTGGCGGCGGCCGGGGTGTTCGAGGCCCAGCTCGGCTGGTGGCGCGGCTACCTGGCGAACCCGCCGAAGCCGCTCACCGTCGGATCCGCCGCTCCGGGCGGCGGCTTCGGCGTGGAGCAGATCGCGTTCCGCATCGACGCGCGCACCGAGGCCGCCGTGCGCGCGCTGGCCAGGGAGCGCGGGGCCACCGTGTACGGGGTGCTGATGACGGCGTTCGCCGTGTTCGCGCACCGGCTGACCGGCGAGAACGACCTGATCACGGGCACTCCCCTGGCCAACAGGTCCGCCAGGGGCCTCGACCGCGTCATCGGGTACGTCATGAACTCCCTCCCCGTCCGCTGGCGGCTGGACGGCGGCACGACGTTCGCCGAGCTGCTGGCCCGCTTCACCGCCGACTTCCCCGCGATCCTCGCCAACGCGGACGTGCCCGTCGGGCGGATCGTCCAAGCGGTGGATCCTGAGCGGGTGGCCGGGCGGTCGCCGTTGTTCCAGTGGGTGTTCATGCACCTGCCGCGCCAGGAGAGCGTCGCCAGGCTGCGGGAGATCGCCGATCCCGAGCGGGTGCACACCGGCGGGGAGCACGATCTGATCGGGATCGTACGGGACTCGGACGACGGGTTCGAGGCGAGCCTGGAGATCCGTACCGACCTGTACGCGCCGGAGGTCGTGCGGACCTGGGCGGAGGCCTTCCGCACGCTGCTCGGCTCGCTGGTGGCCGCGCCGGAGGCACCTGTGCGGGCGGCGCCGATGGTGTCCGGGGAGGAACGGCGGCGCCTGCTGACCACGTTCGGCACGGGCCCCACCGTCGGCGAGGGAGGCCGCGAACCGGCGATTGTGGGGCTGCCGGGGGTGGTGGATCGGCAGGCGGTGCTGACGCCTGATGCCGTGGCCGTGGAGTCGGACGGTGAGCGGGTGACCTATCGCGAGCTGGTGCGCCGGTCCGAAGGGCTGGCGGGTGCGCTGCGGGAGCGCGGCGTCGGGCCGGAACGGGTGGTCGCGCTGGGACTCAGGCGTTCGGCGGCGCTGGTGGTGGCGATCCTGGCGGTGCAGCGGGCCGGCGGGGCGTACCTGCCGCTCGATCTCGACCATCCGGCCGAGCGGCTGGCGTACCTGATCGAGGACGCGGGCGCGATGCTGCTCATCGCGGAGCCGGAGCCGGAGCCGGAGCCGGGTGCGCTGCCGGGGCTGCGGATCGAGCGGATCACGCCCGAAATATCGCGATTTAAGACGGAATTTGACCCTATAGACCCGCGTAGTGCGGCCTACGTGATCTACACCTCCGGCTCCACTGGCCGGCCGAAAGGCGTCGTGGTCAGCCACGCGGGTGTCGCGAGCCTGGCTCACGCCCTGGTGACCGCGTTCGGGCTCGACAGCGACAGCCGGGTGCCGTTGCTGGGGTCTCCGGCGTTCGACATCTCGGTGGCGGAGCTGTGCATGGCGTTCGGCTCGGGGGGCACGCTGGTGATCCCGGGCGGGGGTCCGCTGGTGGGCGCGGAGCTGGGTGCGGCGCTGCGGGCGGGGCGGATCACGTTCGGGCTCGTGCCGCCGGCCGTGCTGGCGACCGTACCGGCCGGTGACCATCCCGATCTGCGCGGCCTGGCCTCGGGTGCGGACGTGTGCCCGCCGGAGCTGGTCCCGGCCTGGGCGGGCAAGCGCTTCTTCAACGCGTACGGCCCCACGGAGACCACCGTCGCGGCGAGCGTGAGCGACCCGCTCGCCGCCGGCGGCGGCCTCCCGCCGATCGGCCGCCCGCTGGCCGGCACCCGCCTGTACGTCCTGGACGCCCGCCTGCGCCCGGTGCCCGTCGGGGTGCCCGGCGAGCTGTACGTCGCCGGCGACGGCGTGGCACGCGGCTACCTGGGCCGCCCCGGGCTCACGGCCGGGCGCTTCGTGGCCGACCCGTTCGGTACGCCGGGCGACCGCATGTACCGCACCGGGGACCTCGTCCACTGGCGGGCCGACGGCCAGCTCCAGTTCCTGGGCCGGGCGGACGACCAGGTGAAGGTGCGCGGCCACCGGATCGAACCGGCCGAGGTCGAGACCGTGCTGGCCGGGCACGAATCCGTCGCCCAGGCGGCGGTCGCCCTGCGCGACGGGCGGCTCGTCGCCTACCTCGTGCCCGGGGCGGCGGGCCGGGACCTGGCCGTCGCCGGCGTGCTCGCGCATGCCGTGGCGGCGTTGCCCGCGCACCTGGTTCCGTCGGACTTCGTGGTGCTGGACGCGCTCCCGGTCACGTCCCAGGGCAAGCTGGACCGTGCCGCCCTGCCCGCTCCCTCCGCCGATCCGAAGGCTGGGCGCGAGCCGGTCACCGAACGCGAGTCGGCGCTCTGCGCGCTGTTCGCCGAGCTGCTCGGCGTGGGCGGCGTTGGCGCGGACGACGACTTCTTCCGGCTCGGCGGTGACAGCATCACGGCGATCCAGCTGGTCAGCCGGGCCAGGGAGGAAGGGCTCGGGCTCACGCCGCGCGAGGTGTTCGTCGCCAGAACCCCGGCCGCGCTGGCCGCCGTCGCCCGGGTGGCCACGCGGGCGGTCGCGGACTCTCCCACGGGACGGTTCCCGCTCACGCCGATCATGCACTGGTGGCGCGAGCACGGCGGGCCGCTCGGCGCCTTCACCCAGTCCCTGGTGCTGCCGGTGCCGGAAGGTGCCGGGGAGGAGCGGATCAGGGCGGCGCTGCGGGCGCTGACGGTCCGGCACGCGGCGCTGCGCATGCGCCTGCTGCGCCACTCGGACACGGATTGGGAGCTTGAGGTGCCGCCGCCGGACGAGGCGGCGGAGATCCCGTTCACCCGCGTGGACGCGCGTCAAGTCGCCGATGCGGTCCCAGAGACGCTGGCGCTGGATCCCGAGCGGGGCCGGATGCTGGCCGCCGCCTGGCTGGCTCCCGACCGGCTGCTGGTCACGGCGCACCACTTCGCCGTGGACGGCGTCTCCTGGCGCATCCTCGGCCCCGAGCTGACCGCTCTGCTCCAGACGCCGGACCCCGCAGCGCCGGCGCAGGGGACGTCGTTCGCGCGCTGGGCCCGCCTGCTGGCCGCCGAAGCGGTGAACCCCGAGCGGGTGGCGGCCGAGCTGCCCGTCTGGGAGCGGATGGCGGCGGACGGGAACGACGCCCTCCTGCTCCCCGCGCACCGCGAGCGCGGCGGCGCGCGGACGACCCTGACCACCACGCTGCCACCGGACCTCACCGAGCAGGCGATCACGCACCTCCCCGCCGCCTTCCGCTGCGGCCCCAACGAGGTGCTCCTGACCGCCCTGGCCACCGCCGTCGCCCGATGGCGCGAGAACGACGGCGGCGCGGGCGTGCTGGTCGACATCGAAGGGCACGGCCGCGAGGCCCTGGCCGACGACGCGGACATCTCCGGCACCGTCGGCTGGTTCACCACCCAGTACCCCGTCCGCCTGGATCCCGGCGGAACCCCGGCGGACGCCCTCAAACGGATCAAGGAGCAGCTCCGCGCCCTCCCCCGGTCCGGTCTCGGCTACGGCCTCCTCCGCTACCTGAACCCCGCCACCGCCCCCAGACTGGCCGCCCTCCCCGCCGCCGACGTGCGCTTCAACTACCTCGGCAGGTTCGACGGCGAGCTGGTCGGCATGCCCGGCGCGCCGATGGCGTACGGGCTGGAGCTGGACGCCGTCGCCCGGCCAGGCCCCGGCGGCACGCGCCTGGTGGCGAGCTGGTCCTACGACGCCCGCGCGATCACCGAGGAACGGGTGTCGGCACTGGCCGCCCTCTGGTCCCGCGCGCTGGCCGAGCTGGCCGGGCTGACCGGCGAGGGCGGCGCGACCAGCTCCGACTTCCCGCTGGTCGAGCTGACCCAGGGCCAGATCGACGCACTCGAAGCGGACCTGGACGGCGGCTGGTGAGCGGCCGGCTGGCCGACGTCCTGCCGCTCTCCCCCGCCCAGGAGGGCCTGCTCTTCCACGCCCTGTACGGCGGCGAGGACGCGTACGTCGTCCAGGCCCGGTTCGCGCTCGACGCCCCGGCGGACCCGGCACGCCTGCGGGCCTCGGTGGAGGGCCTGCTCGCCCGCCACCCCAACCTGCGGGCCTGCTTCCGCCACAAGGGCCTGGAGCGGCCGGTCCAGCTCGTGCCGCACCGGGTGCGGGTGCCGTGGACGGAGGTGGACCCGCCGTCGGCGGCCGAGCTGGAGCGCCTGCTGGAGGCCGACCTGCTGCGGCCGTTCGACGTCACCAGGCCACCCCTGATCCGCGCCACCCTGGTCCGCGACGGCCGCGCGGAGGGCGGCCACACAGAGGACGGGCGGGCAGCGGGCGGGTGCGACGAGCTGGTGCTGACGATGCACCACATCCTGGTGGACGGCTGGTCGATGCCGATCCTGGCCAGGGAGCTGGCCGCGCTGTACGCCGGCGAGAGCGCGCTGCCGCCCGCGCCGCCGTACCGCGACTATCTGACCTGGCTGCGCGCGCAGGACGGCGAGCAGGCGGCACGGGCCTGGCGCGAAGCGCTCGCGGACCTGCCCGGCCCGTCCCTGCTCAGACCGGGTGCCGGCGCGGCGAGCAGGCTGCAGGAGTCGGTGGAGCTGGAGCTGACGGCGGAGCTGAGCGCGGCCCTGCGGGAGCGGGCGCGCACGTCGGGCGTGACCGTCAACACGCTGGCGCAGGCCGCATGGGGACTCGTGCTCGGGCGGCTGACCGGGCGCGACGACGTGGTGTTCGGGGCGGTGGTGTCGGGCCGCCCGCCGGAGGTGGCCGGCGTGGAGTCGATGGCGGGCCTGTTCATCAACACCCTCCCGGTACGGGTCAGGACCCGCGAACGCGACTTGCTGACCCGCCTCCAGGACGAGCAGGCCAGGCTCACGGCCTACCACCACGTACGCCTCGCGGACGTGCAACGCGGCACCGGCGAGCTGTTCGACACCCTGCTGGCCTTCGAGAACTACCCCCGCGACGGCCTGACCGCCCCCGGCCTCCGCCTGACCGAGGTACGCGACGCCACCCACTACCCCCTCACGATCACGATCGTCGCCGGGCCCCGGCTGTGGCTGCGCCTCGGCTACCGCGCCGACCTGCTCACCCGGGCCGAGACCGAGGCGATCGCGGCCCGGCTCACAAGGACGTTCGAGGCGCTCGCGGGCGGCGGCGACGCGCGGGAGGCCGGCGCGCTGCCGGAGGCGGAGACGTACCGGCTGCTGGTGACGTGGAACGACACCCCGCGCGCCGGGCCGCCCGCCGGGTCCGTGCACGAGCGGTTCGCGGCGCAGGCGGCGCGCACGCCGGACGCCGTGGCCGTCGAGCACGGCGGGCTCACGCTCACCTACGCCGAGCTGGACGCCCGCGCCGGCGAGGTGGCCGCCCGGCTGGACCTGACGCCGGAGACGCGGGTCGCGGTGCTCATGGAACGCTCGCCCGAGCTGGTCGTCGCCCAGCTCGCCGTGCTGAAGGCGGGCGGCTGCTACGTCCCGCTGGACCCCGGGCAGCCCGGGACGCGGCTGGCCTGGCTCCTGCGCGACAGCGGCGCGCGCGTCGTGCTGAGGAGCCTGGACGACGCGCCCGCCGAGGTCCCCGCGCCCGCCGGGCCCGCCGCGCCCCTACATCCGCACGCGGCCGCCTACGTCATGTACACCTCCGGCTCCACCGGCGCTCCCAAGGGCGTCGTCGTCACCCACGCGAACATCCTGGAGCTGGCCGCCGACCCGCGTTTCGCCGCGCACCGCAGGGTCCTGCTGCACAGCCCGCACACCTTCGACGCGGCCACGTACGAGCTGTGGGCCCCCCTGCTGAACGGCGGCACCGTCGTCATCGCCCCGCCGGGCCCGCTCCAGCCGGACACGATCAGGCGCGGCCGGCTCAGTGCCGTCTGGCTGACCGCCGAGCTGTTCCGCACGCTGGCCGACCTCGCGCCGGACGCGCTCGCCACGGCCGCCGAGGTGTGGGCGGGCGGGGACGTGCTGCCGCCGGACACGGTCCGCCGGGTGTCGGGGCTCGGGGTCCAGGTCGTCAACGGGTACGGCCCCACCGAGACGACCACGTTCGCCACCAGCCACCGGGTGGACGCCTCCGGGGACCGGGATTCCGTGCCGATCGGCCGCCCGCTGGCCGGCACCCGCGTGTACGTCCTGGACGCGCGCCTGCGCCCGGCCCCGATCGGCACGACAGGAGAGCTGTACGTCGCCGGGACCGGGCTGGCCCGGGGCTACCTCGGCGCGCCGGGGCGGACGGCCGAGCGGTTCGTGGCCGATCCGTTCGCGGCGGGCGAGCGGATGTACCGGACCGGGGATCTGGCGCGGTGGACGTTCGGCGGGGAGCTGGAGTTCGTCGGGCGGGCCGACGGTCAGGTGAAGATCCGCGGCTACCGGATCGAACCGGGCGAGGTGGAGGCCACGCTGGAGAGCTGCCCCGGCGTGGCCCGCGCCGTGGCGGCCGCCGTACCCGGCGCGGAGGGGACGCGGCGGCTCGTCGCGTACATCGTGCCGGACCACGTGAATGCGGACGGCGGGGTGGTGGAGCGGGTGCGCGAGCACGCGGCGGCCCGGCTGCCCAAGCACCTCCTCCCTGACCGGTACGTCGTGCTCGGCCGCCTCCCGCTCACCCCGCACGGCAAGGTCGATCGCACCGCCCTGCCCGCCCCGGCGCTGGGCGGGCCGCAAGGGGGCGACCGCGCCGCGACCCCGCGCGAGAAGGAGCTGTGCGGCCTCTTCGCGTCGGTGCTCGGCCTGCCGGAAGCGGGCCCGGGCACCGACTTCTTCGCCGCAGGCGGCGACTCGCTGCTGGCCATGCGGCTCATCGCGGCGGTCGAGTCGGAGCTGGGCCTGCGCACCTCCATCGCCGCGCTCTTCGACGCCCCCACCCCCGCCACGCTCGCCGTCCGGCTCGACCGGCGGGCCGCGGAGCTGGACCTGTCTCCCCTGCTCACGCTGCGTGCGGAAGGGAGCAGGCCGCCGCTGTTCTGTGTGCATCCCGGCCGGGGCATCGGCTGGTCGTACACCGCCCTGCTCCCCCACCTCCCCCCGGACCACCCGGTCCACGCCCTGCAGTCACCGGTCCTCCAGGACGGCGGGTACCGGCTGCCGGAGACCATGCGGGAGCTGGCCGACGACTATCTCGCCCGGGTCAGGTCCGTCCGTCCGGAGGGGCCGTACCTGCTGCTCGGCCACTCCTTCGGCGGCCTGCTCGCGTACGAGATGGCCGCCCGCCTGCGCGCGCACGGGCAGGAGGCGGCCGTGGTCGCGGCGCTCGACGCGGTCCCCTGGCCGCCGGGGCCCGAGCCGGATCCGGACGCGGTCGAGCAGGAGGCGCTGACCATCCTGCTGCGCACCCGCGCCCTGCACCCCTACGCGCAGCCCGGCCGGCTGGAGCCCGAGCGGGTGTTCGCGGCGGTGCGCGACAGCGACGGCCCCCTGTCGGGGCTGCCCGGCGACCGGCTGGCCGCCGTGGCCCGCACGATCGCGGGGCACCTGCGGCTGGCCGTCACCTACCGGCCGCCGCCATACGACGGGACCGTGCTGCTCTACGCCGCGACCGCCCAGCCCGGCGGGGAGGACTCGGCCGTCAAGGCCGGGCGCTGGGCGAGCACGGCCCGGCACGTACGCGTCCACGATCTCGCCTGCGGGCACAGCGACCTGCTCAGGCCAGGACCCGCCGCCGAGATCGCCAGAGTCCTCCAACCGATCCTGCGGGAGTTGTGATGGTACCGGTCGAGTACGAGTTCCCCGTGTCCCCCGCGCAGGCCAGAATGCTGGTGCTCGACCAGCTCCATCCCGGGACCGCCCAGTACAACGTGCCGGTGGCCTTCGCCGTGCGCGGCGACCTCGACGCCGAGGCGTTCCGCGCGAGCCTGGACGCGGCGGTGGCCAGGCACGAGTCGCTGCGCACCGTCTTCAGGCCGCACGACGGCCAGTACCTCCAGGTGATCGCGGCGGAGGCGAAGGCCGACCTCCGCGTGGAGCGGGACGTCCCGGCCGCGGAGGCCGGGGCGCTGCTGGCGGCGGAGGCGGCGCGGCCGTTCGACGTCGAGGCGGGGCCGCTGCTGCGCTGCGTCCTGTACGCGCTCGACGACGGCACCCACCGCGTCCTGCTCACCGCGCATCACGTGATCTGCGACGGCTGGTCCCTGGAGCTGCTGCTCCAGGAGCTCGCCGAAGGCTACGGCGAGCACACGGGGCTGCGGCCGGCCCGCGCGGACCGTCCCGAGCCGCTGCAGTACCCCGACTACGCCGCCTGGCAGCGCGAGCGCCTGGCCACGCACGCCCTGGACGCCGCCGTCGGCTTCTGGGCCGGCTCGCTCAAGGACGCCCCCACGACGACGGCCCTCCCGCTCGACCATCCGCGCCCGGCCGTGCAGTCCACCGCGGGCGGCGTCGAGCGCGTGACGCTGCCCGCGCACCTGCACGAGCGCCTGACCGAGGTCGCCGCCGGGCGGAACGCGACGCCGTTCATGGCGTTGTTCGCGGCGTTCGCGGCGTTCCTGACCCGGATCACGGGACAGCGGGACCTCGTGGTGGGCGTCCCGGTCTCCGGCCGCGACCACCCCGACGTTCAGGGCCTGGTCGGCCTCCTGGCCAACACCCTCGCCGTACGGGCCGACCTGTCGGGCGACCCATCCTTCCACGACCTGCTCACCCGGGTGCGCGAGCGGCTGGTCGCCGCGCAGCCGTACCAGGAGGCGCCCTTCGAGGCCGTCGTGGCAGCCGTCCTGGACGCCGGAGCTCCCGGCCGGGAGCTCAGCCACGACCCCCTCGTCCAGGTGATGTTCGCCTACGACGACGACACCCGGCTGAGCCTGGACCTGCCGGGCCTCACGGCCGAACGGATCGAGCTGCTGCTGGACGACGCCAAGTTCGACCTGCTCCTGTCCGTGCAGCGCGAGGCCGGCGGCCTGGCCGCCCATTTCGTCTACCGGGCCGACCTGTTCACGCGGGCGACCGTCCGCCACTGGGCCCGCGCGTTCGAGACGCTGCTGAACGGGCTGCTCGACCGGCCCGGCCGGCCGCTGAGCGCCGCCGACCTGCTCGCGGACGAGGACCGCCGCCTGATCCTCGACGACTGGAACCGCACCCAGACGCCCGCCGGAACCGGGCGTCTCGTCCCTGACCTGGTGGCCGACCGCGCACGGGAGCGGCCGGACGCGACCGCGCTGGTGTACGGCTCGGTCTCGCTCACCTACCGCGAGCTCCTGGACCGCGCCGACCGCCTGGCCGGCCGGTTGCGCGCGGCGGGCGTGGGCCCCGAGGTGCCCGTCGGCCTCTGCCTGCCCAGGGGCGCCGACATGGCGGTGGCCGCCCTGGCCGTGCTGCGCGCGGGCGGCGCGTACGTCCCGCTCGACCCCGAACACCCGGAGGCCCGGCTCACGTTCATGATCGCCGACGCCGGGGTGCGGCTGCTCGTCGCCGACGAGCCCCGGGACCTGGGCGTGCCCGTGACCGCACCGGACGACACCGCCCCGCTCGCCCCCGTCGGTCCCGTGACCGGCGGGCGCCCCGCCCCGGAGAACACCGCCTACATCCTCTACACCTCCGGCTCCACGGGCGTCCCCAAGGGCGTCGCCGTCGAGCACCGCGCCCTCCTCAACCTGGCCACCGCCGTACGCCCCCAGTTCCCCGTGACCGGCGAGGACCGGGTGCTGCAGTACGTGTCGTTCGGGTTCGACGTGGCCGTGTCCGACGTGTTCTTCGCGTTCGTGGCCGGCGCGGAGCTGCACGTCGCGGCCGGGTGCGAACGGCTCGGCGACGACCTGTACGCCCGGCTGCGCGACTCCCGCATCACCTACGCCTTCCTGCCCCCGTCCGCCGCCATGTCGCTGCCGTGCCCGCCGGACGCGCTGCCCGACCTGCGCACGCTGGCCGTGGGCGGCGAGGCGTGCCCGGCCGAGCTGGTGGAGCGGTGGGCGACGCCGGCGCGCCGGGTCGTGGACGCGTACGGGCCGAGCGAGACCACGGTGTACGCCACCACGGCCGACCTCGTGCCCGGCCGCCCGGTGGTGATCGGCCGGCCGGTGGCGAACGCGCGCGCGTACGTGCTGGACGAACGCCTGCGCCCGGTGCCCGTCGGGGTGACCGGGGAGATCTACCTGGCGGGGGCCGGGATGGCGCGCGG
This sequence comes from Nonomuraea rosea, assembly GCF_039539705.1. Classification (NCBI taxonomy): domain Bacteria; kingdom Bacillati; phylum Actinomycetota; class Actinomycetes; order Streptosporangiales; family Streptosporangiaceae; genus Nonomuraea; species Nonomuraea rosea. Next base: position 109,368 of record NZ_BAABDQ010000005.1, on the reverse strand, counting down.
CTACGCCAACCGGCCAGGGCTGACGGCGGAGCGGTTCGTCGCCGACCCGCACGGGCCCGCGGGCGGGCGCATGTATCGCACGGCTGACCTCGGCCGTTACGACGCCGGCGGCGTCCTGTCCTACCTCGGCCGGGTGGACACGCAGGTCAAGCTGCGCGGGTTCCGCGTCGAGCTGGGCGAGATCGAGACCGTGCTGGCCGGGCACCCGGGCGTCTCGGTCGCCGCGGCGGCCGTCAGGGAGGACCGCCTGGCGGTGTACGTCGTGCCCGCGAACGGCGAGCCGCCGCCTCCCCCTGCGGAGCTGCGGGCGTGGCTGGGCGAGCGGCTGCCCGGCTACATGGTCCCCGACACCGTGGTCCCCCTGGCCGAGCTGCCCGTGAACCGCTCGGGCAAGGTGGACAGGACCCTGCTGCCCGAGCCGCCGCGCACCCGCCCCGACCTCGGCCGGCCGTACACCGCGCCGTCCACCCCGGCGGAACACCTGCTCGCCGGCGTATGGGCGGAGGTGCTCGGCGTGCCCGGGATCGGCGTCCACGACAACTTCTTCGACCTGGGCGGCAACTCCATCAGGCTGCTGGCCGTCCTGGCGGCGCTGCGCGAACGCGGCCTGGACGGCGGGCTGAGGCTGGTGGAGCTGTTCAGGCATCCCACGGTCGCCGCGCTCGCCGCCCGCCTGGACGGCCCTGTTTCACCGGATCACGACGAGGCCAGGAACCGGGGCCAGAGCAGACGCGAACGGCTGGCCGCTCGCAGGAACGCGCAGAGAGGCGGCACGAGATGACCTATGAGATGACCGACGCACCGGCGGCCGCGATCGTGGGGATGAGCGGGCGCTTCCCCGGCGCCCGTGACCTGGCCGAATACTGGCGGAATCTGCGGGCGGGCGTGTGCTCGATCGCTGATTTCGGCGAGGAGGAGTTGCTGGCCGACGGCGTCGATCCCGGCGAGCTGCGCAGCCCCGGGTATGTGGCGTCCAAGGGGTTCCTGGCGGACGCGGACCGGTTCGAGCACGACCTGTTCGGGTTCAACGCCACGGAGGCGGCGGCGCTGGATCCGCAGCATCGGCTGCTGCTGGAGACGGCGTGGTCGGCGCTGGAGGACGCCGGGTACGATCCGCGCGCCGCCCCCGCCAGGACCGGCGTGTACGTGGGCGGCGGGCCGACCGAGCACTCGGTCGCCGCGCAGGTCGATCGGCGGCTGCGTGCCCGGCTCGGGCCCATGCACGTCCGGGTGTTCACCGATCGGGAGTTCCTGGCCGGCTGGATCTCGTACCGGCTGGGGCTCGACGGGCCCAGCCTGACCGTGCAGACGGGCTGCTCGACGTCGCTGGCGACCGTGCACGTGGGCGTGCAGGCGCTGCTGGTCGGCGAGTGCGACCTGGCGCTGGCGGGCGGCGTGTCGATCGGCTCGCCGTACAAGCGGGGTTACCTGTACGAGCCCGGCGGCATCTCCTCGCCCGACGGACGGTGCCGGCCCTTCGACGAGAAGGCGGCGGGCATGGTCGGCGGCGACGGGGTCGGGCTCGTGGTGCTCAAACGCCTGGAGGACGCCGTGGCCGACGGCGATCCGATCTACGCGGTGGTGCGCGGGACCGCGCTCACCAACGACGGCTCGGCCCGGGTGGGGTTCACCGCGCCCGGGGTGGACGGGCAGGTGGCCGCGATCGTCGAGGCGTGGGAGTCCGCCGGTCTCGACCCCGCGGACGCGCAGTTCCTGGAGGCGCACGGGACGGGCACGGACCTCGGCGACCGGATCGAGGTGGCGGCCGCGGCCGGGGCGTTCGCCGGGGCGCGGCGCTGCGGGATCGGCTCGGTGAAGGCCAACATCGGGCACCTGAACGCGGCCGCCGGCATCGCCGGGTTGATCAAGGTCGCCCTGATGCTCCGCCACCGCACGCTGGCGCCCACCGCCAACGTCACCAGGCCGCACCCCGACCTCGACCTCGACGCCACCCCGTTCCGCCTCCTGACCACGTCCACCGAGTGGACCCGCCCGGAACGCGGCACACGCCTGGCGGGGGTGTCGTCGCTGGGCATCGGCGGCACGAACGTCCACGTCGTCCTCCAGGAGCCCCCAGAACCGACCTCGGAGGCGTCCTCGCAGGCGCGGGTGGACCCGGCGTCGCCGCAGGTGGGGGCCGTGGTGGTGCCGCTGTCGGCCCGTACCCCGGAGCGGCTGGCGACGGCGGCCGGGCGGCTGGCCGCCGTGCTGCGCGCGCCCGGTGCGCCGCCGCTGGCCGACGTCGCCCACACGCTGGCCACGGGCCGCACCCGCCTGGACGTCCGCGCGTACGTGGTCGCCGCGACCCATCAGGAGGCCGCCGCCGCCCTGGACGCGCTGGCCTCGGCGCCCCTGGACCCGCCGGCCGGGGGCGGCTCACCACTGGGCGCGGACTGGGTGGCGGGCCGCGACGTCGCCTGGCCCGAGGGGGGACGGCGGGCGCACCTGCCCACGTACGCGTTCGCGGGCGAGAGCCACGGCGCACTCAGCCTGGGGACGCTGACGGGCCCGGACGCCCCCGGCCCGGCGACGGAGGCGGAGGAACAGCGGGACGACCCGGCTACGGCGGTGACCGAGCTGTTCATGACGACGCTCGGCCTGTCCGACCCCGCCGACCTGGCCAGAACGTACTTCTCCGTCGGCGGCGACTCCCTGACCGCCGTCTTCCTGGTCAGTGAGCTGCGCGACCGCTTCGCCCTGGACGTGCCCATCGAGCTGTTCCTCGGCGAGCTGCCGCTCGACCAGCTCATCGCCCGCGCCCTGAGCGCCGGGGACGACGACGACCTGCTGGGCGACCTCCTGGACGAGCTGGAACGATGAGACCTCCCGAGCGAGCTGAGCCGATGAGCCCTCCCGTACCGGCCGGAGTGGCGAGGCCGCAGCCGGACGTCGCCGGGATCGACGACCTGGACCTGCTCGACCCCGCCCTGCACGCCGCCAACGACCTCACCCCGGTCTGGCGCTGGCTGCGCGCCCACGACCCGGTACGCAGGCACGAACGGTTCTGGAGCGTCACCCGGCACGCCGACGTCCTGCGCGTCGTACGCGACCCGGCAGCCTTCACCTCACTCCAGGGCAACATGCTGCGCACGCTCCTGCGCGGCCACGATCCCGGCGCGGGCCGGATGCTGGTCGTCACCGACGGGCCGCGGCACACCCGCCTGCGGCGGCTCCTGACGCCCGGCTTCGGCCCCCGCACGCTCGGCCCCGTCACCCGCTCCATCACCACCGCCACCCGTGAGCTGCTCGGCGCGCTGGTACGGCGCGGCGGCGGCGACTTCGTGGCCGAGGTCGCCGCCCAGGTGCCCTTACGCGCGATCTGCGAGCTGCTCGGCGTCCCCGAGCGCGACCGCCGGCGCGTCCTGGAGCTGACCGGCGACGCGATGCTGGGCGAAGGCGACACCCACGAACAAGGCGGCACCAGCCCCGGAACCAGAGCGGACGGCGGAGGCGGCGGAGCGGCGGGACCGGGCCGCAGGACGGGAGCGGGTGGCGGGACGGGCAGCGCGGGCAACGCGGGCGGCGTGACTCGGCAGGCCAGGATCGCGCAGAGCGAGATCCTGCTCTACTACACCCGCCTGGCCGCAGAACGCAGGACCGCCCCCGGCGACGACATCGTCAGCCTCCTCGTCGGCGGCGGCCTCACCGAGGAGGAGATCCTGCTCAACTGCTACAACCTGATCATCGGCGGCGACGAGACCGCCCGCCTGGCGATGGCCGGCGGCCTGCTGGCGCTGGCCACGTACGGCGAGCAGTGGGCCCGCCTGCGCGCCGACCCCGCGCTCATCGCCCCCGCCGTCGAGGAGATCCTGCGCTGGACCACCCCCGCCGCCCACGTCGGCAGGACGGCCACCAGGGACACCGAGCTGGCCGGGCGGAAGGTGGCGGCCGGAGACGTGGTGGCGCTCTGGACCGTCTCCGCCAACCGCGACGAGACCGTCTTCGACGCCCCCGACCGCTTCGACGTGGGCAGGACGCCGAACAGGCACCTGACGTTCGGCTACGGCCCGCACTTCTGCCTGGGCGCCCAGCTCGCCCGCGCCGAGATCGGCGCCCTGCTGGCCGAGCTGCGGGAGAGCGTCCGCGAGATCACGGTGACGGGCCCGGTGACCTGGCTGCCGTCGAACTTCATCAACGGCGTCCGCACCCTGCCCATCGCCCTCGAATAGACACAGAAGCAGACACCGAAGCAGACACCGACATGGACGCCGGGACGGCCGCGAAATAGCCTGAAGACATGTCCGTCCATCTGAACCACACCATCGTGCCGGCCAGGGACAGAGACGAGACCGCCGCGTTCCTGGTCGATCTGCTGGGCCTGGAGCCGGCCCCGGTCTACGGCCCGTTCCGGGTCGTCTCGCTGGGCAACGACGTCTCGCTCGACGTCGTCCAGGCAGGCGCGGACGTGCCGTCGCAGCACTACGCGTTCCTGGTCGGCGACGAGGAGTTCGACCAGATCTGGGGCCGGATCAAGGATCGCGGCCTGACGTACTGGGCCGATCCGTTCCATCAGGAGCCGGGGCGGATCAACACCAACGACGGCGGGCGCGGCCTCTACTGGTCCGACCCCAACGGCCACAACCTGGAGATCATCACGGTGCCGTACGGCGGCTTCTAGGGCGCCAGCGCCTCCAGCGCCTCCTCGGCCCTGCGCATCGCGTCCTTGGCCTCGGTCGCGACGAACTCGCGGTCGAAGTTGAGGTCGTGGAAGACGTCCGTGACACCGGCCGCGGCCAGCTCGTCCACGTCGCGCCTGATCTCCTCGAACGTGCCGGTCAGCGGACGGCGCTCCCCGTCGTGCCCGGCCGGCCTGACCTGGGTGACCCCGCGGCACACGAACCTGAACGCCGCCGCGTCCCGCCCCGACTCCGCCAGCGACCGCTTGATCAGCTCGATCCGGCCGGCGATGGCGGACAGGTCCTCCCTGCTGGAGCTCACCCAGCCGTCGGCGAGCCGCCCGGCGCGGCGCAGCGCGACCTCGGCGGTCCCGCCCAGCAGGATCGGGGGCGGCCCGGGCAGGGGCTTGGGATCGATATGGGACGGCGGCACCCGGAAGAAGTCGCCGTCGTGCTCGACCACGTCGTCGGCCCACGCCTTGCGCAGCACCTCGACGAACTCCTCCCCGCGCCGTCCGCGCCTCTCGGAGCTCGTACCGGTGGCCTCGAACTCCTCCGGCAGCCAGCCCAGCCCGAGCCCCGCCGTCAGCCGGCCGCCCGAGAGCGTCTGCAGCGTGGCGAGCTGCTTGGCCAGCACCACGGGCTGCACGTACGTGTTGATCACCGCCACCCCGAGGCCGATCTCGCTCGTGACGCCCGACAGGTGGGCGAGCGTGACGACGGGGTCGTGCACGCTGCGATAGGTCGGCCCCATCGGGTGCCCGACCGGATACAGCAGCCGCTGGAACGTCCACAGCTCGCGATAGCCGAGCTCCTCGGCCCGGGCGGCGACGCGGCGCATGTTCTCGGGCGTGGCCCAGGGCCCTGACTGGGGTACGGCGAAACCGACTCTCATGGGACCTAGTCTGACCGACGCGTGTGCCCTCCCGACAGGAGCAGCCTTCGAACGCATCGGTCGTGGTCATCGTGTGCCCCCTTCAGGTTGTTGGCGTCCTTTATCTCGTTCGTCCCGAGCACGAGCTCTCGCCCGGGCCAGCGCCGTATCCCGCCGCAGCGCCTCTTTGGCCGCCTCGATCTCCGCCTCGCTCGGGCCGCCCACCGCCTCGGGCTCCGTCGCCCACTCGGCCTGCGCCACAGACTCCTCCGCCTCCAGATCGGCCCGCTGCCACCGCCAGCCCTCCCCCGGCCGCCACCCACGACGCCGCCTCGCGGCTTCCCGCTCCCGCTCCCGCATCGCACGGGCCGCCCGTCGCGACGAGACAGCCAGCCACTGCCGGGCCAGCTCCGCCCACTGCTCCGCGTCGCTCACGACAACCTCCCGGCCGACCGCCGCTCTCGTCACGCGGCCCGCAATGCCGGCCCCACCGCCTCCTGCCCCTGCCGACGCCGCTTCATCCCCGCACGAGCCGCCCGGCACTCGGCGCCCGGGCCCGCCGCCGGCACTGCCTGCACCGGGGCCAGCGTCTCAGGCGGAAGCACACGCTCAGCGTCGAACTCGCCCCCGAGCACCGCCACCAGCCGCTCCCGCGCCTGCCGCCGAACCGCCTCCGCCCGCTGCGACCGCGACGCCATCGGGCGGAGGCGGTTCAGTGCGCAGCCGCTCACACAAAGCGATCTTGTCTCGTTCCGTCCCGGCCGTGTCGTGCAAGCCCCAATGCGGCGAGATGCGTGGCCTGCCTGGCCTCCGTGGTGATCTTTCCTCGCGCGCTCATGGACGTGGGCGAAAAGATCATTCCGCGTGGAATCCGCGACCAGCGGCACCCACAGGTATCGACCGGCGCATGCACCGAACGCGGACGGGCGGCCGTTACCGCAGGCTAGGCGGGCGGTTCCGAGTGGTCCGGTGGGTCCCTTCGGCGACCTGCGACCCCAAACCTGCCAGATAGTGTGTACGAGTGGGTCTGGAGGCGGAACTGGCGGGGATCGCCGCGGCGTATGGCGGCACGGGCAGGCCTGTGCGGCACGCGACGCGCACGGATGTCGTGGTGTTACGCATGGGCGAGGTCGTGGTCAAGGCCCACTCCGCCCGCGACGACGACGAGTCGTTACGCCCCAGGCTGCGGGCCGCCGCGGCGGCCGCGGTGAGCGGCGTGATGCTGGCCCCGCTGGTGCCCGAGGTGCTGACGGCCGCCGGGCGGGCGGTGACGGTCTGGCCCGCGGGCCGTCCGGTCTCTCAAGACAACCCCGGCGCCGCCCCCTGGGAGGAGGGCGCCAGGCTGCTGGCCAGGCTGCACGCCGTCCCTCTCACGCTGATGCCCGGGATGCCCCCGGCCGGCGGGCCCGCCAGGGCCGCCCGCGCCGTCACCCGCATGACCGGTGACGGCCCCGTCGAGCAGCTGGTCAGGCGGGCCTTCAGGGAGCTGCCCGCTCCCACGCCCACGCCCGCGCTGCTGACGCACGGCGACTGGCATCTGGGCCAGCTCGTCCAGCGCGACCGCTGGCTGCTCATCGACATCGACGACCTCGGCGTCGGCGACCCGGCATGGGACCTGGCCAGACCGGCCGCCTGGTACGCCGCCGGGCTGCTGGAGCCGGCCGTCTGGGATCGCTTCCTGGGGGCGTACCAGGCCTCCGGCGGGCCCGCCCTCGGGCCGGGCGACGACCCGTGGCAGCGGCTCGATGTGCCGGCCAGGGCGCTCACCGTTCAGCTCGCCGCCGTGGCCGTGCTCAACGCCGAGCGGGAGGATCGGGAACTGGACGACGTCGAACATTCGTTGGTCGAATCGTGCAACAGAATCGTCCGAGCGTGACGAGGTTGCGCGCGGTAGGTTTCACCCTGAGACCTCGAAGCCAAGGAGAGCGACTTAGATGCAGTGCCCCAAGTGCCGCGGGAACATGCGGACCTATGAGCGCAACGGTGTGCACATCGAGCAGTGCGACAACTGCCGTGGGATCTTCCTCGACTACGGCGAGCTTGAGACGCTGAGCCGGATGGAGTCGCAGTACCACGCGCCTCCTCCCCCCGGCCCCGCCCCCGGCCCTGCCTGGGGCGCCCCGCATGGCGGCCACGGTGGCCACTACGGTGGCCACGGCCGCCACGGTCAGCGCAGCTGGGTGGGCATGCTGTTCTCGACGTGATCAGATGGGCCGCGCACCCCGGGTGCGCGGCCCCTGCCGTTTCCCGGCCCGTGAGGACCTGTGGGACCCGTGGGGCCAGCGAGGACCGTGAGGCCCGCGAGACGACCGGGTCGCTCAGCCCGGGAAGTCGTCCGGGTCCACGGGCGCGGTGCGGGCGTTGCCGCCGGAGATGGCGTGCAGCGTGATCCGCCAGTCGTGCCAGCGGATCTGCGTGGCGGTGAACGTGGTCTTGAACTTCACGCTCTTCTGGAACCGCTCGAAGCTGCACTCGCGGGTGAACGTCTTGCCCTTGCCGTCCCAGTCCACGCCGTGCGTGAAGTAGATCTTGTAGCTACCGTCCCGCACGCCTCTGACCTTGAACTTCGCCTTCCTGCGCACATAGACGCTGAACGCCTTGCTGCCGCCCTTCACGACGGTGACGACCGCGTCGCGGGTGCCGCCGTTGTCGATCTGCAGCGAGCTGCGGCCGTTGAGTGAGCCCTTGCGGATGTACGAGCCGTTGCTCAGCCGCCTGGTCTGCTTCTTCTTGGCCGACACGTCCACGACGTCGGCCGGGTAGTCGCCGGCGCTCTGCAGGGCCTCGCCCGCCTTGTCGAGCGCGGTCAGCTTGTCGTCGACGTCGGTCAGCACTGCCGAGGAGGTGCACAGGTCCCGCGCGCCGACCTTGCCCGAGGTGGTGCCCAGCTCGGTGGCGAAGTCGCGCAGGCTGGTCACGTACGTGTCGTGCTGGGCGCGGATGGCGTCGGGCGGGGTGAGGACGGCGAGCGCGTCGGCGGCGCCGCTCAGCGCGTCCTCCGCCTTGCTGACCCGCTGGTCCAGAGCCTTGACCCCGCGCGCGGCCACTAAGGCGTCGATCGCGGCGGCCATCGACTTGTGCCTGCTGTCCAGCTCGCCCTTGTAGGCCTCCGGCGTCAGCGCGGCCGGGGCGGGGCTGGTGCTGGCGGACGCGCCGCCGCTGGCCGGCGCGCCGCCCTTGCCGCCGGCGACGCCGCTGACCTTGGGCTCACCGCCGGTCGGTGCGGGCGCGGGAGACGAGCACCCGCCCGCGGTGAGCGCCGCCAGGGCCAGAACGCAGGAGATCAACCGAGGTGAAGCCACCTGCCACACTATCGCCCGGTTGATCCCTGCCCGTCAATCACGATTCAGCCAGTCCGTCCTCCCGGTCCTGCCGTAGCCAGCGGGTGATCCCGAGCGTCTCCAGGAACGGCAGGTCGTGGCTGGCCACGATGAGCGCCCCCCGGTACGCCGACAGCGCCTGCGCGAGCTGGCGGACGCTGGCCATGTCGAGATTGTTGGTCGGCTCGTCGAGCAGGAGGAGCTGCGGCGGCGGCTCCGCCGACAACAGCGCGGCGAGCGTCGCACGGAACCGTTCGCCGCCCGACAGCGTGCCAGCCGCCTGGTTGGCCCGCTCGCCTCTGAACAGGAAGCGCGCCAGCCGGGCCCGCACCTCGTTGACCGAGGCGGAGGGTGCGACGGCGCGGACGTTGTCCAGCACGCTGAGCGCGTCGTCCAGCAGGTCGAGCCGCTGCGGCAGGTAGCGGACCGGGACGTGGGCGCCCTGCTCGACGATCCGCTTGAGCAGGGTCGTCTTGCCCGAGCCGTTCGGGCCGAGCAGGGCGATCCGCTCGGGCCCGCGTACGACGAGCGTGTCCAGCACGGCCGTGCGGACCGCCCCCTCGTCCTCAGCAGCAGCGCCGGGAGGCGGGGCCAGCGGGAGGGTCAGCACCGTGCGGCCCGCGGGCACCTCGGTGCCGGGCAGCTCGATGCGGATCTCCGCGTCGTCGCGTACGGCGAGCTCGGCCTCGCTCAGCCGGTCGCGCGCCTCCTCCAGCTTCTCCAGGTGCAGGTTGCGGTGCTTGCCCGCGGACACCTGGGCCTTCCCCTTGAGGGTGTTGGCCACGATCTTCGGCACCTTCTTGTTCTCGAAGGCCTTCCTGCCGTTGCGCAGGTTCCTGTCGAGCTTGATCCTGGCCTCGACGAGCTCGCGCTGCTGCCGGCGCACCTCGCCCTCCGCGGTGCGCACCGTCCGCGCGGCGGCCTCCTGCGCGGCCGCGACCTGCTCCTCGTAGGCGCTCAGGTTGCCGCCGTACATGCGGACGACGCCCTCGCGCAGCTCGGCGATCTGGTCGACGAGCTCCAGCAGCGTACGGTCGTGGCTGACGACCACCAGGACGCCCGCCCAGGCGGCGACAGCGGCGTAGAGCCGCTCCCGCGCGTCCAGGTCGAGGTTGTTGGTGGGCTCGTCGAGCAGCAGCACCTCCGGCCGTTTCAGCAGCTGGGCGGCCAGCGCGACCATGATGGTCTCGCCGCCGGACAGCGTGCCGACCGTGCGGTCCAGCCCGATGTGATCGAGGCCGAGCCGGTCGAGCTCGGCCCGCGCGCGCTCCTCGACGTCCCAGTCGTCGCCGACCGCGGCGAAGTGCTCCTCCGCCACGTCGCCGCGCTCGATGGCGTGCAGCGCGGCCCGCGTCCCGCTGATCTCCAGCAGGTCGGACACGGTACGGCCGGCGCCGAGCGGGACGTTCTGCGGCAGGTACCCCACCTCGCCCGAGACCGACACGGATCCGGATCGAGGCGCCAGCTCCCTGGCGATGATCTTCAGCAGCGTGGACTTGCCCGACCCGTTGACCCCGATGAGCCCGGTACGCCCGGCGGGGAACGCGGCGTCCAGCCCGTCGAGCACCTTGGTGCCGTCAGGCCAGCCGAAGGACACGTGATCTACCACAATGGAAAATGACATAAGGCGGCTCCCGTCACAAACGTCGAAATTTCGTGACTTGGCGGGAATCACCGCAGATGCGCGCGACGACACAGGGAACTCGAGCGAGGGTCGCTCAGAGTGGAGGCGAGGAGATCGCCGAGGCCCAGGTGTGCGCGCATGCCCAAGACAGGGCTGAACGGCGCGGTGCCCGCGACCTCAGATCCTCACGTCGGCTGCCCCCGTGACTCGGCGATAAGACGCACGGGACTATATGCGAATCGCCCGTCACTTGGCAAGGCTCCTGGCGCGATGCGCCGCCACGTTGACCCTGTTCGCGCAGGCCAGGGAGCAGAACCGGCGCCGCCCGTTGCGCGAGGTGTCGACGTAGACGGTGTCGCAGCCCTCCCTGTCGCAGCGCCCGAGCCGGCGGCCGTCGGAGAACGAGATCGCCATCGCCAGGCCGCCCGCCGAGGTGTCCTTCGCCCTGGCCACGATGTCGGCGTCCACGGAGAAGAAGTGCAGGTGGGGCTCGCGGCCGTCGTGGGTGCTGACGTACGGCTTGGTCGCGGTGCCGTCGAGCAGATCGTTGACGAGTTTGACCTGGAGGTCGAGGTCGAGCTCCCCGAACACCGGCGCGAGCCGCCCCGCCCACCCCCGCAGCTCCCGCGCCTGCCCGGCGGTCACGGCGGTGCGCAGCAGGCGGTGCTCCGACAGCATCGCCTCGACCGCGGCCGGGCTGAAGTCGGTGGCGTTGACCAGCGCCGCGGCGAGGGCCGCGCCATTACCGCCGTAAGCGTTGAAATGCATAAGGTCATTACATCAGATTGGAATCATGCATCCCAGAGGCCTGCACGACCCCCTCGCCCTGACCGTCGTCTCCTCACACCGCACCTCCGAAGGTCTCGTCTCCTACCTGCGATGCGCCTGCGGCGCGTGGGAGGTGCGGACCGCGAGGGGCGTCGTCGTCGCCCCCCAGCGCCCTCTCCCCCACTGCTGAAGGCCGATGAACGAGCCCTCAGCGGCTCCCGCACGCCCGGGACCATCGACTGATACGGCGCCGTCGTCCTAGAGTCGGGCTCAACACCCCTCCAGGAGGTCAGGCATGTCCAGCATTCCCTCCCTGCTCCGCGACCGCATCGCGGCGACCCCAGACGCAGAGGCGTACCGCGTGCCGGCGGACGACGGCTGGACCTCGCTGACGTGGACCGAGGTGGGTGAGCGGGTCCGCGGGCTGGCGCTCGGCCTGGCCGAGCTGGGGGCAGCGCCGGGCCGCCGGGTGTCCATCCTGTGCTCGACCCGGCTCGAATGGATCCTGTCCGACCTCGCGGTGCTGGCCACCGGCGCGGCGACGACCACGATCTACCCCTCCAACACGGCCGCCGAGTCCGCCTTCGTCATCACCGACTCGGGCAGCACCATCGTCATCGCCGAGAACGACGACCAGGTCGCCAAGATCAGGTCCGTGCAGAAGGAGCTGCCCGACGTCACCCACGTGGTGGTCATCGACGGCTCGGCCAGCGACGACGGCTGGGTGGTCACCTTCGACTCCCTGAGCGGCACCGGGCACGAACGCGACTACGACGCGATGGTCGGCGCCATCGGGCCGGACGACCTGGCCACGCTCATCTACACCTCCGGCACCACCGGCCGCCCCAAGGGCGTGGAGCTGACGCACGACAACTGGCTCTACGCCGCGGGCTCCGTACGCGAGCTGGACCTGATCTCCGGCTCCGACCTGCACTTCCTGTGGCTGCCGCTGTCGCACTCGTTCGGCAAGCTGCTGGAGGTCGTGATGATCGACATCGGCGTGCCCACCGCGATCGACGGCCGCCTCGACAAGATCGCCGACAACCTGGGCGTGCTGCAGCCGACGTTCATGGCCGCCGCGCCGCGCATCTTCGAGAAGATCCACAACACGGTCGTCGCCACCCAGCAGCGCGAGGGCGGGCTCAAGCTGCGCATCTTCGGCTGGGCGCGCGCGACCGGCATCCGGGTCACCAGGGCCCGCCAGCGGGGCAAGGCCGTCCCGTTCACCACCCGCGCCGAGTACGCCCTGGCCGACCGCCTGGTCTTCAGCAAGCTCCGCACCCGGTTCGGCGGCCGGATCCGCTTCTTCATCTCGGGCGCGGCCCCGCTGTCCAAGGACATCGCCGAGTTCTTCGACGCGGCGGGCCTGACGATCCTCGAGGGGTACGGCCTGACCGAGTCGTCGGCGGGCAGCTTCCTCAACCGGACGGACACGGTGAGGTTCGGGACGGTCGGGCCGCCGCTGCCCGGCACCGAGGTGCGCATCGCCGAGGACGGCGAGGTCCTCATCGGCGGGCGCGGCATCATGCGCGGTTACCACGGCCTGCCCGACGAGACGGCGGCGGCGCTGGAGGACGGCTGGCTGCACACGGGCGACATCGGCGAGCTCGACGAGGAAGGCCGGCTGAGCATCACCGACCGCAAGAAGGAGCTGATCAAGACCTCGGGCGGCAAGTACGTCGCGCCCACCTACCTGGAGGGCCGGATCAAGGCGGCCTGCCCGTACGCGTCGCACGTGTTCGTGCACGGCGACCGGCGCAACTACGTCACGGCGCTGGTCACGCTCGACATGGACGTGGTCAAGCCGTGGGCGGAGGCCGAGTCGCTCCCCGCCGACGCCGAGGCGCTGCGCGAGCACCCGCGCATGCTCGAAGAGGTCGACAAGGCGATCCAGCAGGTCAACGCCGACCAGGCGAGCTATGCCACGGTCAAGAAGTTCGCGATCCTGGCCGAGGACTTCACGGTCGAGACCGGGGAGCTGACGGCCAGCCTGAAGATCAAGCGTAAGGCGGTCGAGGAGCGGCACGGCGCCACGCTCGACTCCTTCTACGCCTGAGGGCGCGCGCGTAGGGTTCCTGGGGTGATCTCCCACCTCCAGGTACGCCCGAGACACTGCGACGCGCAGGCGATGATGCACGCCGCCCGCTATTACGAGTTTTTCGAGGACGCCTTCCTCGACTGGCTCGCCCCCAGGGGCGGCTACGACGGGCTGCGGGCGGAGGGCGCCGACGTGGTCGTCAAGGTGAGCGGCTGCGAGCACCACGCCCCCGCCCGGCTCGGCGACGTCCTGGCCGTGGAGAGCGTCCCGGCCAGGGTGGGGACGACGTCGCTCACGATGACGTTCACCATGCGCCGGGGGGACGACCTGGTGGCCGTCGGCACGATCACGTACGTGTGCGTGCGCGACGGCCGGGTCGCTCCCCTGCCGGAGCTGCTCAGAGCACCCGTTTGGCCCCCGGCAGCGACCGCACCAGAGAGGCCAGCCACCAGCACAGCGGCAGCGCCACCACCAGCATGACGGCGAACTTGACGATCGCGATCGCCGCCAGCGGGCGCAGCGCGTAGCCGAGGGCGACCAGCACGACCGGGTGGATGATGTAGACGGTGAAGGCGTGGTCGGACAGCCACTTGCCGCGCGGCCCCTGCCCGCCGAACCGCTCCCTGAAGAGCACCAGCAGCCCGATGATCAGGCTGACCGCGAAGGCCGACTCCCACAGGGCCATCGCCGCCTGCGACACCGCGCCGCCGGTCAGGACCGCCGCGGGCAGCAGCACCGCGGTCGACAGGCCCGCCGCGGCGAAGCCGAGCCGCCCGGCCCGCGCGGGCAGGCTCTCGAACCAGCCACGCCGGTGGGCGACGCAGCCGAGCACGAACATGCTCGCGTACTGCGGCAGGCACTGCGGCGACGGCAGCCCGAGCACGGGCACGTAGCTGCCGGTCGGCACCGGGATCCGCCACAGGAACGTGACGGCGGCCAGACCCAGGACGTACAGCACGACCCACCGGAGCCTGAGCGGGACTGATCGCCGGTCGAGCGGCCTGGCGCGGGTCCGCCACAGCGCATAGACGAGCCCGAAGACGATCAGCACCTCGGCGAACCACATGGGCCCCGGGTCCCACGAGCCGAGGTAGTACTGCCAGTACGGCATCCCGGGACGCTCGGCGAGCCCGCCGAAGTTGACCAGCGGCCGCAGCAGCACGAGGAAGACCAGCAGCGGGATGCCGAGCCGCACCAGCCGGTCGCGCACGAACGCGCGCCCGCCCTTGCGGTCGTGTGAGCCGGGGGTGAAGAAGCCGGAGATGAGGAAGAAGAAGCCCATGAAGAACGCCTGGTTGACCATGACCAGGAGGTCCAGCAGGACGCCCGAGCCGTCCTTGGCGGGCTCGGTGTAGAACCACAGGGGGATGTTGCCGTAGGTGACGGCGACGTGGTGGGCGACGACGAGCGCGGTCAGCGCGACCCGCAGGTTGTCCACCGCGTAGAGCCTGGTCCCGGTCCTCGGCTCGGCCTTCATTTCGTGCATGCCCTTTCGAAGAGGTCTGCCAGCTCTCTGGCGTGCGCGTCCAGGTCGTGGTCGGGATAGACCACCCAGTAGCTGAACATGTTGTCGATGGCGGAGGACTGGGTGATGGCCATGACACGGGGGTCGAACGCCCTGAACTCCCCGTTCGCCTGCCCCAGGTGGTAGATCTGCTCCAGCGCGAGGTAGACGTCCTCGTTGGCCTTGATGCCGTAGCGAGGCGCGCCGTCGGCGGTCCTGAAGTTGTAGAAGATCTCGCCCAGCGCCTTGAGCTGGGTGCGGTGGCCGCGCATGTGCTCCGCGACGGCCAGGAGATGCGTCCTGAGCAGCTCGGTGGCGGTCCGCAGGCCCTCCATCCGGGCCATGACGTGCTCGGCGATGCCTCCGTAGGTGCGGTCGACCACCTCCTCCATCAGCTCGTCCTTGCCGGCGAAATGGTAGGAGATGACGCCCTTGCTGATGCCGGTGTGCTTGGCGATGCGCGCCAGCGAGGCCTGGGCGAACCCGACCTCGGCGATCACCTCCACGGCTGAGGCGACGATCTGGGCGCGCCTCGCCTCCTCGATGAAGGAGCGGGATTTCTGTCCGCTCGACTCAATTTCTGACCGCATGGCCAAAATTTAGCACAGTCGGCCGGAAAGCGCGTGGCGCGGAGGTCGGCGAGCACGGCCGGTCCGGCCGTGCCGGGTGCCGCCGGCCGCAGGAGGGCCGGCGCCGGGGGCTCAGCTCAGGCGTGCGCGGTAGATCGTCCTGGCCTGTTCGAGCAAGGACACGTGGTCGCCGAACTGGTAGGGGCTGGCCAGGCGGGCGTGCTGCCTGATCAGCTCCTCCAGCAGGTCCAGCCACTCCAGGCACCACCGCACGTCGTCCCGCCTGGCGACCTGCCTGCCGTCCACGTCCACGTACACGGGGCTGGTCAGGGCGTACCCGGTGGCCGTCATGGTGCGCGGGTGCGGGTCGCACAGGACCTCGGCCACCACGTACGTCGGCTCGTCCACCACGAAGTCGGCCGTCACGGTCAGCGCCTCCGCGCGGCCCGCGCCGCCCGGGCGGGCGAAGTCGCCGGGCAGCCGTTCGGCGCCCGCCCGCACGCCGTCCGCGGTGCGGATGCGCACCGCGGCGACCTCGGGCCCGATGGCGGCGGCCGTGACGGTGACGCGCTGCCCCTTGCGGGCGTGGATGACGTGGCCGGGGCCGTGACCGTCCACGGTCATCTCCAGCCAGGGGCCGGTGGTGGCGAACGTACGGCCGGCGCGTACGGCCGCCGCGAACGACCTGGCGGTCAGCTCCCCCTCGGTACGGGCGTAGACGCGGGCCCAGCCGGGCGGGTTCGACTGGTTGTCCGAGCGGGTGAAGGAGATCATCGCGTCCGTGCCCGCGGTCACGGCGAGCCGGTTGCCCGCGCCGATCAGCCGCCGGTACACCGCCGCCGTGGCCGGGATCGAGGCATGCGTGAGCACGTCGAGGCTGTCCACCAGCCCGAGCGCGGCGTCGGCGACCAGCTCGCGGGCGGCGCAGTTGCGCGGCACGGGCGACACGACGCCCTTGGGCGGGTCGCCGTCGGAGATGGGGGTGTGGAAGGGGTGGCTGTAGCCGACGAGCGCGCCGAGGCCACGCAGCTCCCGCAGCCCGTCGGCGTTGGGCGGCCAGTCCGAGTCGCCGGCGAACCCGGTGTGGTAGCGGCGCGGCGCGGCGCGCGGCGCGAAGGCGTAGACGTGGCCGAGCAGGTCGTTGCGGTATTCGACGCCCATCCTGGCCACGTGCGTGGCGTCGGACCACGGCAGGTCCTCGCCGGTCCAGTGCTCCAGCGCCTCGCGGTCGTAGACGCGGCTGCCCGCGACGTTGCCCGCGAGCAGGTTGAGCACGTGCAGGTCCTCGCCGTGCTGGGCGGCGGCCGCGTCCGCGGGCAGGCCGACCAGGTCTCCCGCCCAGTTGAGGTGGACGTGCATGTCGCCGCCGAACCAGCCGCGGGCGGGCGCGTCGTACAGGCGCTTGGGGGTCAGCTCGATCAGGTGCTCCTCGGCCGGGTCGGGGGTGAGCTCCAGGGTGGCCTCGTCGTACTCCATGCCACGGGTGACCGTGATCGTCAGGGGGACGCAGGGGACGTCGAGGAGGAGGTCGTCGCCGTGGAAGTAGGGGCGGCCGTGGTAGTCGTGGCGGCTGGGGGTGTCGGGCGGGAACCAGCCGGCGCCGTCGGCGGCCATGACGCTCCACCGGCAGGGCATCCCGGCCCGCAGCCGCAGCCTGGCCGCGGGGGTGGGCCGCAGCAGGAGGTCCAGGCGGACGCGTGCGCCGTCGACGACGATCGCGCTGTCGTGGTCGACCTCGACCAGCCAGGCGCCGCGCGGGGCCAGCCGCCGCTGCTCGTCGTCCACGCCGACCAGGCACGTGTCGTCGAGGGAGGAGTCGATGAGCAGGGAGATCCGCTCCTCGCCGCGGCCGGGCAGCGGGACGGACGGCACCAGGCCCGCCCCGCCGCCCGCCACCGGATCCGTCGTGGGGCGCCGCGCCGCGCCGCCCGCCGCCGGATCCGTGGCGGCTCGCCGCACACCGCTGTCCGGCACGGAGTCCTTGGACTTCCGCCGCGCACCACCGTCCGGCGCGGAGTCCTTGGACTTGCGCCGCGCGCCGCCGGACAGCAGGACGAACGGCGTCTCGCCCGCCCGGCGCAGGGTCACCCGCGCGCTGCGGCGGCCCTTGCCCTCCCCCTTGCCCTCTCCCTGGACTGAGCGCAGCGGCGGCGCGGGGAGCAGGACCGTCTTCGGCGCCCCCTCCAGCACGACCCCGTCCGGGCCGACACGAAGGGCCACCAGGTGCCCGGGGAGCTCACCGTCGAGGGTGTCGCGCAGGACCCGGTCGTAGTCGGGCTCGTCGAGGCGGGCGGCGAGCTGGTCGAGCGGCTCGCCCGGATGACTCTCCGCCACCGCCCTGAAGACGAGCTGCCAGAACCGGTCGAACAGCGCGGGCGGCAGAACCCTTCTCCTGGCAAAGAATTTCACATAATGGATCTCAGGTTCGCCCCACGTAATGCCGTGCGCGTCCAGCAGGCGGCCATATTCCTCCAGCGCGCCGGCCACCCTTTCGGGCAGCATCGATTCCGCACTCATCTGCGTCTCTCCCACGTCGGTTGCGCGACATCGTGACATGGATCACGCAACGCGGCCGGGCGGCTACCGTGTGGGGGGTGCGGACTTTCCTCCGAGGGGGAGTGTATTTCCACCCCTGGGTTCTCGATGCTGCTCCGCAACCACAATTCGCCCATGCGGGCGATGATTCAAGGACGTTTAAAGACGGACAAAAGCCGGTCGGCCGCGAGAGCGGGTGTGAGCTCGCCCGCGAGCACTTCGCGTTCGACCCCCGCGGTGATCGCGGCCACCTCCGGGTCGTTGCGCAGCTCCGACAGCAGCCGCTCCCGCACCAGCGTCCACGTCCACTGCACCTGCTGCCCGCGGCGCTTGTCGGCCAGGTCGAGCGACTCCTGATGGGCCAGCACGTGCCGCCAGAGCTTGTCCAGCCCGTCGCCGGTGAGCGCGCTGCAGGTCAGCACGGGTGGCGGCGCCGAGCCCGAGCGCAGCATGCGCAGCGCCCCCGCCAGCTCCCGCGCCGCCTTCCTGGCAGGCAGCTCGTGCTCGCCGTCGGCCTTGTTGACCGCGATGACGTCGGCCAGCTCCAGCACGCCCTTCTTGATGCCCTGGAGCTGGTCGCCGGTGCGGGCCAGGGTGAGCAGCAGGAACGTGTCCACCATGTCGGCCACGGCGGTCTCCGACTGCCCGACGCCGACGGTCTCGACCAGGACGACGTCGAAGCCGGCCGCCTCGACGATCACGATGGCCTCCCTGGTCGCCTTGGTGACGCCGCCGAGGGTGCCGGAGGTCGGCGAGGGGCGGATGAAGGCGGCGGGATCGACGGACAGGCGGGACATGCGGGTCTTGTCGCCCAGGATGCTGCCGCCCGTCCTGCTGGAGGAGGGGTCCACGGCCAGCACGGCGACCTTGTGCCCGCGTCCGGTCAGCAGCGTGCCGAGCGCGTCGATGAACGTGGACTTGCCCACGCCGGGCACGCCGGAGATGCCCACCCTGCACGCGTGGCCGGTGAGCGGGGTGAGCTCGACGAGCAGCCGCTGCGCCAGGATCGCGTGGTCGGGCCTGGTCGACTCGACCAGGGTGATCGCGCGGGCGACCCAGGTACGGGAGCCGGCCCGTACGCCGTGGGCGTAGTCCTCCAGGGAGTGCACCCGACTTGCCCCTTTCTTCAAGGTTAGATCAGCCTAACTTCTGACAAGTCTTGACTTTTGCCAGTAGGGTGCTGGAGTTCTGATCTCAGCTGTCACAGGAGTCACTCCCCTCATGCCCAACGTCGAACCCCTCCGCGAGGGCGACCCGGCAGCGGTGGGACCCTACCGGCTGGTCGGGCGGCTCGGTGCGGGCGGCCACGGTGTCGTCTACCTCGGCCAGGCACGCAACGGGACCCCGGTCGCGGTCAAGGTGCTGCGCGAGGGGCTGGCCGTGGGCGAGCGCCTGGCCAAGGCGATCGCCGCCGCGCGCAGGGTCGAGCCGTTCTGCCTCGCGCGGGTGCTCGACGCCTCGGCCGGCGGCCGGGCGTACATCGTCGCCGAGTACGTGGACGGGCCCTCGCTCCAGCAGGCCGGCCGGTGCGGCGGGGCGGATCTGCAGCGGCTCGCCGTGGCGACCGCGACCGCGCTGGACGCCATCCACCAGGCCGGCGTCGTCCATGGGGACTTCAAGCCGGCGAACGTGCTGCTCGGGCCCGGTGGGCCGCAGGTGGTGGACTTCGGCATCGCGGGGGCGCTCGGGTCGGGCATGAAGGCGACCGGGAGCATCGTGGGCACGCCCGCGTACATGGCGCCCGAGCAGCTCGCGGGCAAGGCCGTGGGTGCGCCGGCGGACGTGTTCGCGTGGGCGTCGGTGATGGTGTTCGCGGCGTCGGGGGTGCCGCCGTTCGGGGACGACTCCCTGCCTGCGGTGATCAACCGCATCGTGAACGAGGAGCCGCAGGTCGGAAAGCTGCCGGGGCCGTTGCGCGAGGTCGTGCTGGCCTGCCTGGCCAAGGAGCCCGGCGCCCGGCCGGGGATCCGCGACGTGCTGCTGCGCCTGGCCGCCCCCCTCCGCCAGGGCTCGCCGCCCTACCAGTCTTCTTCCCCGCACCAGCCGACCGCCTCGCACCAGACGACCGCCTCGCACGAGCAGACCGCCTCGCACGAGCAGACCGGCTCGCTCCAGACGACCGGCTCGGACCAGCAGACCGGCTCGCGCCAGCAGGGTGCCTCGCGCCAGCAGGGTGCATCGCCCCAGCAGGCCGGCTCGCGCCAGACGACCGGCTCGCGCCAGGGGTCGGGGGCGCACCCGGCTTCGGGCTCGCACCAGGGGGCGGACCCGCATCAGACGCTTGACCATCCGCCGGCCTGGGACCAGACCCCGGAGCCTGCCGCCGACCAGGCAGCGGGCGACCGGGGCGAGGCGCTGCCCTCGCGCACCCGCCATAACCCGGCGCGGTCCGCACCGCTCGCGGCCCCGCACGCAGGCCCATCCTCCCAGCAGGCCTCCCAGCAGGCCCCCCAGCAAGCACAGCGCCAGAGCTCCCAGGAGGCCGGGGCGCGGCACCAGCCCATGGGCCACCAGCAGGGCGCGGCCGGGCATCAGGACCCGGCACAGGGGGCGAACACGAACCCGGACCCGTCCGGCCCGGACGGGTCCGGACCGGCCACCTCGCCGCTCCAGGCGCTGTTCGACCTCTCGTCTCCCGTCGAGTCCTCGCCAGGGTACGAATCCCCGTCCGGGTACGAACCCGCGCAGGGGTACGAGCCCGCGCCGGGGTACGAGCCCGCGCCGGGATTCGGGCAGGCCGGGATGGCAGGTCACTCCGGGTCGGCGGCACAAACCGGGCTCGGGGGACACGCCGGGCTCGGGGCGCAGAGCGGGTCTGGGGCGCAAGCCGGGATGGCGGCGCACCCCGGGGCATCGGGCCAGGCCGGGATGGCGGCGCACGCCGAGGCTCAGGGGCACGGGGACATGGGCGGGCGGCCCGGGCCGTACGGGAGCGAGGGCGACGGGCACGGCGGCGCCGCAGACGGTCACGACGCGCCTCAGGGACCGGCCCCGAGGCGGGGGCGGCGGGTGAAGACGGTGCTCATCGCGGCCGTCTCCGGCGTCTCCGTGCTGGCCCTGGCCGGCGCCATCGTCTGGCTGACCCCCACGACGCCCACCCCGAAGACCACGAACGTCGCCGTCGTGACCGGCGTGCCCACCACGTCCGCCGCCGCCACGCCCACCAAGACGCAGCGCCCCAAGCGCACCCGCACGGCCAGGCCGACCCCGCAGACCGAGGGCACGCCGAGCACGCTGCCGAGCGGTGAGACGAGCGACGGCACCACCGCGACCGGCGGGCTCAGGGTCGTCTACCTGCGCCCTGGCGGCACCAAGAACGGCGACTGCTGGACCGGCGGCCAGGTGACGCTCCAGGCGCTGGTCAAGCGGACCGGCGAGCCGCTGAGCTTCAGCTACACCTGGGTCATCGACGGCGCCGCCGCGGGCCGCGCCTCGGCGATCATCTCCCAGGACGGCCAGCGCTACCTGGCCGCGCCGCGCAGCCTCGAAAGCCCGGGTGGCGTCCACAGCGTCACGCTGCGGATCACCTCCCCCATTGCGCTCCAACGGACCATCTCCGTCACGATGTGCGAGCGCGGGACCTATTGACGGCCCCGCAGCTCGTCGAGGAGGCCCAGGGCGGCGTCGGCGATCACGGTCCCCGGCGGGAAGATCGCCGCGGCGCCCGCGGCGCGCAGCTCGTCGTGGTCGCCCGGCGGGATGACGCCGCCGACGACGATCATGATGTCGGCGGCGTCGAGGTCGGCCAGCGCTGTGCGCAACGCGGGCACCAGCGTGAGATGCCCGGCGGCCAGCGAGGAGACGCCCACGATGTGCACGTCGGCCTCGACCGCCTGCCTGGCGACCTCTTCCGGCGTCTGGAACAGCGGGCCGACGTCCACGTCGAAGCCCAGGTCGGCGAAGGCGGTGGCGATCACCTTCTGGCCGCGGTCGTGACCGTCCTGGCCCATCTTGGCCACCAGGATGCGCGGGCGGCGGCCCTCGGCCCGCTCGAAGTCGGCGCTGGCCTGGCGGGCGCGCTCGATGCTGGCCGAAGGGCCTGACTCGTCGCGATACACCCCTGAGATGGTACGGACCTGCTCGGCGTGCCGGCCGAACACCCTCTCCAGGGCGTCGGAGATCTCACCCACGGTGGCCTTGGCCCTGGCCGCGTCCACGGCCAGCTTGAGCAGGTTGTGTTCCAGGCCCGGCGTGGGGCTGTCGGCGGCCTTGGTGAGCGCGTCGAGCGCGCGCTGCACGGTGTCGTCGTCGCGTTCGGCCCTGAGGCGGGCCAGCTTGGCGAGCTGCTGGGCGCGTACGGCGCTGTTGTCGACCTTGAGCACGTCGATGACCTCGTCGCCGTTCGCGCGGTACTTGTTCACGCCGATCACGGGCTGGCGGCCGGAGTCGATCCTGGCCTGGGTGCGGGCCGCCGCCTCCTCGATGCGCAGCTTGGGCAGCCCGGCCTCGATGGCGCTGGCCATGCCGCCGGCCGACTCGACCTCCTCGATGTGCGCCCAGGCGCGTTCGGCCAGGTCGTGGGTGAGGCGTTCGACGTAGTAGGAGCCGCCCCACGGGTCGATCACCTGCGTGGTGCCGGACTCCTGCTGGAGGAGGAGCTGGGTGTTGCGGGCGATGCGGGCGGAGAAGTCGGTGGGCAGCGCGAGCGCCTCGTCCAGCGCGTTGGTGTGCAGCGACTGGGTGTGGCCCTGGGTGGCGGCCATGGCCTCCACGCAGGTGCGGGCGACGTTGTTGAACACGTCCTGCGCCGTCAGCGACCAGCCGGAGGTCTGGCTGTGCGTACGGAGGCTCAGCGATTTCGGGTTTTTCGCATGGAAGCCGGACACGAGCTTCGCCCACAGCAGCCGGGCGGCCCTCAGCTTGGCGACTTCCATGAAGAAGTTCATGCCGATGCACCAGAAGAACGACAGCCGCGGCGCGAACCTGTCGACGTCCATTCCGGCCGCCACTCCGGCCCGCAGGTATTCGACCCCGTCGGCGAGCGTGTACGCCAGCTCCAGATCGCAGGTCGCCCCGGCCTCCTGAATGTGATAGCCGGAAATGCTGATCGAATTGAATTTCGGCATCTTCTCGCTCGTATACGCGAAAATGTCCGAGATGATGCGCATCGACGGCGCCGGCGGATAGATATACGTGTTGCGGACCATGAACTCCTTGAGGATGTCGTTCTGAATGGTCCCCGCGAGCTGCTCCGGCTCGACGCCCTGCTCCCCGGCCGCCACGATGTAGAGGGCGAGCACGGGCAGGACGGCGCCGTTCATGGTCATGGACACCGACATGCGGTCGAGCGGGATCCCGTCGAACAACTGCCGCATGTCGTAGATCGAGTCGATCGCCACTCCGGCCATGCCCACGTCGCCGGCCACCCGGGGGTGGTCCGAGTCGTATCCCCGGTGCGTGGCCAGGTCGAAGGCCACCGACAGGCCCTTCTGCCCGGCCGCGAGGTTGCGCCGGTAGAAGGCGTTGGAGTCCTCGGCCGTGGAGAAGCCCGCGTACTGGCGGATGGTCCAGGGCTGGTTGACGTACATGGTCGGGTACGGGCCCCGCAGGAAGGGGGCGACGCCGGGGTAGGTGCGCAGGAAGTCGAGCCCGTCGAGGTCGGCTTGGGTGTAGAGCGGTTTGACCCCGATGCCTTCCGGTGTCTCCCACACCTCGTCCCCAGCGGATATGGGCGGCGCGGGGGCGTCCGCCGCCCGTCCGGCGTTGAGCGGGATGCCGGAGAAGTCCGGGATCATCGGGTCACCTCCAGGTCGTCGAAGGTCGTGCCGAGGACGGCCAGGGCGTCGCAGCCGGCGTACAGGTTGGCGTCCACGCCGTCGTACTGTCCCTTCCCCGCCAGCCACACCCTTCGCGCGCCCGCCCGCCGCAGTGCGGTGGCCACGGCGACGGCGTGCTGGGCGTAGAGCTTGTCGCTGGAGCACAGGCAGGCGACGGCGGCGCCGCTCACGGCGAAGGCGGTGGCGATCTGCTCGGGGTCGGCGCCGGGGCCGGCGTTCTCGGTGGCCAGGCCGCCGGCCTGGAACAGGTTCGCGGCGAACGCGGCCCTGGCGGTGTGGGCGGCGACGGGGCCGATGGTGGCCAGGAACACCTTGGGCCGCTCGGGCTGCGCGTCGGCGAGGTCGCGCAGCGCCTCGAACGCCTCGGCGTAGCGCACCTTCGGCAGGCCGCCGCTCCCGGTCGCGGCGGTCCGGGGGCGGAGGGGTTTCTCGGCCAGGTTGGGGAACTCGCTGACGCCGGTGATCGGGCGGCGCCGGTGCGCGACGTCACGGGCACGGCGCTCCCGGGTGGCGGCGAGACGACCCGAGATCAGCTCAGCGACCGGGCCGGTGGTCCCCGCTGTGCTCGTGGGGATGCCGCCGGCGGCTTCGATCTCCTGGAACCAGGCCCAGGCGCGTTCGGCGAGGTCGGCGGTGCGGCGCTCGACGTACCAGGAGCCGCCGGCCGGGTCGATCACCCGGCCGATCCCCGCCTCCTCCAGCAGCAGCGCCTGGGTGTTGCGGGCGATGCGGCGGCCGAAGGCGTCCGGCAGGCCGTAGCAGGCGTCGAAGGGCTGCACGGTGACCGCCTGCGCGCCCCCGACCCCGGCGGCGAAGCAGGCGAGAGTGGTGCGCAGCATGTTCACCCAGGGGTCGCGGGCGGTCATCATGGCCGAGCTGGTGACCGCGTGCTGCCGCTGCCCGCCGTGCTCGCCGCCGTGCTCGCCGCCGTGCTCGCCCGCGCCGCACACCTCGGCGACCCTGGCCCACAGCAGGCGGGCCGCGCGCAGCTTGGCAATGGTGGCGAACTGGTCGGCGGTGGCGGCGTACCGGAACTCGATCTGACCTAGCGCTTGCTCAACAGAGAGGCCGCCACCGGTGAGCGCCCGCAGCTCGGCGACGCCCTGCGCGATCGAGCAGCCCAGCTCGTCGGCGTCGCTGCCGCCCGCATCGTGGTACGGCGTGGCGTCCACGGTGACCGCCCGCAGCCCGGGATGGCCGGCGGCGCAGCGGAGCGCCAGCTCCAGCCCGTCACCGTCGCCGAGGGCGGAGGCCCCCAGATTGCCTTTGAGCGTGACGCCACGGCCGGCGGCCAGGCCGAACAGGACCTCGGCGGCCTCCCCCGCCCGCGCCCCCGCCTCCAGCACCACCGGGGCCAGGTCGAGGTAGACGTCCTTGAGCACCGCGCCCAGTTCGCCGGCCGGGATCGCGCCGTCGCCGACGACCAGCCACAGGGAGGTGACGCCGTTCTCCAGGTCGGCCACCACCGCTTCCGGGTCGGCGACGGCGTGCCGCTGCCGCACGTCCCATCCGGGTACGGCCTCCGCGCCGCGCACATAGGGCGCCGCGCCGGGCATCCCCGGGTCGCCGGGCAGGTCGTCCAGGTCGTAGAGCGGCGCGACCGTCACACCGTCGTAGGTCTCGGTGGACAGCGCCTCCTCCGGCGAGCCCGCCTCGACCCCTGACTTGCGCAGGACCTCGACCGCCAGCGACCGCCAGCCGTCGCGGGTGGTGGACGCGAAACCCGCTGCCAGTTCCATGTCTCGGATAGTAGGCGGAATACGGCAAAGCCAGTAACCCCGGGTGCCCCCAGCCGCGCCAGGCTCTGGAAGGCGGGCCGAGGCGTGCGCAAAGGCAGGCTCAGGATGCACCCGCCCTATGTCGGGAGCGGGCACGGCCGTGTCTCAGGAGGCGGGTGCCTCCCAGGCCAGGCGCCACGTGACGGGGCCCACGATCCCGTCGTCCGGCACACTCTGCTCGCGCTGGAAACTGCGGCACACGTTGCGCGAGGCGGCTCCGTACGCGCCGTCCACCTCGATGTCCCAGCCCCGATTGCTCATCTGCTGCTGCCAGGTGCGCACGTCCGTGCCGTGCATCACCGGCGGGTACTTCAGCAGCCTCCCGGGGAACGGCGGCGCGGTGGGGCTGGGGTCGGGGCCGGGTCCTGGCCCGTTCGGGCGCGGCGCGCCCCGCTTGACCCAGGCGTAGAGCGCTTCGCCGGGGCAGTCGGTGGAGTATCCGTCGCGGTGCCCCTTGATCTCCTTGCCCGCGTGCCCTCGGTCCCGTACGTACTGGACGGCGTCCAGGATCGCGCTGAGCATCGCGTCGGGCGGCTGCACGAGCCCCGAGTTGCCCACGAGGCCGAGCACGGCGTAGTGGCCCGAGTTCAGCCCCGGGCCGTTGGCGGCGGGCAGGTGGTGCAGCCCGCGCCCCTCGAACACCTTCATGTGCGGGCAGGCCACGTAGGAGTAACCGATGTCGATCCAGCCGTTGCCGTCCATGTGGTAGCCCTGGATGGACCTGACCAGCGACACGCAGCCGTTGTGGTCGGCGACGATGCCCGGCTCGACTCTGCCGCCGGTGTAGTGGACTTTCACTCCCTTGGTGGAGTCGAGCTGTGTGTAGTCGCCGCGCGGGGGGCGGGCGTTCCAGTCGCGCCGTAACACCAGGTCGATGGCCATGGCGAGCTCCGAGGATCGTGATGGGGACGACCGAGCGTAACGCGGCGGGCGCGGTCAGGTCCCCGGGATCACGATTTTCGCGTCTACGGCCTGATGACCCGCTTGTCCGTGACGATCGCGGTGATCAGATCGTGCGGCGTCACGTCGAACGCCGGGTTCAGCGCCCGGGTCCCCTCGGGCGCCACCCGGACGCCGTGCACGGTGACGATCTCCTCGTCCCCGCGGTCCTCGATCTCGATGTGCTCGCCCGACGGTGTGGCCGGGTCGATCGTGGTCTCGGGCGCGACCACGATGAACGGCACGCCTGCGCGTTCCGCGCCGAGCGCCAGCGCGTACGAGCCGATCTTGTTGGCGGTGTCGCCGTTGGCGGCGATGCGGTCGGCGCCGATGAGCACCGCGTCCACCTCGCCCTTGGCCAGCAGGTACGGCCCCGCGGAGTCGGCGATGAGGCGGTGCGGCGCGCCCATCCTGGCCAGCTCCCAGGTGGTCAGCCTGGCGCCCTGGAGCAGCGGCCGGGTCTCCAGGGCGAGCACCTCGGCCAGCCGCCCGCGCTCGTGCAGGGTCTGGACGACGCCGAGCGCGGTGCCGCGTTCGACGGCGGCGAGCCCGCCCGTGTTGCACACGGTCATGATCCGCAGCCGGTCGCCTTCGAGCAGGTCGGCACCGCGCTCGCCCATGGCCAGGCAGGCGGCGATGTCGTCGTCGCGCACGCGCAGCGCGGCGGCCAGCACCGCCTCGTGGCCCTCCGCCAGGTGCGCGACGGCCTGGTCGACGCCCCAGGCGAGATTGACGGCGGTGGGCCTGGCGGCGCGCAGCCCGGCGATCTCGGCGGGGTCGCCGCCGGCCAGCACGACTCCGAGCGCCCCCGCCACGCCGAGCGCGGGCGCGCCGCGCACGGCCAGCCGCTGAATCGCGTCGACCAGCTCGGCGACGGTGTGCAGGCGGAGCATCACGCATTCGCCGGGCAGCCGCGTCTGGTCGACGAGCTCGACGGCCCCGTCGACCCAGTCAATGGTCCTCACGGGGCAAACGCTATCGTTCCCGGCTTAACGTTCCCCGCTATTCCGCCGCGCCCACTCTCGGGCCCGCGAAGCGCCCGCTCTGGGGCCCACTCTTGGGCCCCGATCGGGGCCCGGCTCGGCGGCCCTGGCTCAGCGTTCCGCGAGGACGATCACCGAGTCCTGCTGGTTCAGGACGAGGGGCTCGGCCTTGGCGGGGTTGAGGACGATCCCGTAGTGCGGCGGCAGGTTGCGCGACTGGGCGCTGCGGTAGCCGATGGCGGTCTCGCCCCTCCGGCGGGCGGCCTCCACGACCGTGGAGAACGTCACCTGCGTCCCGGTCTTGACGTACGAGCCCGCGGGCCGCGGGTAGATCTCCGAGCCGCGCGAGTCGAAGAGGTAGCCGAACACGTCCGCGAGGTGCCGGTTCTCGGCGAGCTGGGCCAGCAGCAGGCCGATGACGGTGTCGCTGATCACGATGTCGTCGGCCTCGGTGACCTCGGCCAGCGTCCGGTTGTTCTCGTCGTGCATCTCGCTGACGATCGAGTAGTGCTCGCCGAGCGCGCTCTGCATGTCGCGGAGCTGGAGCAACGTCATGAGCGTGCGCGTGTCGGAGTGGTGCGGCTTGAACCGGTCGTCGGACAGCACGATGACGTGCTGGAAGAGGCCGACTCCGAGCGACTCCAGCGCGTACCTGTCGGTGGTGTCGCAGTCCTTGACGTTCACGGTGAGGTTGCGCAGGCCGGCCAGGTTCGTGCCGGCCTTCGGGTGGTCGGCGGCGACCTCCAGGACGGAGCCGGGCGCGACGTAGCCGTCGAGGTAGCGGATGATCTGCTCGGCCCGGCCGTTCCAGTTGAGCAGCAGCGTGCGCTCGGGCTCGGTGGGCGCGCGCTCGGCCGTGACGAGCGCCGACTCGTCCACGGACGGCTTCCCGGCCGCGAGCCGGACGTGGGAGTCGTCGTGCGCGATGACGATGACCTGGTCGTCCTCCTTGATGACGGTGTCCATGGGCGGGTTCAGCACGACGCCCGACGGCCGGAGCAGGCCGATCACGGAGGCGGTCTGGTAGGCGTGCAGCGCCTCGCCGTAGGTGAGGCCGACCGTCTTCTTGGGGGTGCGCAGGTAGACCTCGCCGCCGTCGAAGTTCAGCAGGTCCATGCAGACCACGGACATGCCGGACTGACGTGAGGACTGCACGATCAGCCGGGAGGCGGTGTCGTCGGAGTCGACCAGGTGCACGTCGCCCCCGCCGGCCAGGCGGGCGGCGGCGATGTTGCGGCTGGAGGTCAGACCGGCGACCACCGGCGGGTGGATGCCGGTGCGCTTGGCCAGCGCCAGCAGGATCTTGATGACGTGCGCGTCCGGGTCCTCGCCCTCGGGCGAGAGCACGACGACGGATCTGGCCGAGGCCAGGTTCATCAGCGCGAGGTCGCGTGGCTCCGTGGGGCGGCCCGTGCGGCACACCAGCCGGGTCCTGCCGAGGTCGCCGACGTGCTCGCGCAGGTCCTCCTCCATGGCCAGCTTGTCACGTTCCGCCAGTACGGCGATGACCGAGCCCTTCTGGCTGGCGTGCGCCTTGGCCAGCTCGGCCACGATCGTGTACACCTGGTCCGACCAGCCCAGCACCACCGTGTGACCGGACTCCACGATCCGCGAGCGCCCCCTGCGCAGGCGGTCCACCTTCTGCTTGAGCCCGTTGGACAGCAGGCCGACGAGCATGCTGACGATGAAGAGCCCCCCGAGCGACCCGGCGAACATCACCGTCATGTACGCGATCGAGCCCTTGTCGCTGGCGACCTTGCTGGGTGTGAGCGCGTGCATGAGCGCCACCCACAGCACGTGCCCGGCTCCCGTCACGCCTTCCGGCTCGTCCGGCGCGAGCCAGAGCGTGAGCGCCGCCACCACCACGATGAGCCCGACCGAGACCAGCGCCAGCCAGCCGATCAGCGACGCCGTCCCCTTGGACATGGTGTTGTCGAACCAGTACCGCGTTCTCTCGCGGAACGTGACCTTCGACACTTCCCCGATACCTCCGTGTAAGGAGTGATTTGTCCTGACGTCACAAGGTACCGATGGATCTTGGCTTCCGCATGGCGACCGGTAACGTAGCCGCATGGTGATCCCCCTGACACCGGACGATCCGGCGTCGCTGGGCGACTTCCGCCTGGCCGGCCGGCTCGGCGAGGGCGGGCAGGGCGTGGTCTATCTCGCGCATGCCGCCTCGGGTGAGCCGGTCGCGATCAAGCTGCTCAGCGCGGGCGACAAGCAGACGCGGGCCAGGCTGGCGCGTGAGCTGGAGGCGCTGGAGGGCGTCGCGTCCTTCTGCACGGCGCGCGTGCTCGACGTCTCGACGGGCGGGCCGAGGCCGTTCGTGGTGAGCGAGTTCGTGGACGGCCCCTCGGTGGCCGACCGGGTACGCGAGCGCGGCCCGCTGCGCGGCGGCGACCTCGAACGGCTGATGGTCGGCACGGCCACCGCGCTCGCCGCCATCCACGCGGCCGGGATCGTGCACCGCGACTTCAAGCCGGCCAACGTGCTGCTCGGCCCGGACGGGCCCCGCGTGGTGGACTTCGGCATCGCCAGGGCCGAGGGGGCCGCGACGATGACGTCGGGGCTGATCGGCACCCCGGCCTACCTGGCGCCCGAGCAGATCGCCGGCTCGCCCGCGGCGCCCCCCTCCGACGTGTTCGCCTGGGCGGCGACGATGCTGTACGCGGCCACGGGGACGAGCGCGTTCGGGGCGGACACCGTACCGGCTGTGCTGCACCGGGTGCTGCACGCGGAGCCGGACCTGTCGGCCCTGCCGCCGCGGCTGCGCGGGCCGATCGCGGCCTGCCTGGACAAGGATCCCGCGCGCCGCCCGACGGCACAGCAGCTCATGGTCTCCTTGGTCGGCCCCAACGCCCCCCGCCTGCCCCCACCCCCGAACGGCACCGGCGACCCGCCTCCGCCCGGCGCCGGCGGCACACCAGCCTTCTCCCAATCCGGCACCGGCCCGGCACCCCAGGGCGGCACGGGTCCAGGACCTCGCGGCGGCATGAGCCCGGCGCCCGCCGGTGGTCCCGCGCACGGACATGTCACCGGACCGCCCACCGGCCCACCCGGCGGCCAGTACGGCGGGCAGCGCAACGCCGGGCTGCCGGCGCACGGCGGCCCGACGGGGCCGGGGCGCCGGGACGGGGACAGCACGAAGGACCGTCGCCCCCGGTCGAGAGGCGTCCTCGTCGGCGTCGTGGCGAGCGTGCTCGCGCTTGCCGCGGTCGTCGGCACGACCTTCTACATCATCAACCGCGACCCGGAATCAGGCCAAAGCACCCGGATCATCACGAACACGACCCAGTCACCCCCCGCCGAGACCGAAGATCCTCCCGCGGAGTCGACGCCGCCGGCATCACCCACGGATGCGGCGTCCTCCCCCGCCGAGACCGAGCCGCCCACCACGGAGCCCGGCGGCGACCTGGAGATCCCCGCCGCCTTCGCGGGCACCTGGTCGGGCCACACCACCACCACGAACCCCACCGACACCGACGGCGCCGACAACAAAGTGGTGCTGAAGCGGGGCGACGCGACTGCGGCCTGGTGGGAGGAGGACCCCGACGAGAAGTGCGCGGGCACCATCACCCTGACGAAGGTGGAGCGCACCCGGCTCACGTTCGCCCTGGGGCAGAACGAGGGTGGCTGCATCCCCGGGACGATCTGGCTGGACCTGCGGGGCGACACGCTCACCTACACCTGGCGCGACGTTCCCGGCCTCGGGTTCGTCACGCAGACCGGCGCGCTGAAGAAGAGCTGAGTGAAAAATCCCGAACACCCCTGAGCTGCGCATGGCGAATTTCTTCGGCAAAACCCTTCGACTTCTGCGCACTCCGAGTAGATCATTAGTGCTATGTCTGTCATCAGGGAGGTGCCGTTCCCCAGCCCGGACTCGTCGGATCTGCCGATGAACATCTGGATCGACGACGCCGACTCCGCCATCGACGTCATCGACGCCTTGGCTCTGTCGCCGTTCGCGACGGGCGCGCAGCCGTGGTCTCGCCTGGCGAATCTGGAGCGCGTACGCCCTGACGCCGCGCTGAGCCCCGCAGGGGGGCGCGTGCTGCGCACCGCGCGGGTGGAGGACGGCTCCGAGTCCCGGCTGATCTGCGGCGACGGCTGGACCCTGCGCGTCGTGCGCCACCGCAACCGCACGGCCACCGTCAGCGTGACGGCCGTCAACGAGGACCTGGCCAGGACCGTGCTCCAGGAGAGCATCGACGGCGCGGAAGAGGCCGTGCCCGACGTGGACCACGTCGAGATGGGCTTCTGGTGGCGCGGCATGCACGGCGGCACCCGTTCGGAGAAGCCCATCACGGCCCAGCCCTGGGCCGAGATCAGCCCGAACTACTCGGCCAAGGTGCGCCCGTCCCTCGACCGGCTGATGTCGATCACCCCGGCCGACGTGAACGGCCGCCTCATCCTCCTGCACGGCCAGCCCGGCACCGGCAAGACGACGCTGCTGCGCTCGCTGGCCAAGCAGTGGCACGACTGGTGCCAGGTGGACTGCGTGCTCGACCCCGAGCGCCTGTTCAACGAGCCCGGCTACCTGATGGAGGTGGCCGTCGGCTACGACACCGACGACGACGCCCAGCGCTGGCGGCTGCTGGTCCTGGAGGACTGCGACGAGCTGATCAGCTCGGGCGCCAAGGCGCAGGCGGGCCAGGGCCTGTCGCGCCTGCTCAACCTCACCGACGGCCTGCTGGGGCAGGGCCGCGACGTGCTGGTGGCGATCACCACGAACGAGGACCTGACCCGGCTGCACCCCGCCGTCGTCCGCCCGGGCCGCTGCCTGGCGCAGGTGGAGGTCGGGCCGCTGAGCAAGGAGGAGGCCACCGCCTGGCTCGGCACCTCGCGCGGCGTGGGCCCGTCGGGAGCGACCCTCGCCCAGCTGTACGCCCTCCGCGCGGGCCGCGAGATCACCGTGCAGGGCGGCGACGAGTCCACCGGCCTCTACCTCTGACACCTCCGGCCCACCCATCGCCGCTACCGGAACGAGCCATCACACCAGGCGGCGTCCCACCACGGCCGTCACGTCAGGCACCACCGTCCCACCACGGCCCTCCCACCGGGCGGCGTCCCGCCGAGCGGCGTCCGCCACGGCTCTCTCCGCCACAGCCGTCACGCCAGGCGGCGTCCCGCCACAGCCGTCATGTCGGGCGCCGTCACGTCAGGTATGTGTGGAGCCGCCGCGCCTCGCGGACGAAGTTGTTCGACGCCCGGCGCCCGGCGATCTCGGCCACGCACGCCAGCGGGCCCCTGGCCCCGGACCAGCGTGCCGCGCGCAGGGCGAAGGCGAGCCCCTGCGCGTGACGGGTGTTGGGCCGCTCCCCCGGCCCCGGGAGGAACACCGGCAGGAACCCCCTCATGATCGCCCACACCTCGCGATGCACCCCCTGCCCGGCCGCCGTCTCCAGGGCCTCGAACACCCGGCCCGGCTTCACCCACGTCCTGCGCAGCAGTAGGGCCAGCTGCCGTCCGAGCTGCCCGGCGTCCAGATCGCCGCGGGCCGCCGCGTCGGTCACCAGCCGCGCCCGCTCGTCCAGCCCGGCCGACCAGGACCGTTCGGCCAGGAAGCAGGCCAGCACGAGGGCGGCCCCCTCACCCCACGGCCCGCCGGCCTGCAGCAGGGCCTGCGCCTCCGGCAGCGTGAGCTCCGGCGCCTGCCAGTGGTAGAGCAGGTGCGGCACGAAGTGGAGTGCCACGACCTCGCGGTGGGACGGCAGCACGGACGGCCACCACGACATGAGCCCGCCGTGCTGATCCCTCCTGCGCCAGTCGGGGTCGGCGAGCAGGTCGTCGATCAGCGGCAGCCCGGTCGGCGCGACGCGGATCCGCGGCATGAGATCGGGGGTCTTCGAGTCCGCGGGCTCCCGGTCGTCGCGATATCCGGCCGACTCGTCCAGCCGGCCGGCGTATGCCCAGCCGATCTCGGTGACAGGCTCGGGCCGCCCGCCGTCCATCCAGCGTGCCGCCGCCCGGCCCGCCTCCGAGGTGAGCCGTCGGGCCCGCGCCGCCACCTCGGGCGCGACCTCGCGCGGCAGCCGCAGCAGCGCCTGCTGCAGGTCGGCCGGCAGTGCGTGCGCCCCGCAGCGCTCGTAGCCCTCCAGCCGCCGCACCAGCTCGGCTGCGTCCACGTGCCCGGTCCCCTCGGTGGGCTCGGCCAGCAGATACGGGGGCAGGGTCCCGCCCTGCACCGCCTCGGACACCTCGGCCCAGCGCCGCAGCAGGAACAGGTGCGGCGCGGACACCGTCCCCGCCTGCGGCAACCGCGGCTTCCCCACCCGCCCGCCGTCCACGCCGTAGCCGCCGTGCCCGCCGTGCCCGCCGTGCCCCAGGCCAGCGTCGCGCTCGCCGTGCGCCAGGGCGGCGGCGCGCTCGCGCAGCACCGCGGCGATCTCCTCGCACCACTCCCGCACCGAGAGCCATGGGCCCGCCACGCCGGGCGGCCGCGTGCTCGCCAGTGCGGCCACGAGCCCGTCCCGGTCGAGGGCGTGCAGCCGGACCACCCCGGCCAGCCACCGCTCCCCGGCGCTCCACGCCTCCCGGTACGGAATGGCGCCCAGCTCTCCCGCCGCCATGACCGGCGGAGGAAGCGGCGCGCACGGCCGGGGCTCGGGCAGCGGGACCGGCGTGAACCCGTCGTCCTCGTACGCGTCCGGTTCGGCCGCCGCCCCGCCGAACACCGCGGCCAGCGTCTCCCCCAGCTCCTGCGGAAGGACGCCGATGGCGGCCCTGATGTCCTCGGCCCCGGCCGGCGAGAACCGCTTGGCGTGCTTGACCGCCATCCGCACGGCCCGGCCCTGCACGTCGCCCGACTCGCAGGCGAAGGCGTGCCCCAGGCCGGATGCGACCTCGTCGAGCTCTCCGCCCGTCCCCCGCCCGGCGTCGCCCCCTGCCCTGGCGACCTCGTCGAACCAGGTGAGCCCGGCTGTCACCAGCTTGCGTTCCGGCCGGTGCAGCAGCGAGCGCAGCGCCTCGGCCACGTCGGCGGGCTCCAGCGCGTCCGGCAGCCGGCGCAGGTGCCGCAACGAAAGCTCCGCGACGCTCCCCGGCGCTGCGGGCAGCAGCCGCAGGTAGTCGCGGGCCCGCTTGCCGACCTCGTCGTGCGCCGGCTCCAGGAGCTCGTGCAGGTGGACGAAGAAGCGCAGGTCGGCGGCGGCGCCTCCGCGCAGGAAGCGGCGCAGGCAGCCGTCGAGCAGCAGGTCGCGCGGGATCCTGCCCTCGCTCTCCAGGTCGCGGAGCGCGGCCAGCCAGGTGCCGGGCGCGAGCGGCTGGGGGCGTTCGTCGCGCAGCACCGTACCGACGCCTTCCGCCTCGAACAGCCTGGGCACGAGGTGGTCGAGCAGCGGGTCCTGGCGCAGCTCCGCGGCGGTGACCGCGCGGCCGGCCCAGGCCACCACCAGCGGGTCGTGCTCGGGCGGGACGGCGCCGCTGCGGCGCAGCATGGCCAGGGCGAGCTCGGCGAAGTCGTCGCGCCGGCGCCGGCGCCGGGCGCTGGGACGGAGTCTGAGCGCGGCGCGGACGGCGAAGTCGGCCTGCCACTCCGGCGTGCGGGCCGACAGGACGCGTTCGAGGAGCTCCGGGGTGCCGCTCTCCTGGCTCCAGGGGTCCTGGAAGGGGCGGCGGTTGAGCCAGGCCACCACGGCCGCCGCGCCGGAGAGGGCGGCCGCTCCGGCGACGCGCATGGCGTCGGCCCAGCTCTCGTCGGGGGCGGACGGCATCCGGCGGGTGCTCCACCACAGGCCGGAGTCCGCGTCGACCTTGCGGCCGGCGCGGGCGGCGCTGCGCAGGTGCTCCTGCCAGGCGGCCTCGGCCTCGCGCTCGTGCCTGGTGATGCGCTCCTGCCACCTGGTCTCCGCCCGCCGTTCCGCCACCGGGAGGTGGCCGGGCAGCGCGGCGGCCACCTCCCGGCGGGCCCCGTCGTCGAGGCCGAGCACGCGGTCGGCGACGGTCTCGGCGTCGCCGGTGTCGATGGCGGCGACCACCGCCTCCCAGGCCGTCACCCACCGCCCCGCAACCGCCCTGATCCCAACCCCGACCCCGACCGCAGCTTCAGCCCCGGTCCCAGCCCCGACCCCGACCCCGACCGCAGCCGCTGGGCCCTCAGACGTCGCGACCTCGGCGGGCGGCGCGTCGAGGGCTGCGGGCGGCCCGGTCCGCTGGGTGTCCGGTTGCGGAGCTCGGGTGCTCACAGAGTCACCTCGACCGCGACGCGCGCGGCGATCCTGGCCGCCAGCACGTGCTTGCAGGGCCCGCGCGAGCCACGGTGGTCGAACCACCACGGGCACGTGCACTCCCCGTCGCCGAGGTGCACCTTCCGCACCCCGCCGTCGGTCGTCACCTCGGCCGCGGCTCCGGGCAGCAGCCGGACGGCGCCGGAGTCCACCAGGGCGCGGGCCGCCGTCAGCCGGGGGTTGAGCTCGGCCACCTGCTCCCTGTCGTAGGGCAGCTCGCGGTGGAAGTGGGCCGCCTCGTGCAGGTCGTAGCCGACCCGCCCGGCCGTGCCGAGCTGGGTGAGCGCGGCGCGTACGCGCTCGATGGGCAGCCCGGCGCGCTCGGACAGCAGCCCCAGCTCGACCGTGGGCTCGAAGTTGAGCAGCATGCCCACCACGTCGGCGTCGCCCGCGGCCTCGTCGGTGGACAGGTCGGACAGCACCGCGCCCTCCCCGGAGAAGCCGCGCCACGGCTCGGGCGAGACGGCCAGGGTGTAGCGCATGCCGGGCAGTTCCAGCTCCCACGCCCCGGCCGTGGATGTCCCGTCGGCGGGACCGTAGACCCGCAGCGTCTTGGCGAACCTGAGCAGCGGCATCAGCGTGGCGATCCGCCCGGTGCCCGCCAGGCAGACGCCGCCGCGTCCGGGGCTCGCGGAGACGCGCAGGTCGCGGCCGGCCGGCACGGCCCAGACGGTGGAGCGGGCGCCGCGGGGCAGGGAGCGCAGGAAGCGTACGGCGTGCGGGCCGCTCAGCTCGGCCCGCAGGTCGAACCCGGCGGCGATCACCTGCACCTCGGCGAACCCGCGCAGCCACCGCGACGGCAGCGGCACCTTCTTCTCCACGACCGCGCCGTCGAGCGTGGTCACGGTCAGCTCGTCGGGGCCGACGCCCAGGTGGAGCGGGTCCCTGCCGCCCACCCTGGCCAGCGCCTCGCGCAGCGGGCCGTTGACGTCGACGTTGGTGGTGCCCCGGTCGAGCACGTCGCCGTCGAGGTCGGACACGTCGAGCCGGGCGTAGACGCCGCCGCAGGCCGAGAACGACTCGAACCGCAGCCGGCCGCCGTCACAGGTGACCACTGGGTCGCGAGTCCAGCCCGGCCGGGGCTGGTGGTAGCGGGTGAGCGCAACGTCGGCCACGGCCAGCAGCCCCGCCGCGGCGGGGGCCGCCTGGGAGAGCAGGCCGCTGAAGAACCTGGGGTGGGCCTGGGCGCCGGATAACGCCGTCCCGCCGGAGGTCGAGAGGCCAAGTCTGCCGTCGGCGAGCACCGAGGGGCCGGCGTAGGAATATGCCTGAACCGCTTGAGTCATGCCCCGAACCATAGAGATCATCACCGACACAATCGGGCCGGTACGTAAACCATCCGATGTGCGACATGGAGTACGAAAGCACAATGTGGCTGGTGCTCACCGTCGATCTCGCCCGCGTCGCCTACACCCGCCTGCCCGTGCCCGGCGGCCCAAAAAGCACGGCAGGCACGGCAGGCACGGATGACGGTGTGTGGGTGGGTGAGGAGTGCCCGATCGGGTTCGCGGCGACCCAGCTCGTGCCCTCGTGGACCGCGCGGACCCCGCCCGGAGCCTGGATAGAGGTCGCGCTGCGGGCCACGACCGCGGCGGGCGCCCGTACCAAGTGGTATGTCATGGGACGGTGGTCCGAGCACGGCGATCCGCGCACGTCGGTGCCCGGTCAGGGCGACGAGGACGGGGACGTGGCGGTGGACACGTTCGTGGCCAGGCGGCCGGTGGTGGCCTACCAGGTGCGGGTCTCCTGGCACGGCGCGGGCGCCCGGGTGACCGGCCTGGGCGTGATGGCCTCGGCGGTGCCGCAGCGCCCGGTCGTGCCGAGCGTCGCTCCTCCGGCGGAGGCCGTGGAGCTGGCGGTGCCCCGGCACTCGCAGCACACGCACGCCGGGCACCACCCGCAGTGGGACGGCGGGGGCGCCAACTGGTGCAGCCCCGCCTCCGTGGCCATGGTGCTCGGCTTCTGGGAGCGTGGCCCGGCCCCCGGCGAGCTGGCCTGGGTGGGCGACGGCGATCCCGCGCCGGCCGTGGACCACGCGGCCATGGGCACGTACGACGAGAGCTACCAGGGCACCGGCAACTGGCCGTTCAACGTGGCGTATGCCGGGCGTTTCGGGCTGAGCGGGTTCGTGACGCGGCTGCGGTCGGCGGTGGAGCTGGAGCAGTTCGTACGGGCCGGGATCCCGGTGATCACGTCGCAGTCGTTCAAGGTGCACGAGTTGCCCGGCTCCTGCTACTCCACCAACGGCCACATCCTGGTCGTCACCGGTTTCACGGCCGAGGGCGACGTCGTCGTGAACGATCCTGCCGCGCCGGTCGAGGCCGAGGTGCGCAGGGTCTACCCGCGGGCCGCGTTCGAGAACGTGTGGCTCAGGAGCTCGGGCAGCGGCGGCATCGCGTACATCCTGCATCCGCCCGAGCACCCTCTTCCTCCCTGTACCAACGGCAATTGGTGAATTGATGAGCATTCGACCGATCGACGTGGCCCGTACCGACGGCGGCCCCCAGTGGGTGGAGGCGGTGGCCACGCCCTCCGGCGTCGAGGTCTGGTGGGACGAGCCGCGCCCGCACGAGGGCGGCCGGCGCTGCGTGGTGCGCCGCCTGCCGGACGGCTCCCGCACCGACGCGCTGCCTCCCGGCTGGAACGCGCGCAACCGGGTCATCGAGTACGGTGGCCGCTCCTGGCGGCCCCTGCCCGGCGGCGGCCTCGTCTTCACGAGCTGGGCCGACCAGCGCCTCTACCGCCTCGACGGCGCGGAGCGCTCTGTTCCCGTGCCGATCACGCCGGAGGGCCGGGCCCGGTACGCCGACCTCTATCTCCCGCCGGGCCGCGGCGAGGTGTGGGCGGTGCGGGAGACGGACGACGTACGCGACCTGGTGGCGGTGCCGCTGGACGGCGGCCCGCTCAGGGTCATCGTCAAAGCCCACCATTTCCTGATGAACCCCCGTATTTCGCCCGACGGGCGGTATGTCTCCTGGATCGGCTGGGACCACCCGAACATGCCCTGGGACGGCACCGAGCTCTGCGTGGCCCCGATCGGCCAGGACGGCACGGCCGGCCCGCACCGGGTGGTCGCCGGCGGCCCCGAGGAGTCCGTCGCCCAGGCCGAATGGCGGGACGCGACCACCCTGTACGCGGCCACCGACCCCACCGGCTGGTGGAACATCCACCTCGTCACCCTGGACGGCTCGCCCGGCGGCAACCTGACGCCGATGGAGCTGGAGTTCG
Source organism: Nonomuraea rosea (assembly GCF_039539705.1). Taxonomy (NCBI): domain Bacteria; kingdom Bacillati; phylum Actinomycetota; class Actinomycetes; order Streptosporangiales; family Streptosporangiaceae; genus Nonomuraea; species Nonomuraea rosea. Next base: position 70,587 of record NZ_BAABDQ010000005.1, on the reverse strand, counting down.
GCGGCGCGGCCTGGAAACCGGGCATGAGCTACTTCGCGGTCGCGGAGGACGGACGCCTGGCCGTCGTGTACGGGACCGCCGACCACCGCCGCCTCGGCGTGCTCGACCCGGGCACGGGCGACCTGCGCGAGCTCGGCGGCGAGGCCACGCACTGGTCCTCGACCGTGTCCGTGGCGGGCGGGAAGGCGGCGGCCGTGGGCGCGACGCCGTACACGCCGCTGGAGGTGCGGCTCGTCGACCTGGACTCGGGCGCGCACGAGACCGCGTCGGCGCCGAAGCCGCTGCCGCGGCGCGACCTGCTGCCCACCCCGGAGGCGGTGACGATCGAGGGGGTGCACGCGCACCTCTACCCGGCGTCCGGGGTGCAGGGGCCCGGCCCGTACGTGATCTTCGTGCACGGCGGCCCGACGGGCAACCTGCCGGTCATGCTGGACCTGGAGATCGCGTACTTCACGAGCAGGGGCCTGGGCGTGGCCGTGGTGAACTACGGCGGATCGACCGGCTACGGCCGTGCCTACCGTGAGCGGCTGCGCGACCAGTGGGGCGTGGTGGACGTCCAGGACTGCGCCAAGGTGGCCAGGGGCCTGGTCGAGCTGGGCCGGGCGGACGCCGCGAAGATCGCCATCCGGGGCGGCAGCGCGGGCGGCTGGACGACGGTGGCGGCGCTGGTGCACAGTGACGTCTTCGCGGGCGGGGTCGCGCACTACGCGATCACCGACCCGGAGAGCTGGGCGGCCGAGACGCACGACTTCGAGTCCCGCTACCTGGACGGCCTGGTGGGCCCGCTGCCCGAGACGCGGGAGCGCTACGCCGAGCGTTCCCCGCTGCTGAACGCCTCCCGCGCGTCGGGCCCGTGCCTGATGCTGCACGGCCTGGAGGACGCCATCGTGGACGTGAGCCAGGCCGAGCGCTTCACCGCCGAACTGGACAGGCATGGCAAACAGTGGGCCCTGCTGACCTTCCCCGGCGAGCAGCACGGCTGGCGCAGGGAGGAGACTATCGTCGCGGTGCTTGAGGCTGAGCTGGCCTTCTACGGGCTGATCTTCGACATGGAGACGCCCGGGGTGCCGCCGTTGACTCTTAAGGGGAGAGCGTGAAGAGCGTTGCCGAGATCTGCTCGGATCTGATCAGGTTCGACACCACCAATCCGGGCTCGGGAGAGCGGCCGGCGGCCGAGTACGTCGCCACGCTGCTGGCCGACGCGGGGCTGGAGCCGGTGGTGTTCGAGTCGGCGCCGAAGCGGACCACCGTCGTGGCCAGGATCGACGGCGACTCCCCCGACGCGCTGCTCGTGCACGGCCACCTGGACGTGGTGCCCGCCGACCCGGCCGAGTGGCGGATGCACCCGTTCTCCGGCGAGATCGTCGACGGCTGCGTGTACGGCCGGGGCGCGGTCGACATGAAGGGCTCGTGCGCGATGACCCTCGCCACCGTGCTCGACCTGGCCGCCCGGGGCGTACGGCCCAAGCGGGACCTGGTGCTGGCGTTCCTGGCGGACGAGGAGGCGACCGGCGACCACGGCTCGCGGCACGCGGTGACCGAGCACCGGGAGCTGTTCGACGGCGTGAGCGAGGCGATCAGCGAGTCCGGCGGCTTCAGCGTGGCTTCGGGCGGGCACCGCGTCTACCCCATCGCCGTGGGCGAACGCGGCACCGCCTGGATGAAGCTCACCGCGCACGGCGTGGCCGGGCACGGCTCGCGTCCCCCGGTGGACAATCCGGTCGCCACGCTGGTGCACGCCTTGTCGCGGGTGGCCGCCCATCAATGGCCGGTACGCCTGACGCCGTCGGTCGCGGCGCTCGTACGAGACCTGTCGGAGATCACCGGGCAACCGATCGACCTGGACCGGCTCGACGCGGAGGCGGCCCGGCTCGGCCCCCTGGGCGGCCTGTTCAAGAGCCAGATCCGCAACTCCGCGAACCCGACCATGCTGAACGCCGGCTACAAGGTCAACGTGGTGCCCTCGACCGCCGAGGCGCACGTGGACGGGCGCTACCTGCCCGGGCTGCAGGAGGAGTTCCTGGCGACGATCGACGAGCTGCTCGGGCCGAAGATCACCCGGGAGTTCGTCAACCTGGAGGACGCGCCCGGCGCGCCGTACCCGTCGGCGTTCTTCGACGAGCTGGCGGGCTCGCTGGTGGCCGAGGATCCGCTGGCCAGGCCGGTCCCGTACGTGATGAGCGGCGGCACCGACGCCAAGTCGTTCGCCAGGATCGGCATCAAGGGGTACGGCTTCGCGCCGCTCATGCTCCGGCCCGATCTGGACTACTTCGGGATGTTCCACGGCAAGGACGAGCGGGTGCCGGTGGAGGGCCTGGAGTTCGGCACCAGGGTGCTGACCCGGCTGCTCACCTGACGGGCGGGCGTCACCGGACGGGCGTCACCGGACGGTCGAGCGTCATTGGGCGGCGGGCGGGCCGAACCAGGTGGTGAGCGCGTCGCCCAGGCCGTCGCGCTCGCCCGTCCATGCGACGTAGCCGTCAGGGCGTACCAGCAGGACGCCCGTGCCGGCGGGGACGGCGGCGCGGGCGATCCGCACGCGGTCGCGATGCCCCGCCGCGACGGCCTCCAGCCCATCGCCGGGCGATCCTGCCCCGTCCGACAGATCGACCACCAGCCCGCGCCCGTCCTCCAGTGACGTCGCGAGCGTCCGCGTCCCCTCAACCCCCGGCACCCGCACCTCCACCGCCGGCGCGAACCGGCCGACGCGCGGATCGGGCGACCCGGGCGCGTAGTTCGTCTCCGTCCCGTCGGCCATCCCCGCGAAGTGCTCCCTCGTCTCCGGCAGGTTCAGCGCCTCCGACAGCACCTCCCGCAGCGCGTCCACCTGCGCCCCCGGCCGCATCAGCGCGACCTGGGCCTTGGTGTTCCGCAGCACCCTGGCCGCCACCGGATGCCGCTCGGCGGTGTAGCCGTCCAGCAGGCCGGCGGGCGCGAGCCCGCGCGCCACCAGGGCCAGCCGCCACCCGAGGCCGACCGCGTCCTGCAGCCCCAGGTTCAGCCCCTGCCCGCCGATGGGTGAGTGCACGTGCGCCGCGTCCCCCGCCAGCAGCACCCGCCCCTTCACGTACGTCTCCGCGTGCCGCGTGTTGTCGCTGTAGCGGATGCCGGTCACCAGCCGGTCGACGACCACGTCGAGCCCGGTCACGCGGCGGATGCTGGCCTGCAGCTCGGCGGCCGTCATCGGCGCGTCCCGCTCGTCCGGCCCGCCGTCGAACTCGATGGTCGCGATCTCCCCCGGCACCAGCGACAGGTTGACCAGGCCGCCGGGAGAGCGCAGCGACGAGGACAGCGCCTCCGGGTCGGCCAGCTCGGCCACGGCGGTCCGCCCCGTCATGGTCGGCGGCGTCCCCTCGAACGCGAACCCCGACCGCTTGCGCACCACGCTGCGCCCGCCGTCGCACCCGACCAGGTAGGAGCCCCGCACGGTCCGCCCGTCCGCGAGCGTGGCGACGACGCAGGACTCCTCCTGTACGACGTCCGTCACCTCGCTGCCCGCCAGGATCCGCACGCCCATCGCGGCGGCGCGCTCGGCGAGGATGGCCTCCAGGCGGTCCTGCCTGAGCATCAGATATTCGGCGCTCCCGCTCTCGTCCAGCAGCGGCAGCCCCGCGAAGTGCCCTCTGACCATGCCCTTCTCGAGCACCTCGACCATGAGGGCGACGACGTCGGCCCCGGCCGGCTCGCGGCGCTCACCGCGCAGCTCGCCGAGCATCGCCCACTGCGCCTCGGCCACCGGCGCCGCCAGCCCGCGCAGGGCCAGGGACTGCACGCTGCGGGCGTTGAGCGAGCGCAGCCCCAGACTCCGCGTACGGCGCTCCTCGCCCGTGGCCGCCTCCAGGACCAGCGGCTCCGCGCCGCCCAGCTTGAGCTCGCACGCCAGCAGCAGCCCGACGGGCCCGCCGCCGACGATGATCACGTCGGTCATCTTCCGATCTCCTTACTTACAGCGTATGCTTACGTCGTAAGTAGAGCACATACACCGTAAGCTTTGTCAACACGGAAGGACGAGAGGAGCACGGGGCATGGCACGGCGCGAGCCGCTGAACAGGGACAAAGTGCTGGACGCGGCTCTGGAATTGGCCGACGAGGAAGGGCTGGACGGTCTGTCCATGCGGCGCCTGGCGAAGTCGCTCGGCGTCGAGGCGATGTCGCTCTACAACCACGTCTCGAACAAGGCCGACCTCCTCGACGGCCTCGCCGAGCGGGTGTTCAGCCAGGTCGAGCGGCCCGATCCCGAGCTAGCGTGGCCGGAGCAGGTGCGCCAGGTGACGCTGAGCATGTACCGCGTGTTCGCCCGCCATCCGGTGGTGCCGATGATCCTGGTCACCGACCAGTCGAATCCGACCTCCGTACGCGCGCTCCAGCCGCTCGACGACCTGGTCGGCGCGCTGTTCGCGGCGGGGCTCGACGACGTGGGCGCGTGGCGGGCGCTGGGCGCGGTGAACGGGCTGCTGTTCGGGTCGCTGATGCTGTCCACCGGCGGGTTCGCCGGCGATCCCGGCGTCCACGCGGGCGGGCACCAGGTCGGCGCGTACATCCGCGAGATCGACCCGGCGGTGCTCCCGCACTTCAGCAGGCTGCTCCGGGGGACGCGGGCAGGAGTTGACCCGGCGGCCGACTTCGAGCACGCGCTGGGCGTGCTGATCGAGGGGCTCGTGGCCGAGGCAGCTCGCGCCTGAAACTTGTGGAACAAATCATTCCGTTCTGATAGAGTGGAGACACCACGAAAGGGGGCTCACCGATGAGCAACTCCACTGTCAGCGGCTGGAATGTCCTGGACGCCGCGCACGAGGCCCTGCGCCAGGCGGTCGCCGGAGTGCCGGCCGGCGGCTGGGACCTGCCGACGCCATGCGAGGGCTGGACCGTCACCCAGGTGCTCCAGCACGCGGCCGGCGACCAGATCGGCTTCGCCTCCGCGCTCACCGGCGAGCCGGGGCCCTCGTTCAACCCGTTCGACCCGTCGGGCGAGCGGGTGGCGGACCCCGCGGCGTTCGCCGAGGACGCGATCGCGCGCTCGGCCAAGGCGTGGGCGGGCGTCGACCGGGACGCCGCCGAGGTGCCGACCCCGGTCCCGCCGAACAAGATGTCCCCGTGGGCGGGCTCGACGGCCTGCGCGCTCGACGCGGGCGTGCACGCGTGGGACATCGCCGTCGCGACGGGCCGGCCTTCGCCGCTCACGCCCGAGCTGGCCCGGCCCCTGCTCCAGGTGGCCAAGGAGATCGTCGAGCCGCTGCGCGGGTGGGGCGCCTACGCGGCGGTGCTGAAGCCGGCGGCGGACGATGACGACGTGGCCACGCTCCTGCGCTACCTCGGCCGCGACCCCCACTGGACCCCCGCCTCCTGAGGCCAGACCACGCCCCTCGCGAGGAACGGCCTCGCGAGGGGCGCGTTTCGAGGGGCGCCTTGCGAGGGCCGCGGTCAGCCGGCGCGCCTGATCGTGCGGCGGACGGCGAGGCCGCCCAGCGCCGCCGAGGCGACCGTCAGGATCCCCGCCTCCGTCCACTGGAACCGCCAGAACCGGCTCGGCGGGTGGTAGTACACCGCGTACCGGTACCCCTTGCCGAACAGGCACGCCTGCCACGCCTCCGCGTTCCTGCTGCTCTGTCCAGAGTCCACCCGCCGCGGGCAGCCGCTCCCCACCGGGTCCGCGACCTCCTTGCCCGAGGGATCGACCCAGGTCGCGCTCACCAGCCGGATGTCGGCGCCCTCCAGCACCACGGAGTCCCGCAACTCCACCCGAGCCGGCTCGGCATAGTGGTCGCTGGCCGCGAACAGCACGAACATCGCCGCCGCCACCCCCGCCACGACCACGGCCATCGCGGGCAGCGTACGCCGGAACAGCGTCCCCGCCGCCGTCCCGAGCGCGAACGCGAACAGCCACCACGCGGCCGGCGCCACGCCGACCATGTTGAACACGCCGGGGTTCCCGAACGAGGAGTCGATCCCCTCCCTGAACACCGGCCGCCACAGACCGACCATCAGCGACAGCAGCAGCCCGCCGGCCACGACCGCGCCGCCCAGCACCGAGAGCTTGACCGCCAGCCAGCGCCCGACGGGCACGGCCTGGGTCCAGGCCAGGCGGTGGGTGCCGCGTTCGTACTCGCGGCCGATCAGCGGCGCTCCCCAGAACGCGCCGATCAGCGCGGGCAGCACCAGCGGCATCCAGCCGAAGATCGAATAGACGGCGTCGTAGCGCTCCCCCAGCGCCGCCGCGAGGTCCCCGCAGGCCAGGGCGGGTCCCGGGCAGCCGGGCGGGGCGTGGCCGGCGACGTACAGGCCGGCCTCCACCGCCGAGCCCAGCAGCAGCGCGCCGAGCAGCGCCAGGAAGGCGGCCGTCAGGAGGATCTGCGCCCGGTGCTGGCGCCAGGTCAGCCAGATCACGCGCCCACCCCCGCCAGGGCGGGCAGCGCCGCCGACTCGGGGCTGCGCAGGTAGGCCATCACCAGCTCGTCCAGGCCGGGCCGCCGCGCCTGCCAGCGCGGGTCCAGGACGGGCGTGCCCCTGACGACCAGGACGGCCTGCCTCCCCGTACGGCTCGCGCTCACGACCGCCGCCCCGCTCGACCCCCCGCCCGCCGGCCCGTCGGCCAGCTCGGCCGGCCCGGCCAGCACCAGGTGCCCTTCGAGCAGGTCCTCGATGTCGCCGCTGACCTGGAGCCGCCCGCCGTTCAGCACGACGAGCCAGTCGCAGGTCTCCTCCAGGTCGGAGACGACGTGCGAGGACAGCAGCACGGTCAGCTCCCGCGCGGCCACCTCCGCCATGATCGTGCGCATCACGTCGTGCCTGGCCAGCGGGTCCAGGTTGGCCAGCGGCTCGTCGAGCACGAGCAGGTCGGGCTGCCTGGCCAGCGCCAGGGTGAGCGCCACCTGCGCCTGCTGCCCGCCCGACAGCCTGCCCACCTTGCGGTCGAGCGGGATGCCGAGCGCGCTCAGCCGGTCGAGCGCGGCCTGGTCGTCCCACCGGTTGTTCATCCGGCGGCCGAACACGAGGGTCTCGGCGACCGTGAAGCTCTCGTACAGCGGCTTGTCCTGCGCCACGAACGCCACCTCGCCCTGCACCCGCACACTGCCGAGCGCGGGGCGCAGCAGGCCGACGGCGGCGTGCATGAGCGTGGTCTTGCCCGCCCCGTTGGGCCCGACGAGCGCGGCGACCCGCCCGGCGGGGACGGACAGCGAGCAGCCCCGCAACGCCCAGGAGCGGCGGTAGCGCACGCCGAGCCCGGCCGCCTCCAGTGCGGGCCTCACGCCACGCCCTCCTTGGCCGAGTCCGCGAGGACCGCGGTGAACAGCGCCCGCAGATCCTCCTGGTCGAGCCCCGCCGCGACGGCCTCGCTCACCCACTGCTCCAGCCCGCTCCGCAGGCGGGTGTGGTCGGCCAGCGTCGCGCCGCCGATGGCCTGCCGCACGAACGTCCCCATCCCCGGCCGCGCCGCCACCAGCCCCTCCCGTTCCAGCTCGCGGTACGCCTTGAGCACGGTGTTGGGGTTGATGGCCAGGCTTTCGACGACCTCGCGGGCGGTGGGGAGCTTGTCACCGGGCCGCAGCGTGCCGAGCCTGAGCGCCTGTTTGACCTGGTGCACGAGCTGCAGGTACGTGGACACGCCCGAGCCGCGGTCGAGGTGGAACTCGATCACCAAAACACCCTTTCACTAATCGATTAGTGAAAGGGTGTTAGATACGGGCGCCGCTTGTCAACTCAAGAGAACTTGGTCTTCGGACGCTCCAGCAGCTCGCCGTCGAGGTAGATGTCGAGCTTCTCGTTGTAGAACGCCACCAGCCCGGCGACCCGCTCGCTCTCCGGCAGCGGGGTCGGGTAGGACCAGGCCAGGTCCTCCTTGCCGTTGACCTTCCAGTACTCCGCGGTGCCCTTGTAGGGGCAGTGGGTCACGGTGCCGGTGTGTTCGAGCAGGTCGAGCCGTACGTCCGTCTTCGGCAGGTAGTAGCGGGCGGGCAGATTGGTCTCGAAGAGGATCCGCGGGCTCCGGGAGTCGGCCACGGTGACGCCGTCCACCTCGACCCGGACGTGCCGCGAGCTGGGCAGGATGTCCACCCGGGTGTACGGGTCGCGCGGGTGGAAGTAGACCTGCTCGTCCTCCTCGAACCAGGCGTCCATCGCGTCCCACTCGAACCGGACGTGACCCCGGATCTGCTCCAGCGGCGAGTCGGGGTAGACGAGCGCCGCGTCGGCGGCCTCCCCGGTGCCGGACGTGACCGTGTAGAGGACGGCGTCGCCCCGGCTCGGGGAGTGCTTCGTGGCCCCCGTCGCCTTGAGAGCGGACTCGTCCACGTCCTCCAGCGGGATGTAGTAGGCGGGGTAGTAGGGAACCTCCCACACGAGCAGGGCGGAGGTGGTGTCGGCCACCACCCGGCCGCCGAGGTAGGTCCTCACACGCTTGGCCGTGCGCTCGACGCGTACCCGGCCGCGGTTCGTGGCATCCATGCTCGCGAAAACCTCCGCGACGACGCCCCTATTCCACCCCGGCCCGCACCCTCGCGCCCTGCGGCGGCGCAACCCCGCCGCCCCACGCACGGTCACCGTCTCACTACGGAACCGGGCCCGGGAGCGGGTGGCGGGCCAGGCCGCGCGCTTGAACGGGCCGGGAGCGGGTGGCGGGACGGGTCGAGGCTATGGGGTCGTGCAGGGGCGGCAGTACGAGCGGCGCTGTCTATCCGATGCCGAAGGCGGCAAGGGTCGCCCAGGTCGTCAGGGTGCCGACCACCGCACCCGCGAGCACCTGCGCCCACGTGTGGTGCGTGAGGCGTACCCTGGCCCAGCACACCAGCCCCACGACGGCGGCACCGGCGAGAGCGGCGGGCCAGGCGGGCAGGACGTGGGCGAGCACCACGACGGTGCCGGCGGAGACGGCGGCGTGGAAGGAGATCTTCCAGCGCAGCGTGATCGGCACGGTCACCGCCAGGGCGACCAGCATCGCGGTCACGGTGGCGACCAGCAGCGTCGGCGCGCCCATCACGACCAGCAGCGCCAGCGCCACCAGAACGGCCGCGACCGCGGCGAGCAGCGGGCCGGTGCGGCGGGCGCGGTCCACGATGTGATGCGAGTCGAGGCGGCCCGAGCGCACGCCCAGCGCGATCACCGCCGCCGGCACCCCGCCGCAGAACGCCGAGGCCACCAGCCCCCAGGCCGCCCCGCTCCACCCCTGGGCCAGCAGGCCGACGGCGGGCGGCATCGCGATCACCAGCACTTGGGGTGCCAGCAGATTCGTCACCCGTTTCGCTACGAGGTCGGCCGTCATGTCACGAAAGATTACGCGATCATGGCAGCCATCCCGCCCTCACCCCGCACCACCCGCGCGTCCCGCAAACCAGCCCCCCAATCCGCCCACGCACCCGCCCGGAGGGTGTCGGCGCGTTGAGAGGGGACGCACTTGAGGAGAGCCCGACCCGAAAAGAGGCGGACGCGAGGAGAGGCGGACGCGAGGAGAGGCGGACGCGAGGAGAGGCGGACGCGAAGAGGGGCGGGGTCAGCCCTTTCCTGCTGCGTTCACGATGCGCGTGGTCGAGCGGTCCGGGATGGCCGCCAGCTCCCAGCACTCCGCCCCCAGGATCGCCGCCGCGGCGGCGCGGCCGCCCGCGTGCGGGTCGCCGGCCGTGTGCGCGAGCGCCCCCGGCCGCATCGGTGCGAGCAGGTCGATGTACTCCTCGGGCCCGTGCGCCTCGGGCGGCCCGGTCACGATGAACACGCCTGCGACGAAGCGGAGCGCGGCCAGCACCTCGGCGCGCTCCGCGGACGGGTTGAACGGCCGCGTCGGCCCCTTCCACGCCCGTACGCGCGGATCGTCCTCGACCCCCACGACGAGCGGCAAGCCGCGCTCGGCCACCTCGCCCAGATAGCGGACGTGGCCCACATGCAGAATGTCGAAGACGCCGGTCACCACCGCCGCCCCCGGCCTCTCGTACGGCTGCACCCAGACGGCCTCCAGGCTGCTCACGCGACCTCCCCCAACGGCCGGGCGAGTAGGCTGCTGTGCACGCTTCGCTCCCCCACGGGCCTAGACGACTCGTCGATCGCAGCGTACTCGGTCGGCGTCCTGGGTCGTGCAAGCGACCTTGGGAAAGGCCATTCCTACCTTTTCGCGATAATCTCTGCCCCCCTCCTCGAGCGTCTCATTACGTCACCGGATTTGGGGGAGGTCGCCGTGGCGCCGGACTTTCACCGCGTCGAAAGGGTCGATGGGTCCGAAGGACGCGAGGGGCGTGAGGGAGGCGACGAGCCCGAGCCGGGCAATCTCGTGGTCCGGCTGCCGGGCGTCCCGTCCCAGGTGTCCAGGGCCAGAGGACTCGTGACGGCCGCGCTGGGCCGCGACCATCCGCTGTACGACGACGTGGTCCTGCTCACCAGCGAGCTGGCCACGAACGCGATCCTGCACACCAGGTCCGGCGCCGGGGGCTCGTTCACGGTGACCGTGTCCCGTTCTGAGACGATGGTCCGGGTGTTCGTGTCGGACGGCGGGGCCGACGGGCCGCCGTGCGTGTGCCGTACGAGCACGCAGTCCACCAGTGGGCGCGGCCTGCCGCTGATCGAGGCGCTCAGCCACCGCTGGGGCTTCACCCGCGAGGCCGGCACGACGACGGTCTGGTTCGAGCTGCTGCAGGCGCGCGTCCCCGCCGGACTGGCCGTCTGACCAGCGAGGCCAGGGCTCTGCGCCCCAGGCCCAGGGGCGCTCTGGCGGAAGTCGGCCAAGCCGATCGCCGGAACCGAGCGTCCGAATCGGCCGACCCGAGCCAGCCGATCGGCTCAGACGACTGGGCCAGATGACCGAGCCAGATGACCGAACTGGACGATCGGCCCTAACGACCGAATCGGCCGACCGGACCGGAGCCCTCGGTCAGGCGCCTCAGCCAGGTCGGCCAGATGCCTGAGGCACGCGACCGGATCAAGGCGGCGGGTCAGGCGTCCAGGCGGCACAGGCCCTCGGCGAGGGCCTTGGTGGTGAGGCGGGTGCGGCTGTCGCAGCCCAGCTTGGCGAAGATGTGCTCCAGGTGGGTGGTGACCGTGCGGACGCTCAGCACGAGCGCCGCGGCGATCTGCGGGTTGGAGTCACCGGCCGCCACCCTGGTGAGCACGTCGAGCTCCCGCCCCGTGAGGTCGTACGGCAGCGGGCAGGGCCGCTCGGCGGCGATGGCGCCCTGCAGCGCTCCCTGGAACCCGACCCCGGCCCGCAGCAGCCGCATCTCGTGCCATCGGCCGTCGCGGCCGAGCCAGCGCCCGTGCCGGCTCAGCTCCCGCGAGTCGATGAACGCCCGCGCGAACCCGGCCATCGCCGGATCGTCCCACAGCGCGGCCGACGTCTCGTGCCCGGGAACCTCGCGCCGCGTCCCCCGCCGGTCGAACGCGACCGCGCGGAAGTCCGTGGGCAGCCCCACCGGGTCGATCACGCACCTGGTCAGGTCGGTGACGTGCGCCAGCATCGGGCTGACCGCCGCGACGAGCGCCCCGGTCAGCCGCGGGAAGGCGTCCTTGGCGGCCAGGTGCAGCAGACCCGTGTAGCGCCCCTCGTTCAGGAACAGCGGCGCCGTCAGCCCGGCCCGCCACCCGTAGGGGGCGAGGTGCCGGCGGAAATATCGCTCCGTGCCGGGCTCGGGCATGCGCACCGGTGCCCTCGTGGCCATGGCCGTCCGGTACGCCTCCAGCCCGGCGTACTCCTCCGCGGCGTCCCGGTCGATGCGCCGATGCCCGTCGGAGACGACGCTGTGGTGCCGCCCAGTGGCGGGGTCGAAGGCGACGAACTCGTAGGCGTCGAGCGGGACCACGCGGCGCAGCGCCGCCATCGCCCCGTGCGCACCACTGCCGCCCGCCACCTGGTAGCCGACCTCGGCGAACGCCTGCAACTGGCAGACGTCCAGGGTGATCTCGGCCACGGTTCTTTATATCATTGCCCGAATTTGCCCAAAGCTTGACCGAATGCGGCAAGACACGAAATTTCCGGCACCGGTCCCCCGGGTGCCCGGCGCCGCTCACACGCGCGGCGCCGGGCTGGGGTAGGGCCGGGGCCGGTGAGGGCCTCCCAGGCAGGCGACAAGTCCCGCCGGACCCGAGGCTCGGCGGGGCGGCGGTCGGTGCGGAATCATCGAGGGCATGGAAATCTGGATCAACCCAGCCTGCTCCAAGTGCCGCTCCGCGCTGTCGATCCTCGACGCCGAGGCCGCCGGTTACACCGTGCGCCGCTACCTCGACGATCCGCCGTCGGAGGCGGAGATCCGCGCGATCCTGGACCGGCTCGGCCTCGAAGCATGGGACATCACCCGCACCGGCGAGAGCGTGGCCGCCGAGCTGGGGCTGTCCGGGTGGCCCCGCGAACCGGATCACCGGGACCGCTGGATCGCCGCGCTGGCCGAGCACCCGATCCTGATCCAGCGGCCGATCATCACCGCGGACGACGGGACAGCGGTGGTCGGACGCTCTGAGGAGGCGGTGCGGTCGGTCCTGCCCCCCGGATGAGTCCCCGGATGAGCCGTCCCATTGAGCCGTCCGAACGCCCCCCGTCCAAAAGGCGGAAGCGCGGAAAAGGGGCCGGGTGTTATCGTCGGTTGCATGCAGCGCGCTCACGTCACGACGACGCCGGACACCGTCCCGGCGCGCTGAATCCATGCTTCCCGGGCGAACGCCCGGGGACCTGGTCGTTCGCCCTTTCCAGGCAAAGGACGATCATGAACGACCATCGCAGGCTCGGCCGTGAGCTGGGCATCTTCGACACCGACCCGCTGATCGGCGCCGGGCTCCCCTACTGGCTGCCCGCGGGCGCGGCGGTGCGCAAGGCCGTCGAGGACTACGTGTACGAGCTCGAACGCCGCAACGGCTACCAGCACGTCAACTCCCCCGTGCTCGGCAAACGGGAGCTGTACGAACGCTCCGGCCACTGGGCGCACTACGCGGAGGACATGTTCCCGCCCATGAACGTGGGCGGCGAGGAGTTCGTGCTGCGCCCCAGCCTGTGCCCGCACCACGCGCTCATCTACCGCTCGCGCCCGCGCAGCCATCGCGACCTGCCGCTGCGCATCGCCGAGCTGGGCGGCATGTACCGCTCCGAGCTGTCCGGCGTGCTCGGCGGCCTCACCAGGGTGCGGGCCATCCAGCTGAACGACGGCCACGTGTTCTGCCCGCCCGAGCGGACCGCGGAGGAGGCGTCGGCCGCGCTCGACCTGATCGAGGCCGCGCACGCCCAGCTCGGCATCGAGGCCGCGCGCTACCGGCTCTCGCTGCGCGGCGAGGGCGCGAAGTTCGTGGACGACCCGGAGATGTGGGCGCGCTCCGAGGCCGTGCTGCGGGAGGTGCTGAAGGAGCGCGGCAGGGCGTACGACGAGGAGCGCGGCGAGGGCGCCTTCTACGGGCCGAAGATCGACATCCAGATCGCCGACCCGGCGGGCCGCGAGGCGACCCTGTCGACCGTCCAGGTGGACCTCTACCAGCCCGAGCGCTTCGACCTGCGTTACGTCGGCGGCGACCGGCCTGTCATGGTGCACCGCAGCGTCGTCGGCGGCCTCGAACGCCTGGTCGCGCACCTCATCGAGGTGCATGGCGGCGCGTTCCCCGCCTGGATGGCGCCGGTGCAGGCGGTCGTGCTGCCGCTGTCGGACGCCGAGCTGCCCGCGGCAGAAGACCTGCTGCGCCGCTGTGTGACCGCGGGGCTGCGGGCCGAGCTGGCGCCCGCCGGCCGGGGCAGCCTCGGGGCCAGGATCAGGGCGCACCGCTTGGTGCCGTACCAGCTCGTGGTGGGGCCACGCGAGGTGGCGGGCGGCGAGGCGTCGGTACGGCTGCGCGACGGCACCCAGGCGGGCGTGGTGCCGGTCGAGCGGCTGGCGGCCGAATGTCTGCCGCAATTGTGAGCTGGACCGCAAATATGGGTGACGGACTCTTCCCAATTCCGGTAAACGGCTCGTAAAGTCCCTGCAACGCCGTGTCGGGGAGGACGTCTTGACCGAACTGAGCGACCGCGAGGCCGAGCTGGTTTCCGCCCACGAGCAGGAACGACCGGCGCGGCAGCTCGGCGGGGTCCTGCGGCTCTGCGTGTGGGTCGCCGGCGGGTTGCTCTCGGTTTATTCGCTGGTGGTGGTGTTCCGGCCGATCGAGGCGCTGGAGCATCGGATGACGTTCCTGGCGGTGGCGTTGCCGCTGGTCTTTCTCTGCTACCGCTCGGGAATGGCGTCGCTGGCCCGGCGGCTCCTCCGCCGCGAGGAGCCTCCGGCGAGCCCGCCGCAGGAGGGCCCGCGGGTGGAGTGGCCGGGCGTCGCGGACTGGCTGCTGGCCGCCGCCGCCCTGGCCGTGCTGGTCTACCCGCTGCTCGACATCGACGGCTTTCGCGACCGCGGCTCCGGGGCCGCGCTGACGGATCTCGACATCGCGGCCGGGCTGGTGCTGACGGTGCTGCTGCTGGAGGCGGTACGGCGAACCGTCGGATGGGCACTGACCATCATCTGCGCAATTTTCCTGCTTTATGCCTATTTCGGGGCATATCTGCCTATTAACTGGACGATCGGGCATCGCGGCTTCGACCTCGGGCAAATCGTGTCGCAGCTCTACACCGGCACCGAGGGCTTCTTCGGCGTGCCGATGCAGGTCGCCGCCAGCTACATCATCCTTTTCACCATTTACGGCGCCGTCCTCGATTATTCGGGCGCGAGCCGCTTCTTCATCGACCTGAGCTTCGCCGCCTTCCGCAAGTCCCGCGCCGCCCCCGGCCGTACCGTCACCATGGCCGGCTTCCTGCTCGGCACCGTCTCGGGCTCCGGCGTGGCCACCACGGTCAGCCTGGGCAGCGTCGCCTGGCCGGTGCTGCGGCGGGCCGGCTATCCGCGGGAGCCGGCCGGCGGCATCCTGGCCGCCGGCGGCATCGGCGCCATCCTGTCGCCGCCCACACTGGGCGCGGCGGCGTTCATCATCGCCGAGTACCTCAGGGTCGGCTACCTCGAAGTGCTCCTGTACGCGACGATCCCCACGATCCTGTACTACCTCGGCATCTTCCTGGCCATCGAGATCGACTCGCGCCGCTTCGGCACCCACGCCGTGCAGGTGGACGCCCCCAAGGCGGGCCGGCTGCTGCTGCGCTTCGGCTACCACTTCAGCTCGCTGATCCTGATCATCGTGCTGATGGCGCTGGACAGGTCGGCGTTCCAGGCCGTGGTGATCGCCACCGCGGTCGCGTTCGCGCTGTCGTTCCTGGACCCGGAGCGTCGCATGGGCCCCAAGCGCGTCGGGCAGGCGCTGGCCAAGGGCACCCTGGAGGTGCTGCCGGTGACCGCGGTGTGCGCGGCGGCGGGCATCATCGTCGGCGTCATCACGCAGACGGGCCTCGGGCTCAACCTGAGCGCGATCATCGTCGACGCCGCCGCCGGGAACCTGATCCTCACCACGCTCATGGCGGCCGTCGCGGTCATGCTGCTGGGCCTGGCGGTGCCGGTGACGGCGAGCTTCATCATCGCCGCCGTGATCATCGGGCCGGCGCTCACGACGCTCGGGGTCACGCCGGCCGAGGCGTACATGTTCGTCTTCTACTACGCCGTGCTGTCGGAGGTGAGCCCGCCCACGGCCCTGTCGGCGGTGGCGGCGGCCGCGATCACCGGCGGGAACACGTACAAGACGATGATGATGACCTGGCGTTACACGCTGCCGGCGTTCCTGGTGCCGTTCGCGTTCGTGCTGACGCCGAACGGCCAGGCGCTGCTCGGCCAGGGGCCGATCGGCACCGTGCTGCTGATGACCGCCGTCTCCGCGCTCGCCGTGGCGGCGCTCGCCATGGCGACGGGCGGGCTGAGCGGCCTGCCCGAGCGGGTGCTGGCGGCGGTGGCCGCGGTGCTGCTGCTGTTCCTGGAGCCCGTCCCCATCGGCTCGGGCCTGGCCGTGCTGGCCGTGGCCGCTGCCGTGCACCTCGTCAGAAGAAGGAGAGAGGACCCAGCGTGAAGCGGATCTTTGCGATGATCGCCGTGGCCGCCGTGGCGGTCGCGGGCTGCGGCGGCGGGGGCGGGGGCGGCGGCGCGGGCAACCGGCTGTCGATCGCCACGGGTGGCACGACGGGCGTCTACTACGTCTACGGCGGCGGCCTGGCCAAACAGCTCTCCGCGAACATCGCCAACACCCAGGCCACCGCGTCGGTCACGTCGGCCTCGGTCGAGAACATCAAGCTGCTGGCCTCCGGCAAGGCCGACATCGGCTTCTCCCAGGCCGACACCGCGGCCGACGCGGTCAACGGCAAGGACACCTTCACCGCCAAGCAGCCGATCAAGGCCATCGCCCGCATCTACGACAACTACGCGCACGTCGTGGTCGCCCCCGGCGTGACCGCCGCCAAGGTCGCCGACCTGAAGGGCAAGCGCGTCTCGCTCGGCCCGGCCAACTCCGGCACCCAGGTCGTGGCCAGGCGCATGCTGCAGGCGGCCGGCCTGGACCCCGACGCCGACATCACCAAGCAGCAGCTGTCGATCAACGAGTCCGTGCAGGCCGCCAAGGACGGCACGGTGGACGCGTTCTTCTGGGTGGGCGGGCTGCCCACGGCGGGCATCACCGACCTGGCCACCAGCAAGCCCGACATGAAGCTGCTCGACACCGGCGACGTGCTGGAGAAGATGCGCGCGACCTACGGCGAGCAGTACGTCCCGCTCGACGTGGACCTGAGCACGTACAAGCTGTCCGGCACGATCAAGACCGTCGGCATCGCGAACGTGCTCCTGGTGCCGGACAAGATGACCGACCAGCTCGCGTACGACATCACCAAGACCCTGTTCGAGAAGAAGGCCGAGCTGTCGGCCGTGCACCCGGAGGCGAAGAAGCTCGACGTCAAGCTGGGCCAGCAGGTGGCGCCGGTCGAGCTGCACCCGGGCGCCGCCCGCTACTACAAGGAGAAGGGCTGACCAGGCTGCTCCTGGCGCTCGCGGCGGTGCTGGCGCTCGGCTCCGGCGGCGGCGCCGGGCGCCTGACCCTGAACGGCCTGCCGGTGCGCGGCGCCTTCGCGATCGGATACGTCCATTCGGTCTACCAGGCGCCGTCGGCCGAGGTGTTCACGGTGGAGGGCCGCCGGTTCACCATGCGGGCGATCGTCTCCACCAGCCAGGGCGTGCTCGACTACTACGCGGTCGAGGGCGATCGCACCCGTACGCGGGACGGCCTGTGGGTGCTGCGCCTGGCCGCGCCCGCCTCCTACGGCGAGCTGTCGCTGCTGACCACCTCGATCGGCCGCAGGACGCTGCTGTCGGGCGAGCGCTGCCTGGCCCTCTACCCCGCCACCGGGGCCGCGCAGGTGCGCCTCGCGGTCCTGCTCACGGCCGAGGTCCGCGGCGAGCCGTGCCCGCCGCCGTTCGACCGGCTCGCCCCTACAGCCAGTCTTTCCGTTTGAACACCGAGTAGAGCCACACCGACGTCACCGCTATCAGGACCGAGGACGTCCAGAACCCCCACGGCTCCCCTGATCCCGGATAGGGCACGTTCTGGCCGTAGAAGCCGGTGATCATGGTGGGCACGGCGATGATCGCCGCCCAGCTCGTGACCCGCTTCATGATCTCGTTGAGCCGGAAGCCCTGCTGGGCGAGGCGGGTCTCGCGGACGTTCGCGAGCGTCTCGCGGATCGACTCGACCCATTCCGTCACCCGCAGCACGTGGTCGTAGACGTCCGCGTAGTAGGGGGCCAGCACGGGGTCGGCGACGAGCTTCTGATCGCGGCGGAGCAGGGTGCCGACCACCTCGCGCATCGGCATCGTGACCTTGCGCAGCGTGGCGGTGTTCCTGCGCAGGACGAACATGCTGCGCTGCAGCTCCTTGCCGTACGTCACCTGCTCCTCGAACAGCGCCTCCTCCAGCGCCTCCGCCTGCCCGTCGAGGTCCTGCACCAGGTCGAACTGGGTGTCCACCACGTAGTCGAGCAGGCCGTGCAGCAGGAACGTCACGCCGTGCCCGGCCAGGCTGGCGGCGGCGTCCCAGCGCTTGACCACCTCGCCGATGTCGAAGTGGTCGCTCGCGCGCACGGTGACCAGGGCGTTGCCGGTGACGAAGACGTTCACCTCGACGGGGTCGATCCGCCCGTCGTCGAAATGGACGCCGTACACGGTGATGAACAGGTGGTTGTCGTAGACGTCCACCTTCGGGCGCTGATGGTCGGTGACCACGTCCTCCACCGCCAGCTCGTGCAGCCCGAGCTCCTCGCCGATCACCGCGAGATCGTCCGCCGAGGGCGCGCACAGGTCGAACCAGACCGTGTTGTCAGGGTCGCCGACGTGATCGGAGACCTCCTCGACGGGGAAGCCCTCCTTCTCGAGGACGCCGTTGCGATAAAGACGCGTATGCACTAGGCGAGTCTGGCAAATCGGATGGCGTTTCGCACGGCCGCTCCTCCTGGATCGTTGTTGAAGTACACGTAGGCGTCCTGCCAGCCCGCCTCCCCGACCCGCCGGGCCCAGGTCTTCAGCGCGGTCTCGCCGTACGCGAAGCCCGCTCTTCCCTCGTGCAGGCGCACGTAACCCCAGTCCGCCGTACGCCAGAACGGGCTCTGCGGCCTGCCCTTCCGATCCGCCCAGCACAGGGCGGCCGCGTGCGCGCCGAGGATCTCGCGCACCTCGCCGGTCCACCACGAGGGGTGGCGCGGCTCCACGGCCACCCGCACGCCGTCGGGGAAGCAGCCCAGGCACCGGTCGAGCCGGCCGGGGTCGGCCTGGAGGGTGGGCGGGAGCTGCAGCAGGATCGGCCCCAGCTTCTCCTTCAGCGCGGACGCGGCGCTCATCAGCCGCTCCACCGGCTCCTCCGGGTCGGCCAGCCGCTTGATGTGGGTGAGGAACCTGCTGGCCTTGACGGCCATCACGAACCCGTCCGGCGTGCGCTCGCGCCAGGCGGCGAACGTCTCGGGCGACGGCAGCCGGTAGAAGGCGTTGTTGCTCTCGACGGTGCAGAACGTATCCGCGTACGTCTCCAGCCAGAGCCGCTGCGGCACGCCCTCCGGATAGAGGACCCCGCGCCAGTCCTTGTACTGCCATCCGGAGGTGCCCACCTGCCACGTCATGGCGTTGGACTACCCCGCGGCGCGAGGTGCAGTACTGTCCTTGTTCGTCAGCCGAGGAGGAGCTTCACCCGATGGGCGCCAACCACGCGCACGGCACCACCGCCGTCCCCAGCTCGCGGCGCACCGTGCTGGCCAGCCTGGCCGTGCTGGTGCCGCTGGCGATCATCACGCTGGCCGCCCTGCTGTGGCTGTGGCCCGACGGGCGGCCGGCCGCCGCGCAGGGGTCTCCCGGCGTCGAACGGCACAGCGGCACCCTCACCGGCGTGACGCTCAAGCCGTGCCCGGCCGTCACGGAGGGCGCGCCCCGGCCCGACCCGGCGACCTGCGGAAACGCCACCGTCAGGGTCGAGGACGGTCCCGACGTGGGCAAGGATGTCACGCTTCGCCTGCCGAGCGGCCCCGGGGCCCAGCGATTCGCCGCGGACGACGCGGTCATCCTGCTGCGCGACACGGACGGGGCCTACCAGATCTCGGACCATGACCGGGCGACGTCGCTGTGGCTGTTCGGGGCGGCGTTCGCGCTGGCGGTGATCGCGTTCGGCCGGTGGAAGGGGGTGACGGCCCTCGTCGGGCTGGCGGTGACGTTCGTGCTGCTGCTGACGTTCGTCATCCCGGGCATCCTGGAGGGCAGGTCGCCCATGCTGGTGGCGATCGTCGGGGCGGCGGCGATCATGCTGGCGGTCCTCTATCTCACGCACGGCTTCTCTGTGCCCACGTCCATGGCCGTGCTCGGCACCCTGGCCAGCCTGACGCTCACGGGGCTGCTGTCGTACGGCGCGCTGGGGTTCGCCAGGCTCAACGGGATCACCGACGACAGCGCGATGACGCTGGGCATGAGCCTGTCGATCGACACGCAGGGGCTGCTACTGGCCAGCATCATCATCGGCGCGCTCGGGGTGCTCGACGACGTCACGGTCACGCAGGCGGTGACGGTGGCCGAGCTCGCCCACGCCAACCCCTCCTACGGCTTCGCCCGCCTCTACCGGGCGGCCGGGCGCATCGGGCGCGCGCACATCGCCTCGGTGATCAACACGATCATCCTGGCGTACGCGGGGGCGTCGCTGCCGCTGCTCCTGCTGTTCAGCATCGGGGAGCAGCCGCTGGGGGACGTGCTGACCACGCCGGTCATCGCCCAGGAGATCGTCCGCAGCATCGTGGGCACGCTCGGCCTCATCGCCGCCGTCCCCATCACCACCGCCCTGGCAGCCCTGACGGCCTCTCGCACCCACGGCAGCACCGACTCCCCTGACGATTCTGTGGGCCACCGTGACGAGCGCGACCCCTTCGAAGGTGCCGGCCACCACGATCACGAGGGCGGCTTCTTCGGCCGCGAGGAGGAGCCCACCGGGTTCTTCACGCCGCACCCGGACCAGCGCGGCCTCGCCGGGCGGACCGGCGGTCCCGCGCCCTCGGGCGACGGCCGCTCCGCCCGTCACCGGCGCGGCACGGGCGGCTGAGGGGCGGTCAGTCGACCTCGGCGCTGCCGTCCACCCGCAGCTTGCGCCGGGCGCGTTCGTAGAACGTGGTGCCGAGCCGCACCACGTTGGCCGCCCCCGGCCAGGCGGCGACCGTGACGCTGTCGCCCGGGCACAGGTGCCCGACCACGGCCCCGTCGACCTCCACCGCCAGCCGCCCGCTGGTGGGCAGCACCTGCAGCGTCACCTCCTCGTCCGCGGGCAGCACCAGGGCCCGGTTGAAGGAGGAGTGCGCGGCGGCGGGCACGACGAGGATCGCCTCCACGCGCGGCGACACGATCGGCCCGCCAGCGGAGAAGCTGTAGGCCGTGGAGCCGGTGGAGGTGGCCACGATGACGGCGTCGGCGGCGTAGCGGACGAAGGGGCTGCCCGACGGGGTGACGGACACGGCCGCCAGCCCGTCGCCGGGGATCCGCACCAGCGCGATGTCGTTGAACGCGGTCACGTTCGTCCCGGCCACGGTGCTGCGGATGGCCATGCGCGGCTCGGTCGTGTAGCGGTGGCCGTCGATGGCCGAGAGCGTGTCGGCCAGCCCGTCCACGTCGATCTCGGCCAGGAAGCCGAGCCGCCCGAGGTTCACCCCGAGTATGGGCGTCGGCCGCCCGGCGAGCAGCCGCATCGTGCGCAGCATCGTGCCGTCGCCGCCGAGCCCGACCAGCAGGTCGGCCCGCTCGACGAGGCTGTCGGCGTCGACCGCCACGGCGGTGCAGTCGATGCGTCCTACCTCCTCGGGCAGGCCCAGCACGGTCACGCCCTTGTCGGCCGCCCAGCGCAGGATGGTGTCGATCGCCTTCTTGGAGTCGCGCTGGGGGTGCAGCACCAGCCCGACCGTCCCGACCATGCCCATGCGCCCACACTAGGCGATGTCCCGCACCGCTCTCTCAGCGGACGAGGCAGGGCCGCTTGGCGTCGAACGTCCAGCCCTCCACCAGGTACTGCATGGCCACGGCGTCGTCGCGGGCGCCGAGGCCGTGGCGGAGATAGAGCTCGTGGGCCGCGGCCAGCGCGTCCCGGTCGAGCTCGACGCCGAGCCCGGGCGTGTCGGGCACGTCGATCCCGCCGTCGGTGATCTGGAACGGCCTGGTCGTGAGCGCCTGGCCGTCCTGCCAGATCCAGTGCGTGTCCAGTGCCGTGATCTCGCCCGGGGCCGCCGCCCCGACGTGTGTGAACATGGCCAGCGAGATGTCGAAGTGGTTGTTGGAGTGCGATCCCCAGGTCAGCCCGAAGTCGTGGCAGAGCTGGGCGACGCGGACCGAGCCCGCCATGGTCCAGAAGTGCGGGTCGGCGAGGGGGATGTCCACGGCGCCGGCCCGTACGGCGTGGGCCATCTCCCGCCAGTCCGTGGCGATCATGTTCGTCGCGGTGGGCAGGCCGGTGGCCCTCTTGAACTCGGCCATCGTCTCCCGGCTGGAGAAGCGGCCTTCCGCGCCGCACGGGTCCTCGGCGTAGGCCAGGACGCCGCGCAGGTCGCGGCCCAGGCGGACGGCGTCGGCGAGCAGCCAGCCGCCGTTGGGGTCGAGGGTGATGCGCGCGTCGGGGAACCTGGCGGCCAGCGCCTTGACCGCCGCCGCCTCCTCCTCGCCGGCCAGCACGCCGCCCTTGAGCTTGAAGTCGGTGAACCCGTAGCGCTCCCTGGCCGCCTCGGCCAGCGCGACCACCGACTCGGGCGTCAGGGCGGGCCTGCGGCGCAGCCGGGACCAGCGGTCCGCGCCCTCGTCGTCGACCCGGTAGGGCAGGTCGGTCTTGCCCGGGTCGCCGACGTAGAAGAGGTAGCCCAGCATGGGCACCCGGTCACGCTGCCGCCCGTCGCCGAGCAGCTCGGCCACCGGCAGGCCGAGGTACTGCCCGTGCAGGTCGAGCAGCGTGGACTCGATGCCGGTGACCGCGTGCACGGTGGTGCGCAGGTCGAACGTCTGGGCGCCGCGCCCGCCCGCGTCCCGGTCGGCGAAGCGGGCCGCCACCTCGCGCAGCAGGCTGCGGTAGCGGGCCACGGGCTTCCCGGCCAGCAGCGCTCCCGCCTCCTCGACGGTCCGGCGGATCGCCTCGCCGCCCGGCACCTCGCCGAGGCCGGTACGCCCGTCGGAGTCGGTGGTGATGACGACGTTGCGGGTGAAGAACGGTCCGTGCGCGCCGCTCAGGTTGAGCAGCATGCTGTCGTGCCCGGCGACCGGGACGACCTCGACGCGCTGGATGGTGGGAGACACGAGCCGGCCCTCCGGGCTTAGTTGATCTTGCTGATGAGCGCGGTCAGCTCGGCGAGCTCGCCGTCCGTGAGGTTCTGCAGCGGCGGCCGCACCGGTCCTGCCGGGCGCCCGACGGCCGTGAGGCCCGCCTTGACGATCGAGACGGCGTACCCCTTGGTGCGGTCACGGATGTCCAGGTAGGGCACCACGAACTCGCGAATGCGGCGGTAGACGGCCTCGCGGTCCTGCGCCAGGACGTCGGCGTAGAAGCCGAGCGCGAACTCCGGGACGAAGTTGAAGATCGCCGAGGAGTACGTGCTCATGCCGAGCTGCAGCAGCGGCAGGGCGAAGGTCTCGGCCGTGGGCAGGCCGCCGATGTAGGCCAGGCGGTCGCCGACCCCGGCGTAGATGCGGGTGAGGCTCTCGATGTTGCCGACGCCGTCCTTGAAGCCGACGAGGGTCTCGTTGCGCTCGGCCAGAGCCTGGACGGAGCGGTCGTTGAGCACGGCGTTGGCCCGGCTGTAGACGATGACGCCGAGCCCGGTGGCCGCGCAGACGGCGCTGACGTGCTCGACCAGGCCCTCCTGGCCGGCTTCCGTCAGGTAGGGCGGCATGAGCAGCAGGCCGTCCGCGCCCGCCGCCTCGGCCGCCTTGGCCTGCTCGACGGCGCTCGCGGTGCCGCCGGTGGCCGGGGCCACGACCGGCACCCGGCCGGCCACCTCGTCCACCGCCACGCGGACCACCCGGTCGATCTCGGCGGCGGTCAGCGAGAAGCCCTCACCGGTGCCTCCCGCGGCGAACAGACCGGCCACGGGGTAACCGCTCAACCAGGACAGGTGATCGCGATAGCGCGCCTCGTCGAACTCCAGGTCCTGGTCGAAATGGGTGACGGGGAACGACAACAGGCCGCTCTTGAGCTGAGCGGCGAGCTCCTGCGGCGAGTACTTGGCCATGGCGGACGTCCTTTGCTTGACACGCGCGCGTGGTGTCACCCCGCGCCACCGGTAAGGTCTGACGCCGCCAGGCTAAGAAGGCGGAGTGATTCCTGTCCAAGTGCGATTCTGAATCCGACGATACCCACAAAGCATCGCAAAGCAGGACAAGCCCTCAGCCGATGCGTTCGGGGAGCAGATCGAGCACGCGCCAGAGCGCGGGATTGGTCGAGCCGCGATCCCAGATGACGTGCAGCTCCACCGGCTTTCCCGCGACGCCGTCGCCCTCGTCCAGCGGGTCGCCGCCGCCGCGCGTGAGGTCGCAGAAGGCGATGCCCTCGATGCCGAGCGAGCGCGCGCTGGCCGGCGCCAGCGCCACGCCGCGCCCGGCCGCCACGAGGAGCGCGGCGGTGAGGATCTGGTGCACCTGCTGCTCGATCCGGGGATGGGCGTTGGTCAGGAACCGGACGGTGAGCTCGTGGAAGTAGCGCGACTGGACCGGGCTGTAGCTGATCACCGGCAGGCCGTCGAAGTCGTCCGGCACGAGCGGCCGGCCGAGTGCGGCGAGCGGATGGCCGAGGGGGACCACGGCGCACAGCGGCTCGCGGAAGACGACCCGGGAGTCGAGCGTGGCGATGTCGAAGGGCGGGCGCGCGAGCCCCAGGTCGAGCTCGCCGCGCAGGATGCCGTCCACCTGCCCGGCGGTCACCCGCTCGTGGAGGATGACGTCGATCTCCGGCAGCTGCTCCGCCAGCCGGCGCAGCAGCGCGCCGAGCATGCTGATGGCCGAGACCGCAGTGAAGCCGAGCCGTACCGTGCCCGTGGCGCCGTTGGAGATCCGGCGCGCCCGGTCGCCCGCGGTGTCGACGAGCGAGAGCATCCGCCGCGCGTCCTCCAGGAAGCCGCGGCCCGCGTCGGTGAGCACGACCCGGCGATTGTCACGTTCCAGGAGGGTGACGCCGACCGCACGCTCCAGCTTCTGGATGTGGCGGCTGAGCGGGGGTTGCGTCATGCGCAGCCGATCAGCGGCGCGGCCGAAGTGAAGCTCCTCGGCGACCGCTACGAACGCCCTGATCTGATCGAGTGTTAGCATGATGCGCAAAGAGTATCACTTAATACCGAAATGAGCCTGGACAGGCATCGAAGCTGCTACCTAGTCTCCGGAGACTACGGAGCGGTAACCCAGCCGAAACATCGAGGCGCCTCCGACCGCCGCTCCTTAGCAGAGACGCGGTCCACCGCCTGCACGAAGGAGAAGTCCATGCCGACATCTCGGACAACCCCCCGCCGCATCCTCGTGGGTGTCCTCGGCGCCACCGCCGCGCTCGCGCTGACCGCGTGCGGTGGTGTCAAGACGACCTCCTCTGGTGGCGGCGACGGTAAATATCCGACCGGGAACATCGAGTTCAGCGTCGGCGCCTCCGCCGGCGGCTCCAGCGACCTCATCACCCGGTCGCTGGCCCAGGGCATGAGCAAGGAGCTGGGCGTCTCCACGCCCGTGCTCAACAAGCCCGGCGCCAACGGCGCGCTCGCCGCCAAGGAGCTCCAGTCCGCGAAGGCCGACGGCTACAAGATCGCCGTCCAGAACGCCTCGCTCTTCACCATCACGCCGCTCACGGTGTCCGCCGCCGAGGCCACGAAGATCGACTCGTTCGAGGTCATCACGGGCGTCTCGCGCGACGACTACGTCATGGCCACCAACCCCAAGTCCGGCTTCACCTCGATCGAGGACATGAAGAAGGCCGGCAAGGCGATCCGCTACGGCACGACCGGCGTCGGCACCGGCGCCCAGCTCGCCTCCGCGCTGACCTTCAAGTCGGCCGCGATCGAGGCGACGGCCGTGCCCTTCGACGGCGGCGCCCCCAACCTGACCGCCCTGCTCGGCAACCAGGTCGACGTCTCGACCATGCAGGTCGGCGAGGCCATCGAGAACATCAAGGCGGGCAAGCTCGTCCCGCTCGCGGTCTTCTCCGAGCAGCGCATACCCTTCCTCCCGGACGTGAAGACGGCCAAGGAGCAGGGCTTCGACGTCCTCGTGACGCAGTACCGCTTCCTGACCGCCCCCAAGGGCACGCCCGCCGACGTCAAGACGCGGCTGCTCGACGCGGCCAAGAAGACCTTCGCCACACCTGAGTACAAGAAGTTCAACGAGGACAACTCCCTCACCCCGATGGAGGTCGCGCCCGAGGAGGTCCTCAGCTCCCTGAAGAACGACTCCACCACCTACAAGGCCCAGCTCGACAAGTTCGGGATCAGTCTGGCCGGTTGATCGCGGCAGCGGCGGCCGGCGGCCGCCGCACCCCGGCACCGCCACCAAGGAGTGTGCATGTCCATGTCCGACCCCACCAGGTCGCCCGGCGCCGAGACACCTGGCCCCGACGGGGACGTCCTCGACGTCGACCGCCTCCAGGCGGAGCTGCTGGAGGAGACGCGACCGCCGCACGCGGGCCCGATCTCGCAGGTCGCGGCGGCCCTGGTGGCGCTCGCCACCGGTGTGGCCGGGGCGCTCGGATCCCTCGCGCTCGGGCTCGGCCGGCTCACGCAGCCGGGTCCGGGACTGTGGCCGTTCGCCATCAGCGTCGTCATCGTCGTGCTGTCGGTGACGC
The DNA here is from genome assembly GCF_039539705.1 of Nonomuraea rosea. Lineage (NCBI taxonomy): Bacteria > Bacillati > Actinomycetota > Actinomycetes > Streptosporangiales > Streptosporangiaceae > Nonomuraea > Nonomuraea rosea. Next base: position 44,391 of record NZ_BAABDQ010000005.1, on the reverse strand, counting down.
TCGTCGTCACCGGCCGCGGCCTGGAGGACACCGAGCGCTTCTCCAAGTCGAGCCTGCTCACCGTGATCGCCCTGGTGACGCTCGTCGCGCTCGCCGCGCTGCTCCCGGTGATCGGCTTCGAGATCCCCTCGCTGCTGCTCGTCTTCGTCTGGCTGCGCTGGCTGGGCCGGGAGTCGTGGCGTTCCTCCATCGTGATCAGCATCGGCACCGTGGCCGCGTTCTACGCGCTCTTCGTCCTGCTGCTGCAGATCCCGCTTCCCCGCCTCATCTAGGGCCCCATCCGAGAAAGCCACATGGACATCTCCCCGATCCTCAACGGCTTCAGCGTCGTCCTGGAGCCGGCCAACCTGCTCTACTGCCTCATCGGCGTCATCATCGGCATGCTCATCGGCGTGCTCCCGGGGCTCGGCCCCGGCGCGACGATCGCCATCCTGCTGCCGATCACGTACGGCATCGGGCCGGTCCCGGCGATCATCATGCTGGCGGGCATCTTCTACGGCGCCCAGTACGGCGGCACCATCACCTCGGTCCTGCTCCGCCTGCCCGGCGAGGCGTCCTCGGTGGTGACCGTGTTCGACGGCTTCGCCCTGGCCAGACAGGGCAAGGCGGGCACCGCACTCGGCATCGCCGCCATCGGCTCCTTCATCGGCGGCACCGTCTCCATCATCGGCCTGACGCTGCTCGCCCCGGTCGTGGCCGGCTTCGCGCTCGACTTCGGGCCCCCCGAGTACGCGGCGCTGGGCATCCTCGGCGTCCTGCTGATCTCCTCCGTGGGCAACGGCAACAAGCTCAAGGCGGTCATCGCGGCCGGCGTCGGCCTGCTCCTCGCGACCGTGGGCCGCGACACCTTCACCGGCGCCGAGCGCTTCACCTTCGAGAGCCTGAACCTCGCCGAGGGCATCGACTTCATCCCGGTGGCCATGGGCCTGTTCGGGCTCAGCGAGATCCTCTACAACATCGAGGAGCGGCACAACAAGGTCCACTCGCCGGCCACGGTCGGCAACGTGTGGCCGTCCCGCAAGGACCTCGGCCAGGCCAAGGGCGCGATCGGCCGCGGCTCGCTCATCGGCTTCATCCTGGGCGTGCTGCCCGGCGGCGGCGCGACGCTGGCCTCGCTGGCCGCGTACGCGCTGGAGAAGCGGCGGGCCAAGCAGCCCGAGCGGTTCGGCAAGGGCGCCGTCGAGGGCGTGGCCGCCCCCGAGACCGCCAACAACGCCGCCGCGACCTCGTCGTTCATCCCGCTGCTGACCCTCGGCATCCCGGCGAACGCGACGATGGCCCTCATGTTCGGCGCGCTGCTCATCCAGGGCATCCAGCCGGGGCCGCAGCTCGTCACCGAGCACCCGGACGTGTTCTGGGGCGTCATCAACTCGATGTACATCGGCAACATCCTGCTGCTCATCATGAGCATCCCGATGGTCGGCGTGTTCGTGAAGATCCTCCGCGTCCGGCCCGGAGTGCTGGCCCCGATCACCGTGCTCATCACGCTGCTCGGCGCGTACACCGTGAACAACCAGGTGTACGACATCTTCCTGGTCATCGGGTTCGGCCTGCTGGGCTACCTGATGAAGAAGTTCGGCTTCGAGCCGGGGCCGCTGGTGCTCGCGTTCGTGCTCGGCCCGATGATCGAGAACTCGGCGCGGCAGTCGCTGCTCATCTTCGGCGGCGACCCGTCCGGCTTCTTCACCCGCCCGATCTCCGGAACGGTGCTCGCCCTGGTGGTGCTCGTCGCCCTCCTGCCGCTCATTCGTAAGGCCGTGCGCCGCAAGAGCCCCGATCCTGTCGAGGAGAAGATCTCATGACCATCCTGGTCGGTTACCTGCCCACGCCCGAGGGGGCGGCCGCGGTGGACGCGGGCCTGCGCGAGGGCGCCCTGCGCGGCGAGCGCGTGATCATCGTGAACTCCCCGCGCCGGGGCGCGCCCGTCGACGAGCACAAGATCGACGACGCCGCGGGCGCCGAGCTGCTGAAGCGGGCGCGCGAGGCCGGCGTGGACGCCGAGGTACGCCAGCCGCTGCACGACGACGACCTGCCCGAGACCTTCGAGCAGCTCGTACGCGAGACCGGCGGCAGCTTGATCGTCATCGGGCTGCGGCATCGCTCGCTGGTGGGCAAGTTCATCCTCGGCAGCGAGGCCCAGCGCATCCTCATGGAGGCCAGCGTGCCCGTGCTGACGGTCAAGGCCGAGCTGTGAGCGGCCCGGCCGACCTCGCCGACCTCGCCGCCCGGATCAGCCGGGTCACCGTCACGCCCGTCGCCTTCCGCGACCCGCCGCTGCTCAACGTCGTCGGCGTGCACCAGCCCTTCGTGCTGCGCGCGATCGTCCAGGTGCACACCGACTCCGGGCTGGTGGGGCTGGGCGAGACGTACGCCGACCAGGCCCACCTCGACCGGCTCGGCGCCGTCGCCGCCGCCCTGCCAGGACTGGACGCGTTCGACCTGAACGGGCTGCGCCGCGTCGTCGTGGAGCGCCTCGGCGCGTCCACCGGCGGGGCGGGCGCCAGCTTCGGCGGCATGCTGGAGGTCTCCAGCGCCGTGGACACCGTGGCCGCGCCCTTCGAGGTGGCGCTGCTGGACCTGCAGGGCAAGGTGCTCGACCGGCCGGTGAGCGCCCTGCTCGGCGGCGCCGTACGGGATCGGGTGCCGTTCTCGGCGTACCTGTTCTACAAGTGGGCCGGCCACCCCGGCCACGACGAGGACTCCTGGGGCGAGGGCAGCACGCCCGAGCAGATGGTCGCCCAGGCCCGGCGGATGGTCGACGACTACGGCTTCACCGCGATCAAGCTCAAGGGCGGCGTCTTCGAGCCCGGCCACGAGATCGACACGATCGAGGCGCTGGCGGCGGCCTTCCCCGATCACGCCCTGCGCATCGACCCCAACGGCGCGTGGACCGTCGAGACCTCGATCAAGGTGGCGCACCGGCTGGCCGGTGTCCTGGAGTATCTGGAGGACCCCACGCCCGGCATCGACGGCATGGCCGCGGTCGCCAGGCACACCGACCTGCCCCTCGCCACGAACATGTGCGTGATCGCCTTCGAGCACCTGAAGCCGGCCGTAGCCGCCGACGCCGTGCAGGTCGTGCTCTCCGACCACCACCTGTGGGGCGGGCTGCGGCGCTCGGCGCTGCTCGGCGGCATCTGCGAGACGTTCGGCATGGGCCTGTCGATGCACTCCAACTCCCACCTCGGCGTGAGCCTCGCCGCGATGACCCACCTGGCCGCGGCCACCCCGAACCTCACCTACGCCTGCGACACGCACTACCCGTGGAAGAGCGAGGAGGTCGTCAAGCCGGGCGCGCTGGAGTTCCGTGACGGGAGCGTGGCCGTGCCGACCGGTCCCGGGCTCGGGGTCGAGCTCGACGAGGACGCACTCGGCGCGTTGCACGAGCAGTACCTCGGCTGCGGGCAGCGCGGCCGCGAGGACACCGCCTACATGCGCGGCATCGTGCCGGACTTCACGCCCAACACGGCCCGCTGGTAGCTAGGGAGCCTGTAGGCGGGCGCGCGAGTTGGACAGGTGCAGCCGCATCGCGGCCCGCGCCGCCGCCGCGTCCTGGTCCGCGATGGCGCGGTAGACGTTCTCGTGCTCCAGCGTCACCCGCGTGAGGTGGGTGGCGTCGGAGACCGTGTACGGGTGCGCCAGCCGCGTCCGCGGCAGCATGATCATCATCGGGCCGAGCGACGCGAGCAGGTCGGAGTAGAACCGGTTGCCCGCGGCCAGCGCGATCTTGAGGTGGAACTGGAAGTCGGCCTCGACGGCGTTGCCCGGGTGCTCGCCCGAGCGCGTGAGATCGACGAGCGCCCGTTCGACGGCCTTGAGCTGCAGGTCCGTGCGGCGCTGCGCGGCCAGCCCGGCCGCCTCCGACTCGACGCCGATCCGGAAGTCGATCATGTCGAGGACGTCGCGGTGGGTGCGGATCTGCGCCGCCTCCACGGAGAAGGCCGTGGAGGCGGGCAGGGCCAGCACGAACGAGCCTCGGCCCTGGAACGTCTCGACGAGCCCGGCCGCCTGGAGCCGCGAGATGGCCTCGCGGACCACCGTGCGGCTCACGCCGAACTCCTCGACCAGCGAGGACTCCGTCGGCAGCTTCTGACCGGGCTCGATCTCGCCCGCGAGGATGCGCGCCTTCAGCCGCTCGACGAGCTCATGCGCGAGCCCGCGCCCGGTGTCGCGATCGAGCCTGCGGTCTGATGGCACGGGTCACAACCTACCCGCGAACTCGGCCGCGTCGAGCCGCCAGTCCGCGGCCTGCCCGGCCAGGCTGAGCCCGAGCCCTGGACGGTCGGGGACGATCATGCGCCCGTCCTCGATCGCGAGCCGTTCGTTGAACAGCGGCGAGAGCCATTCGATGTGCTCGACCCAGGAGTCGCGCGGGTAGGCCGCGGCCAGGTGCACGTGGATCTCCATCACGAAGTGCGGCGCGACCTGGAGGTTGGCGTGGTCGGCGAGCGCCGCGACCTTGAGGTAGGGCGTGATGCCGCCCACGCGCGGCACGTCCGGCTGGAGGAAGTCGGCGCCGCGCAGGTCGATGAGGCGGACGAGCTCGGGCACGGCGGTCAGCATCTCGCCGGTGGCGATCGGGGTGTCGAGCGCGGCGGCGAGCCGCGCGTGCCCCTCGGCGTCGTGGGCGTCCAGCGGCTCCTCGATCCAGACCAGGCCGAGCTCCTCCACCGCCCGGCCGAACCGCAGCGCCGACGCCCGGTCCCACTGCTGGTTCGCGTCCACCATCAGCGGCACGTCATCGCCCAGATGCTCGCGAACCGCCGCCAGCCGCCGCAGGTCCTCCCGCATGTGGGGCTGACCGACCTTGATCTTGATGCCGCCGATGCCGTCCGCCAGCGACCGGCTCGCCCGTTCTGTGACCTCCTCGACCGGGGCCTGGAGGTAGCCGCCCGAGGTGTTGTACGTCCTGACCGAGTCGCGGTAGGAGCCCAGCAGCTTGGCCAGCGGCAATCCAGCCCGCCTGGCCTTGAGGTCCCAGAGCGCGGTGTCGACGGCGGAGATCGCCTGGGTGGCGACCCCCGAACGGCCGACGGAGGCGCCCGCCCACAGGAGCTTGTCGTAGATCGCGCCGACGGCGGAGGGGTCCTCGCCGAGCAGGGTCGCGGCGAGCTCCTTGGCGTGGGCGAACTGGGCGCGGCAGCCGGCCCGGGTGGTGTAGGAGAAGCCCAGGCCCGCGAGCCCGTCGTCCGTCGTGATCTCGCAGGTCAGCACGTCGATCTGGGACAGGGGCCGCTGGCGTCCGGTGGCCACCTTGGCGTCGCTCACCGCGAACGCGAGCGGCACGGCGTAGTGGCCGAACCGCACGGCCGCGATGCGGCCGGCTTTCGACATTGGGGGCATGCTCAGGCCTGCCCGAACTCGACGCTGTCGGTCGTCCACTTGCGGCACTGGTCGCTGAGCGTGAAGCCGAGGCCGGGGCGGTCGGGGACGATCATGCGGCCGTCGCGGGTCTCCAGCCGCTCGTTGAACAGGGGGTTGAGCCATTCGAAGTGCTCGACCCAGGGCTCGCGCGGGTAGGCCGCGGCCAGGTGGAGGTGGATCTCCATGGCGAAGTGCGGCGCGAGCTGCAGCCCCGCGTGGTCGGCGAGCGTGGCCAGGCGCAGGAACGGCGTGATGCCGCCGACGCGCGGCGCGTCCGGCTGGATGATGTCGGCGGCGCGGGCCTCGATGAGGCGTACGTGCTCGGCGACGCTGGAGAGCATCTCGCCGGTCGCGATCGGGGTGTCGAGCGCGGCGGCGAGCTGCGCGTGCCCCTCGGCGTCGTAGGCGTCGAGCGGCTCCTCGATCCAGACCAGGCCGAGCTCCTCCACCCTCCGGCCGAACCGCAGCGCCGACGCCCGGTCCCACTGCTGGTTCGCGTCCACCATCAGCGGCACGTCATCGCCCAGGTGCTCACGCACCGCCGCCAGCCGCCGCAGGTCCTCCTTCATGTCCGGCTGGCCGACTTTGATCTTGATGCCGCCGATGCCGTCCGCCAGCGACTGGCCGGCCCGCGCCTTGACCTCCTCGATCGGCGCGTGCAGGAAGCCGCCCGAGGTGTTGTACGTCCTGACCGAGTCGCGGTAGGAGCCCAGCAGCTTCGACAGCGGCAGGTCCGCCCGCCTGGCCTTGAGGTCCCAGAGCGCGACGTCGATCGCGGCCAGGGCCTGGGTGGCCACGCCCGAGCGGCCGACCGAGGCGCCGGCCCAGAGCAGCGTGTCGTACACCTTGCCGATGTCGGAGGGGTCCTGGCCGATCAGGTTCGCCCCGACCTCCTTGGCGTGCGCGTACTGGGCGGGGCCGCCGGCCCGCTTGGAGTAGCTGAAGCCGGTGCCGCGGTGTCCCTCCTCGGTCGTGATCTCGGCGAAGAGGAAGACGATCTCGGTCATCGGCTTCTGCCGGCCGGTGAGGACCTTGGCGTCGCTGATGGGAACGTCCAGCGGAAGCGTGACGGAGGAGAGCGTGACGTGGCGGATGCGGTCGGCTGCCAATGGAGGTCCCCAGGGTTCGGCGGGCGGTGGATTCGTCAGTCATCGTACAAAGACATAACTCGTACGACAAGTTTTATCGGTGTGGAGAACCTCCGCTAACGTCGAGTCCATGCGGCTTCATGTGGGATGCGCGATGTGGACCCACGCGCGCTGGCGGGGCCGGTTCCTGCCGGATCAGCTCCCTCCGGAGGAGCGCCTGCGCGCGTACGCGACCTGGTGCGACGCGGTTGAGGGGAACACGACCTTCTACGCGACCCCGGCGCGGAGCACGGTGGAGTCGTGGGCCCGCCAGATCGCCCCCGACTTCCGCTTCCTGCCCAAGCTGCCCAAGTCGATCACGCACGAGCGCCATCTCACCGGGGCGGACGAGGAGCTCCGCGCGTTCCTGGAGGCGATCGAGCCGCTGGGGGCGCGTACGCATGCGCTCTGGGTGCAGTTGCCCGGCTCGTTCGGTCCGGCCGACCTCGGCACGCTGGCCGCCTTCCTGCGGCGGCTGCCCGGTTCGTACCGGTACGCCGTCGAGGTGCGCCACCGCGCCTTCTTCGAGGACGAGCGCGCGGCGGCCCGCCTCGAAGAAGTCCTGGCGGGCGCGGAGTGGGTCCCCTTCGACACCGTCACGCTCTTCCAGAGCCCGCCGACCAGCGACGCCGAACGCGACGCGTGGACCAAGAAGCCGCGCCTGCCGCGCCGCTCGCGGGCGCTCACCGACCGCCCGATCGTCCGTTACCTGGGCCGCGACGATGAGGCGCGCACGGTCGAGGGCTGGCGGTTCTGGGTCGGGACGGTCACCGAGTGGCTGCGTGAGGGCCGCTCGCCGACCGTGTTCATCCACACGCCGGACAACGCCGACGCGCCCGCGCTGGCCCGCCGCTTCCACGACGAGGTGCGGGCCGGCCTTCCCGAGCTGGCGCCCCTGCCCGAGCCGGAGCCCGTCGAGCCGCTCACGCTCTTCTGATCCGCCGCAGAAGGGGGGTGCCGCCCACCCGGGCGGCACCCCCTTCTTCACGTTTGGCGCCCCGGTCTTTCGACCGAGGCATGTCGAGATTATTCCTTCGCGTCCTGTTTGTATAGCTTTCAGGCCAACCGTCTCTTCGGGATATGACACAGCCGGTATGGAATCTCGCATGGACCTCAATCGGGGTCGCTGCCGATAATCCGGGGAACGCCCCCCACTGCCCTGCCGGAAGGTCGTCCCCGATGAAGCGAATGCCGCGTTCCGTGGTCATGGCGGCCTGTCTCCTGCTGGCCGCCCTGGGCGTCCTCGTCACCCAGTCGTCGGCGAGCGCCGCGAACCTGCTGGCCAACCCGGGCTTCGAGACCGGACTCGGCCCCTGGTCCTGCACCGGGGGGCTGGGCTCCGTGGTCGCGTCGCCCGTGCGTTCCGGGACGGGCGCGCTCGCGGGGGCGGCGAGCGGCTCCGACACCGCGCAGTGCGGCCAGAGCGTCGCCGTGCTGCCGGGCACCGCCTACACCGTGTCGGCCTGGGTGCGCGGCGCCTACGTCTACCTCGGCGTGACCGGCGGCCAGTCGCGCTGGACCTCGTCGGGCACGGCGTACACACAGCTCACGCTGTCGTTCACGACCGGCGCCACGCAGACGTCCGCGGTGGTCTACCTGCACGGCTGGTACGGCCAGGGCACCTACCACGCCGACAACGTCACCTTCGACGGCCCGGGAACCCCGCCCTCACCCACCGTCTCGCCTTCTCCCACGCCAACCCCCACTCCCACTGACAGCACCTGCGCCGTCAAGCCCCGGCCGGCCGGCAAGGTCCTGCAGGGCTACTGGGAGAACTGGGACGGGGCCTCGAACGGCGTGCATCCCCCGCTCGGCTGGATCCCGATCACCGACTCCCGCATCCGCGCCCACGGCTACAACGTGATCAACGCCGCCTTCCCGGTGATCCGCTCCGACGGCACGGTCCTGTGGGAGGACGGCATGGACGCCACCGTCAAGGTGGCCACCCCGGCCGAGATGTGCCAGGCCAAGGCCGCGGGGGCGACGATCCTGATGTCCATCGGCGGCGCCACGGCCGGCATCGACCTCGGCTCCAGCACCGTCGCCGACCGCTTCGTGGCCACCGTCGTGCCGATACTCAAGCGCTACAACTTCGACGGCATCGACATCGACATCGAGACCGGCCTGACCGGCGGCGGCAGCATCACCCAGCTCTCGGCGTCCCAGTCGAACCTCATCCGCATCATCGACGGCGTCCTCGCCCAGATGCCGCCCGGCTTCGGCCTCACCATGGCCCCCGAGACGGCGTACGTCACCGGCGGCAGCGTGGTCTACGGCTCCATCTGGGGCGCCTACCTGCCGATCGTCAAGAAGTACGCCGACAACGGCCGCCTGTGGTGGCTGAACATGCAGTACTACAACGGCAGCATGTACGGCTGCGCGGGCGACTCCTACGCCGCCGGCACCGTGCAGGGATTCGTCGCCCAGACCACCTGCCTGAACAACGGCCTGGTCATCCAGGGCACCACGATCAAGGTCCCGTACGACAAGCAGGTCCCCGGGCTGCCCGCCCAGCCGGGAGCGGGCGGCGGCCACATGCCGCCCGCCCTCGTCGCGCAGAGCTGGAACAGCTTCTCCGGCGGCCTCAAGGGGCTGATGACCTGGTCCATCAACTGGGACGGCTCGAAGGGCTGGACGTTCGGCGACAACGTCAGGTCCCTGCAGTCCCGCTGACCTCCTCCCCGGTCATCCGGCCGGCCGGCAGGTCGCGGAGGCGGCGCAGCGGGCTCGCCAGCAGGATGAGCCCGCTCAGCGCGAAGACGCCCAGCATCACCCACAGCGCCGCGCGCACGGAGAACGCCTCCGCCAGCGTGCCCGCGAGCAGGGCCCCGAGCGGGATGGCGCCGAAGTTGACCACCTGGACGCTGGTGCTCACCCGGCCCATCAGCTCGCTGGGCACGTACGACTGCATGAAACCGCTGAAGATCACGTTCCCGGCGACGATTCCCGCGATGATCGCGATGCTCGCCGCCACGAACAGCACCAGCCCCGCCCCCCGGTCCGCGCAGGCGATCAGCAGGCCGGCGGGAGCCAGGCCCGCCTTGCCGAGCAGCACCGCCCGCGCGCTGCCCAGCCACGCGGCCAGCGGCCGGGCGGCGAAGGCGCCGACGACGCCGCCTGCACTGGTGGCCGCGATCAGCGCGCCGGTCGGGCCCGCGGCCAGCCCGATGTCACCGATCAGGAAGATCACGAGGAGTGACTGGTAGCCGGTCAGCGCCAGGTTGGCCACGCAGCCGTAGAGCATGTTGCCGCGCAGCAGCGGGTCGCGCAGCACCGTGCGCAGGCCGTCCGCGATCTCGCTGCGCAGCCGCCGCCGGGGGCGCGGCTCGACGGTCTCGACGTGCTTGACGCGCATCAGGCAGACGGCCGACACGGCGAAGCTCGCCGCGTCCACGACGAGACCGCCGATCGCGGACACGAGCTGGGCCAGGAGGCCGGCGACGCCGGGGCCCGCCAGGTTCGCCACCTGCTCGCTCCCCTGCAGCTTCGCGTTGGCCTCCAGCAGGTCGGGCCCCTCGACCAGCGACGGCAGATAGGCCCGGTACGCGGTCGCGAAGAACACCTTCGCCGTCCCCGCGGCCAGCGCGACCACGACGAGCTGGACGATGCCCAGCACCCCGAGGAGCGCCGCGGCGGGCACGCTGAGGAAGGCCGCCATCGACGCCCAGTCCGCGGCCAGCATCACCCGGCGCCGGGGCAGCCGGTCCACCCAGGCCCCCGCGGGCAGGCCGACGAGCAGCCACGGCAGCCAGACGGCCGCGGCCAGCACGCTGACGGCGAACGCGGAGGCGTCCAGCACCGTCACCGCGACCAGCGGCAGCGCGACCGTCGTGACCGCGCTGCCCAGGCTGCTGGCGCTCTCACCGATCCATAACAGCCGGAAGTCCCGCTGCCTGAGCAGCCCGAACCGCCGCGCCCGGGTCACGGTCGTCATGGCCGGCCCGGTACGCCGCGGGCGAAGGCGAACACGGTGGCGCGCTCCTGCCCGTCGTCCGGCACGTCCCGCTCCGCCCACTTGTTCATGACGGCGACGAGCTCGGCGGCGAACTCCGCCAGCTCGTCGTCGGTCGCCTGGATCCAGGTCTCGGTGGAGAAGGGGCCGCGCTGCCAGCGTTCCTGCTCGGACTGCGGCTGGTCGGCCCACCGCCGCACGTGGCCGATCTGCCGCTCCAGGTTGAGCGATTCGAGGGCGCGGGCGATGGCCTCGCCCGCCGCGTCCTCGGCGAAGTCCGCCGAGGACCAGCACAGGCTCTGCGACGTACGCCGCCACCACCGCTCGCGCCGGTCCTTGGCCAGCTCGGGCGCCTCCTCGATGAGACCGGCGGCGGCCAGGGCGCGCAGATGATGGCTGACGTTGCCCACCGCCTCCCCCGTGTGCTGGGCGAGCACGCTGGCGGTGCGGGGCCCGTTCAGCTTCAGCAGGTCGAGCAGGCGACGGCGCAGCGGATGCGCCATCGCGGCGAGCACCCGCGAGTCGGTGATCTGGGACATGACGGCCACCCTAATGCACAAGAGTCATTGTGCAACACCTCTTGTACACTTTCCCGCCGGGGGCTCCGCCTGGCGATCACCCTGCCGTTTACGCACCTGTCATCCGCCCGTGTCATGATCCATTGGATTGTGGACCCTGTGACAGGAGAAGGATGACTGCGTTAGCACGTCGCGCTCTGCGGGCCGTTCTCACCGGTGGCCTGGTCGCCACCGCCGTGATCTGGCCCGCCGGCGCACCCGCGGGAGCGGCCGCACCTCAGGCCGCCGCCGCCAGCGTGTCCATCGACTACACCAAGCCGCTCCGCACGCTGTCCGCCGCCGACTACGGCATCGGCATCACGGGGTACGGCAATCAGTCGTACATCACCAACGACGCCCGCCACCGCGAGCTCATCCGCAAGCTGAAGGCGGGCCGGATGCGCATAGAGCTGCACTACGAGGAGCCCGGCAACCACGCCAGCCCCATCGTCTGCGGCGGCTTCTACTGCGACACCAAGGTCTCCGGCGACGCCTGGATCACGGCCATCCGCGACCTGGGCGCAGAGCCGGTCATCATCCTGCCGGTGGACGCCCGCCAGACCGCCGAGGTGAACCGCGACGACGCGGTCGCGCTGTACGAGCACTTCGCGGCCCAGGGACAGCCGGTACGGCGGTTCATCGTGGGCAACGAGACCGACTGCTCCTGCGTGCCCGGCAAGGCGGAGATCCCGGCGGACGAGTACAGCAGGCGGTTCAACCTGATCGCCGACGCCCTGCGCGCCAAGGACCCGGCCGTCCAGCTCGGCGGCCCCGCCACGTCCGCGAACAAGCTCGACTACATCAGGACGTTCCTGCAGACCTCGGGCAGCCGCGTCGACTTCCTGGACTATCACGACTACGGCAACGGCCAGGACGTCGTCACCGACGAGGCCCTGCTCGGCCCGGTCATCCGCGCCTACGAGACCGACCTGAAGGAGGTGTCCGCGCTCGCCGAGTCCATCCTCGGCCGCAAGATCGGCATCCAGATCGGCGAGTACAACTCCGACTGGGACGACCAGGACGGCCACCGTACGCTGACGCACTTCAACACGCTGTGGGGCGCGGCGGCGCTCGGCCAGATCCTGCACGCGGGCGGCTCCGCCTACCAGTACGGCGACAAGAACGGCCGGCTCGGCCTGACCAGCACCGACGGTGAGGGCGGGGTGCCGCGCAACGAGCCGCTGCCCATCTACCACGGCATCGGCATGTTCACCGGGGAAGAGCTGTTCAGGCCGTTCGGCACGACGATGGTGACGGCGACCTCCGGCAGCGACCAGCTGCACGTGTACGCCTCGGACGCGGCCAAGAACGTCGTCCTCGTCAACGTCGGCGCCGAGCCGCTCACCACCACCCTGGCGTACACCGGCCTGACGACCGGCACGGCCGCGGTCTGGCAGAGCACGGCCGCCGCGTGGGCGCCCCACCAGACCGGCACCACCGCGATCACGGCCGGCCGGAGCACGCTGACGCTCCCCGCGAGCTCGGTCACGACGCTGGTCATCCAGGAGCCGGGCCTGTCGGCCACGTACTTCGACAATGCCGACCTGACCGCGCCCAAGGTCAGCCGCGTCGACCCCACGGTGAACTTCGACTGGGGCTCGGGCACCCCCGACCCGGCCCTGTCCCCCGACACCTTCAGCGCCCGCTGGACGGGCAAGGTGATCGCCGACCGCGCCGAGACGTACACGTTCATCACCACCAGCGACGACGGCGTGCGCCTCTGGGTGGACGGGACGCCGCTCATCGACGCCTGGACGGACCACTCCAAGCGCGACGACAGCGGCCAGATCGCGCTGACGGCCGGGGCCCACGACATCAAGATGGAGTTCTACGACGGCGGCTACGACGCCATCGCGCAGCTCCACTGGTCCAGCCCCACGCTGGCCCGCCAGGTCATCCCGGCGGAGAAGCTCACCACCGGCTGAGCTCCCTGTTCGTGGTCACGAACCCGCCTGGCCGGCGACGGCCAGGCGGCACCGGAACGACGCGCTGCGCACCGGCCCCGCCCGATGCGGAGCGACAAGAATGCCACCTTTGCGACAGTTGCCTGCCGCGCCTCGTCCCGTAGCGTCCCCACCAACGTTCCCGGCCACGTGAGGGATGATCGGCATGTCCGACGAAGCGGTACGGCACGTTTTCCAGACGGTGGACACGTTCGATCCCGACGCGTTCGCGCGGCTGCTGGCCGAGGACGCCACGCTGGTGTTCGGCAACGCCGAGCCGATGGCCGGACGCGAAGCGATCGCCGCCGGGCTGCGGGCGTTCTTCGCCACCATCGGCGGCCTGCGGCACCGGATCGTCAGGAACTGGCAGGCCGGCGCCGACACCATCGCCGAAACCGAGGTGACCTACCGCCGGCTCGACGGGAAGGACGTCAGCGTCGCGGCCGTGTCGATCTGGCGCACCGGCGGCGACGGCTTGATCTCGGACTACCGCGTCTTCATCGACCTCGCGCCCGTCTACGCGTCCTAGCGCCCTCGGGGTCGCATGGTTCGAGCTTCAAGGCTCGGGCAGTTGCGGGTCATGAACGGACAGGACGAAGAACCCTCGGGCACACCGGCCGCCGTAGGACAGGTCAACGGGGAGAGCGACATCATCGCCGAACGCGCCGGGGTGGAGCTCAGGGAAACGCGCCGCCCGATCCCCGCGGAGCCGGTCGAGCCGCCGCCCGACCCGGAGCGGAAGATCGAGGCCGAGCGACGCGAGGCGGCCGAGGATCCCGGCGGAGAGGACGCCCGCCCCGACGCCGAGCCCACCGGCTGAGGGCGCCCGCCCCGACGCCGAACCCACCGGCTGAGGGCGCCTGACCCGGCATGCGATGACCCGCCGCGGATGAACCAAAATGGCACCATGAACGATTTCCGCGTGTCCCTGCTGCCGGCCGGTGCCTCCGCTGAGCCGGCTGTGCTCGCCCGGCTGTCCGACCTGGTCAACGAGGTGTACGCGGTGGCGGAGAAGGGGTTGTGGCTCGACGAGGCGACCCGTACGAGCACCGCCGAGATCGCCGCGACGGCCGGGGCCGGGGAGATCGCGGTGGCCCGGCAGGGGCGGCACATCGTCGGCTGCGTTCGCGTCCGGGCGCTCGACGAGCGGACGGCCGAGTTCGGCATGCTGGCCGCCGATCCCGCCCACCGCGGCCGGGGCGTCGGCCGTGACCTGGTCGCTTTCGCCGAACGGCACGCGCTCGACGGGGGACGCGAGGTCATGCGGCTCGAAGTGCTGACGCCCCGGGAGTGGACGCATCCGTCGAAGGAGTTCCTGGCCGCCTGGTACTCCCGTCTCGGCTACCGCAGGACCGGGGTCGAGCCGGTCGAGGACTTCTACCCGGCGCTGGCGCCGTTGCTGGCCACGCCGTGCGACCTGGTGGTGTACCGCAAGGCGTTGATCTAGGGGCCGCTGGGTTTCCGAAGAATTCACCGCGCATGATGCAACCCTTCCGGTGAGTTGCGGCATCTGGGAGGTTGTGGATCTCTTGAGTGCGGACGAGGAGTACACCGCGTACGTCCGCGGGCGTCTGCTCTGGTTACGCCGGATCGCCTACTCGCTGTGCCAGGACTGGCATCGCGCCGACGATCTGGTGCAGACGTCGATCACCCGGCTGTACGTCAAATGGCGTCACGCCCGCCAGGCGGCCGACCTGGACGCGTACGTACGGGTGATGCTGGTCCGGGTCTTCCTGAAGGAGCAGCGGGGCGGCTGGTTCTCGCGCACCCGGCTGAGCGCGGCGCCCCCCGAGGCCGTCGCGCACGGGTGGGACGCCGATCTGACCATGGACCTGCGCCGGGCGCTGGCCCTGGTGCCACCGCGGCAGCGGGCCACCTTGGTGCTGCGCTTCCACTGCGACCTGAGCGTCGAGCAGACCGCCGCGGCGCTCGGCTGCTCGACCGGGACCGTCAAGAGCCAGACCGCCCGCGGGCTCGCGACCCTGCGCGAGCTCCTCGATGTGACGCCGGCCAAGGAGGATCGATGATGGATCTCAAGCCCTTGTTCGAGAGCTTGGTGCCGGACGAGCCGCCGCCGTCGAAGGTGGACGTGGGCACGGCCATGCGGGCCGGACGCCGGCTGCGCCGCCGGCGCCGGGCTCTGACGGCCTCGGTGCCGCTCACCGCGGCGGCCGTCACCGCGCTGGTGCTGGCGACGGGATCGCTGGCCGACCTCGGCCGGCGCGACGCGTCCGCCACCCCTTCGCCGTCCGCCGCCTCCCCTGCCCCTTCCGGCTTCAGCCCCTCCCCTGGCTTCAGCGGCTCCCCCGTCCCGTCCGGCCTCAGTGGCTCCTCCGGCTTCAGCGGCTCCCCCGGCGCCCCGGTCTCCCCGGTCTCCCCGGTCTCCAGCGGCTCCAGCGGCTCCAGCGGCTCCAGCGGCTCCAGCGGGAACGTCTGGGCGGCCGCGATGAGCACCGTCCCGGTCGCGGCCGCCGACGGCTCGGCGTACACGCCGGTGACCGCCCTGAGCGCCACCGAGCTGCTGCTGCGCGCCGGCGGCAGGCTGGAGGTGTACGACACCGCCGCCCGCAGGACCCGGGTCCTGGGCGACCTGCCGGAGGGCGCACGCGAGCACCGCCCGCAGGCCATCGAACCTGGCCAGGAGCACATCGCCTGGTGGGCCCACGACGTACGCACCCAGAAGTCCGCGGACGTGTGGGCGCTGCCGCGCGCCGGCGGGCGGGCCACTCTCCTGGCCCGCCTCAGCGGGCCGGCCGCGGCGGTGGAACGCCTCGGCGTCCTGCCCGGCCGCGTCGTCTGGTCGGTCCGGCAGGGCGGGTTGTACGCCGTCCCGATCACCGGTGGCGCGCCCCAGGCCCTGCCCGGCACCGACGGCCTGCACCTGATGTCCTGGCCATGGGCGTCCGACGTCCCGCAGCACCAAACAAGCACAGGCACGAGCACGAGCACGAGCGCTGGCACCAGCACCAGCCAGAGTGTGCTCGTCAACCTGGAGACCGGCGAGCGCACATCCCTGCCTGCCCGGCCAGGAGCGACGGGAATGCGCTGCAGCCTGACCTGGTGCGTGGCCACCATGGAGGGCCGCACCGTGACCTGGAATCGCGCCGACGGCGAGTCCCGGGTGGTAGGCGGTCGGCTCACCCCGGCGTCGCAGATCCGCGCCGACCGCTTCATCGACCTCGGCGCGACCGTGCACGACCTCGTCACGGGGCAGGACATCGAGATCGGCCCGAACACGTCACCAGGCGAGTCCTCCCCCGGGCTGGTGTTCAGCTGGCCGGCGCAGCCGCCCTGCGGCTCGTCGAGCTCGGCCTCCTGCGCCTCCGGCAGCCGTACCGAGCTGGCCGTGCTCAACCTGGCGGCGGTTCAAGGGTGAGCCCGCCTCCCCAGAGCCTCGCCCGGACCGCGGTGCGCTGGCTGGTTCCGCCCATGCCGTCCGACGCGTGGTGGGGATGGGCGGGCCCGCTCTTCGTCACCGTGCTCGGCGGAGCCCTGCGCTTCCTCCGCCTCGGCGAGCCGCACGCGGTGGTCTTCGACGAGACGCACTACATCAAGGGGGCCTTTTCGCTGCTGAGGTTCGGTGTCGAGCGGATGACGCTGGGCACCTCAGAAGACCCGGTCGCCGATCGGATGATCATGGCCGGCGACCTGGGCATCTGGCGGCGGTGCCCGTCCGTCGAGGAATGCGCCGAGTACGTCGCGCACCCGCCGCTCGGCAAGTGGATGATCGCCGCCGGCGAGTGGTTGTTCGGCATGACGCCCTTCGGCTGGCGCTTCGCCGGCGCGGTGGCGGGCACGCTGTCGATCCTGATCATGGCGAGGGTGGCGCGGCGGATGACCCGGTCCACGTTGCTGGGCTGCCTGGCCGGGTTGCTGCTCGCTCTCGACGGTTTGCACTTCGTGCTGTCGCGGACGGCGCTGCTGGACGTGTTCCTGATGTTCTGGGTGCTGGCCGCCTTCGCCTGTGTCGTGGCCGACAGGGACTGGGTCAGGCAGCGGTTGTCCGGGACGTCTCCATCGGCGGGTGTGCGGCCATGGCGGCTGGCCGCGGGCGCGTGCCTGGGAGCCGCGTGCGCCGTCAAGTGGTCGGGGGTCTTCTTCCTGCTCGCCTTCGCCGTGCTCTCGCTGATGTGGGACGCGGGTGCGCGGCGGGCGCTGGGGCTGCGGCCGCGTCTGACGGCGCAAGGGCTGACGGGCGCGTTCGCCCTGGTCCCAGGCGCGGTCTACGTGCTCACCTGGACCGGCTGGTTCCTGCGGGCCGAGGGCTGGGGACGCAACTGGGAGCGGGCCACCCAGGCGGGGCCCGGCTTCTTCGTCGTCGACTCGCTGCGTTCGTGGCTCGGCTACCAGCTCCAGGTGCTCGGCTTTCACACCGGCCTGGACACCCGGCATCCGTACATGTCGGAGCCGTGGCAGTGGCCGCTGCTGCAACGTCCCGTCGCCTTCCACTACCAGAGCCCGCAGAACGCCTGCGCGGCCGAGGACTGCTCGCAAGCGGTCCTGGGCGTCGGCACGCCGGCGCTGTGGTACCTTGCGCTGCTCGCCCTCGTCGCACTCGTCGCCCGGTACGCGGCCGTCCGGGACTGGCGGGCCGGGGCCGTGCTGCTCGCCTACGGGGCGGGGTGGCTGCCGTGGTTCTATTACGCCGTCGCGGACAACCGCACCATGTACCTGTTCTACATGGTCCCCGTCGTGCCGTTCATGGTGCTGGCGCTGGTGATCGTCGCGGGGCTGGCGCTCGGGCCCGGCGGGACGGCGTCGATCAGGAGAGCCGCGGGGGCGGCCGTCGTCGGAGCGGGAGCCCTCATCGTCCTGGTCGACTTCTGGTGGCTTTACCCCATCCTGTCCGGCGAGACGATCACGTACCCGGCGTGGTGGGCCCGGATGCTGATGCGGTCATGGGTGTAAAGCGCTCAGGAGGAGACGACGCCCGCGTCGTGGGCGATCAGCCCGGCCTGGGTGCGGTTGTCGCAGCCCAGTTTGTCCAGCAGGCGCGACACGTACCCCTTGATGCGCTGCCGGCCTGGCTGGCCCGCACGATCGCGGCCCGCGCCCGGATCCCTACTTGACGGTTTGGAAAGGAGAAAGTACTTTCCGGTTAGGAAAGTACTTAGGGAGCCGTCATGCACATCACTCCGGAAGACGCCGCGCAGTCGCTCGCCCAGATCCAGCAGACGCAGCACAGGGCGCTGCGATCCGCGCCGCCGATGTTCCCCTCGTGGTACCTCGTGGCGGTCTGGACGTTCGTCGCGGGCATGCAACTCGTCACCGAGGTCACCACGCCGTGGGTGCTCTGGATCGGCGCTCCCGCGCTCGCGATCGCCCTCGCGGTCGCCGTCGTGGCATTCATCCGCGAGGTCCGGAACCAAGCCCTGCGCCCCCATGCCTCCGTGGTCGACCCCTGGTCGTGGGCGGGCTTGGCGGGCTGGATCGTCGCGACCAGTCTCGGGGGCGTCGCGATGGCGTTCGGCTTCCAGGCCCTGGGCGTCGCCTACCCCCGTACGATCATGGGCGCCGTCATGGTCGCGATCGTGGCGCTCACCGCGCCCGTCCTGACCCGGTGGATGTCCGTGCGGACGGCTCGCCGGGCCGAGACGAGCGAGCGATGACCCCGCAGCTCGACCCGATCATCCACGCGCCGACCAAGCTGCAGATCGTCTCCCTGCTCGCCGCCGCGGAGGAGGCCGAGTTCGCCTTCGTCCGCGACAGCCTGGACATCAGCGACTCGGTCCTGTCCAAGCACGCGGGCGCCCTGGAGGCGGCCGGTTACGTGAAGATCCGCAAAGGGCACGTGGGCAAGCGCCCGCGAACGTGGTTCAGCCTGACACACCAGGGGCGCGCGGCCTATCGCGAGCACGTGGCCGCGCTCCAGGCCATCGTCGCCCAGTCGGGCCTCTCGGTCTTCCCAAGCTGACCGGGCTGCTATGGTCGCATCTCGCTCAGCGCCCGCATGGCATCCCGCTCGATGCGCGCGAGGTCGTGCAGGACGACCCCGGCCTGGTCGAGACACGCCGCGTCGCTCCCCTCACCAGCCTTGTCGATCAAGGTGGCCACGTCCGTCCACAGGGCGGCGGCCTCGGCGTACAGCCGGTGGCCGGTGCGAAGGCGGTCGTCGTCGATGAGGCCGGCGCACTCGCCGAGGAAGTCGCGGTAGAGGGCGCGGAACAGGGCGCCGCCGGTGCCGGCCTTCTCCATGAGGAGGGCGATCTGCGGCAGGTCCCGCTTCGGCTCCGCCACGCGATGCGGCCACGCGGGCACCAGGCGGGCGGCCTTCTCGATGCCACGATGACCCAGGTTCGCGATGGGCGGGGCGAGGAAGGCGCCGGCGCAGGCCTTGATCGCGGGGACGATCCGGTCCTGCCAGGAGGGCGGGCGCTCCGGCAGGGTGATGGTGAAGGAACGGTTCCTGGCGGTCATCGGGCCGCGTTCCGCCCTCGCCATGGCCAGGGCGGTCCGGCTCGTCCGCACGGCTCCTCCCTGCTGCGCGGTGTCCACCAGGTACGCCTGATGCTCGTCGTAGCCGTACATCGCGACGACATGGCCGCCGAAGTGCACCTTCGACCCGAAGTAGTCCAGGTGGTAGGAGTCGAGCTGCAGACCGACGGGCAGTCCCACGTCGATGCGGGCGGAGACGTTCTCCCACGCCTTGCGTGCTGAGCCGGTCTCCTCGGTCAGCAGGGTCAGCCCCAGTCTGGCGGTGAGGTTCCTGGTGAGCTCGAAGGGTTTGACGCGGCCTCCGAGGAAGGGGAACTCCATGCTCTTGGCGTCCCAGTAGATGAAGGACAGCCCCGAGCCGAGCCCGAACAGCATGGGCTCGGACAGATCGAGCCCCTGGTGCCGCAGCAGCACGCCCAGTGCCGTCGTCTCGCAGTGGTGCAGGCCGCGGGCCTCGATGCCGTCCACGATGGTCATGCGTCACTCTCCTCGATAGCCGGACGCCGGAACCAGCATGATGCCTCCCATAAGGGGAGAGTCCAGCGTCCTCGCGCAGGCGCTTCCCCGCGCGGCGGGGTTTGCGGCACCATGATCACATCGTTCTCGGTGAAGGAGGCTGCTTGCTCGTTTTCGCCTGTGCGGGGTGCGGCGCCGTGATGACCGCGCGGCTGTCGCGGGTGGCGCTTCCCGACCACTCCGGCCAGAAGTACGGCCACGGCCTGCTCCCCGGTCTCCTGGAGCCGGGAACGTACGTGGTGGACCCTGGAAACGGCCGGCCGTGGGAGCCGCTGCAACCCGAGCCGGAAGAGCACGGCCTCCGGCAGCTGGCGTACTGCATCACGGGACCCCCGGACCGGATCGGGATCGCGCCGGGCGACGTCCGCGGGACCGTCTTCGTCCCGGAGCGGCTGGGCGGCTGCTGTTGCGGCTGGGACGGCCAGTACGGGCCCAACCTGGCGTGCGCGGAATGCGGCTGCCCGGTGGCCACCCGGGTCGACGACTGCGGATTCTGGCAGGTGGTGTGGCTGGAGCCGGACGCCGTGCGCCCCGTCGCCGTCGACGGGCCCGTCCAGCGGGTGATCGGCTGGGCGGAGCTGGCGGGCACGCCGCCCGTGGATCAGCTCGGGTTCTGGAGCCCGCTGTGGGAGGCCGCGGTCGCGGTGGCGCTGGCGCACCTGGTGGCGCTCTCAGGCGGTACCCGGGTCACCGTCCCCGACGGGCCTGTCGCCGAGACGTTTCGCCGGGCGATCGACAGCCTGCTTCCGCCAGGACCACCGGAACGGCGCCTCGTCCTGGCCGGGCCCGGCCTGCCCACCGCGATCAGGGACATCGCCCTGGTGCCGCGGCATCCGCAGACCGGCGAGGTGTGGCCGTGCGACGCGGCAGCGGTCGTGCCGCTGGACGCCGGCGTGTGGACGTACCTGGCCCGCCACGACGACCGGCGGCTCGCCCCGGCGGCGCACGGGATGCCGGCCGGCGTGCGCCGCGACGATCCGCCCCCGCTGCTGCCGCGAGGTCTTTTCGAGCCGGATGGACGGGTGTTCCTCCGCACGCTGGAGCGGCTGGCGCCGGTTCGGCCGCCGTGGTTGGACCACGTCTATGAACGGGTGCAGGCCCGCCCCCGGGAGTTCGCGTAGACCCCCACGGCTCCAGCGCAGAACCCAGGGACATACCAGCATGAATCGCTAGACTTCCGAATCTTCGTTGACGATGGGAGCACTCCCTTGAGACTGGAGATCAGGTGCCTCGGCCCCTGGGAGGTCAAGGCCGACGGCGTCCCGGTCAAGATCGCCGGGCTGCGCAGGATCGCGGTCCTGGCCCGGCTCGCCCTGGCCTCGGGGCAGGCCGTACCCACCGATCGGCTGCTCACCGACGTGTGGGGGGACGGTTCCGCCGCGACCGCGGGCAAGCAGCTGCACATCGTGGTGTCGAAGCTCCGGGAGACGCTCGCCGCCCACGGAGGGGCGGAGATCATCGAGACCGTCCCCGGCGGTTACCTGCTCGCGGTCGAGCCCGGCCATGTCGACGCCCTCGCCTTCATCCGCCTGTCCGGGCAGGCACGTGCCGCCGGCGCCGAAGGAGAGATGGCGGCCGCTGACGCGCTGTTCGGCCGGGCTCTCGGGCTGTGGCGGGGCCCGGCGCTGGCCGAGGTGGACGCGCCCTGGGCGAGGATCGAGGCCGACCGGCTGGAGGAGGCGCGGCTGGCGGTGCTGGAGGACCGTTACGAGCTGCGCCTGGCCACCGGTGACCATCAGGCCGTGGCCGACGAGCTCGCCGTGCACGTCAGAGCGCACCCGCTGCGGGAGCGGCCCGCCGCCCAGCTGATGCTCGCCCTGTACCGCGCCGCGCGGGTGCCGGAGGCGCTCGACGTCTACCAGCGCACCCGCCGGGTCATGGTCGACGAGCTGAGCATCGAGCCCGGCACGGAGCTGCGCCGCCTCCACCAGGCCGTCCTCGCCGCGGATCCCGCGCTCGGCCTGGCGCCGGCCGCGCAGATCACGCAAACAGGAAACGCCGCGCGGGCCGAGCTTCCCGGGGGCACCCGGGTGTTCACGGCGCGGGCCGCCGAGGTCGAGCGGCTGCGCGCCGATCTGGTGAGCGACGCCGCGGTCACCGTGATCAACGGGCCCGGCGGGATCGGCAAGTCCGCGCTGGCCGTACACGTCGCTCATGCCGTGGCCGGACGCTTCACCGACGGCGTGATCTACGTCAACCTGCGTGGTTCCACCGCCGGGCTGGTCCCGCTGGCGCCGATCGAGGCGCTTCGCCAGCTGCTGCGCTCCTTGGGGCTGGACGGCACCGCCGTGCCCGCGGACGCCGAGGAGGCCGCCGCCCGCTACCGCTCGCTCACCGCCACGGGCAATCTGCTGGTGATCCTCGACAACGCCCGCGACGTACGTCAGGTCCGCCCGCTCGTGCCCGCCGGGCAGGGCTGCCGCGTTCTGGTCACCAGCCGCGATCCGCTCACCACCTTGGACAACGCCCGGCACCTGCACATCGGCAGGTTCGACGACACCGGTGCCGCCACGCTGCTCACCCGGATGGTCGGAGCCGATCGCGTGCGGGCCGAACCGCGGGCGGCGGAGGAGATCGTCCGGCTCTGCGGCGGTTTCCCGCTCGCCCTGCGCATCGCGGGAGCCCGGCTGGCCGCCCGTCCCGACTGGTCGCTCTCCGAGCTCGCGGTCCGGCTGGCCGACGCGACCCGGCGGCTCGACCTGCTGGAGTACGCCGATCTGGCCGTACGCGCCAGCATCGCGGTCAGCCACCAGCAGTTGCGCGAGGAATCAGCCGGACGCGACGCGGCCCGGTTGCTCGCCCTGCTCGGGCTGCTGGACCTGCCCACGCACACCCCGGCCACCACGCTCGCGCTGGCCGGCTGGACCGGGCACCGCGCCGAGGCCGCTTTGGAGCACTTGCTGGACGCCGGCCTGCTCGAACCGGCCGGGCCGGCCCGCTACCAGTTCCACGACCTCATCGGCCTGTACGCGCGGGAGCAGGACGTCCCCGCCGGCGAACGGGCCGATGCGGTCAGGCGCGTGCTGCACCACTACCTGGCCACCGCGCAACGGGCCTCCTCCTTGCTGAACGGCGGCAGCGTGGACCCCGTCCGGTACCCGGCCGACCAGCCCGGGGAGCGGCTCGCCGGCCTGGCGGCCGCCAACGACTGGGTCGAGCGCGAGCGGGACAACCTGCTGGCCGCGGTACGGCAGGCGGCGCGTGCCGCCGATCCTGCGACGGCGGGGCTCGCGCACGCCCTTCAGTGGCTGTTCGACTGCCGGGGCTGGTTCCCCGAGCTCGTCGAGGTGAGCGAGGAGGCGCTGCGGCTGGCCAGGGAAGAGGAGGACTGGGCGGCCCAGGCGTACCTGCTGCAGGGGCTCGGCTCCGTCCACCAGCAGCTCGGCCGCTTTCAGGAGTCCATGTCCCGCCTGCGGGACGGCCTGGCCTGCTGGGACCGGGCCGGGCTGCCGGACCGGAAGGCGGGGATTCTCAACGACCTGGGCATCACCTACACCATGATGGGCCGCTACGACGACGCGCTCGCCGTGCTGGAGAGCGCCCTCGTCATCACCGGACGGACCGGGCGCGCGGACCATGAGGCCTACGTCCGTAACAACCGGGTCCACGTCTACTACCGCCAGGGGAGACACGGGGAAGCCGTGGACGAGGCACGGCACGCCCTGGCGATGGCGGAGGAGCTGGACGACACCGGTGACCTCGGCATCGCCCGCGACACCCTCGCCGACGCCTGCCGCGCGCACGGCCTGCTCCACGAGGCCGTCGAGGAGTATCGGCAGGCGATCAAACTCCAGCGCGAGGCCGGCTTCGCCATGGGCACCGCCGTGTCCTGCTGGTGGCTCGGCCACACCCTGCATGATCTGGGACGGCACGAGGAGGCCAGGGAGGCCTGGCGGGAGTCGCTGGGGATCCTGCGCGAAGCCCGCCTCCTCACCCCCGTCGAGGTGGCGGGCTGTCTCGCGCAATCGGTCCCGGACACGCCGGGACCGATCAGGAACCAGCTGTGACTATCCGAACGCCTTGACCGCGAGGTAGAACTCGTACGCCACGGTCTTGCAGGCGGCCTTCTTCACGCCGGAGAACCGCCTGTCACACGTTCTCTTCATGTCTCCGTGGAAGGCCCCGTCCACGCTCTTCTTGAAGGTCTTCCAGCCGCTCGAACTCGCGAGTTTCTTGACGTTCCGGTAGCCGAAGTCGTGCCGGGTGCACGGGATGAGGAAGATGGCCTTCCAGCTGTCGGCGTTCGATATCTTCTTCGGCACGGAGCAGCCGTTGGTGCTCCAGTCGAACGTGTAGTCCTTGATGGCGGCGGTGTTCCGATTCGCGCGGGCCTTCACCCATCTGTCGAAGCTGGCCTTGGAATCCATGGTGAGCTGCACCGCCATCGCGAGCCGCGCCGCCTTGCTCTTGTCCAGGGCCGTGGCCTGGGCCGGGGCGGCCAGCGCGGCGCTCATTGCTAAAACCGCCACGGTGACGGCCAGGGTCTTCTTCATGGATTTCTCTTTTCTGGGAGGGAGGAAGGACAGCTCTCAGCTGCCGGGGAAGTACGGTGTCCAGCCGGGGCCGAGCTCGATGCGGCTGGAGAAATTGTTGGCGCCCTTGCCGTTCCAGACCTGGAGGTGGTCGTTGAGCACGGCCGCGATGTCGGTGTTGCCGTCGCCGTTGATGTCTCCCAGCGTCATCAACGTGGGGATGTACGGCGTCCAGCCGGGGCCCAGCGCGATCGCGCCGGCGAAATCGTTGCCGCCCTCGCCGTTCCAGACGTGCAGGATGCCGTCCTTGACCGCGGCGATGTCACCGATGCCGTCGCTGTTGAAATCGCCGCCGATGGGCCGGCTGTACTGCCCCCAATTCGCGCCGAGCTCGATCCGGCTGGAGAAATTGTTGGCGCCCTTGCCGTTCCACACGTGCAGGTGGTCATTGGCGATGGCGCCGATGTCGGTGTAACCGTCACCGTTGATGTCGCCCAGGCTCATCAGCGTGCCGGCGTACGGCGTCCAGCCGGGACCGAGCGCGATCGCACCGGCGAAATCGTTGCCGCCCTTGCCGTTCCAGACGTGCAGGGTGCCATCCTTGACGGCCATCAGGTCGCTGATCCCGTCACTGTTGAAATCACCCGCGATGGGCTTGCTGTACTGCTCCCAGTTCGCGCCGATCTCGATACGGCTGGTGAAATTGTTGGCGCCCTTGCCGTTCCAGACATTCAGTGTGCCGGTGGCCTCGGAGAAGATGTCACCGATGCCGTCGGAATTGAAGTCCGCACCGAACAGGCTGGGCTTCTTGCAGCCGTTGAGGCTCTCGACGTTGCGCCACTCGCCGCCAGGGGCGGGGCCGTACGCCTTGCCGCCGAACCTGGCCGTGACGCGTTCCGCGCCCTCGAAGCCCCAGCTGGCGGACCCGTCGCCGTTCGCGTCGTAGCCCTGCTCGTAGTGCAGGTGCGGGCTGCCGTTCGAGGTCGGCCCGGTGTGCCCGACCCGCCCGATGTTCTGGCCCCGCGTGACCCGGTCGCCCACACCCACGGAGCGCGACTGCAGGTGGAGGTAGGTGGTGAAGTGGCCGCCGCCGTGATCGATCTGGATCATGTTGCCGGCGTTGGAGTGGTAGGAGGACTTGTTCACCCGGCCGGCGGCGGGCGCGACCACCTGCGAGCCCTCGGTTCCCGACTGCGGCTCGCGGACCATGTCCAGGGCGGGGGCGTGCGTCGAGTCCCAGGTGTTCAGGCGCCATTTCTGGTCGCAGGGGAAGGGCAGTTGGAAGTCGGGGGCTGCTGCGGCGGCCGTCGATGTCGCGACCAGGCCACCGGCGACGACCGAGAGGAGCATGGCCGCGCCGGCTAAACGTCTCTTCAGCACGTCGTACCTTTCGCAGAGGGGGTGCGGAGAAAGGCTCGACACACGGGGGAGATTCCGTCGCGCGCCGAGACGCTACCCGACAGTAGGTTCCGGCGGTATGTCCCTGGTATGTCGCGACCAGCGCCCAGCTCCGCGCGCTTGAAGAGGTTCCGGGCGCAGGCCGCCCGCGCCGGGTTCGACCGGCTGCCGCTGTGGCCGGCCCGGGCCCGGCGGCGGGCTCGTGGTGGCGCTGATCCCGCTGGTGGTGACGCCATGACGGTACGCGTCGTCATCGCCGACGACCATCCGATCGTCCGCGACGGGCTGGCGGCGCTGCTGTCCACGCTGCCGGACATCGACGTCGCCGGCGTCGCGGCCAACGGCAGGCAGGCCGTGCGGGCCGCGGTCACGCTCGCGCCGGACGTCCTCGTGCTCGACATTCAGATGCCGGACATGACCGGCATCGAGGCGGCCAGGGAGGTGGCGGTGGCCGCACCGGGGGTGGCGGTCTTGATGCTCACCATGTTCGACGACGACGAGTCGGTGTTTCGGCCATGCGGGCCGGGGCGAAGGGGTACCTGCTCAAGGGCGCGGACCAGGGTGAGATCGTCCGGGCCATCAACGCCGTGGCCGCCGGTGAGGCCATCTTCGGGCCCGGGGTGGCCCGCCGTGTCCTCGGCTATCTGACCGCGCCGCCCAAGGGTGAGCCGTTCCCGGCGCTCACGCCGCGCGAGCGCGACGTACTCCACCTGATCGCCGCCGGGCGCTCCAACGCGGCGATCGGCACGCAGCTCGCGCTCGCTCCGAAGACCATCAGCAACCACATCTCCAGCATCTTCGCCAAACTGCAGGTCGCCTCACGCGCGGAGGCGATCGTCCTGGCGAGGGACGCGGGCCTGGGACAGAACACTCCGCCCGCACCGTAGCCAGGGGTGCACGCCTCGGCCGGATGAACGGCCAGGATCACTGCCGCGCTCCTTCGAACGCGGTGACGAGCTCTCCCGTGGTGAGGATGGCGTGGGCGAAGGTGGGGCCGTTCAGCTCATGCGCGGCGTGCATCATCTCGGGGAGAAAGGCGGCGGTGGCGTCGCGGACCAGCGTCACGTGATAGCCGAGCTCCATGGCGAACCGGCTGGTGGATTCGATGCAGGTGTTCGCCAGCACGCCGACGACCACGACGTGGGTGATGCCGTGCTGCTTGAGCTGGAAGTCCAGGTCGGTGTTGGCGAACCCGCTCTGCGCCCAGTGCTCGTGCACGACGACGTCGCCGGCCTGCGGCTGGAGGTCGGGGTGGAACTCCCCGCCCCAGGTGCCCCGGGCGAAGCTGTGCCGTTCCTGGATGCCGCGCTGGGTGGGGTTCGGGTGGGCCCAGGTCTCGTAGTCGCCCGGCTCCCAGCGGCGGTGCGGGACGTACACCACCTGGACGCCGGCCTCGCGGGCGGAGGTGAGCACGGTACGCAGGTTGCCCACCAGGCCGACCTCCTTCGCCACGGGCTCAAGCCGTGGCCAGAGCTTGCCGCCCTCGGAGATGAAGTCGTTGTAGGGATCGACCAGCAGAACCGCCGTGCGGCGGAGGCCGTGAGCCTGGGCCACCGTTCCTCCTCGGATGCGCATCCTGAAGCGGGCCGGCTCCGCTCCTTCGGCTGGTCTACCCAGGCCCGGGCATCGCGACCTGGCCGAACGGTCCTGTTCGGGTCAAGCGGGTGAGGTCACCTGGGCGATGCGCGGCGCAGCATGGCCGCGGGGAACGCTCTCCCTGTTCCGCGACCACACCCGCCCCAGCTCCGGCGGGACGGTGGCCGGCCACCCGATCACTGACCGGCCGGGATCGGGTGGCCACGCCACTACAGCGGGCCCGGAGCGAGCGGGTACGGCAGAACCGCGGAGCGAACGCCGGCGCCCGGCGCCGACGGGCAGAAGCGGTCACGTGCCGGCAGCGCCCCAGTGGTCAGGAAGGAGCTCATCGCCTCCTCGGCGCAGCTGCCCAGCCCGATGACGCCGTGGCCTCCCTGGTCGACCGTGATCATGACGGCCCGCCGGCCGAGCACGGCACGCAGGCCGCGTGCGCTCGTCAAGGAGGTGGAGGGATCTCGGGTGTTCTGCAGGATCAGCACGTTGCGCGACCCGTGACCGGTGACCGTCACCGGCGGCTCCACCGGGCGGGTGGGCCACGCCGCGCACGCCCAGAAGCTCGACGGCATCCCGGCCGTCACGGGCCACGCCTGCCGGTCGGCCGCGACCCGCCGGGCGTACGAGGCCACATCGCGTGGCCAGGCGACGTCATCGCAGAGCACCGCCAGAAGAGCGGCGGCATAGTTGTCCGCCGGCACCGTCTCCGTCCCCGAGCCGCCCATCGCACCACGAGAAGCGCGCAGCAACGCCAGTCGCGCCTGAGGAGCGTCGGCCATGGTGGATCCCTGAGGGATGCTCGCCAGCTCTTGCAGGAGTTGCGCCAGGTACGGCAGGTAGCCGTCGAAGTAGATGAACCCCCGGGCGATCTCGCGCAGCAGGTTGCCGTCGAACTCCGGGCCGCCCGGGTTCGGCAAGGGCTGCCGGTCCAGGGCCGCGGTCAGCCGGTCGTAGGTGCGGCGTACCTCCTCCTGGGTTGCGCCGAGGTGGTAGACGGCGTCCCGCTCCGCCGCGAAGGCGAGGAAGTCGGGCAGGCGTATCGCGACCGCCTGATTCCAGGTCGCCAGGAACTCCCGCCAGACCAGCCTCGGGTTGACGGCGCTGTCCAGCACGATCCGGTCGCCTCGGCTCGGGAACAGCGAGATGTAGACCGCTCCCAGGTAGGTGCCGTAGGAGATGCCGAAGTAGGACAGTTTCGGCTCGCCGAGCGCGGCTCGGATGCGGTCCATGTCCCGGGCCGTGTTGGCCGTGGTGATGTACGGGAGCAGATCTCCGGAGTGCCGGGCGCAGGCGGCCGCGGTGTCTCGCGCGAAAGCGACATTACGCTCGATGCTGCCGTCCGGCGCCGGGTACGGGACTAACAGCGTGGGCAGGGTCACCGGGTCGAATGCGCAGGTCACCGGCGTGCTGTAGCCCACGCCTCGTGGATCGAACCCGATGAGATCGTACCGATCCAGGGTGTCGGACGGCAGGACGGTCGCCAGAGCGCTGGGCAGGTCGAGGCCGCGTTCGCCCGGGCCACCCGGATTGGACACCAGGATTCCGCGTCGCGACCCGGGTCGCGACGTGGCGATCCGGGAGATCGCGATGTCGATGGTCCGCCCGCGCGGGGCCCGGTAGTCCAGCGGCACCTTCAAGGTCGCGCACTGCTGGCGCGGGTCGCGCCGGATGCCGCCGGGCTCCGCAGGCGGGCACTCGCCCCAGACCGGCGCCGGTCCCCCGGCGTGGGCCACCGTCGGCTCGGGCATGCGGACTTGGGTGTGTGAGTCGGCTAGCGTCGGCGCGCCTGCGGTCACCGTGGCCACCGTGACCGCACCGACGACGAACGCCGTTAAACCTAAGCGCATTGTGGCTCCTTCTGACGAAAGCGGGAAAAGCTACTGCAGGTCCGCACCGTGATCGGCGGGCCGTCGCCGAGGCCGTGCCGCCGCAGCCACGCTTCCGCGCATCGAACGTCCGCCTGCCGCGGGCCGGCGCTCAGCATGGAGCTGTTCGTCATGCCTGCCTCCTTTTGTTGCAAGCTTTGTATCAACATGTTGCGTCATAGCTTGCGACAAAGTCAACCGGCACGACACCAGAAGCCGAACTCGGCGCATGGTCATCCCTCGGACGAGGTCCTGGTGGATCTCAGCGTGCCGCGACCTGTCGAGGCCTTCTTCGGCATCGGCGGGCAGGCGCCTGATGCCCGGGCCCAGGTCGTGCTCACCGGTCTGCAGCCGATGCCGCCGGGCCGGCACGGCGGCCGGTCGTCGTTCGAGGCCGCGGCGCACGAGGACGGCGACGGCTTCCCGGGCGCGTGGCGGTTGCGGGTGTACGCGGTGTGCGCGAGCCCGCTGCCCGGCCTGACGTACCGGCAGGCTTCCGCGCCGGTCTCGTCGGCGATCACGGCCGCCGAGATGGTGCTCTGCCCGGCGGGCAAGGTCGTGCTCGGCGGCGGCGGGGGGCACGTCGCGCTCACCGAGCACGGGCTGCAGATGGACAACGCGTTCGCCACCGCGTACGAGGACGAGAACGGGATCCCGGCGACGGCGCGCAGGTCGCCAAAGCGCCTCGCGGAGGAAGAGCGGGCGCCCTTACCTGGGAGACGAGTGCCCCACCCTTGAGGCGTGCCATCCCGTTCCACGCTTTGCCCGACGCCCACGGCGCCTGTGTCCAGGCCATCCCCCACTACGGTTGCGGGATGAACACCCCGGCGGCGGAAGCCGACATCGACACCGACCTTGTCAACCGCCTGGTCCGCACGCAGTGCCCGGATCTGATGGGCCCGCTCACCGCCGTCGCCAACGGCTGGGACAACGTCATCTACCGCCTGGGGACGGACCTGTCCGTGCGGCTGCCCCGCCGCCGGGCCGCCGTCGACCTCATCGTCAACGAGCAACGCTGGCTGCCGGTCCTGGCCGGATACGTGCAGGTCGCACTGCCCGTACCCGTCAGGGCCGGCGTGCCCGGCGAGGGCTACCCGTGGCCGTGGACGGTCGCGCCCTGGTTCGACGGCCACACGGCCGCCGACGTATCGCCGTCCGGCCGTGCCGGCATCGCCGTCCCGCTGGCCGACTTCATGACGGGCCTGCACCGGCCCGCACCGCCCGACGCACCGCGCAATCCCGTCCGCGGCGTCCCGCTCGCCACCCGCGACGAAGTCGTACGGGAACGCCTCCAGACCATCCCCCGCTCAGCCGAGCTTCTCCCCCTCTGGCAGCGGCTGATCGATCTGCCGCTCTGGCAGGGGCCTCCGCTCTGGCTCCACGGCGACCCGCACCCGGGCAACCTCCTGCTCGATGGGGACAGGCTGGTGGCCGTCCTGGACTTCGGCGACCTCACCAGCGGCGACCCCGCCACCGACCTGGCCGCCGCGTGGCTGGTGTTCGACGAGAACGCGCGCGAGGTCTTCCGGTCACGGGTGCACGCCGACGAGGTGACCTGGGAACGCGCACGGGGCTGGGCCCTCGTCATGGGCACCGCCCTGGCCGTCCATTCGGCCGACAACCCCACCATGGCGGCCATCGGCGAGCACGTTCTCGACCAGATACTTCTCCCCTGAAGCTCAGCTGAGCGCCTTCTCCAATTCGGCCTTGGTCATCTGCGAGCGGCCCTTGATGTTGCGACGCTTGGCTTCGGCGTACAACTGATCCCGCGTACGGCCACCGCTGCCCGAATGTGAACGCAGGCCGCCGCGCCGCCCTGAGGACATGTCCTGCGTCGACGTACGGCTCGCGGTCTTGGACTCGCCGGCCCTGGCGCGCTCCTTGTTGACCGTGCGGGCCGCGATCTCGGTCGCGCGCTTCTTACCCACCCCTCGCTGCTGGGCGCTGTCCTTGATGTGCTCGTACTGACGTTCCCTCTTCGCACTCGATCCGCGAGGCATCCTTTGCTCCTTTCGCGAGC
The DNA here is from genome assembly GCF_039539705.1 of Nonomuraea rosea. Taxonomy (NCBI): domain Bacteria; kingdom Bacillati; phylum Actinomycetota; class Actinomycetes; order Streptosporangiales; family Streptosporangiaceae; genus Nonomuraea; species Nonomuraea rosea. The sequence continues at coordinate 13,152 of NZ_BAABDQ010000005.1, read as the reverse complement.
CTTTGCGATGGTCGGCTCGCTTTCCCATACCCAGGTGAGAGTCGCGAAACGGTCGTCCCTGAACTCAGGCGTGCGCGCTGACCGTGATCAGGCCGGCCGCGTGCAGGCTGGTCAGCAGGGTCCAGTCGTCGGCCGGGTCGAGCCAGATCTGCAGCTCCGCCGGCCCCGGCGGCCTCGGCGAAGGCCCGGCGGGCTCGTAGAAGGCCGACACCAGGACGACGGGCACCGGCTCTCCGCCGACCGCGAGCTGGGCCTGGAGCCTGACCTGGAGGTCCATGGCGAGACGGACGCGTGCCGTGGCACGCTCCGCGTCGGTGCCGAGCTCGGCGTAGTCGGGGACGAGCATGCCGACCAGCTCGGCGGGGTCGTCGGCGTAGCCGCGGTACGTCCCGCCCGCGTAGATCATCTCGAAGCGGTACGGCCGGCCGTCGTCGGTGGGCGCGGCCGGCGGCGGCTCCGTGGCCGCGGTGTTGCGGATGGTCACAGCCATGGGAATGCGTCCCTTCCGGTCATGCCGGGCGCACCCAGCGGGTGGCCGCGTACAGGGCGGTGAGCTGATCCTTGTCGGCGGCCCGCCAGAACAGCTCGTCCATCAGGACACGGAAGGAGAGGCTGCCCCACTCGGTGCGGTCCGCCGACGGGTGCAGGTCCAGGAGGGCGGCGTGGGCGCCCAGCGGGTCGTGCCGGCCCAGGTTGGGCAGGTCGCCCAGGGTCGCGTTCCTGAACGCCGCCTCGACCAGCGCGAGCGACACCTTCACCTGGGACTGGATCACGGCGGGATCGAGCGACCCGTCCCACAGCCGGAACTCGATGTGGTCCTTCGCGGACCCCTTCATGCCCTGCATGTTCACCGCGAAGTCGTGGCTGCTGTGGAAGTGCCGCACGGGGGCTATCGACGTGTAGCCCGGGGCGGGCAGCGGGTTGGGGTGCGCGTGCTTCACGCCCCGGTGGCTGTCCCGCTCCGGGTTGTGCCCCAGCCGGAACAGCGTGTCGGTGTGCTGGCCCGCGTGCCTGAGCACACTTGTGTAGTTCGCCAGGATGTGGTCGTAGTCGTGCGTGCTCACATGGACGTGCCCGCCGGTCGCGCGGCTGGCCGTGCCTCCGTGTTCGCGGATGATCTCGACGGCGACGCGGAGGTTCTCCCACGTCGCGCGCTCGTCGTACAGGATGGGCGAGACCACCTCGCCCGCCACCGTTCCGTCCCGCTCCAGCTTCCACAGACCCAGGCCGCCGTCCTTGCCCGTACGGTAACCCTGGCCCTGCATGGTGTGATAGTCGTGCACCTGGGCGTCGCGCGTGAGACCGGCGTCGTGCAGAGCCCGGCCGATGGCCGTCAGGGCCTGGCGGGCGGCGCGCTCCGGCAGGTCGAACTCCAGCTCCACCCCGAACCCGCGCCCGCCGTCCCGGGCGGCGAGACCTGCGGTCGCGTTCTCGAGCAGGTAGGGGATCACGGGCGCGCCGTCGGCGGCGCGCCCGGCCGCCTGCTCGTAGGCGGTGCGAAAGGCCTCGAAGTCCCTCGTGTACGACACTTCGGACTGCTCCGGCCAGCGCTGCCACGCCTCGGCCCGGGCCTGCAGCGAGGCGACCTGTTCCTGCTCCGCCACCGCTCGCAGATCGGGGCCGGTGAACGCGGAGAGGGCCCGCTTCAGCGGCGGATGGGCCTCCCGGTACGTCTGCTGCGCCTCGGCGTGTTCGCGGGCCGCGGTCTGCCGCGCCTCCCGGACGGCCGGAGCGGACAGGTCGTGCAGTCCCGGCGGGATGTCCGGCGGGTCCGGCAGCCGGCCGGTCGCGGAACGCCCCTGCGACGTCAGGGCGTCGAGCACCTCGCGCCGATCGACCGGCCCGAAGAGGTCGAGCCCGTTCCGCTGGGCCTCGGCCGCCTGGTGCGCCAGCCGTTCGACGGAGTGGTCGAGACCCGCGTCGCCCGCGAGCCGGCGCAGCGGATCGAACACCCACAGCCGGGAGGGCGTCTCGGAGCCGGTGATCTCCGCGAGCCGGGCAAGGGCCCGCGCCTCGTCGCGGCCCGGGAGCGTGAGGTCGTACTCGGCGGCGATCCGCAGCCCGTCCCAGAGGTGCGGGTCGCGCGCCCGGTGAGCGAGCAGACGGTCGGTGAGCTCCTGAGGGCCGGGCGCCCGCGCGAGGTCGGCTCCCGCCGCCTGCGCCTCCTCGGCCAGGCGGACGAACTGGTCGATCGAGCCGCCCTGCCCGGCGTCCTCGGCCAGGCGCCGCAGGGCGGGGACGGGGTCGCCCGGGCGCGCGGTGATCTCGACCAGGCGCGCGGTCAGCCGCGCCGTCGGCTCCCGGAGTCCGGTCAGGCCGTGCTCCTCGGCGAGCAGAATGCCGTTCCACAGGTACGGGTCCGCCCGCCAGAAGTCGTCCATGGCCGCGGTGAAGGCCGCCTCGCCGGTCGTTTCCGGGGGGAAGTGACCGTGCCGGTGAGCCGCCTGGACGACCGGCAGCAGATGGGCGGCGTCAGGGATGCCGTGCCGCTCCAGCACGGGCCGGACGAAACTCCTGGCCTGGCTCGATGTGAGGGGGTCGCGCATCATCCCGATCATCAGCCCGATCGCGCGGGCCTGCTCGGGGGTCGCGTCGCGGAGGGAGAACAGGGTGTGGTGCCGGTAACCCGTCCAGCGGTAGGGGTCCGCGGCCATGCGCCTGCGGAGCACGTCGGCCAGGGCCGCGCGGTCGCTCGCGGTGTCCGGGGACATGTCAGACCGCAGGGCGTCGTTGTACACCTCCACCAGGGCGTCGACGTCGAGGGTGAGGCCCACCTCGGCCGCCAGTTCGGGGATGGTCCGCTGCGGGTCCGGGCCGCCGATGACCCGGCTCATCGACGCCAGAGCCCTGGCCGTCGAGTCGCTCTCGTCGAGGACCGGCAGCTGTTCCGCCAGCCGCCGGCCGTCCGCCAGGAGCTCCGCGTCCCGGCCGGCGATCTCGTCCGGGGAGCCGCGGAGCAGGCGTTCGATCCGGTTCGGGCGGCCGGGGTCGTTCGGGTGGCCGGGACTCCAGCGGTGGACGATCGCCGCGGCTTCCGCGAAGTTGCGCGGCCGCGGGTCCGCGATCGGCGACCGGTCGCCGGGCACCGCGGCGGCCGGCGGATCGGTCACGCGGGCAGGGTCGCCGATCGCCGCCCGCCGGGGCTGCGAGTGTCCCGCGCCGGGAATGCCGTGCGCGGCGTCGGCGGCCTGCCGGGCGGGGCCACTGACGGGCTCGTACGCGTCGTCCCGGCTGAGCCGGGTCATGGGCTCGATCCGGCGGGGGTCGCCGGGCAAGGCGCTGGGGCGGGGGTTGCTCGGCCCGCTCTGCAGGTCCGTGGCCCGTGCCTGGCTCAGGGGGTACGGCAGGACGACCGCTGCCTCGTTGTCCGGCGCGGAGTCCGGGCGGTCGTGCGGCGATGCCGGAAGCGGATCGGCGGCCGGCGGAGTGGGATGCTCCTCACCCATCGGAAGGGGCGCCGCGGGTGCTTCGTCCTGCGGGTGCGGGGCGGGATCGCGCAACGAGGGCGTGGCGGCGGGGGCGTCCCGGACGGAGTGCGCAGGATGGGGCTCGCCTAACGGGAGCGCGGCCGTGGGGGCGTCACTGACCGGGCGCGCGGGATGGGACTCGCTTAACGGGAGCGCGGCCGTGGGGGCGTCACTGACCAGGTGCGCGGGACGGGACTCGGCTGACGGGGGCTCGGCGACAGGGGCGTCGCCGACCAGGTGTGCGGGACGGGCCTCGCCTTGCGAGTGCGGCGCCGGAGCAGCCTCGCGGACCGGGTGCGGAGCGGGGGACGCCTCCTGGTGGCCTGCCTGGTCGGCGACTTCGGGGGTCGCGCCCACGATCGCCGGGACGGTGGCCGGGAGCAGCGAGCCGCGGGGAGGACCGCCTGGGCTCGCGGCGTCGGTGTGCGGGACGGCTGCGCCGGCTGAACTTCGATCGGCGGGCAGGCCCGGCTGAGTCCGAGCGAGGTCCGCGCCGGGCTCGGCTCGATGCCCGCCGATGCCTGGGTCGGCCTGGCGCGGGAGCGGTCCTGGGTCGGGCTGGCGTCCGGGCGGTCCTGGGTCGGCGTGGTGCGCGGGCGGGCCTGGGTCGGGCTGGCGTCCGGGCGGGCCGGAGTCCGCCCGGGGCGTGGGTGGGCCGGGCAAGAGCTCGTCGTGGCGCCGGGTGACCTCACCCACGATCACCTGGTGCCCCTGCGTCTGCGCCGGGTCGGCGCGCGGTTCGACCGGCGGTCCCATGTCGGTGCGTGCCAGGGCGGTCTGCGCCGGCTGGGGCTCCACGCTCCGGGGAGAGGTCGGCGCGCCGGACTCGGAGCGCGAGGCGCCGGGTGCGGCCGCGTCTCCGGAACGGGCCGGCGAACTCGAAAGAGCCGGAGCATCAGGAGAGGCCGAAGCACCGGAAGAAGCCGAAGCGCCGGGAGAGGCCGGGTCGCCTGGAGTAGCCGGGTCGCCGATCTGGGCGACCGCGTCCATCGGCAGGTAGCTCGTCCGAGCCCCGGCCGGAACGTCGAGGCCACCCGCGACCCCGGCGACAAAGGTGTAAGCCAGGTGCGAGGTGTCCAGTTGCCCGCTGAGCGCCAGCCCGGGGATCGCGCCACCGGTGCCCGCCACCCCGCCCACCAGCGCCTGCCCGTACATGCTCTGCGCGATCGCCGCGATCTTGTCGCGTACGGCCAGCTCGGCCCTGGAGGCGACGTACACCATCGGCCGGCTCAGCAACCGCGAGAGAGCCGCGTTCGCGCCCGCGAACAGCGCGCCCGTCAGCGCGCCGCTGCCGGCCGACATCGCCAGTGACGCGACGTCGAAGTCCCCCGCCTCCCGGACCCCCCAGATCTGCTGCGCCGTCTGCACACTGAGGTCCAGCCCGCCCATGATCCCGCCGAACTTCAGCATGTTGACGAGGACGAGCCGCTTCATCGTCTGGATGTTCACCTGGGTCAGCAGCGCGTTGTGCTGGATCAAGTGGAGCACGGCCGGGCCGTTGACGTAGATCCACACCAGCAGCTTGACGATCACCGCGCCGAGCAGGGCCAGCGAGGCGTAGATCATCCACTCAGTGTGCTGCATCCGCACGCCGTGCTCGCGCAGGGCCGCCGCCTCGTCCCGGAGCGCCTGCTCCAGCAGGTCGAGCAGCGCCGCACCGGAGGCGGAGCCGGCCTCGTCCCGCTTCCCGCCGAGCGCTTCGAACGACCGCTCGAACGCCTCCTTGGCGGCCCCCTGCCATTCGTGGTCGCGCAGCATCCGCGCGACCACGCCACCGTCCTCCGACTTGAGCTTGGCGAGGAGGCCGGCGAGGTTCTCCAGCGTCTGCGCCTCGGCGATGACCCCGTCCACGTCGGTTTCCGGGAACGCCCCGCCCGTCAGAGGCCGCGCCAGCGGCTTGACGATGTCGGGCACCAGGCTGAGATCGAGCCCCATCAGACGATCACGATCGCGGCGGCTCCGGCTCGCGCGGCAGGAACGACTCGAAGCCCGTTCCCTCGCCGAACAAGTCCTCGAACGGCAGGTCCGATGCGAAGGGCTCCATCAGCTCCTTCATCTCACCGGAGACCTGCCGGGTGGCCCGCTGGATCTGCTCGACGGTCAACGCGGACAGCTCCGACGGCGACAGCTTGCGATAGACGCGGGGGTCGAAGTCGATCGCCCGCACCTCACCACGGGGGCCGACGGTCACGCTCACCAGGCCGTCGCTCGATCTGACCGTCACCGACAACCGGCTCACCTGCTCGTGCACCTGCTTGAGCTGCTCGGTCTGCTGGTTGACCTCCTGGACGAGTTGATCCAGCAGCCGCCATGGCTCCTCCGTCGTCATCAATATCCTCACATCTCACCCAGAGATCCCAGAATTATCATTCTTTACTAACGTTGTGCGGGATATCGACACGAAGGAGGCCGCTGGCTGTGACGTTCAACGGTGCCGCGTACAGCCAGACCCAGTTGCACCTGCTGGCGGCCTCGGCCGACGGCATGGCCGGTGACGTGTCGGAGATCCAGACCGGGTTCGAGGCGTCGTCGGGCGCGACCCGCGCCGCGCTCCGCGACGACGACTACGGCCGCAGGTACTGGCAGAACCACGGCCGGCGGATGGCGGACATCGGCACCGGGCTCGAACTCCTGGCGGACGCGCTACGCGAGCAGGAGACGCGGATCGCGCGAGCGTCGCGGAACTACAAGGACGGCGAGGACGCCAGCACGCTGCGCACCGCCTGACCACCTCACATGCGGAGCCGCCGATCGCGAGCCAGCAGGAACGCCGTGACCTCCTCGAACGGCAGGAACACCTGGTCCCGCCCGCCCGATACATGGGACTGCCACCGAAACGACGCCCAAGTGGTCGCGAAAAGCCACTGCATCGGCCGGCCCAGCGGATAGACCGGCATCGATGCCAGCGCCGGGATGCTGGAGCTGGCCAGGCGGCGGCTCGGTGACGACACGGCCCTGCACGTGGTCAACCTGAACGACCGCCTGCCGTTCGCCGACGGCGCGTTCGACGACGTGGTCGCTTCGCTGGTGCTGCACTACCTGGAGGACTGGGGGCCGACGCTGGCCGAGATGCGGCGCGTGCTCAGGCCCGGCGGCCGGCTGATCGCATCGGTGAACCACCCGTTCGTGGAGCACCTGGCCCAGAATCCGCGGCACAACTATTTCACGACCACCAGCTATACAAGCGAATGGACGTTCAACGGGAAGTCCTTCCCGATGATCTTGTGGCGCAGGTCGTTGCACGCGATGACCGACGCCCTCACCAGCGCCGGCTTCCGCCTCACCGTCATCGACGAGCCGCAGCCCGACCCGGCCGCCCGCGAGCTGTTCCCCGAGGACTACCAGGACCTTTCCCCCAAACTCAGCTTCCTGTGCTTCGTCGCCGAGGCACCGCCGTCGGCTGCGAGTTCGGACGGCTGACTGACCACGCCACGATCATGGTTCGATGGCGGCGGACCGCCATCCGTCCGCTGAGTGATGGCCGCTGCGTAGTCGGCCCAGCCGCCGGGAGCACGGCTGGCGATATCTGCACGGAAAGATCGCGGATGGCCGCTACATCCGCCTCGGCAGGAACCCTCCGCCCGCATCACGACCCCGTGGCCGCGGGCCCGGCGCGTGAGGCTCACGAAGCCGTGGAGAACTGGGCCGGCAGGCCGTCCAGCAGCTGGCTCAGCAGCGGGTAGCCGCCATCGACGCGGATCACCTGGCCGGTGACCGTGGCGAACGCGCCGTCCACGAGCGCGGCGATCGGGCGAGCCAGGTCCTCCGGCCGCAGCATCGTGCCGGTCACCGACCGGTCGCCGAAGTGGCGGCGGATGCCATCGGTGAACACCGCAGCGGTGGCATCGGTGCCGACCGCGCCAGGGGCGACGGCGTTGACGGTGATGCCGTCCCGTACGGCCTCGCCGGCGACCTGCTGGGCGAAGGCGTTCACGGCGGCTTTGGCCGTGGACTGGGCGGCGCTGCCGATGATCAGCTCGGCCGCGGTGGCCGAGACGTAGACGATCCGGCCGGACCGTTGCCGGCGCATGACCGGCAGCACCCGCCGGGTCAGGTGGTAGACGCCGGCCAGCTCATCGCTCATCTTGGCCGCGAACGCCTCCCACGGCACATGCTCCAGCGGGCCGAAAGGGGGCGCCGCGGTGTGGGCGTTGCCCACCAGCACGTCGATCCGCCCGTGCTCGGCGATCACCCGGTCCACCAGCGCGGTCACCTGGGCCTCGTCGGTCACGTCGGCCTGGATCGCCTGCGCGGCGTCGATCTGCTCTGCCACCAGCTCGGCGGACTCGGCGTCGCGCAGATAGTTGACGATCACGTGATAGCCGAGCCGGCCCAGCTCGCGCGCGGTCGCGGCCCCGATTCCCCGGCCGGCTCCGCTGACGAGCGCCACCTGCTTGCTGTTCATCTGTCTCTCCTGATTCGTCGTACGAGGACGTGAGAGACGCTAGGTTTTGGGCTTACATTTTGTAAGTACGCACCTTCAGGTAAGCCGTAGAGACAGCGGTAGGTGAGCAGGTGGACGAGAGCGACGCCCGGTGGATCAGTGACACGTTTCACAGCGAATGCCCCGGACGGGAGGTGATGGAGCATGTCACCGGACGATGGGTGCCGATGATCCTGGCCGCTCTGACGCCTGGGCCGATGCGCTTCTTCGAGGTGCGCCGGCGTATCGAGGGCATCAGCGAGAAGATGCTGTCCGCCAAACTGCGGATTCTGGTCCGCGACGGGCTGGTGGAGCGCACTGTGGAGCCGACCACCCCGCCGCAGGTCAGTTATGAGCTGACCGAATTGGGACAGGGCCTGTCCCGCCCGTTCGCCCAGCTGGTCCGCTGGATTTCGGCGCACACCCCGGAGGTCGTCGCGGCCCAGCAGCGCTATGACGACAGCGTCAATCCTGCGGGTCAGGCGATTCTCAGTCCGTGATGCGGATCATCCGTTCGCCTGGGCGTCGCCGGCGTGGACCATCAAAGAGAACTTCGCGATCACTGGGCTCGTTCTCCGGTGTGCACGAATTCCCGGGGGATGGGTGGTCATCGGTACGGCCAGGACCAATGAGCGACGTCTGAGAAAACGCGCTCGGCGGCAGGCGATATGGCCAGGGCGGACCGCGCGCAGCGCAGAACCGGGGGTAGGAATGGGGGCCGGTGACGGCGGCCACGCTGGTCGCCGTCGAGCTGCTCTCTTTCTTCGTGGTCGCCGACGCGCGCGGAGGGACGAGCATTTCCGGTGTCGCCGTAGCCGCCGCGATTGGTTGTGTTGTGGCGGTCGCGAACGTGGGCGAAAACCGGCGGTCACCACTGGGCGATGAGCGGCGTGTCCCGTTCGTGCTGCCGCCAGGCTTCGGTGAGACGGGCGAGGCGGGCGGGTGCGGCGATGCCGCGTACGGTCGCGATCTTGCCGTTGGTGATGTCGAACGCCACGGTGCCGGCGACCTGGTCGCCGACCACGAAGAGGAGGGCGGGGCCGCCGTTGACGAGTGCGTAGTGGATGGCGGGCGTGCCGCCGGCGAATCGCCGTTTCGCGGGTGTGGGTGTGAAGCCGGCCCGTACGACGGCGGCGATGCGCTGCGGAGTGTCGTACCGCAGCAGCGTCTCGGCCAGGCCGGCGCCGTCGGAGATCGCGATCACGTCGTCGGTGAGCAGCGCCGCCAGCCGTTCGGTGCGGCCCGAGGAGGCAGCGGCGAGGAATTCCTCGACCATCCTGCGGGCGGATGCCGGGTCGACGTCGCCGCGGCGGCGCGCGGCGGTGATGCGGCGCCGGGCCCGGTGGAGATGCTGCTGGCTTGCGGACTCGGTGAGGTCGAGGATCTCGGCGATCTCGGCGTGGCTGTAGGTGAACGCTTCGCGCAGGAGGTAGACGGCCCGCTCAAGGGGTGACAGGCGTTCCATGAGGGTCAGCACGGCCAGGGAGACCGATTCGCGCTGCTCGAACGTGTCGGCCGGGCCGAGCATCGGGTCGCCGTCGAGGAGCGGTTCGGGCAGCCAGGCGCCGACGGCGCGTTCGCGGCGGGCCTGTGCCGAGCGGAGCCGGTCGAGGCACAGGTTGGTGACGACCTTGGTCAGCCATGCTTCCGGCACCTTGATCCGCTGCCGGTCGGCGGCCTGCCAGTGCAGGAACGCGTCCTGCACGGCGTCTTCGGCGTCGGCGGCGGAGCCCAGCAGCCGGTACGCCAGCGAGGCCAGCCGGTTCCGGCTGGCCTCGAACCGGCCGGTGTCGAAGCGGTCAGTGGCGGTGCTGTCCACGCGGATCACCCTAGACGGGCTACGCGAACGCCTTCCCGGCGGACGCATCCGGCGCGGCGGCCAGGCGGTGCTTGCGCTTGGGCACGCCGAAGGTCGGGTGCGCGTTGGCCCACAGCGAGACCTTGAGGATGCCGGACTTGATCCGCGCGGCCTTCCGGCCGCCCACGTACGTCGGCTTTGCCCGCCCTTCGTCGTCGACCATCTGCAGGATCCCGTCCCGCCGTCCGAGGCTGATGTGGTTGTAGGAGTAGAGCAGCTTGGTCTTCGCAATCCTGCGGCCGGTCAGGCGTCCCACGATCGCGTGGATCGCCTGCCCGCCGGTGAAACCGGCCGAAGCGCAGGACATCGGCAGCGGCCGGCCGTTGTCGCCGATGGCGTAGGCGCTGTCGCCGGCGGCGTAGACGTTCGGGTGAGAGACCGACCGCATGGTGCGATCGACGATGATCTGCCCGTTCTCGGTGACCTCCAGCCCGCCGGCGGCGGCGATGGGGCCGACCGCGAACCCGGCCGTCCACACGGTCGCGTCGGACGCCAGGGCGGTGCCGTCGGCGCACAGCACCCGCGTCGCCTCGACGGCTTCGACGCTGGTGTGCTCCCAGACGGTGATGCCCAGCCGGTCGCAGGCCCGGCGCAGGTGGCCGCGGGCACCGGCGGAGAGCCGGGCGCCCAGCTCGCCGCGGGCGACCAGCGCCACCGACAGGCCTGGCCGGGAGCCGGCGATCTCGGTGGCGGTCTCGATGCCGGTCAACCCGTCGCCGACGATCAGCACCCGCCCGTCTTCGCCCCGCCCGCCGAGGCTGTCCAGGCGCTCGCGCAGGCGCAGCGCGGAGGGCCGGGCGGCGATGTCGAAGGCGTGCTCGGCCACGCCGGGAACGCCGCAGTCGGAGCCGTGGCTGCCCAGCGCGTAGACGAGCGTGTCGTAGCCGAGCTCGCCGCCGCCGTCGGCGTCGGCCACGGCGACGACCTGGCGCTCGGGGTCGACGGCAGTGACACGGGCCACGCGCAGCCGTATCCCCGTGCCCGCGAAGACGTCGGCGAGCTTTTGAGCCTCGATCTCCCGGCCGGCCGCGAACTGGTGCAGCCGCAGCCGCTCGACGAAGTCCGGCACAGCGTTGACCACGGTGATCTCGGTGTCCGCCGGGGACAGCCGGCGGGCCAGGTTCCCGGCCACGTAGACCCCGGCGTAGCCGGCGCCGAGGACGACGATGCGGTGCTTCATGTGGTGCTCCTGTCGGTTCGCGTGCTCTCGGTGAGTTGAGCGGGACGGCGCCCCGATTGCTGACAGGAACCGCGTGTGGCATGGGTCACAGAGCGTCAGGAGCGCCGGCCGCGTCCTGTCGGCCATGAGGCGCCGATGACCCGGGTGCCGGTCATGTGACGTACGCCAGCGAGGGCGGACTTCCTCGGCGTCGGCGCCGGCCGGTAACGCAGGCGGCGATCAGGCCTGGTGCGCGGTCGTATCAGCGGCCGTGTCAGGACGGCGACGGCTCCGTATCAGGGCGGTCGGCGATGGTTACTCCATGAGCGGTTCACAGCCGGTCCGCTCACTACAGTTCGAAGGAGCACACCATCATGTCCGTCACCCTCGCCCTCACCGACCAGGACAAGCTCACCCTCCGCGTCGCCGCCTGGGGCGCCGTCTCCCTGATGTCCGCCGCCGGTGCCGCCGGCTCGGCCCACAAGGTCGCCACCCAGGGCTCCATCGCCCTGACCTCCGCCACCGGCACGGTCGGGCACGTGCTCGCCAAGGCCCCCAAGGGCGTCAAGTACGGCAAGACCGTCGCCGACCTCGCCGACCAGGTCCTGCCCGCCCTCACCTCCGCCATGACCCTGCTCAAGCAGCAGGACCCGGCCGAGGCCGGCAACTTCCGCAGCACCGTCATCGTCGCGATCGACGCCGCCACCCAGGACCGGCCCAGCCCCACCCTGACCGAGATGGCCCGCAAGATCACCGAGGCCCTCGACGCCGCCTGATGGGATGCCGGGCCCAGCGCTGCGACCGCTTGTGCCGGGGTCCTCTCCGGACCCCGGCTCATCCCCCGCGACGTCACCCGCCAGAACCCCTCCTGGATCTCTGCTGCCGGTGACATGACCCGACCGCGGAGGATCTCGAGACGCACGCTGCAGGGCGGCAAGCCTCCTGTCGGCATTTCACGTTCCCACCGCATTCGTCACCGGTACAAAGGACCACCGCCATGCTCATCACCCTTACCGACCAGGACAAGATCACCCTGCGGACCGCCGCCTGGGGCGCCGTCTCGCTGATGGCCGCCGCCGACGCCGCCGGCAAACCCCACCGGGCCGCCTCCGACGGCTCCATCGCCCTGGCCTCCGCCACCGGCCTGGTCGGGCATGTGCTCGCCGAGTGGCCCAAGGGTGTGAATCTGCGCGGCAAGTCCGTGGCCGCGCTCGCCGATCACGTGCTGCCGGCTCTGACGGCAGCCATCGGCCTGCTGAAGAAGCAGGTGCCGGTAGAGGCCGACAACTTCCGCCGGACCGTCATCGTCGCCATCGAAGCCGCCGCCCGCACCCACCAGGGCCAGACCAGCCCCGCGCTGGCCGAAATGATGCGCAAGATCACCGCAGCCCTCGACGCCGCCTGATTCCTTGCCCCGGCTTGCGCCTCAACTATTCAGCGTTACTATGTACCAGTAGTCAGCATTGCTAGGTAGCCGACGAGGGCCTAGGTGCATGCGCGAAGGAGGTCTGTAGCCATGGACGCAGAATCGAACCAGCCGAAGAGCCGCGCCCGGCAGTACCTGGAAGTGGTTACCGGGCCGTGGGAGGACAAGAGGCGCTGGCGGCAGTACAAGGCGCGCGTCAAAGCGCTTCCCGAAAACTACCGCACGGCGGTCGAAGCGCTGGAGCGGTACCTGATGCACTTCGGGCCGGGGGACGGGACCGACGCGGCCTCGATGTTCGAGGACCTTGCCGATCTGTTCGAGCAGAGCGCGGCGGACGGCACCCCGATCCGCGAGATCTTCGGCGAAGACCCCGTGGAGTTCGTCGAGGCGTTCATGCAGAACTACTCCATGGGGAGCTACATCCGCCGGGAGCGAGAACGCTTCACCAGCGCCATCGACCGCGCCGCCGGCGAAGACACCGGAAGAGAAGACAGGACGGTCTGATGACCACACAGCAAGCCCAGGCGATCCGCGTGCAGGGCCTGGAGAAGTCGTACAAGGACCTGCACGTGCTGCGCGGCGTGGACTTCGCCGTGGCGCCCGGCAGCATCTTCGCCCTGCTCGGCTCCAACGGAGCCGGCAAGACCACCGTCGTGAAAATCCTGTCCACCCTGCTCAAGGCCGACGCCGGAACGGCCGGCGTGCACGGCTTCGACGTCACCACCCAACCGGCGGACGTACGCGAGTCGATCAGCCTCACCGGGCAGTTCGCCGCCGTCGACGAGATCCTCACCGGCCGGGAGAACCTCGTGCTGGTCG